>JANYGI010000054.1 GCA_025362495.1 Byssovorax sp. | reverse complement strand
CGCTCCATAGCCAATCAGCGTCCCCACGAGGCCGCCGGCCACGGCGAGCGCCACCGCCTCGACGAGGAACTGGATCAGGATATCGGCCTCGCGCGCCCCGATGGCCATGCGAATGCCAATCTCGCGCGTCCGCTCCGTCACACTCACCAGCATGATGTTCATGACGCCGATGCCGCCGACGAGGAGCGATATCCCGGCGATGGCGATGAGCAGGCCCGAGAGCACGCCGAGGATTGACTCCTGCAAGCTCTGGAGCTCGGCCTGGGTGCGCACGTCGAAGTCGGCCTCGTCGTTCTCGGCGATGTGGTGACGCTGGCGGAGGATCTCGGTCACCTGCTTGAGCGCGCGGCCGGTGGTCTCCTCGGACGTGGCGCTGAGCATGATGCCTTGCACGTCGCCGGGGCGCGACGTGGGGAGCACGTGGGTGCGCAGCGTGGTGATCGGCATCAACACGATCTGGTCCTGATCCTGGCCAAAGGGCGAGTTGCCCTTCTCTTCGAGCAGGCCAATCACCTGATAGGGATACTTGCCGACGCGGATCGAGCGCCCGATGGGATCGGTGGTGCCGAAGAGATCGTGCGCCGTCGTCTTGCCGATGAGCACGACCTTCTCGCCGACGGACTCGGCCGTGACCGACCACATCTCGCCCTTCTCGACCTTGAGATTCCTGACCTCGAAGTAGCTGAGGCGGCTGCCGATCACGGCGGTCTTGGTGTTCTGGCCCTCGTAGACGGCCTGCGCCATCGCCTGCATGAACGGCGCGGCGAGGCGGATGCTCGTCGACTCGCGGACCAGCGCGTCGCAGTCGAGCTCGGAGAGGCGCGAGCCGGCGGCGTTGTTCTTCGCGCCCGACGAGCGGCCCGAGTGCGGGAACACGATCAGCATGTTCGACCCGAGGCTCGACACCGTGGCCGCGACCGAGGTCTTCACGCCGCGCCCGAGCGCCGTTGTGGTCACCACCGCGGCGATGCCGATGGTGATCCCGATGACCGTGAGGCCGGCGCGGAGCTTGTTCCGCCGCACCATGCGCATGGCGATCATGATCGACGCGAGGACGCGGTAAAACATGGCTATTCGTTCCGCAGCGCGTCGATCGGATCCATCAGCGCGGCCCGGCGCGCGGGCAGGAACCCGAAGAGGACGCCGATGACGGCGCTGGTCCCCACGGCCGCGATGATCGCCGGGACGGGCACGGCCATCTTCAGATCGGCGACGACGTTGACGGCCGCGATGAAGCCCAGGCCGAGCACCGTGCCGGCGAGGCCGCCGAACATGCAGAGCGTCACCGCCTCGACGAGGAACTGCACCATGATGTCGGTCTCGGTGGCGCCGATGGCCATGCGGATCCCGATCTCGCGCGTCCGCTCCGTCACGCTCACGAGCATGATGTTCATCACGCCGACGCCGCCGACGAGGAGCGAGATCGCCGCGACGACGATGAGAAACGCGGTGAGCCCGTTGGCGAGCTTCTCGGCGGAGCGCCGCAGCTCGAGCGGGTTGCGCACCACGAAGTCGCTGTCTTCCTCGCCCTGCATGTGGTGCCTTTGCCGCAGGATGTCGGTGATCTGCTGCACGGCGCGATCGGCGGTGAGCTCGCTCGAGGCCGAGGCCATCAGCGTCATCACGCGACCGGGCGGCATGGGCAGCACGCGCGCGCGGAAGCTCCCGATCGGCATGAGCAGGCGATCGTCCTGATCTTCACCGAAGGGCGAGTTGCCCTTCTTCGCCAGCACGCCGACGATCCGGTACGGGTAGTGGCCGATGCGCACGTACTGGCCGACGGCGTCCTGGGTGCCGAAGAGGGCCTCGTGCACGGCCTCGCCGATCACGCAGACCTTGGATTTGAGCTGTTCGTCGCTCTCCGTCCAGCTCTGGCCCTTGGCGAAGGTGAAGCCGCGGACGTCCCAGTAGCCGCGCGTCGTGCCCATGATCTGCGTCGGCCAGTTCTTGTCGCTGAACACGACCTGACCACCGGCGACGTTCCACGGCACGACGGCCGAGATGCTCAGCGCCTCCTTGGCGATGGCCTCGCCGTCGGCCTCCGTCATCCGGTTCTGGGTGCCCTGCTTGGCGCCGGAAGACTGCGTCGACTGCGGGAAAATAAAGATGATGTTGGCGCCGAGCGTGGCGAACTTCCCGGTGATGATGTCGCGCGTGCCGGTGCCGAGGGCGACGACGATCACCACCGCCGCGACGCCGATGAGGATGCCGAGCACCGTGAGCGCCGCCCGGAGCTTGGCGCGCGCGATGGCCCGCAAGGCGAGGCGAACGGCGTTGAAGAAGCCCTTCATTGGGACGATCCCCCGCCGCTACTCTTCGACCGGCGGCAGATCGGCGAGGGCCTGGTGCGCGTCGACCGGGGCCTCGTTGTACGTGTCGCTGCGGACGCGGCCGTCGCGCATGTTGATCACGCGGCTGGCGCAGGCGGCGATGTCGGGCTCGTGCGTGACGAGCACGATGGTGATTTTGTTTTTGCGGTTGAGCTCCTGGAGCAGGCCGAGGACCTCGTAGCTGGTGCGCGTGTCGAGGTTGCCGGTGGGCTCGTCGGCGAGGAGGAGCGGCGGCTCGGTGACGAGGGCGCGCGCGATGGCGACGCGCTGCTGCTGGCCGCCGGAGAGCTGGTTCGGCGTGTGATGAAGCCGATCGGCGAGGCCGACCGACTCGAGCGCCTCGAGGGCCCGCTTGGCGCGCTCGCCCGCGGAGACGCCGCGGTACACGAGCGGCAGCTCCACGTTCTCGAGCGCCGTGGTGCGCGGCAGCAGGTTGAACCCCTGGAAGACGAAGCCGATGAGGCGGTTGCGCACGACGGCGCGGGCGTCGTTGCTGCGGTGGGTGACGTCGATCCCGTCGAGCAGGTAGCGCCCTTCGGTGGGGCGATCGAGGCAGCCGATGATGTTCATCATCGTGCTCTTGCCTGAGCCGCTCTGCCCGACCATCGCCACGAACTCGCCGCGCTTGATCGTGATGTCGACGCGGCGGAGCGCGTGCACGGTGACGGCCTCCGTGACGTAATCCTTGGTGATCCCGTCGAGGAACATGATGTCGTCGGGGGACACGGCGCTCGCCGCCTCGGTGCTTGCAGCGACCATGCTCAGAACACCTTCGATTTCTTGCTCGGATCGTCGGTCTCGTCGACGACGATCTTCAGCCCGGTGAGGTCGGTCTTGAGGTCGGTGGTGATCCCGTCGGTGATGCCGATGTCGATCTCCTTCATGACGACCTTCTCCGCGCCCGGCGTCTCGTCGCTGAGCACGTAGATGCGGCCCTTGTGCGCGGCGAGCGGCGGCAGCGGATCCTGGGGGATCTTCTTCCCGTCCTTGTCGGTAGGCGGCGTGGGCTTGAAGCGCAGCGCGGCGTTGGGGAGCCTCAGCGCGTCGCGCATCTCGGCGGTGCGGATCGACACCGTCGCCGTCATCCCGGGGCGCAGCTTCACGTCGGGGTTGTCGACCTCGATCACCGCGGCGTACGTGACGACGCCGGCGTTGCTCGTGGGGCTGAAGCGCACCTGGCTGACGGTGCCCTTGAACTTCTCGCCGGGGAACGCGTCGACGCTGACCTCGGCCGTGATGCCTTCTTTCAGGCGCCCGACGTCGGCCTCGTCGATGTCGGCGAGGACGCGCATCTTCCGCAGATCCTGGGCGATCACGAAGAGCACGGGCGCCTGGAAGCTGGCCGCGACCGTCTGCCCGGGATCGATCGCGCGGCTGATCACCACGCCGTCGATGGGCGAGAAGATCCGCGTGTACTCGAGGTTGGTGCGCGACGATCGGAGCTGCGCCTGGAGCGCGTTGACGTTGGCCTTGGTCGCGGCGACGTCGGCGACGGCGACGTCGTAGGCGCCCTGCGCCTGCTCGAGATCGGCCTGGGTCCCGATGCCCTCGGCCACCAGCTTCTTCGCGCGCTCGAGCCGTGATCGCACGGCGATCACGTTGGCGTCGGCCTTGGTCACCGCCGCCGCCGCGGAGGAGATCTGCGCGCGGCCCGAGTCGATCTGCGCGCCGAACAGCGTGGGATCGATCTCGGCGAGCACGTCGCCCTTCTTCACCTGGCTGTTGAAGTCGACCATCACGTTGGTGATGCGGCCCGACACCTGCGCGCCGACCTGGACCTGGGTGAGGGGCTGGACTTGCCCTGTCGACTGCACGGTTTCGAAGACGTCGCCCTTCGAAGTCTGCCCGAGCACGTAGCGCGGGGGCGGCTTCGGCTTGGTGCTCGCGAGGTAGCCCATGACGCCGCCGACGACCGCGAGGATCGCCAGGAGGACGCCGAGCCGACGCAACCATTTGCGTCCATCGACCTTCGAGAGATCACGCTCGAGATCGCTCTTCGCGGGCTCGCGGTAAGGCGACTTCACGCCCTCGGTCGAGGCGGGTTCCCTTGCGGTGACGTTCGCCGGAGCGCTCTGCTGGGCCATCGGGGAGCGGTCATAGCATGACCTCGGCGTATTTCTGACCCCTGCTGGAAGCCGGAGCGCTTTCACGAAACTTCACAAATCAACGGGCGATGAGGGGCAGGTCCGCCAGCCTGAACAGGTGATGCATTGCCGCTCTGCTTGAAAGCGCCGTACCCCCGTGGCAAACCCCCGCCGAGCCATGACTGCCATCGCCATCGCCCCGGATACTGTCGTCACCGTCTCCTACGTGCTCTTCGATGAGAAGGGCGAGGAGGTAGACCACGCGACCTCGGGCGAGCCGCTCGAATACGTTCATGGTTACGCGCAGATCGTCCCCGGTCTGGAGAAGAACCTCACCGGCCTCCACGCCGGCGACAAGCGCGTGTTCACCCTTGATCCCGAGGACGCTTTCGGTGAGCGCGACGAAGAGGGCCTGCTCGAGGTCGACAAGGCCGACTTCCCCGACTCCGACAAGGTCGCCGCCGGCGACGAGTTCATGGCCCACGGCCCCGACGGCGATCCGATCGCCATGCGCGTGCTCGAGGTCCACGACGACGCGTTCGTGGTTGACACGAACCACCCGCTCGCCGGGCAGAAGGTCCGCTTCGAGGTCGAGGTCGCCACGGTGCGCGCCGCGACCGAGGAAGAGATCGCCGAGGCCCAGTCCGACCTCGAGCAGCGCGCGGATCACGATCACGATCACGAGGGCTGCGGCCACGATCACAGCCACGATGGCGACGGCCACGATCACGCGGGCCACGATCACGATCACGCGGCCCCGACCGAGCTCGTGCAGCTCACGAAGAAGAGCCAGCCGAGCTGATCGCGCGCTGACAGCAGAACGATGAAGGCCGGGCGCCCGAGCGCCGCGAGCCGCCACAGTACGACGAGGAGAACGGCACGATATGAAAGCAGACAAGGGCAAGCTGAGCGCGTGGGATCTCGACCTCCGGGTGCGCGCCCGCCTCATCGGCGCGGGCCAGCTCGACGCCAAGGCGATCGAGCGTCACCTCTCCGAGCTCCCCGATCTCGAGTCGCAGTCCGAGTCGCTCAACTACGAGCAGCCCGCGCTCTCGGGCAACGGGGGCGACGAGTGAAAGGGAGCGAGGGGGGGCCGGATCTGCCGACCCTCGACTTCTCCACGTTCGTCCTCTCGATCATCGGCTCGGCGTACGTCCACCTTGGCGACGCGCCGAACCTCGACGGTCAACCGGAGCGCAACCCGGAGCTCGCGCGCCAGGACATCGATCTCCTCGGTCTCCTGCAGGAAAAGACCCGCGGTAACCTGACGGGCGAAGAGGAACGCTTGCTCGATCAGGCCCTCTACGATCTGCGAATGCGGTTTGTCGAGGTCGCGAAGGGAACGTGAGCAACCCGCTGCGGGCAACTGCGATCGTGCTCTCGGCCGCGTTGCTCGCGGCGGCCGCGGGCTGTGGCAATGGCTCGTCCGCGAGCGGCACCACGGGGGCGCCCGGCCCGGGGCTCCCGGCGGGCGCGCTCGCGATCCCGACGGCGACGGCGCTCGTCGCGGTCGCGCCGCCGGTGCCGCCGCCTGCCATCTTGAGCGGCGAGGGCATGCCGGTCTCGTTCGCGCCGCTGGCGCGCCGGGCCGATCCCGCCGTGGCGACCGTGAAATCCCGCGTCGAACGCACGACGCAGAGCGGCCGCAAGCGCGTCGTCGCCGAGGGCCTCGGCACGGCGTTCGTCTACGATCCCGACGGCTACTTGCTCACGAACAACCACGTGATCGAGGACGCGACCGACGTGATGGTCAGCTTCTCGAGCGGCCTCGAGCTCAAGGGCACGGTCGTCGGTCGCGACAAGCACACCGACATCGCGGTGCTGAAGGTCGACAAGACCGGCCTCGCCTCGGTCCCGCTCGGCGACTCCGACGTGATCGACGTCGGCGATTGGGTCGTGGCGATCGGCAACCCGTTCGGCCTCTCGCACACGGTGTCCGCGGGCATCCTCTCGGCCAAGGGCCGCACCCGCGACGACGTGAAAGGCCTCGATCCCAGCGGCTATTTCAACTTTTTGCAGACGGACGCGAGCATCAACCCGGGCAACTCGGGCGGCCCGCTGCTCAACGCGCGCGGCGAGGTCGTGGGCATCAACGCCGCGGTGCGCGCCAACGCCAACAGCATCGGCTTCGCCATCCCGATCAACATGGTGAAGCAGCTCCTGCCGACGCTGCTGCGCGACGGGAAGCTGCGGCGCAGCGCCATCGGCGTCGAGGTCGATCCGCTGAACCCGACCGATGCCACGCGGCTCCATCGCCCTGATCGCAAGGGCGCCTGGGTCACGCGGGTGCTCGCGGGCGGCCCGGCCGAGCGCGCGGGCCTCGCCGCGGACGACGTGATCGTGGCCTTCGACGGCAAGCCGATCGAAGGCCCGAACGAGCTCCGCTGGCTCGCGAGCATCGCCGGCGTGAACAAGGTCGCCACCGTCCGGGTCGCGCGAGCAGAGCGCACCTTCGATCTCCGCGTCACGCTGGGCGAGCTCGCCGACCAGGGCGAGGGCGATGACGATCACTGACCGGCGGCGCGCGCGTCCGCTGCCCCAAACCTGCGCTGTGAAGTAAGCTGACGCCCGTGTCCACCACGCCCAGTCACCCGGACGCGACTCCTCGTCCCGAGCCTCGTGTCGGCTCCGGGGAAGAGCCCGACCTGATGGGCGACGACGATCTCGCCCACGACGCGGTGTCGAACGGCTTTCCGTCGGTCTTCGAGCCGATCCCGCGACGCGTGAATACCCCCTCGGCCCAAGCGTCCAAGGAGGCCAGGCGTCGAGAGGCGGAGGAAGATCGTGGGCTCATCGTTCTCGCACAGAAAGGCGACAAGGCCGCGTTTCGCAGCCTCGTCGAGCGCCATCAGCGGCGCGCCTTCGCGATCGCGATGGGCCTCGTCCACGACGAAAACGACGCGCGCGAGCTGGTCCAGGAGGCCTTCCTCCGCGTCTATCGCGGCCTTGGCGCCTTCCAGGGCGGCTCATCGTTCTTCACGTGGCTTTACCGGATCGTCACCAATCTGGCGATCGACCTCATGCGCAAGCCCGGCCGCAAGGACGCCGAGCTTCAAGATGCTCAGCCCATCCCCGAAGAAGAGAGTGATTTCGCACTGGTGTCGCGCATCGACGGGGCCGACCCACTCGACGTCCTGCGCCGGCAGGAAATCGCCGGCCGCATCCAGGCCGCGCTCGACGCTCTCCCTCCCTACCACCGAGGCGTCATCCTGATGCGAGAGGTGGAAGGGATGTCTTACGAAGAGATGGCGCAATCCATGGGCGTCTCGAAGGGAACGATCATGAGTCGCCTCTTCCACGCCCGGCAGAAGCTCCAGCGCGCCCTCGCCGATTGTTACGCTGAAGAGGGTGGCGCTCGAATGCGCGAACCGAACGCCGACGAGCCGGAGGATGTAGCATGAGCGAAAACCCGACAAAAGCAGCCATTCCGTCGGATCTCGAGCTGATGCTCTACGCCGACGGCGAGCTCGACGCCGATCGGATCACCGCGGTGGAAGCCTTCCTCGCGCGTGAGTCCGGTGCGCGTCGCAAGCTGTCGTCGCTCGGCCTCGTGTCCGGGATCGTTCGCGAGCGGGCCACCGCTTCGGCCTCGCCGGCCGACGGCATCGCCGACGCGCTGATGGCCCAGATCGCGGCCGAATCGCGCTCGAACGGCGTCGTTCACGCCGCGCCGACGCCGGTGCGCGCGGCAGCCGCGCCGATCGCGCTCACGCCGGTCGCTCCGCGGGCCGCCAGGGCCGCCAACGACAACTCACGCGGGATCTTCGCTCTCGCAGCGGCGGCCATCGCCGCGGCCGCAGCGCTGATGATCTGGGGCCGCGCTGCCGTCCAGCCGGACCTCGCCTCGACCCAGCCCACCGTGCAGACGGAGGCTCGACCGGTCGTCGTCGTCGCACCGCCTGCGCCGGCGAAGATCGCCGAAGCTGTCGTCGAAGCGGACGGCGAGCATGGGGTCGAAATCGCCGCCGTCGATTTTGGCACGCGGATGGGGTCGATTTTTTACGTGCCCACGGGGTCGGCCGCGTCAAACGCCACCACCACTGTGGTTTGGCTCAACGACGACGCCGCTGGAGAACGATGATGACGCGCTTGTTTCTCGCGATGACCGCCGCACTGAGCGTCACCCTGGCCGCGGGCAGCGGCGGCGCGCTCGCTGACGAGTCGGGCAAGCCCGCCGAGGCCGCTCCCGCCGAGGTGGCGGTCGAGATCGTGATTCTTCACGCGACCAACGACGGCAGCGGTATCGATCCGAAGATCGGAAAGATGCCCGCGCTCGCGCAGCCGCCGTTCTCCTCCTACAACAGCTACAAGCTCCTCGAGCGCGTCAAGCTCCCGCTCCAGAAGGGCAAATCGACGACCACCAAGCTCCCCACCGGCCGCGAGCTGATGGTGACGCTGAAAGACGTCATCGACTCCAAGAAGAAGGGCGAGCCGCGCAAGTTCGTCGTCACCGCGAGCATTCAGAAGCCGGATGGCAACACCTTCCTCCCGCTGCTCGAGGTCAACGCCAAGCCGGGCGAGCCGTTCTTCGTCGCCGGGCAGACGTACAAAGGCGGCACCCTCGTCATCGGCATCAAGGTGAATCCGTAGTGTCGTCCGCGGATCGTTCGCGATCCGCTGGACGCCGGGGCGTCACCCGCGCGAGCCTCTCGATCATGCCCCGAGCTCGCTTTGCCTTCGCTCTCCTCGCTCCGCTCCTCGCCGTTGCCTGCGCGCCGTCCGGCCCGGCGTTTCCTCCCGGGGTGCCGGTCGTCACCCAGATCGGGCCGCCCGGGATCATCGCGGGGTATCGCCTGCCGTTCAACGGACGCTGGCTGATCCAGCGCACGCATTACGGCAACCCGCACGACCAAGCTTTCGCGATCGACATCGTGCTCCCGACGGCGGAAGGCAAAGTCGCGAACGCCGACGGCAAGAAGAACACCGATTATCCCGCGTACGGGCAGCCGATCCTCGCGGACGCGCAGGGCGTCGTCGTCATCGCCGTCGACGGCATCCCCGACAACACGCCGGGTGTCGTCAACGGCTACGATCAGCACGGCAATTACGTCGTGATCGACCATCAGAACGGCGAGTTCTCGCTGATGGCGCACATGATCCCCAGCACGATTCGCGTGCACCCCGGCCAGATCGTCGGCACCGGGACCGAGCTCGGCCGCTGCGGCAACTCGGGGCACACCACCAACCCGCACGTGCACTGGCAGATCATGAACAGCGCCTACGCCTCGCAGGCCGCCGCCGTTCAGCCGCGCTACTTGCCCTACGATCGCAACGGTCAGCTCACGACGACGATCCCCGACAAGGGCGACTTCATCACGCCGCGCTGACGGTCGAGCTCACAGCGCGAGCAGGTGCTCCACCTGGCGCAGCAGCTCCATTCGCTTCTTCACGATCGGGCTCGTGCCGTCGAGCTGACGCTCCGTCTCGGCGAGCACCTCGGCGAGGGGGATCACGCGCACCGACGGATCGGCCGTCTCTGCGCCGAAGCCTCCCTGCACCTCCCAGCCGAGCATGATGTCATGCGCGCCCGCCTCGGCGGCGATCACCGAGGCGTACGCGAGACGCTGGCCGATCACGCGATCGAGCGCGCTCGGATTGCCGCCGCGGACCACGTGGCCGAGCACCGTCTCTCGCACATCCACGCCAGGGGCATCTGTCACCAAATGTTCGCTGAGGCGCTTCACCAGGCGCGCCGCGGGGACGGTGACGCCCTCCGATTTCACGATCAGCACGCGGCGCTTGTGGCTCCCCGGCGCGAAGGCGCGGCGCAGCACCTCGCGCAATTGCGCGACGAGCGCGTCTTCGTCGAGGCCGCTCTCGCCGTACAGGATCGCGTCGGCCTCTGCGGCGAGGCCCGCGCGCATCGCGAGGAAGCCGCAGCGTCGGCCCATCACCTCGACGACGAAGGCGCGACGATGCGCGCGCGCCGTATCGGAGATCCGATCGCAGGCCTCGACGATCGTGTTGCAGGCGGTGTCGACGCCGATCGACAGGCCCGAGTGGCCGATGTCGTTGTCGATCGACGCGGGCAGCCCGATCACCTGGATCGATCGGTCCTCGCCGAGCAGGTGCGCGCCCGCGAGCGAACCGTTACCGCCGATCACCAGCAGCGCCTGGACGTCGAGGTCGCGCAGCCGGGCCTTGGCGCGAGCTTGACCCTCGGGCGTGGGGAACTCGGCCGAGCGCGACGAGCCGAGGATCGTCCCGCCCACGTGGGTGATGCCCTCGATGTCGGCCAGCCGCAGCTCGGTGACGTCGCCCTCGAGGAGGCCCTGATATCCCCTGCGGATCCCGAAGATCGTGTGACCTCGGTTGATCCCCGCGACGGCGATCGTGCGGATCGCGGCGTTCATCCCCGGGGCGTCGCCGCCCGACGTCAGCACGGCCATGCGCATCGGATCTTCTCGTCTCTCTCCCGAGCTTGGCGGCCTTCGTCGCGAGCGGGGGAGCCCATCTTATCCGCGAGGCCGGCGAAGGGGTACGATGGCGGCGTGAACCCCGTCACCCCCACTCCGCTCGTCGATGTCGCGTGGCTCGCGAAGAACCTCGACGATCCCCGCGTCCGCGTCGTCGATGTCCGCTGGTATCTCGCGGGCAAGCGCGGCCCGGACGAGTACCTGCGCGGGCACTTGCCCGGCGCGGCGTACGTCGATCTCGACCTCGATCTCGCGGCGCCGCAGGGCCGCGGACCCGGTCGTCATCCGCTGCCATCGGCGGCCGATTTCGCGCGGGTGCTCGCGCGGATCGGCGTCACGCGCAGCTCGATCATCGTCGCCTACGACGACGCCGGCGGGGCGATCGCCGCGCGGATGTGGTGGCTCCTCCGCTGGTTCGGCCACCCGGGCGGGCGGGTGCTCGACGGCGGCCTCCCCGCGTGGACCGCCGCGGGCTACCCGCTCACGGCCGCGTCGCCGGCCCTCACGATGGCGCCGCAGCTCGAGCTCAAGCCGCGCGGGATCGGCCTCATCGACAAGGTCGCGGTCGATCGTCTCCGCATCGATCCGCGGGCGAAGGTCCTCGACGCCCGCGCGCGCGAGCGCTTCGAGGGCCGCAGCGAGCCTGTCGACGCGCGGCCCGGCCACATCCCCGGCGCCGTCGCCGCGCCGTTCGTCGAGAACCTCGTCGCGCCCGGCGGCGTCTTCCTCGGCGCGCAGGCGCTGATCGATCGCTATCGATCGCTGGGCGCGCTCCAGGCCGAGCAGATCGTCTGCTACTGCGGCTCGGGCGTGACGGCTTGTCACGACGTGCTGGCGCTGGCGATCGCGGGGCGCGACGACACGCTGCTCTACGAGGGATCGTGGAGCGACTGGGCCGCGGACTCTGCGCTACCCGCCGCCGTCGGCCCGTGAAAGCCTCTGTTTCAAGGCTTTTTCGATGGACGGCGGGTGCCGTCGGTATCCACGAAGAACTTCGTGGAGCTGAGGGGGGTCGAACCCCTTACCTCCTGACTGCCAGTCAGGCGCTCTCCCAGTTGAGCTACAGCCCCGGTGAATCGAGACGCGACATGTACTTCAGCCCGTCGCATTTGTCTCGGGATTTTTTCGTCGTCGATGACGAACGTGATCTGACCGCGCCGGGAAGGCCTTCAAGGCGCGGTCGATCGAGCGCGATCGGCGCCCTAGAAGCCCATCAGCTTGGCGACGTAGTACTTCATCGTCTCGCTCGTCCCGCCGCCGATGCGGAGCAGGCGCTGATCGCGCCACGACCGGGCGATGGGGAAGTCCTCGATGTAGCCCCAGCCGCCGTGGAACTGGAGGCAGTCGTCGACGATGACCGAGATCAGATCGCCGGCGAGGATCTTCGCCATCGAGATGAGCTTCACCGTCTCCATCGAGAGCGGGACCTTCTTCACGTACTTCTCATCGTTGTAGTGATCGACGCACTTGTAGACGAAGGCGCGGGCGGCCTCGAGCTTCGTGTAGTGGTCGACGAACTTGTGCTGCCAGACCTCGCGCTTGATGATCGGCTTGCCGAACGCCTTGCGATCGCGGCCGTACTGGATGGTGCTCTCCAGGATGAGGAACGCTGACGCCACCGCGCCGACGGCCGCGATGAGGCGCTCCGTCTGGAAGTTCTGCATCAGGTACATGAAGCCCATGTTGGCCTCGCCTAGCAGGTAGCGCTTCGGTACGCGCACGTCGTCGAGGAAGAGCTCGGCCGTGTCGCTCGATTTGTTGCCGATCTTCTTCAGCTTCTTGGCGACGTTGAACCCGGGCAGGTTGGTCGGGACGAGGAAGAACGAGCAGCCGTGCGCGCCGCGATCCGGCGCCGTCTTCACGAGCATCGTCACGAAGTCCGCGCGCGTGCCGTTGGTGATGAACGTCTTCGAGCCGTTGATCACGAAGTCGTCGCCGTCTTGCTTGGCGGTCGTGAGGATGCCGGCGACGTCGCTGCCCGCGGCGGGCTCGGAGACGCCGAGCGAAGCGATCTTGTCGCCGGCGAGCGCGGGCTTGAGGAACTCTTCGATCTGCTCCTTCGTGCCGATGTCGCTGATGACCGGCGTCGCCATGTCGCTCTGCACGAGCAGGCCCATGTTCACGCCGGCCATGTGGCTGTGCGGGAGCTCCTCGGCCTTCGCGGCGGAGAACCAGTAGTCGAGGCCCGCGCCGCCGTGCTCTTCGGGGAAGTGCGCGCCGAGGATGCCGAGCTCACCCGCGCGCTTGAAGACCCAGTTCGGAAAGAGCTCGTCGGCCTCCCACTCCTCGACGTGGGGCGCGAGCTCCTTCTCCGCGAAGGCGCGGACGGTCTTGCGGAACTGCTGATGGTCCTCGGTGAACGGCTGCCACATGCGCGCTTTCTCCTCAGGTCTCGCCCGGGTGTCGTCGGCGGACGAATGATTCGTACACTAAATGATTCTCGTTGCAAGGCTCGCGTGGCGCGCGTCGGATCGCGCGCCGGATCATGGAAGGTGAACGAAGGAGAACGGCTCGCGACGGATGCTGCTAGCCTCCGGCGCCGCATGCGGCTCCTCGTGCTTTCCCGCAACGCTTCGCTCTACTCGACGAGCCGCATCGTGCTCGCTGCGCGTGCCCGTGGGCACCAGGTCAGCGTCATCGATCCGCTCGAGTTCCAGATCGTTGTCTCGCGCGGCAAGCGATCGCTCCTCGTCGGCGGCGCTGCCGTCCCTCGCTACGACATCGTGATCCCGCGCATCGGCGCGAGCATCACCAACTACGGCCTCGCGGTCGTGCGCCAGTTCGATCTGATGGGCGTCCCCGTGCTCAACGGCGCCGTCTCGATCGCGCGCAGCCGCGACAAGCTCCGCGCGCTCCAGCTCCTCACGCGGCGCAACGTCGACGTGCCCACCACGGTCTGCGCGCGCAGCCCCGCCGGCGTCGACGCCGCCCTCGTGCTCGTCGGCGGCTGCCCGGCGATCGTGAAATTGCAGCAGGGAACGCAGGGGATCGGCACCATGATCGCCGAGACGCCGCAGGCCGTTCACTCGCTGCTCGAGACCTTCTGGGCCATGGGCCAGGACATCGTGCTGCAGGAGTACATCCGCGAGTCGAAGGGGCGCGACATCCGCGTCATCGTCGTCGGCGGCCGGGTGATCGCGGCGATGCGTCGCACCGCGAAGGCCGGCGAGTTCCGCTCCAACCTCCACCGCGGCGGCAAGGGCGCGGCGGTGCGCATCCCGCGCAGCTACAGCAGCGTCGCCATCCGCGCGACCAAGGCCATGGGGCTCGAGGTCGCGGGCGTCGATCTCCTCGAAGGGCGCCACGGCCCCAAGGTGCTGGAGATCAACAGCTCGCCGGGGCTCGAAGGCATCGAGACGTCGACCGGGATCGACGTCGCCGGCGCGCTCGTGAGCCACGCCGAGCGCTACGCCGAGGAGCACGGGAAGGTCTCGCGCAAGGCCCTCGACGAGCGGATCTTCGGGGCGATCCAGCACGAGCGCACCCGCCCGCTCGCCCGCACCGAGCCCGCGCGATCGACGCGCCCCGCGAGGAAAGCCGCCTCGTGAGCGCCGAGGCCCCGCGCGCCTCGCTGCAGATCGAGACCGTCGGCGCGGCGGTGGTGATCACCGTCGATCGCCCCGCCACGCGGAACGCCATCGACGAGATCACGGCGCGCGGCATCGCCTCGGCGATCGCGCGCGCCTCGGAGAACGAAGCGATCCGTGGCGTCGTCCTCGCCGGCGCGGGCCCCACGTACCTCTCCGGCGGCGACCTCAACTTGCTCGCGGCGCTCGTCGACGATCCTCGCGGCGGCGACGCGATCGTCGCGCTCGGCGCCGAGCTCGCGGCCATCGAGCAGAGCCCGCTCCCGGTGATCGCGGCCGTGAGCGGCGACGTCTTCGGCGGCGGCTGCGAGATCGTGTTGCTCTGCGATCTGGTGATCGTCGAGGAGCACGCGGCGTTCGCGTTTCGCCACGCCAGGATGGGCCTCTCGCCGGCCTGGGGCGGCCTCACGCGCCTCGTGGAGCGCGTCGGCCCGATCGAGGCCGCGCGCCTGCTCTTCACGGCCGAGAAGGTCGACGCCGCCGAGGCGCTCCGCATCGGCCTCGCCGGCGAGGTCGTCGCGCGCGGCGCCGCCCGCACCCGCGCGCTCGCCCGCATCGCCCGCATCGCCGAGAACCCGCGCGACTCGGTGGGGGCCTTGAAGCGTGCCTTGACCGACGTCCGCGAAGCCCGCCGCGGCGCCGCGATCGATCGCGAGCGAGAGGCCTTTGCGGCGAGATGGGGAAGCCCGGACCACCGCGCGGCGATCCGGGCCTTCGCGACCCGCAAATAGGCAGTCTTCAGGCTGCCTGTCGCGGCGTCAGCCTACTTCTGCACGACGCGCGACCACATCATCATCAGGTTGCGAATGACCTGTCCGTCGGGCGGCGTGGCCATCGGGTTGATCTGGAGCTTCACGCCCTGCGAGGCCAGGCGGGTGAAGGGGTTCCTGGCGTCGGCGGTCTTGATCGGCACCGTCGGATCGGCCGGGCGGAAGCCGAAGCTCAGCGCCAGCTCCTGCATCGGGCGGCTCTTCAGGTAGTCGATCCACACCTTGGCGGCGGCCTTCTGCGCCGGCGTCACCCAGTCGGCCTTGACGACGGCGATGGGGTGATCGCTCCACAGCGTGGTGCTGGGATAGTAGATCTTGAGGTTGCCCCAGCGGCCCTGGGCGTTCTCGATCTGCGATATCGCGAGGTTCTCGTACACCACGGCGATATCGTATTTCGAGGGGCCGAAGCGGATCATGTCCGTCATGAACTGGCCCGTCGAGACCTCGAACTTCGGCACGCCCTTCTCGAGCTCCTTGATGAAGTCCTGGTATTTCGGCTTGAGGATGTCGCCGACCTCGAGGCCGGTGGTCTTGCCGTGGAACTCCAGCGTCATCGAGAGCAGCGTTTGCAGGCCCGAGTTCGACTGGGTAGGATCGGTGTGGCCGAGCTTGACGAAGCCCCACTCGGCCTTGCCCTTGATCGCCGGCCAGCCCTCGTTCGACGTCACTGCCTTGTGGATCGATTTCCAGGTGATCGTCCCGCCGGCGGCCTTGAGCAGCACCTCGGCGCGGTCTTCCCAGGCCACGAAGACGAGGGGCGTTATCACCAGCGGCTGCGGCGCGTCGTCACCGCTGGTGGCGAAGAGGTCAGAGCGATTCTTGGTCTGCCAGTCCGACGCGAGCAGGTTCTGCACCAGCGTGTCGGCGGGGCTGAACACCGTGGGCTTCTCTTTGCCATCGACGATGGCCTGCGCCGCGGCGATGGAGCCTTTGGGGTTCAGGGTGAGCTTGATCTCGGGGTGATCCTTCTGGAACAGCTGCGCCGCGGCCTCGATGAAGTCTTTCTTCTCGGAGCTGTAGAGCATCGAGATCTCGGTCTGACCCGCGGGCGGCACCGCCGAGCCCAGCGCCGCGGCCGAGGCGCTGCCGGCGGCCATCGGGCCGCTCCCGTCGGGCTTCATCGTCACGAAGAGGATGACCCCGACCGCGACCAGGAAACCCACGATGATGATGATCTTGGTCTTCATACGTTGATCGTCTCTCCGAGGCTCTGGAGCGTCTCCTCGAACTCTTTCATGTCGCCATTGATGCGCTCGAGCTCGTCGTTCATCGTCCCCGACAGGGCGTCCATCGCCTGAGCATCGAGGGCCCGCATCCGCACCACCTTGGGCGAGAGGCCTTCGAGCGTCGCCACCATGCGCGAGAGGTTGGCCATCACGCGATCCCGCGCCCCCGCGATGTCGTCGACGGCGCGCAATTGCTCTTCTCGCATGGCCCTGGCGCTCTCGTACTGCTGGCGGGTCACAGCGTCGCGCGACGTCGACGCCTTGTGCATCAGGCTCTGGATCTCGACGCGCACGGCGTTCAGATCGGTCGTCGCGAGGTAGCGGGTGAGATCCTCGGCGCGCTTCACGAGGCGCGCGGCGCCGGCCTCCATCTCCTCGATCGATCCGAGCACGCCCGCGAGGTGGCCCTTCACCGCGTCGGGCGTCTCGGCGAGCACCTTCTCGAGCTTCTCGCGGCCCGCGTCGAGGTTGCGCACCACCTCGCGCAGGCCTTGATCGGTGAGGTCCGACGCGCTCGGCAGCGACTCGGCGTCGCTCTTGCGCGCCTTCTTCCAGAACGCGGGGCTCGCGAGATCCCACGCCACCAGCGCGCCGTACGCCACGCCGCCGATCGCCAGGAGCGGGATCGAGTGCAGCGCCGCCGCGCCGACGGCGGCCGACCCCGCGACCACCAGGTTCACGGTGTTCAGGATCGACTTCGTGAGGACGCGCCCGAGGGGATTCTTCGCTCCGCTGTCGTCGTCTTTCGCCACGCTACGCCTCGCTCCTCGTGCCTTGCGCCGCGCTCAGAAGAAGGCCGCCATGTCGCGGTACACCTCGACGATCGTCGCCGTGCTGCCCTTCGCGCTCGTGCCCTTCGCGGCCTCGGCGATCTGGGCGAGGATCGTCGGATCGGCCTGATCCCCGTAGGCGATCGTGAAGATCTTCACCTCGCTCGCGCTCTCGCCGTCGGTGCTGGCGAAGCGCTGCGTCAGCTCGGGAAGCTTGAGCGTGCTGCCCTCGTCGCGGCCGTCAGTCATCACCATCACCGCGTGGATCGCCGCGGAGGACTTCGCGGCGCGCTTCTTCGCGGTGTCGTACGCCTGCGCGACGGCGTCGTAGAGCGCGGTGTTTCCATCGGCGATCTGCGAGTCGATCTTGGCCTCGAGCTCGGCGCGGCTCGGGCCGAGCTTCTTCGGGCCGATCGTCGGGAACACGTTGCCGTTGAAGAAGATCAAGCTCACGTCGTCGCGCTCGTGCAGCGTGCCGAGGAAGGCCTTCGCGCCCTGCTTGGCCTCGGCGAGCGGCTTGCCGCTCATGCTCCCCGAGATGTCGAAGACCATGATCACGTCGCTGGTCTTCTTCGCCGTTTGCCACACGGCGATGAGCTTCTCGAGCACCGCGCCGCTCGGGACCTCGAGCAGCGTTTGCGGCTGCTTCGGGTCGACGCCGTGGGCCGCGTCGACGGGCGCGCCGATGGCGATCGTCGGATCGGCAGGGCGAAACCCGAGCGCGAGGGCTCGCTCCTGCGCGGGCCGCGCCTTGAGGAAATCGAGAAACGCCTTGGCGCCTTCGCGCTCCTCGGCGCCGACCCAGTCCGCGTCGAGCACGGCGTACGGGTGATCGGACCAGAACGTCCCCTCGGTCGGGTACACCGCGACGATGGGGAACGTGCTCGCAGGCTTCGCGTACGACTCGATCACCAGGTTCTCGTAGAGCACCGCGGCCGAGAGGTACGACGGGCCGCGCGCGAGCATCTTGTCCGAGAAAAAGCCCGTGGATTTGCCGTAGTGAACGATCGTTTGCTCGATCTCGGTCAGCTTGGCGACGGTGTCTTTCTTGTCGAGATCGGCGGCGGTGAGGCCGCGCGTCTTCTTCGCGCCGGCGTAGGCCTCGGCCAGGATCGCCTGGAGCCCCGAGTTCGAGTACTCGGGGTGGGTGTGGCCCAGCTTGAAGCGGCCCCACTCCGGGTGACCGAGAGCGCCCCAGCCCTTCGGGTTGCCGTTGACCTTGAGCAGATCATTCCAGCCGATCGATTTGCCGGGCCAGCCCAGCGCCTCGGCCATCGGCTTCCACATCGCGACCACGATCGGCGAGAGCACGAGCGGCTCACCCGCGGGGGAGATGGGCTTGGCCGTCGCGGTCTTCGCGGCCCACGCGTTGTTGAGCATCGTCACGTAGAGCGCCGAAGCGGGGCTGAACACGGTGGGTCTGAGCGTGCCAGAGACGATGCCTTGCACCGCTTCGCCCGAGCCCATGGCCTGGGTTTGCACCACGATCGGGCGCCCCGATTTCGTCTTTGCGCCCGAGGCCTTGAAGGCGGCGGCCTGCTCTTCGAGCCAGGTCTTCTTCTCGCTCCCGTAAGCGACAATGATGGTGAGCGCGCTCGCGAGCGCCGGCGCGGTGGAGGCCGAGGCGCTCGCCCTCGGCGGGGCGCTCGAGCCCGACGCGGCGGGAGCCGAGTCGCTCGTGGGCTTATCGCAGCCCGAGAGGAGCGCGACAAAGAGCCAGAACAGCGAGAATGCACGTCGGCTCATCGATGGAAACCCTCCAGTTCGCGGCGATCGTGTCCATATCGTGTGACAGCGCGGTGACGACGATCGCTCGCGGGTGCGGCGGGACCGCGCCCTTCCGGCGTATGCTGACGGCGTGTACAGACGAACACCCGCGCACGGTACACCGAGGCGCGCGGCGCGGGCGAACTAGGCGACGGTCAGCGCCACGCGGCGCCGACTGCGAGGCTCAGTCCATGAGCTCGACGCCCGTGGCTTCGATCTGCGCTTGCTCGCCGCGGCCGGCGTTGGGCGTGTTCCCGGCGTTGCAATCGTTCGCGGCGCAGGCGGGACCAGCCGCGTTGAGGAGGCGGCCTTGCACGACGGCGTGGTGACCGCTCGCGTCCTTCGGGATGAAGAAGGCGTGGCCGGCCATCTTGATGTGCGCTTGACCGGACTCGTCGACGATCTCCATCCAGCAGCCCATCGACTGGCAGACCGCGGAGACGGTGCCCTCGGTGCGGACCGTCTTCGCGGCGAAGCGCGACGGCTCCGACATCAGCGACGCGAGGGTCGTGGTGTTCGCCTCGGTGATCGCCGAGCCGAACTTCTTCTGCGTGAGCGGGCGCAGCGCGCTGACCGTCGCCTGCTTCACGCCGCCGGCGGGGCCGCGCCCCTCGCCGGTGGCCGCGGGGGGCGTCGGGGCCATGTCGGGCGCGGGCGCCCGGGCGCAGCCGAGGGCGGCGAACGTGGCGAAGAGAGCGACGGAGAGCAAGGCAGCGCAACGCATGGGCGCGAGTCTGCCAAACCTTCCGCCGCGCGGCCAGCGCCGCCTGCACGAAGATGAGAACGGACCGCGTCGGATGCTTCGGGCGGCGCGCGATCCCTGCTACACGGGTCGTCATGCGGGTCGGCAAGGCGTGGGCGGTGTTCGTTGCGATCACGCTCGGATCGATCGGGACAGCGCAGGCCGACACGACGCCGGTCGCGGCCACGACGGTCACGCCATCGCCGGAGAAAGCGCCGCGTCCGCCGCTCCCGCCCGAGCCTCCATCGCCGCTGCTCCCGTGGGAACGCCACCTCGAGATCGGGCCCGATCTGCTCTACCTGGCGCGTCCGACGAGCTCCACCGTGCGCCTCGGCGCGACGCTCGGCTACGGCGCGCACCTCGACTGGCAGCTCGTCACGCACCTGCGCTTCACGTTCTACCTCGAGGGCGCGCGGCACCCGGTGCACATGTCGCACGGCGCGCTCGCGCAGCCGCAGGGCACCCTCGTCACGAGCGATCCCGTCAACTCGTACATGTTCGGCGTGCGCTTCTCGCCGTCGATCGCCTTCACTCCGCGCCTCCGCGCGTGGATCACCGCGGGCTTCGGCTGGGGGCGCTTCGAGTACCCGCGCATGACGGCGCAGGATCCCGGGCAAGCGGCCTTCACGCTGCCGGAGCGATCGGCCTACGCCGTCGAGATCCCGATGGGACTCGGCCTCTCGTTCGATCTCATCCCGCGCTGGCTCAGCCTCCGGGCCGAGCTCACCGCGGCGCCGCTCATCGGTCAGGTGGGCACCGCCATCGCCACCGCACAGGCCATCGACGCCGCGGGGAAGAAGCGCACGATTGGCCCTCTCCCGGTGCTCGACGCCTCGATCGTGCAGTCCCTCGGGCTCTCGCTCCTCCTGTGATCGCCGTGGTCGCGCGGGCTCTCCTCGGCCTCTTCGGCGCGGCCTCGGCGGTGGCGCTCGCCGGCGCCGCCGCGCCGCCGCTCGCCGTCGGCGGCCCTCGCGAGGTGGCTTGCAGCGCCGATCGCGACTGCGGCTACGATCCCGCGAGCGACGCCTGCGACAGCGATCCTCGGTCCAACCGGCAACCGCCTCTCCGCGACCAGGGCGTGCTCTGCTACTGCGACGACGGCGCCCGTCGCTGCGCCACGCTGCGCGTTCCCCCCGTGCCCTGCGAGGGGGACGCCTCGTGCGCCGTCAACCCCTCTCCGCGCCCGCACCCCGTCGCCTCCGACACCGACCATCCCCACGAACGAGGCCGCGTTTGCCGGGATTTTGCGATCGCGACCACCTGCGAACGCACCAACATCTGCACGATGACCGTCCACGAATGCCCGGACGCTGGAGCGCGGCGATGAGCCCTGAAGCACCCCTGGTCAAGCGCCCTCGCGTCGTCGCCGTCGCGGGCAACATGGGCTCGGGTAAATCGAGCCTGGTCGAGTGGCTGCGCCATCAGTTCGACATGATCCCGTTCTTCGAGCCCAACGAGGAGAACCCGTATCTGTCCGACTTCTACGGCGACATGGGCCGCTGGGCGATGAGCTCGCAGCTCTTCTTTCTGGTTCGACGATTCCAGATCTCCCGCGACGTCGTGCGCCGCGCGGCCGAGGATCCGCGCCCCGTCGTGCAGGACCGCACCATCTACGAGGACGCCGAGGTCTTCGCCGCGCACCTCCACGAGAAGGGGTATCTCGACGACCGCGACTGGGCCATGTACCAGGATCTCTACCGCACCTTCCGCGAGGAGATCCGCCCGCCGGATCTGATGATTTACCTGCGCTGCCCGCTGAAGACGCTGACGAAGCGCATCCAGGGCCGCGGGCGGGCCTTCGAGAAGAAGATCCCCCGGAGCTACCTGGCCTCGCTGGAGAGGCTCTATGAGGACTGGTATGCTCGGTACGATCTCTCCCCCTCGCTGGTGATCGAGACCGACCGCCTCGACTACATCGAGCGGCTCTTCGATCGGCTCGAGGTCGTGGAGGCGATCCGCTCGCGCCTGGCCTGAAGAGTCAGCGAGAGTTTAGATTGCCTGACAAATGCTCCTGTCGCGGGCCTGCGGATACGCGGCGCTCGCCTGCGTTGCTCGGGTTCGGCGTGCTATCGCACGCCTTCACCCTCGCGCCTTGACGAGCTTGCGTCTCCTTGGCCCGCTCGGTCCGCTTCGTCAGGCACTCTAAACGCTCGGATCCGCGTCGAGCTCGGCGCAGATCTCGCTGATCGGTTTGGGGCGGCCGTACAGCCACCCTTGCGCGTAGTGGACGCCCATCCCGGCGAGCATGTCGGCGACGGGCTGCGTCTCCACCGACTCGGCCACCGTCTTGATCCCGAGGGTGCAGCCGATGCGGTGGACCGACTCGACGATGGCGCGGTGAAGGGCGTTGTCGGTGAGGTCGCGGATGAACACGCCGTCGATCTTCAGGTAGTCGACCGGCAGCGTCTCCAGGTAACCGTACGACGCATGGCCGCTCCCGAAATCGTCGATGGCGAAGCGGCAGCCCATGCCGCCGAGCTCCTGCATCAGCCACAGGACCTCACCGAGGTTTGCCAGCGCCGACGTCTCGGTGATCTCGAAGCAGATCTTGCTCGGAGGCACGCTGGCGCGCTGCATCTCGTCGACGATGTAGTCGAGCAGCCCCTCGCGGAGGAGCGATATCCCCGAGAGGTTGATCGCGCAGGTCTCGAGCCGCCGCAAGGCACGCTGGGGCAACGAGCCCACGGCGCGGAGGGCGTGACGCACGACGAAGCGATCGATGGCGTCCATCAGGCCGGCGTTCTCGGCCGCCTGGATGATGCCGACCGGGGAGTGGAGCTGGCCGTCCTCACCGACCAGGCGACAGAGCACCTCGAAGTGCGCGCCGACGCCGGCGCCGGGCGAGAGCGCGTGGATGCTCTGGCCGAAGAGGCGGAGCCCGCCGTCTTCGAGGTGCCTTTGAATCGAGGCGACCCATTGAATCGAGCTCCGGGTCTGGGCCATCGCCGCGTCCTCGACGTAGACCGAGATCCGGCCGCGCCCGGCGTCCTTGGCCTGACGACAGGCGTGGTCCGCGGCGCTCGACACGTCGGCCGAGCGGCGCATCTCGGCGTCGAACGAGACCAGGCCAAAGCTCGCTCCGACGGAGAACGTCTTTTCTTCGAAGCCGAAGCGAAACTCCAGCAAGCGGCGCTGCACGTCGCGCGCGAGGCGCTCGGCCTCGCCCAGCTCGCGGCCGACGAGCAGGAGCGCGAACTCGTCGCCTCCGATCCGGCCTGCCGAATCGGACGGGCCGACGAACTCGTGGAGTCGAGTCGCCACCCACTGCAGGAGATCGTCGCCCGCCTCGTGGCCGCAGGTGGCGTTGACGAGGCGGAAGCGATCGAGATCGAAGTGAATCAGCGCGCTCCGGCCGCCGCTCCGCCGGTGCTCGGCGAGCACGCCCTCCAGGCGCTCGCCGAAGGCCTGGCGGTTGAGCAGGCCAGTGAGCACGTCGTAGCGGGCCTGGCGGGCGAGCTGGAGCGCGAGGAACTGCTGGGCGTTGACGTCGCGAAAGACGACGAGGCTGCCCGTGCCAGCGTCGTTCTTGCCGAGCACGTGGCGGACGGGGATCACCTGGCCATCGGGGCGCTCGATCAGGGCCGTGTGCTCCTGCGGCGCCGCGCCGAGATCCTGCGATCGGACCGAGTCCGGCCCACCGCTGCTGGGCGCGATAACGCGGAAAACGCTGTCGAGCGGCTGCCCCAGGGCCCGAGCCTGGGCCCAGCCCGTCAGGCGCTCTGCTGCGGCGTTGAGCGTCCGCACGGCCGACGTGGCGTCGGTCTCGATCACCGCGATGCCGACCTCCGAGAGGCACGCGGCGAGGCCCTCGGGCGCGCGCGGCGTCGGGGTGGTCGACGCCCGCGGGGCCTCGTCGAGCGCGTCGAGATCGTCGAGCTCGAGACCTGGACTGTCGTCACTCCTTGCCACCGCGGCATCGTAGAGCACCGCGCACGCCAGCAATACGCTCACGTGCGCCGATCGATCGCCATGCCCGGGGCTAGCCACTGCCCCTCGTGCGCCGGTCGAGCGGAGGGCAGCGACGGCGGATTGACGGTCTTCTGCGGAGAGAACGCCATGTACGCGATCAACGCGACGAACGAGAGCACGAGCATCAGCGCCAGCGCCGCCGCGAGGAACAGGATGCCGAGCCCGCTCGGCGGCGAGGCTGCGGGATCTGCCTTTGGCTCTGCGGGGCTCTTCTCGGTGGGGCTCATGGAGACACTTTAAAGCTATTCATGGGCGGCGTGAACTTGGCCCCCCCTCGCTGGGCGTGCGAACCCCGAGTCTGGAGAGCCCGACGGATGAGAAACGCCCGCTCGCAAGCCGAGCTCGTCACGCTGCGCAAGCACGCTCAGGATATCGCAGTCGCCCGCAAGGAGCGGGTGACGAGCGTCCATTTGCTCGCCGCCATCGCGGCCGGCGAGGGCCCCGCGGCCGAGCTGCTGCGCTCGCGCAAGCTGGACGAGGACGTGCTCCTCAAGGCCAGCCGATCGTTCGATGATGAAGGACCGGACCCGATCGGGCGGCTGCTGGCCGCGGCGCGGCAGGTGGCCACGCGGGCGCCTTCGCCGGAGCCGGGGGCGCTGCATCTCCTGCTGGCGCTGCTCGCCGATCGCAGCGCCGCCGCGCATCGATCGCTGCTCCACGCGGGCGTCGATCTGGCGAGGCTGCGCGCCGGAGCGATGCAGCTCGCGCTCGGGGTGGTCGCCGCGCGGCGCCCCGCGCTCGGGACGGCGCGCCGCGCCGAGATCGAGCGGACGCCTCTCCGCGCCGGGCCAACGCGATCGACGCCGACGCCGCTTCTGCCGAGCAAATCGTCGCCGCCGAGCTCGATGCAGCCCGGCGTCACCGTCTCGCTCTACCCGCCGCCGAGCGCGCCGCGACGCGAGCCGCTGCGCCCCGTCGCGTCCACATCCGCGCCCGCGCCGACGCCGTTCGTCGCGCCCGCGAAGATCGTTGCACCTCAAACGAAGCGCGACGCCGCCTCGCGACCCACGTCGCCGCCGCCGAGCCGCCCGCGCGTCACCGAGGCCGCCGTCTCGCGCTTCGCCCTCGACCGCGCGCTCTTCCCGGCGCTCTCGTCGATCGGCCACAACCTCACGCTCGCCGCGGCCGAAGGAAAGCTCGACGAGGTCGTCGGGCGCGACGCCGAGATCGATCAGATCCTCGACGTGCTGGCCAAGCGCAGCGCCAACAGCGCCTGCCTCGTCGGACCGTCGGGCGTGGGCAAGACGTCGATCGTGCGCGGCCTCGCGCAGCGCTTCGTCTCGATCGCCGAGGCCGGGACGCCGCGGATCCTGATCGAGCTCGTCGTCTCCGAGCTGATCGCGGGCACCGGCACGCGCGGCGCGCTCGCCGAGAAGATCGCGGCGATCCGCGCCGAGGTCCGCGACGCAGGTGGCGCCGTGATCCTCTTCATTGACGAGGTCCACGAGCTGCTCGGGTCGAGCGGCCTCGACGAGGCAGTGGCCGAGATCAAGATCGCCCTCGCGCGCGGCGAGCTCAGGATCATCGGCGCGACGACGACCGAGGAGTACCGCCGATCGATCGAGCCCGACGCCGGCCTCGCGCGGCGCTTCAGCCTGCTCGAGATCGAAGAGCCCTGCGAGGAAGACGCGTTTCTCTTGCTCCAGAGCGTCGCCGTCAACCTCGGCGAGCACCACGGCCTCGCGTACACCGACGAGGCGCTGGCCTCGGCCATCTCGTGGTCGATGCGTTACTTGCCGGGCCGCGCGCTGCCCGACAAGGCGATCTCGATCCTCGATCTCGCCGGCGCGCGCACCCGCCGTAGGGTCGCGAGCGGCGATCGCAAGGCCGCCGTGTCGACGAAGATCGGCCCGCCCGAGGTCGCCGACGTCGTCGCCGAGCTCGCCGATCTGCCGATCGAGCGGCTCCTCGAGACCGATCGCGATCGCATGCTCGGGATGGAGGCGCTGCTCGCCGAGCGCGTCGTCGGCCACACGCCGGCGATGGCGCGGATCGCCCGTGTTTTGCGGCGAAACGCCGCCGGTCTGCGCGGTCGACGGCCAATCGGATCGTTCCTGCTGCTCGGCCCGACCGGCGTCGGGAAGACCGAGACGGCCAAGGCGATCGCCGAGGCGCTGTTCCACTCGCCCGACGCGATGACGCGCCTCGATTTCTCGGAGTACGCCGAGGCGCACTCGGTCGCGCGGCTCGTCGGCGCGCCCCCGGGCTACGTCGGTCACGAGGCCGGCGGACAGCTCACCGAGGCGGTGCGACGCCGCCCTTACCAGGTGATCTTGCTCGACGAGATCGAGAAGGCGCACCGCGACGTGCTCGAAGCGTTCCTCCAGGTCTTCGACGAAGGCCGGCTGACCGACGGTCGCGGACGACGCGTCGACTTCACCAACGCGGTGATCGTCATGACCTCGAACCTCGGCGCGGCCGAGGCCGGGGCGATGAAGGCCGAGCGCTCGGTGGGCTTCTCGCGCGCGGTCGCGGCGGTCTCGCCGGATCGCATGAGCGACACGATGATCGGCGCGGCGAAAGCGCACCTCCCGCCCGAGCTCTACAACCGCATCGACGAGGTGCTGTGCTTCGGCGCGTTGACGCGGCCCGAGGTCGCGGAGATCGCCAGGCGCCTGCTCGGCGGCCTCGCCGATGGCTTGCTCGCGCGCGGCGTTCGCCTCGACGTCGATCCCGCCGCGATTGACGTGCTCATGGCGGCAGGCGGATTCGACGCCGAGATGGGCGCGAGGCCGATGAAGCGCACCATCGCGCGGCTGATCGAGAACCCCCTCGCCGAGCTGATCCTGCGCGGCGATCTCGAGGACGGCGCCGTCGCCCTCGTGGGCGTCGAGAAGGGCGAAATCGTCGTCGATGCGGTGCCCGAGCGGCAGGCTGCCGCGGGTTAGATTGTTGGCGTTCCGACCGATCGTCGAGATCGGCCGGTCGTTGACGCTCTTTCCCTCGCTTGCTAGCGTCGGCCTCGATGGTCCAGAATGTCAGTCACCTCGACCAGCACCGCGCCGCGCTCACCGGGCATTGCTATCGCATGCTCGGCTCGGCGATTGACGCGGACGACGCCGTTCAAGAGACGATGGTGCGCGCCTGGAAGAGCCTCGACGGCTTCGACGGGCGCTCCTCGCTCCGCACGTGGCTGTACCGGATCGCCACGCATGCGTGCCTCGACGCGCTCTCCGATCGAAAGCGCCGCGAGCGGCCGATCGAAGGCGGCCCGCACGGCACCGTGGATGACGTCCTCGAAGAGCGCCCGCGCGCCCACTGGCTCGAGCCGAGCCCCGACGAAAAGGCGATCCCCGCAGACGGCGATCCGGCCGAGCGCTTGATGCTCCGGCCGAGCATTCGCCTCGCGTTCGTCGCGGCGCTGCAGCATTTGCCGCCGAAGCAGCGCGCGGCGTCGATCCTCACCGAGGTGCTGGGCTGGTCGGCGGCCGAGGTCGCGACGACGCTCGACACCTCGATCGCCGGCGTGAACAGCGCCCTCCAGCGCGCCCGCGCGGCGCTCGCGACACGCCCGCTCGGCGACGCCCCGGCGGTGCTCACCCGCGCGCAAACCGCGCTGGTGGACAGCTACTACGACGCCTTCGCGACAAGGCCTGTGTGATGCTCATCGCCACTCCCTTCTTCAAGCAGTTCACCAGGCAGCAGATCTGCGATACCAGCACCCACACCGAGGCCCTCTTCGCGCTCTCCTGCGGCAGCCGCGCCGAGGTCGACGAGATGGTCGCGAAGGCCATCGCCGGCGGCGGCAAGCACGCGATGCCCGCCCAGGATCATGGCTTCATGTACGGCTGGAGCTTCCACGATCTCGACGGCCACCACCGGGAGCCGATGTGGATGGATCCCGCCGCCGCGCAGGGGTGATGCATGCACGATCTCGAGCCCGTCCCGCCGTGGCTGTCCGGTGCCTGGAAGCGCGAGTCGATGCAACGCCGCGGAGCGCCGCCCGACGGCACCACCGCGGTCCGCAGCATCCAGACTCCCACGCTGTTCGGTGACGTGCGCATCCCCGACGCCCGCCCGCGCTTCCCGGAGGCCAGCGCGCTTTGCGATCTGAGCGACGCCGAGCTCGCGACGCTCTATTCGCAGCAGGGCTTCGCCGGCTTCACCTCGGTCGACGGGCAGATCTCCACCTGGCATCACCAGATTGACTATCAGCCGCCCGACGGATCGACCGACTCCGGCCGGATCGAGCTCCCCGGCGGGCGCACCATGCTCGAGCACGCCCTCGACGGCGCCTACGTCGAGCACTGGTGGTCTCTGTCGAGCGGCGATCAGGCCTTCTTCGGAGTCCAGGTCACCCGGACCACGAATGGCGCGCCGCGGATGCACGAGATCCTCGCGGTGGCCGGCGATCACTTCGCGTACGCGAGGAATCGCCCCGCCGATTTGCCCGTCGCGAAGTCGCTGAAGGCGCTGATCGCGTCCACCGGCGCCGGCCGCGAGCAGATCCTCGCGTACCTCGATTGCGAGGTGTCCCATGGCCTCGTCCGCGGGGGCCGCGTGCCGTGGCAAATCCAGCTCTCGACGTTGCCGTTCAAGGAGGGAAAACGGCTCGATTTCGTGGATGGAATCGCGGTGAACCCGAGCACCGGAGTGGTCTCGCGCCGGGGCGTCGCGCCGGAAGGGGAGGTGTGGTCGTTCCCCGTCAACAGCTTGAAGATTGACGATCTGCTGCTGCTCTTCCCGGGGGCCGTGGGGACGACGCCGGGCGCCGTCGGGGCTTCCGGTACGTGACGAAGCGGGTGGGGTGAGGGTCAGTGTCCGGCGCGCTGCACAGGGCGCACCGGATCGCCTGTTCGAGCGCGGGACGCTCAGGCCTTCTTCGTCTCTGCCTTGTTCGCCTTCGCGCGCGCGATCCCGTTCGCGATTGCCTCGCCGCGCTGGGTGCTGACGGCGAGCACCTTCGGATACCGCTCGGCGATTTGCGGGATCCGCTCGAGCATGTGCTCGAAGTCGCCCGCGGCTGAGTTGAGATAGGCCATCACCGCGTGATTGGCGAGGGCCTCTTGCTCCTCGGAGTACGCGGCCAGTGCCTGCGCTTTGCGGTTGCTCTCCCGCGCGGCGAGCATCCGGTCGTGGAGAGCTTTGCCCTTCTCGGCATCGGGAGCGAGCGTGCCGAGATCGACCGCGATCGGCTCGCGCTTGTCCCAGAGCTGCTCCATCGCTTGATCGACCTCGGCGCGCTGCGCGGAGGCCACCTTGAGCAGCGTATTCTTCGCCGTCCCGGCCATGAGCTTGAACCCCTCGGGCACCGCCGCGATGGCCGCGGGATGCGCCAGGGCGCCGGACGTGAGGACCATCGAGGCGGCCGCGGTGACAGCGTCGTCGTGCTTCTTCATGTGATTTTACCTGACGGTGTGAGCTGTTGGTGCGCTCGGATGCAAGGATTTGCTTCCAGGAAGGGAAGTATCCACCGTCACGAAACTGGTCAAGTCGCCAGGATTGGAATTATTTTATTGCTTTGATGTGAATCAAATCGACGCAAGTGGCGTCGACGCACTTCGGAGCCGAGATGAGCTACCTCCGAGGAGGATCAACTCACCTTCGATGTGATTCAACTCCCCGTCGAGGCGGGTGAAGTCACCTCGGAGGTAGGTTGAGCCTCCAGGGAGCCGAGTCGACCAGCTTCCGAGGTAGGTGAAGGTCCTCCACGTCGCGCTCGACGTCAGGTTCCACAGGGTGACTTCCGGCCGGACGAATCCCTGGTCTGTGGCTCGCCGTGAACAGGTACTCGGCGCCGTCACGGTGCTGGCCCCCACGGCTTCGGTCGAGCTCGATTGACGCGCTCGCTCGCGGCGCGGTACGCCGCTCGGCATGGATGCGCAGGAGAGGTTCAGGCTCGCTCTCCAGTGGGGGGCGCTGGCGTGGCTCGGGTACGTCGCCGTTCAGACAGCGCGCCTCGGCTCGTGCCCGATGGTCTTCGCGTGGATGCTCGCATGCGCCCTCCTCGCTGCCGGATCGCCGTGGGCGCGCGGGGCGGTCGCCGTGGCGATCCTCGCGCAGCTCGCGCATGGAGCGTTCGAGGCCGTGAAGTACCTGACGCCGGGCGACATATCCCAGCTTCCGACGTCGTACATCGTGCGAGCCGCGCTCTTGCACTCCGGGATCGCGCTCTGCCTCGGTATGCTTCCTCTGGTCGCATGGCGCGCCGAGCGTCCGCGCGTCGTCCTCGCCCTGCTCGCGGTCGGGCGCGTTCGCGACGCCTGGGCGCGTTCGGGAGGCGGGCTCGCTCTGCTCGCCGCCGTGCCGGTGATCGGGCTCAACCACGCGACGATGAGCTTCTTGCGGGAGTCGAGGGTAGGCGTCCTCGGCCTCACCGCGGTGGCCGTCCTGCTCCTGGTGGCCCGCTATGGCAAGGTGATCGTGGCTCTGCCCTTGAAGGGCAGGCAGCCCAGGTAGGGTGGGAGTATGATCTCGAGGCGGTACATACCCGCGCTCGGGACCTTCCAGTGCTCGGTGTGAATCGTGTCCGCCGGGTAGGGATACTCCTTGAGCTTGCCACCGAGCATCCCGGCGTCACGAAGCGTCACGCGGTAGGGCCAGCGACACCCCTTACTCCAGTGCGCATCGATGGCGACGCTGACGAGCGCGCCGGCGGCGACGTGGAACGGATGCCCGAGCAAGCCCGTCTCGTGCTCGATCGCGAGATCCCTCGAGTACGGCAGCGTCACTGGAGTGTCCTGCTCCTTGGTCGTCTCCTCGGCCTCCCCGCTCGCTTCGTCTCCTCCTGCCCCGTCGGTGCTCTCGTCGCTCGTGAGCGCGCAGCCGGAGCACGCGATCGCCGCCATCCCCAGAATCGCCATCGCTCGCGTGGGTGACCTCCGCGGCGGAGCAGTGCGAGGGTTGGACCACGAGATAGCGTGCGAAACGGAAGCGGACGGGCTTGCTGCGTGTGCTCGTGATTGTCACGGCGGCAGATCATCAATTGCGACGTAGCAATTCGGACGGGTCGAGCCTGCCTATCGCCGGGCGTGACCGACGTCGCTCGTTCGATAGCTCGCCCGCGCCCAGTGGCAAGATCTTTGTTCCCGGTGCCATGGGAGCGCAGGCAACCGCACGTGCTCGCCATATCGTGTCGGCCAGCACCAATTGACGTCAGTGGCAGAGCGCGTTATTGCCGCTGGGAACGTTGCTCGTGGCGCGGCGCGCCGGCGAACTCCAGATCTCCATCTGCGATGACCAGGGCGCAGTCATCGCGGGCGCGGTCGACACCGCTGCCCCCGACGACGCCAGCGACTGCACGGCCGGTATCTGCGCGACCGCGCGCTTGCCACGCGTGCTACGCTCGGCGACCACGTGCTCGATCTCGCGACTCTTCGCTACCAGGCCTTCTACTGCGAAGAGAACGCCTTCCATCTCTCCCAGCACCCGCATTTCGCCGGCCGCCACGCCTCGGCCCTCTTCGTCACCGGCGGAGCGGGCGAGTGCGTGATGTGGCACCAGAAGGCGGCTCGGCGGCCCGGAGCCCCGCTGTCCTGGGACTATCACGTCTTCGTCCTGGCCCGCGATCCCTGGGAGATCTGGGATTTCGATACCGTGCTTGGCTGTCCCGTCCCGGCCGAAGGCTACCTGCGGCGGAGCTTTCGGCCCGAGGTCGATCTCCCCCCCGAGCTGACTCCGGTGTTCCGCCTCGTCGGCGCCGCCGAGCTCCAGGCCACGTTCGCGTCGGATCGCTCCCACATGCGCCGGCTCGATGGGCGCTACGTCAAGCCTCCTCCGCCCTGGGAGCCGATCGCGGGCCTCGGCGCGACTTCCACCCTTCGCCGCTTCCTCGACATGAGCGATCCCATCGCCGGTGAGGTGCTGGATCTCGCGGCGCTCCTCGCGAAGGTCAGCGCCGTCGGTGGCGAATCGGCCCCAGGAACACGCTGACCCACACCAGGAGCGAGAGCACGAGCAGCGCTATCGCGCCGGAGCCGAAGCCGAAGATCAGGCCGTTGAGGAGCATCATCACGACCACGCCATGCAGCGCGAGGCGCGCCTTCGAGCGGCCAGGCTGCGCGGCGAGGCTGTCAATCACGCGCTCGGCGAGTGACGCGCTCGGGCCGCCGCGGGCCCCGAGCGGCACGAGATCGGGAGCCAGCGCCAGCGGGGCGCGAGCGCGGAATTCAACCTGCTCGGGCGAGTCGAGCGGATCGCTGCACACGCTGCAGAACTGCGCGTAGCGCTGGTTCTCGGTGCCGCATTGCTGGCAGACGCGCGGCCCGAGCGGCGCGCGCGGCGTCTGCGCGGCGGCCACCTCGGCCAGCTCGAACTCCATGGCAGCGTCGGTGTCGGGCGCGCTCTCGAGCTCGAGTCCGGGCGGCGCGTCGGGCGGCACGTGCTCGTTCTTCACGAGCACCTCGAGCGGCGCGCGCGCGTCGCTCGCGACCGCGTCGCGGAGCGCCTCGGCGGCGCTCGCCGCCGACGCGAAGCGATCTTCCGGCCGCTTCGCCAGACAGCGCAGCACCGCCGCGTCGAGAGCGGGTGAGATGCCGGCGTCGGGCGCCCGCTCGCGCAGCCGCTCCGGCGTCGTCTCCAGGTGATCGTGGACGGCCGCGGGGAGGCCGCGATCCTCGAATACGTCGCAGCCCGTGAGCGCGCGATAGAGCATCACCCCGAGGGCGTAGAGATCGGTGCGCGCGTCGACGCTGTCGCCCCGGATCTGCTCGGGCGCCATGTACCCGATGGTGCCGATGATCTCGCCGGTCCGCGTGGGGATCGTGGGCAGCTCGGCCGTCTTCGAGATCCCGAAATCGATGAGCTTCACGTAGGCGTCGTCGCCGTCGCGGCGGAGGAGCATGACGTTCCCGGGCTTGAGATCGCGGTGAATCACGCCGCCTCGATGCGACGCCGTGAGGGCCTCGCAGACCTGCGCGGCGACGTGGACCGCGGCCGCGGGCGAGAGCCGCCCTTCGCGCTGGAGGCGCCGGCTCAGCGACTCGCCGGGGAGCAATTCCATCACGTAGAAGAGATCGCCGGAGGCGGTCTCGCCGACGTCGAAGACCTCGACCACGTGCGCGTGCTGGATCTTCGCGGCGCTCTTCACCTCGCGGAGAAAGCGCGCCGCCGTGGCCGGATCCACGCCGGGCTCGGCGCGCGTGAGCTTGACCGCGACGTCGCGCTCGAGCAGCAGATCGACGCCGCGATACACGAGGCCCATGCCCCCTTCGCCGATCTTCGCGTCGAGGCGATACCGCTCGCGCAGCACGCGCGGGGACGCCTCGGGCGGGAGACCAAGCGGGGGACCGGGCAGGGGAGGGTCGGCGTCGGACATCGTGCCTGGGTAACCAGAAAACACTAGAGGAAGCGGCGTTCCACTGCAACGACGCGGACGCGCAGAGGCGCGCCGCCGGGGCGCCGACCGACCGAGCCGACTCTCGACGTGCCGTGACCAGGCCTGGCCGGGAAGATCCCTTGTGCCACCATCGCCTGCTGCTCCGGGCCCCCGCGGAAGGCGCGTGATCTCGATAGGCGCCTTGCGACTCGCGCCCCGGAAGAGAAGAAAGGCCCCTTGAAACGTGACGGATCTCGCCGGGGAAGATTCCGCTTCCCAAACGCGCGCGAGGTCGGTATGTAAATGGATATGCGAAGCGTGCGTCGTTGGTGGTGGCGTAGCGGCCCCGAGCTCAGCTCGGGATCCGGTACGCTCCACTGAGCGCAACCGCATCCCCCCGAGTCGAGCACCAGGGCTTCCGAAACACTTCGGAGGCCCTTTTCGTTTCTCCCGCGAGGACCTCATGAACGCATCTCTTCATCGATCGACGCCCGACGACGCCACCCGCCATCGCCTCGCCTGGGCCACGTTCGCCGCCGATCTCGCGACGCCGGTGCGCCTCTTCCTCGCGCTCCGCGCCCAGGGGCGGCGGGTGTGCCTGCTCGAGTCCGCGCCCGGCGAGGCCCGCCTGGCGCGATATTCCTTCCTCGGCGTCGACCCCAGCGCTTCCTTTCGCGGCAAGGGGCGCCAACACCGACTCTCCGTTCGGGGAGAAGAGCGGGTGATCGAAGGAGCCTTGATCGACGCGCTCCGCCAGGCCCTCGCGCTGGCGCCCGCGCCGACGCCGCCGCGCGAGCTGCCCCCGTTCTGCGGCGGCTGGGTCGGCTTCTTCGCCTACGAGTGGTCGAGCGAGCTCGAGCCCAGAGTGCCACGCGCGAAGCTCGATCCGTGGAAGGTCCCCGACGCCACGCTCGATCGCTACGACGACGTGCTGGCCCTCGATCACGCCGCGCAGAAGCTCTACGTCATGGCCGCGGCGCCGGGCGGAGCGGCCGATTTTGCAGCGGCGCAGGCCCGGATCGACGCCATCGCGCGCGACGCGTTCTCCCACCACGAGGACTCCGGCGATCTGGTGCTCGACGGCGAGCCCGTCGGTCGCACCGCGCCCGCCGACTACCGCGCTGCGGTCATGTCGATGCGCGGCGCCATCGCTCAGGGCGAGATCTTCCAGGGTGTCCCGTCGCAGCGCTTCGACCAGCGTTTCTCGGGCGATGTGTTCACGCTCTACCGGGTTCTCCGGCTCGCCAACCCGTCACCGCACATGTTCTTCTTCGAGGCCGACGGGCTCACCCTCGTCGGATCGTCGCCCGAGCGCCTCGTCGCCGTGCGCGACGGGAAGGTCGAGAATCGCCCCATCGCCGGGACGCGGCCGCGCGGCGCCACGCCCGACGAGGACGAGCGCCTCGCCGAAGAGCTGGTCGGCAGCGCCAAGGAGTGCGCCGAGCACGACATGCTCGTCGATCTCGCGCGCAACGATCTCGGGCGCGTGGCGCGCATCGGCACGGTGCGCGTGCGCGAGCACCGCGCCCTCGAGCGCTTCGCCCGCGTGCAGCACCTCGTCTCGCGCGTGGAGTGCGATCTGGCGGCCGGAAAAGACGCGCTCGACGCGCTCGTCGCCTCGTTCCCCGCCGGTACCGTGACGGGCGCCCCGAAGGTCCGCGCCCAGGAGCTGATCGCCTCGCTCGAACGCGAGACGCGCGGCCCGTACTCCGGCGCGTTCGGCTACCTCGACGGCGCGGGCAACCTCGACGTCGCGCTGATCATCCGCAGCTTCGCGGTGCGCGACGGCGTCGTCAGCGTGCAGGCCGGCGCGGGGGTGGTCTTCGACTCCGATCCCGAGGCCGAGCGCCTGGAGACGCTGCACAAGGCCGAGGCCCTCTTCGAGGCCGCGAAGCTCACCGGAACGCCCGCATTTCGCAGCGCCAAAGGCGCGAAGGGAGACGCGCGATGATCCTCCTCATCGACAACTACGACTCGTTCACGTGGAACCTCTACCAGGCGATGGCGGGCCTCGGCGCCGAGGTCGACGTGGTGCGCAACGACGCGATCACCGTCGAGCAGGTGATCGCCCGGCAGCCCTCGGCCGTGGTGCTCAGCCCTGGCCCGGGACGCCCGGAAAACGCTGGAATTTGCCCGGATTTGTTGAAGCGTTTGCCCGACGCGATGCCGCTGCTCGGCGTGTGCCTCGGCCACCAGGGCCTCGTCGAGAGCTACGGCGGCGAGCTGGAGATCGATCCCGTGCCGACCCACGGCAAGGCGTCGCTCGTGCACCACGACAAGTCGGATCTCTTCGCCGATCTGCCGAACCCGTTCCCCGCGGGGCGCTATCACTCGCTGCGCGCGAAGCGATCGACGCTGCCGGCCGAGCTCGCCCTCACGGCGTGGACCGGCGACGGCCTGGTGATGGCGGTGAAGCATGTGAAGCTCCCGCGCTACGGCGTGCAGTTTCACCCCGAGTCGATCCTGACGCCGCAGGGCGAGCGGCTGCTCGCGCGCTTCCTCGAGCGCGCGGGCGAGGCCGTGGTGCGGCGATGAACGTCGCCGAGGCCCTCCACGCCAGCGCTCGCGGCGCGCGTCTGTCGCGGGAGCAAGCGCGATCGGTCTTCGGCGAGGCGCTCTCCGCGGGCGCGGATCCGATCCAGCTCGGCGCGCTGCTGGCGTCGATGGCGACGCGCGGCGAGGACGTGAACGAGATCGCCGGCGCTGCCGACGCGCTCCAGGCCGCGATGATCCCCTTCGATCACCCGTTCCCCGGGGCGATCGACACCTGTGGAACAGGCGGCGACGGGCTCGCGACGTTCAACCTCTCGACGGCCGCGGCCATCGTCGCGGCGGCCGCCGGCGCGCGGGTGATCAAGCACGGCAACCGCGCCATCTCGTCGCGATCCGGCAGCGCCGATCTGCTCGAAGCGGCGGGCTTGCCGCTCGAGCTCTCGCCGCGCGCGGCGCTCTCGGTGCTGGAAGACGTGGGCATCACCTTCCTGTTCGCGCCCGCGTACCACCCGTCGCTGCGCGCGGCGTCTCCGGTGCGAAAAGCGCTTGAAATCAGGACGATTTTCAACTTCCTCGGCCCGCTCTGCAACCCGGGTCGGGTGCGCGCGCAGCTCGTCGGGGTCGGCGACGTGCGCCGCGGCCCCGACCTCGCGGCGGTGCTCGCGGCGCTCGGCCACGAGCGGGCGTTCGTCGTCCACGGCGCGGGCGGCGCCGACGAGCTGACGCTGGCCGGCGACAACCAGGTGTGGAGCTCGGGCGCCGGAGCCGCGTCCGCCGAGGGCTTCCATGCGTCGGCGCTCGGCCTCACGAGCGCGCCCACGTCGGCGCTCGCCGGCGGCGACGCCGAGCACAACCTCGCGCTGCTCCATCGCGTCCTCGGCGGCGAGAAGGGGCCGCTCTTCGACGCCGTGGTGCTCAACGCGGGCGCGGCGCTCGTCGTCGCGTCGCTCGCGGCCACGGCGCGCGAGGGCTGCGATCTCGCGCGCGAGGCGCTCGACTCGGGCCGCGCGAAGGCGAAGTTTTCTCTCTGGATCACCACGGCCCGCGCGGCCGCGGAGGCGCGATGAAGGCCGCTGGAACCAGGCTCGAGCCGATCCTCACGAGCGTGCAGGCGCGCCTCGACGCGCGCCGCCGCGAGCGGCCTCTCGCCGAGCTGCGGCGCGACGCGGTGCCCGATCCCGCGCGCCGCGCTCGCTTCACGGCCGCCCTCCGGACCAGCGCGCTGGAGATCATCGCCGAGATCAAGCGCCGCTCCCCTGCCAGGGGCGATCTGGCCCTCGCCGCCGATCCGCTGGAGCAGGCGCAGCGCTACGCGCGCGGCGGCGCGGCGGCGCTCTCGGTGCTCACCGAGGAGGATCATTTTCGCGGCCTGCCCGCGGATCTGGAGCGGGTGAAACCGGCGAATTTGCCGCGGCTACGCAAGGATTTTCTCCTCGACGAGAGCATGGTGATCGAGGGCCTGCTCTGGGGCGCGGACGCGGTGCTCTTGCTCGCGTGCGTGCTCGAAGGGCCGCGCCTCGGCGAGCTGCGCGCGGTGGCGAGAGAGCTCGGGCTCGCCGCGCTGGTCGAGGTCCACGACGACGAAGAGCTGGAACGCGCGCTCGCCGTCGAGCCAGATCTCGTGGGGATCAACGCCCGCGATTTGACGACGTTCACCATCGATCTCGCGACCATCGAGCGCCTGTTGCCGCAGGTGCCCGCGCGCTTCGTCCGCGTCGCCGAGAGCGGTATCGCGACCGTCGACGATCTGCGCCGAGTACGCGCAGCCGGGGCCGACGCCGCGCTCGTGGGCGAAGCATTGATGCGCTCCGGCGACCCGGAAGCGACACTGCGCGCGTGGAAGGAGGCCTTGCGTGAGGGCTGAAATCACCATCCCGCGGGTGAAGGTCTGCGGCATCACGCGCGAGGAAGATCTCCTCGCCGCGATCGACGCGGGCGCCTCGGCGATTGGCTTCGTCGAGTACCCCGCCTCGCCGCGCGCTGTCACGCGCGAGCGCGCGCGCGGGCTCATCGACGTCATCGCCGGTCGCGTTCCCGCCGTCGCCGTGCTCGTCGATCGCGATCCCGATTTCGCCGCGGCGTGGATGCGCGCGAGCGGCGCGACCGTGGTGCAGCTCTGCGGGCGCGAGCGCCCCGAGGCCTGGAGAGGCTTCGATTTCCCCATCTTCCGGCGCGTCGCCGCCGACGAGACGGCCGAGGCGGAGATCGCCGCCTGGCAGGGGATCGCCGCGGCCTTCGTGCTCGACCACCCCTCGGCGCCCGGTGGAACGGGGCTCGGCGTCGATGGTGCGCGCGCCGCGATCCTCGCCCGCCTCGCGCCCAGCCTGCTCGCGGGTGGGCTCGACGAGACCAACGTCGCGGAGCGCGTCCGCGCAGCGCGCCCGCGTGGGGTCGACGCCTCGTCGCGCCTCGAAATCAGCCCTGGAATCAAGGATCCCGTGCGCGTCGCCGCCTTCGTGCGCGCCGCTCGGGGAACGCTGGAGGAGATCGGATCATGAGCCTTTCTGCACCGACCCGCTTCGGCGACTACGGCGGCGTGTTTGCCCCCGAGACGCTGATGGCTCCCCTCGAAGCGCTGGAGCGCGCCTGGCTCGCCTTCCGCGGCGATCCCGCGTTCATGAGCGAGCTCGCCGCGCTGCTCCGCGACTACGCGGGGCGCCCGACGCCGCTCACGCCGGCGCGGCGGCTCTCCGCGGCGATCGGCGCCGAGGTGTGGCTGAAGCGCGAAGACTTGCTCCACACCGGCGCGCACAAGCTCAACAACACGCTCGGCCAGGCGCTGCTCGCGAAGCGCATGGGCAAGACCAAGATCCTCGCCGAGACCGGCGCGGGCCAGCACGGCGTGGCCACGGCGACGGCGTGCGCGCTCCTCGGCCTCGAGTGCACGGTGTACATGGGCGCCGTCGACGCCGCGCGGCAGCGCCCCAACCTGCTGCGGATGGAGCTGCTCGGCGCGCGCGTGATCGAGGTCGAGCACGGCCAGAAGACGCTGAAAGACGCCATCAACGAGGCGATGCGCGCCTGGGTCGCCGATCCGCACGAGAGCCATTATCTCCTCGGCAGCGCGCTCGGGCCGCACCCGTTCCCGTCGATCGTGGCGGAGTTCCAGCAGGTGATCGGGCAGGAAGCGCGCGCGCAGATCCTCGCGCAGGCGGGCGCGCTCCCTGACATCGCCGTCGCCTGCGTGGGCGGCGGGAGCAACGCGATCGGCTTGTTTCGCGGCTTCGCCAACGATGTCGACGTGGAGCTCGTCGGCGTCGAGGCCGGCGGTGAGGGCATCGCCGGAGGTCGTCACGCGGCGCGCTTCGCCGGCGGATCGCCGGGCGTGCTCCACGGCGCTTACACCTACCTGCTGCAAGACGCGGACGGCCAGGTGCGCGAGACCCACAGCGTCTCGGCGGGCCTCGACTATCCCGCCGTCGGACCGGAGCACGCCGAGCTCCACGATCGCGGTCGCGCGACCTACCCGTACGCCACCGACGCCGAGGCGCTCCTCGGCTTCCAGGCGCTCGCGAAGCTCGAAGGGATCTTGCCCGCCCTCGAGAGCGCGCACGCCGTCGGCTGGGTGCTGAAAGAGAAAGACAAGCTCCGCCGCAAGCGCGTGCTCATCAACGTCTCGGGCCGCGGCGACAAGGATCTCGACACGCTGCGCGCCGCGCTCGGCCAGCAAAATCCCGGAGGTGCGACGTGATCGATCGCCTGCAAATCAGGCTCTCTGCGCTCCGCGCGCAGAAGCGCTGCGGCCTCGCGCCGTACGTCACCGCCGGCGACGGCGGGCTCGACACCACGCTCGCGGTGCTGCGCGGGCTCGACCGCGCCGGCGTCGCCTGCGTCGAGCTCGGGCTCCCGTTCAGCGATCCGGTCGCCGATGGACCGGTGCTCCAGGCCGCGGCCGAGCGCGCGATCGCCGCGGGCGCGAGCTTCGATCGCGTCCTCGATCTGATCGCGCGCTTCCGCCGCGAGGCGCCGGAGGGCGAGGTGCCGATCGTGGTGATGGGCTACGCCAACCCGCTGCTGCGGCGCGGCTGGGGAGCCTCGTGCAACGCGCTCGCCGAGGCCGGCGCCGACGGCGTGCTCATCGCCGATCTCCCGGTCGAGGAGGGCGCGCCGCTCGCCGCGGCCGCAGAAAAGGCCGGGATCGCCGCGATATTCTTCGCCGCGCCCACCACGGCCGACGAGCGCCTCGCCGCCGCGGTGCGCCTCAGCCGCGGCTTCCTCTACGCCATCGGCCGCCTCGGCGTCACCGGCGCGCGCGCCTCGGTCGATCCCGCGCAGGAGGGCTTCCTCGACCGCGTCCGCGCCGCCGCGGGCGAGCTCCCCGTCGCCGTCGGCTTCGGCCTCTCGACGGCCGAGCAGGTGCGCGCCGTCGCCGCCCACGCCGATCTCGCCATCGTCGGGAGCGCGATGGTCGACCGCATTCACCGCGCCTTCACCGCGCCGGGCGGAGACAGTGAGTCTGCCGCGCGCGCCGCCGAAGACTTCGCCCGCGAGCTCTCGAAAGGATTGGAGACGTCATGACGCCGGCCCTGAAAAACCAGCTCCGCCACCTCGATTGGGCCCTCGTGCAGCTCCTCGACGAGCGGGCGCGCCTCCTTGCCACGACGCCCGCCGGCGACCCGGCGCGGGCCCCCTCGATTGACGATCTCCTCCGCCGCCACGACGGCCCGTGCTCGCCCGAGCTGCTCCGCGAGGTCTTCGCGGTCATCGATCGCGCGACGCCGCCGGCGACCGGGAGCGGCTCGTGATCCTCCGCTTCGTCCGCGGCACCCCGGAAGACGTGGTGCAGGGGGTGCGCGCGCGCCTCGAGCGCGAGGGCCACCGCACCGTGCGATCACCCGAGCGCGAGCGCCCGATCCTCGCGGTGATCGGCAAGATAAAACCGGCCATTTTCGTCGAGCTGGAGCGCGATCCGGCGATCGAAGCGCGCGTCAAATCCGACATCCCCGATCTGGTGCTCGTCAACCGCGCCTTCCGCGAGGGGCCCACCATCGCGCGGGTCGGCAGCGTGCGCGTCGGCGGCGACGACGTGGTGATCATCGCCGGCCCGTGCAGCGTCGAGGGGCGCGAGGCCGTGCTCGAGGTCGCCCACGCGGTGCGCGACGCGGGCGCTCACATCCTCCGCGGCGGCGCGTACAAGCCGCGCACGAGCCCCTATGCGTTCCAGGGCTTCGGCGTCGAGGGCCTGAGTCAGCTCAAGGCCGCTGGAGAGGCCGTGGGGCTCCCCGTCGTCAGCGAGATCATGGACGCCGCCGATCTGCCGGCGTTCCTCGATCACTCCATCGATTGCCTCCAGATCGGCGCGCGCAACATGCAGAACTTCTCGCTGCTCAAGGCCGTCGCTGGCTCGGGGCTGCCGGTGCTGCTCAAGCGTGGTCTGGCCGCGACGGTGGAAGAGTGGCTGTTTGCGGCGGAGTACCTCGCCGCCTTCGGGGCGCGGGAGATCATGCTGTGCGAGCGGGGTATCCGCACCTACGAGAAGGCCACGCGCAACACGCTCGATCTCACCGTGCTGCCGCTGATGCGCGAGTGGACGCACCTGCCGCTTTTGGTCGATCCCGCCCACGCCGCGGGCATCGCGCGGATCATCCCGCCGCTCTCGCGCGCGTCGATCGCCGCCGGCGCCGACGGCGTGGCCGTCGAGGTCCACCCGGATCCGAGCGTGGCGCGGAGCGACGCGCTTCAAGCGCTGCTACCTGGCGAGTTTGCGCGCCTGGTGGCCGAAGCGCGGGTGATGGCGGCCGTGACCGGGCGGCGCCTTCACCCGCCGCCGGGCCCTTGATTGCCGCTGAAATCGACGAATCGTTCGCGATCGAACGAACCCTCACGCCGGCCCGACTGCCGCCCTCCCGATCTCGACCCCAGGAGCTTTTCATGACCGCTGCCCCCGAAGCCACCGCCCTTCAACTGCGCTCTCTCGTCAAGGAGGGAGGCGAGCTCGAGCTATCGCTCGTCAGTATCCCCACGCCGAGCCCCGGACCTGACGAGGTGGTCGTGCGGATCGAAGCCTCGCCCATCAACCCTTCTGATCTCTGGCTGCTGGTCGGCCCCGCCGACCTGAGCACGGCGATCCGCTCTGGAACGGCCGAGCGTCCGATCGTGACGGCGCGGATACCGGAGGCCGCGATGAAGGGTATGGCCGGTCGGGTAGGGCAGTCGATGCCTGTCGGCAACGAGGGTGCAGGCGTGGTCGTTCAGGCCGGCTCCTCCGCGGCGTCGCAAGCCCTCCTGGGCAAGACGGTGGCTGTCCTCGGCGGCGCGATGTACTCGCAATTCCGTGTCGTCGCGGTGGCTCAATGCCTGGTCCTCCCCGACGGTACGACGCCCCGCGACGGGGCCTCGGCGTTCATCAACCCGCTCACGGCGCTCGGCATGATCGCGACGATGCGCAGCGAGGGGCACACCGCGCTCGCGCACACGGCCGCGGCCTCCAGCCTCGGTCAGATGCTCAACCGCGTCTGCCTCCAGGACGGGGTCAGCCTCGTCAACATCGTCCGCAGGGACGAGCAGGCGGCGCTCCTCCGCGAGCAGGGCGCGACGCACGTGTGCAACACCGAGTCGCCCACGTTCGTCGACGATCTCACCGCGGCGCTCGCGGCGACCGGCGCCACTCTCGCCTTCGACGCCATCGGCGGCGGCGAGCTCGCCGGGCAGATCTTGACGGCCATGGAAGCCGCGTTGAACCGCAGCGCGAAGAGCTACAGTCGCTACGGCTCCGCGACGCACAAGCAGGTGTACATCTACGGTGGGCTCGACACGAGCCCGACGGTGCTCAAGCGGAGCTTCGGGATGGCCTGGGGCGTGGGCGGCTGGCTGCTGACTCCGTTCCTCCAGAAGAGCGCCCCGGCGACGGTGCAGGCGCTGAAGCAGCGCGTCGCGGCGGAGCTGACGACCACGTTCGCGACCCGCTACTCCAGGGAGGTGTCGCTGGCGGAGGCGCTCTCGCCGGAGAGCATCGCTGCGTACAGCAGCCGTAGCACCGGTGGGAAATACGTGATCAACCCGAGCCTGGGCGTCACACCGTGAGGACACGATCCGCCGCTCGTAGAGCGGCTAGAGCAGGGCGCGCCACAGCGATGCTCCGGCGATCGCGAAGGCCAGCGACGCGGGCTCCGGGGCCAGCCACGCGGCGAAGCCCCGGGGAAGGCGGGCAAGAGCCCCGGGCGATCATGGATGAATCGCCACCATGCGCCCTGTTCGGATGCCAGCCGGGCCCCCACGTCGTACCTCTACGATCGCCCCAGGAGACCCGACCTCGATGAGCAATGAGATCAAGTACGAGCGCCGCACCCGCACCTACGATTACGCCAGCATGTCGTCCGACGCGCGCGGAGGAGCGGTGTACGGCGGCATCGCCGGCATGCAGCGCCTGGTCACGGGCGAGCTGCCGCCGCCGCCGATCGCCGACACCCTGGGCTTCGCGCTGGTGGAGATCGAGCCTGGCCGCGCCCTGTTCGAGGGCACGCCGGCAGAGTGGCAGTACAATCCGCTCGGCACCGTTCACGGTGGCTGGATCGCGACGGTGCTCGACTCGGCGCTCGGCTGCGCCGTGCATTCAGGCCTCGCGGCCGACATCGGCTATACCACGATGGATCTCCAGGTGCGCTTCCTCCGCGCTCTGACGGTGGAGTCGGGTGTCGTGCGCGCCGAGGGTAAGGTGGTGAGCTCCGGCAGGCGCGTGGCCACCGCGGAGGCGCGGCTCTTCGGGAAGGTGGATGGCAAGCTCTACGCGACGGCCACCACCTCGTGCTTGATCGTGCAAGTAGTGAAGTGACGGCGACGGCCGCCACTCTGCTCCATCGCAGATGAGCCTACACGCGATCTGCAGACCGCCCAGGGGATGCGGTGGCTGCGCCTCGCGGACGGTCTCGACGCCGACCTCGGAGCGGCTTTTCGGCCCGGAGGCTCGTCGATCAGGACCCCCACGTCGAACGAACAGGCTACACGCTATCCATGAACCCTGTTCATGGAAGGGATCTCGACCTCAACCTGCTGCGGGCCTTCGTCGTCACCGCCGAGGCAGGGAGCGTGACGGCCGCGGCGGGGCGGCTCTACCTCACCCAATCGGCGGTCAGCGCCGCGCTGAAGCGCCTCGCCGAGGCCGTCGGGGCGCCGCTCTTCGCGCGGTCGGGGCGCGGCGTCACGCTCACGGCGCGCGGGCAAAAGCTCCTCCGGACAGCGCGGCCGCACCTCGACGCGCTGATCGATGCGGCCCTGTCGCCCGCGGAGTTCGACGCTCGCACCAGCGAGCGCACGGTGCGTCTCGGGCTCTCCGACACCAGCGAGACATGGCTCTTGCCACCGCTCCTCCGCGCTCTCGCGGCGGGGGCGCCGCGGATGCGCCTCGTGGTGTTGCCGGTGCAGTTCCGCACGGTGGGAGAGGCACTGGCGTCGGGCAACGTCGATATCGCCATCACCGTCGCCGACGAGATGCCCGCCGCCACGCGACGGAAGGCCCTGTTCCTGGGCGGCTTCGTCTGCCTCCACGATCCGCGTCACGCGCGCCTGCCGCAGAAGCTCACGGTGCAAAGCTACCTCGCGCACGAGCACGTGATCGTCTCGTACAACGGAGATCTCCGTGGCGTCGTCGAGGACGCGCTGGATATCCACCGCACGGTCCGCGTCTCGGTACCGAGCTTCCAGAGTATCGGCGCCCTGCTGGACGGCTCGGCGCTCCTGGCGACGGTGCCCGAGATCGAGGCGCGGGAGATCATGGCTTTGCGCCCCCACCTGCGCGCGAAGGCGCTGCCCTTCTCGCTCGCGGGCTCGGCGCTGGAGATGCTGTGGCAGAGCGCGCTCGACGACGACGAGGCGATCCGCTTCGTGCAGGGGCTGATCACGGGGATCGCCGCCGATCTCGTGGCCAGTAGGCGCGGGTAGGGCGGGGCGGGGCGGGGCGGGGCGGGGCGATCGTCGCCGTCACGGAAAGTCCACTTGTGGCCGGCGGGGCACCTGAGTAAGCGTGGCGTCATGGCTAGTCTCGTCTCGTGGTCGCTCCTCGTCCTCGCCCCCTTTGGTCTCGTCGCGGCCGGCTGTGTAGCCGATGCCTCCGTCGCCGATGAGCAAGACACCACGGCCACCCAGTACGTCGAGGCCACGGCGTTCCTGACGAAGCAGGCCGACAAGGACGCATGGGCCGCGATGAAGGTCCGCCTCGACAGCGAGTTCAACCAGGTCTGCGGCGACACGTTCTGCGGCGGCGACTACTCCAACCTCACCTCGATGGGCCTCACCTGTGCGGTGTCGAGCAAGATCGGTCAGATTCACGACTGTCTGTGGACGTTCGCCGGCTCGTCCGAGCTCGTCGATCCGAAGCTCGGCACTCTGCAGGTGAGCAAGCCCAGCTTCCAGTGCCATTTCGCGACCACGGCGCGCGCGCTGAGCCTCGCCACCGCGCTCACCGACGCCGTCGGCGAGAACAGCGCGCTCCAGATGGTGCTCCCCGGCGAGACGACGTCGATCTACGACGCCCTCGGCACCTGCTTCCAGCACCCGATCGGCGCCTCGCCGCTGACGAACACCTCCAGCCAGACGCCGAGCTACAGCCTCGCGGGCGACGCGCCGTCCACCGACGGCAACTGGTTCAGCGGCGCGGAAGCCCTGCAATCGGCCTTCGCCGCCGACTGCGCCTCGTCGTTCTGCCAGGGCACCTACAAGAACCTCGACGCCATTCGCCTCACCTGCGCGGTCGGCACGGCGTCGGACAAGGTCAAGAGCTGCGCGTTCATCGTCGCGGGCAGCAACTCCACGGTGAGCACCACCAAGGGCACTGTCGCGGTCGACTTCAAGAGCTACCGCTGCGCCTTGCCGATGACGGGGACTGCCAACGATCTCACGACCGTCATCCTCGGGACGGGCGCGACTCCGGTCCTCGATCGGCTGCTGCCCGGCTCGGCGAAGACGTTCCGCCAGGCGATCGATACCTGCCTGTGAGCGGGTAGCCTCGCGCCCGATCGATGAGCGGCCCGCCCGGGGGACACCGCTCATCGACTGATCGATGGCCGGTGAGGCTCAGGGCGGGCCGGCCTCGATCGCCTTGCGATACCGCTCTCGCCGGTTGGGATCTCGCAAGATCTCGTAGGCCTCGTCGAGCACCTCGACGATGGTCTTCACGTCCTCGGCCAGATCGACGGTCTGCGCGGTGAGCACGCGCGCCGGCTCGTACGCTCTCCGCAGCTCCAGATAGGCACGCTTGATCTCGTAGCCGGTCGCGCCGCGCGCCACGCCGAGGAGAGCGAAGTAGTCGCCGTCCTCCACGAGAGCCATCCTGGCCTTGACCCGGAGGCGAAGGGCCTCTTGATCGAGCGGATCGAGAGAGCCCTTGACGCTCACGGCGGCGGGGGACCGGACCGGCGTCAGCACATCGAGGACGCCCAGCGACACCAGCGCATAGAAGACGTCGGCGAGCTCGGGTGGGGCGTTGTCGAGGATCTCGCCGAGCGTGCGGCCCGGGGCGAGGCGGACGGCTTCTTCTTCCTCGCGGCGCAGCGCGCACTCCGCGAGCAAGGTGCTGCGAGCGCCTTCATCGATGCGCGCGAGCGGGCCGCCGAGGCGCTCCAGGGCCTTTTCCGGCGGGACCACGCGGCGGATCACCTCGACGAGGACCTCGGCGCCCGTGGCTCCGCCGAAGACGCCGGGCTCGGCCTTGAGGCGGCCGGGGGGCTCGTCCTCGAGATCAAAAGCGCCCGTCGTCTCCTGGAGCGCGCGGCCGATGATCCACTCGGCGTGGGCGCGGAGCACGGGCCAGAGATCGTCTTGGCCCAGGAAACCATGGCCGATCAGCGCGGCGCCGGCGTGGCGGCCGAAGGGCGGGAGCTTCGGCCCGAGGCGCGCCACGGCGTCGCGATCGAGGTCGCCGCGGGCCGTGAGGAAGGCCACGAGCGTCTCGTCGTCGGCGGAGGACGCGGCCGTGACCAGATCGCCGTCGCGGAGGACGATGCGACGGACCGAGGATTCCGGGCCGATCGCGATCGATCCCGAGGTGCGCGCGGCCACGGCTCGCGCCAGCGCGCGGACCGCGTCGCCCTCGTTCAGCAGCACGGTGGGCGCGAGATCGGTGGCGCGGGCGCTCGGCGCAGCGGGCGGCGCGGCGGCGACGGGAGGCGCGGGCAGTGGAGCCGCGACGGGCGGCCTCGGCGTGAAGCTCTCGGGCGCAGGGGTCGGCATCGGCATCGGCATCGACGGCGCGGTGGGGCGCGCGCGCGGTGGCGGAGGCTCGCTCTCGATCGGAGCGGGCGCGGCGTCGACGGCGCCGGGCGGCAGCGTCGCCGGCTGGGCGATCTGGGTCTGCTGCGACGGCCGCGGAGGCGCGGGCTCCGACGCCGGGAGGCGCACGCCCGCGCTCGTCCCGGCGCTCAGCGCGGCGTTCGTGGTCGGCGTCGCGGTGCTCATCGACGGCCCCGCGTCCGTCGAGTTGCGGACCAGGATCGCGCTGCCGGACGTCGCGTCGCGCTTGGCGCCGGCGGGCGATCCCGTGCCGAGATCGGAGCCCGTCCCGCCGAGCTCGTCCTCGGGATCGATCGGCTCGTCGAGCATCGCGAGCAGCTCCGGCGAGAGCAGGATGTCGAGCTCGGCTTCGGGCGAGGGGACGCTCGACGGATGCCCGTTGGCGAGCACGCGCTGCTCGGCTGCATCGAGGATCTGCGCGAGCTCGGGGCTGAGCTCGCTCGACAGCACGCGCCCCATGCCGCCGTCCTCGAGCATCGACGCGACGTCGAACGGATCGGCGGCGCTCGGCATCTCCGAGGGCGGAGGCGGCGCGTCGCTCGGGTGATCTCGCGGCGGCAACGTCGGCCGGCGCAGCGCGAACGACGGCGGCGGGATCGTGCCGAACACGTCGCCTTCCATGCCGATCTGCGCGATGCGCGCGATGGCCTCGACCACCACATCGATGTCGACCGGCCTTTCGTGGGCGCGGCCCGAGGCGCGCGTGGCCCCCATCTCGGCAGCGCGGGCCGGATCGCCGAGGAAGAACACCTCCGGCGGGGCGCCCACCGAGAGCTCGCGCAGCCGCTCCACGGCCTCGATCGCGCCCAGGTGATCGATGTCGACGACGACGGCGCGCGGCGACTCGGCGATCGCCCGCGCGTCGAGGTGCTCGGGCGCGAGCTCGATCACGATGAAGCCGCGCAGGCGCAGCGCGTCGGCGATCGCGGCGCCCTCGGGCGACGGATCGGCGATCAGGATCGCATCCCCGCGAAAAGGAGCGTTCGCCGCGTCAAGGTCGGGGGCGTCGAGGTCGGGCACGTTGGCGGAGCGGCAGAGGCGGCGCTGCGAGCGTCATTACGACGGCCCGCCCGCGGTGTCGCGCCCCTTCGAGGCCGGATCTTTCGGTGTCCGCCCGGTCGTGTCAACGGATGCCGGCGAGCCTTCGCGGCGCGGCCGTAGTAAAGGTGATTGATGATCGGCGGCGCCTCCATCTCCGAGCTCGGCTTCACCGTCGTCCTCGTCGTCCTCGTCCTGCTCGCCCCGCTCGCCCCGCGCATCGGCGAAAAGCTCGGCGGCCTCTTCGAAAAGAAGGGCGCTTGAAGCGGGAATCCCCGAGAAAACCAGCGGATTTCGGCGAGTGTGCCGCGCCTCGGCTACGCCTCGAGAGCACGAAAGTTCTTTGCGTTCTGTTTTTATAGAACGTATCCTTCGGGATGATGGACTCGGTTCATGAGCGTCACCGGCGAGCGATCGTCGACAGGGTGCCGAGCTGGTACCGGCCTCTGCCGCACCTCGTGCTGCCGTCCCTGGTCGGCCTCGCGGCGCTGATCTTCGCGGTGACGCGGATCCACGCGCTGCGGCCGATCGAGCTGCTCGCCATCCCCGCCACGGTGCTCGTGGCGTTCGCCTTCGAGTGGCGCGTGCACAGGTCGGTGCTGCACCGGCGCGTCCCCGGCCTCGGGATCATCTACGACCGGCACGAGCTCCAGCACCACGTCGTCTTCACCGACGAGGACATGCCGATGCGCAGCGCGCGCGAGCTGCAGCTGATCCTGATGCCGGCGTACGCGGTGCTGCTGATCGCCCTCGTGAACGCGCCGCTCGCGTACCTCGCCTCGCGCTTCGTGGCGCCGAACGTCGGGTACATTTACCTGGTCACGTCGATGGGCTTCTTCCTGACGTACGAGTGGATGCACCTCGCGTATCACCTCCCGGAGGCGCACCCGATCGGCCGGATCCGCCTCGTGGCGCGGCTGCGCGAGCACCACCGGCGGCACCACGCGCCGCGGCTGATGCGCGCGTGGAACTTCAACGTGACGGTGCCGGTGTTCGACTGGATCCACGGCACGACGTGGAGCCCCGAGCGCGAGGCGGGGCGGCCTGCGCGGCGGGGTTCTCGCGGTCGATCGCCTGCCCCGGGGCGCTCGTAGCGGTGCCCGACCCGCGAGGGTCGTGCTAACGGGAGCGCCTTGCAGACGCGCACCAAGAACGCCCTCCTCCTCGCCGTCGCCGCGGCCGCGCTCGGCACCGGGCTCGTCGTCCTCGAGAAGCAGAAGGGCGCGCCCGATCTCGGATCGCACGCGCTCGACGCGATCCCGACCGGCGCGCTGGTCGTCGCCACGGCCGATCTCGACGCCCTGCGCGCGTCGCCCGTCGGCGCCCCGTTCCTGCGCGAGGGCCGCGAGATCCCCGGCGTCGGCAAGGTGAAGGACGTCTGCGGCTTCGATCCGGTGGACACGCTGAGCGAGGTCGCGCTGGCGATCCCGGCCGCGGGCGACGCGGGCGAGTTCGGCGTCGTGGCGTCCGGCAAGATCGACGACGAGGCGATCCTGGCCTGCGCGGCGAAGGTGATCGAAGCGCGCGGCGGCAAGGCGATCATCACGCCGATCGGCGGCTTCCGCACCGTGCGCGACGGCGCGCTCCCCGGCGGCGGCGAGATCGCGGTGCGCAAGAACGGGCCGCTCTTGCTCGGCGCGGGCTCGTACCTCCGCGCGATGATCGACGCGGCCGACGGGCGCGCGCCGTCGATCCGATCGAGCGTGGCGCACACGCAGCTCGGCAAGCAGATCGACGGCGGCTCCGTGCGCATGACCGTGGTGCTCTCGCCCGAGCAGCGGAAGAGCCTGGTCGACGAGCTGGCGGAAGGCGGCGCGAAGGACTCGCCCGCGGCCTCGGTCGTGGCCGGCGCGCTCGGGGTCACGCTGGGCCCGCGCGTGATGATCCACGGCGTCGTCGCCTGCGAGCAGGCCGACGCCTGCGCGCGCTTCGCCACGGTGCTGAAGTCGGCGCGCGACGCCCGGGCGAACGACTACGCCACGCGCCTCGTCGGCTTCGCGACGGTGCTCGAGCAGCTCACGATCGAGCCCGCGGGCGACCTGATTCACCTCCGCGTCGAGCTCGCGGCCGACCAGGCAGCGACGCTCGCGGACCGCGTACTGAAGCTCCGCGGTGTGAGCCACCCGATGCCGAACCCGGAGGACCTGATGCCCTCGCACGAGGGCGCCGACGCCGGCGCGTCATCCGATGCGGGGCGCCCCGACGGCGACGGCGAGGTGCTGCATGGTGATGGAAAGCCTTCAAAAAAAGGCACTTCCGGCGCTGACGCTGGCCCGTCGCGCAGGTAGAGCGCTTGCTTTTCTGCGCGACGCGGCGCGCCGTGATCGCGTGACGGGAGAGCGACAGGAGCACGACTTGGCCACGTTTTCTCGGTAGATCCGCGCGCGCCCGGGGCCTCGTTCGCCTATAGTCCCGCGATGCTTCAACCCACTCTGCGGCGCCTACCATTCCTGGCGTCCCTCATCACGATCCTCGGTTTAGCCGGCTGCGGCGGGAGTAATCCCCTCTGCGGCGACGGCACGGTCGACACCGGCGAGCAGTGCGACGACGGCAACACCGTCGCCGGCGACGGCTGCTCCGCCACGTGCACCACCGAGTCGACCAGCGCCGTCTGCGGCGACGGCAAGGTCAACACCGACGCCGGCGAGCAGTGCGACGACGGCAACACCACGTCGGGCGACGGCTGCTCCGCGGCCTGCAAGACCGAGGTGGCCGGCGTCTGCGGCGACGGGACCGTCAACACCGGCGAGCAGTGCGACGACGGCAACACGAAGGCCGGCGACGGCTGCTCGGCGACCTGCCAGACGGAGGGCGGCGCGGTCTGCGGCAACGGCAAGAAAGAGGGCGCCGAGCAGTGCGATGACGGCAACACGACGGCCGGCGACGGCTGCTCGCCGACGTGCACGACCGAGGTCCCCGGCGTGTGCGGCGACGGCGTCGTGAACGGCACCGAAGAGTGCGATGACGGCAACATGGTGGCGGGTGACGGCTGCGAGCCCGACTGCACCAAGACGAAGGCCACCGAGGTCGTCTGCCCGAAGACGATCCCGCCGATCACCAGCGGCACGTGCGAGGTGAAGCCCGGCGACGCGTCGAAGCTGCTGCTCGGCACCGTCCTCGTGCCCGGCACGATCTACCGCAACGGCCAGGTCCTCGTCGACGCCACGGGCCAGATCGCCTGCGTCGGCTGCTCGTGCGACGCGCAGGCCGCGACCGCGACGACGATCTCGTGCCCCACGGGCGTCATCTCGCCCGCGCTGATCAACACCCACGATCACATCACGTTCACGCAGAACAGCCCGTACACCGACACCGGCGAGCGCTACGAGCAGCGCCACGACTGGCGCGTCGGCAAGAACGGTCACACCAAGATCCCCTCGACGGGCAGCGCCACCAACGACGAGATCTCCTGGGGCGAGCTGCGCTTCCTCATGGGCGGCGCGACGTCGACCGTCGGCTCCGGCAGCATGACGGGCCTGCTCCGCAACCTCGACAAGGCCGCGGCCGAAGAGGGCCTCGGGCAGAAGGCCGTCGACTTCCAGACGTTCCCGCTCGGTGACTCGAACGGCACCCAGCTCGCCTCGGGCTGCGGGTATCCGAAGATCATCACCACCGCCTCGATCGCGGCGGACGACGCGTTCTTCCCCCACGTCTCCGAGGGCATCGACGCCTTCGCCGAGAACGAGTTTCTCTGCATGAGCTCGGCCGCCAACGGCGGTCAGGATCTCGTGCAGCCGCAGAGCGCGTTCATCCACGCCGTCGGCCTCAAGCCCGCCGACTACGCCGACATGGCCCAGAAGGGCACCGCCCTCATCTGGTCGCCGCGCTCCAACATCACGCTCTACGGCGACACCGCGATCGTCACCGAGGCCTCGCGCCTCGGCGCCCTCATCGCGCTCGGCACCGACTGGATGCCGAGCGGCTCGATGAACATGCTCCGCGAGCTGCAGTGCGCCGACTCGATGAACAAGAACGCGTACAACAAGTTCTTCAGCGACGAGCAGCTCTGGATGATGGCCACCGCGAACGCGGCCACGGCGACGGCGACCGACGACGTCATCGGCCTCCTCGCCAAGGGCAAGACGGCGGACATCACGATCTTCGAGGGCAAGACGCACAAGGATCACCGCGCGGTGATCGACGCCCAGGCGCAGGACGTCGTCCTCGTCATGCGCGGCGGCAAGGTGCTCTACGGCGACGAGACGATCATCACCGCCGTGCCGGCCTCGGGCGCCTGCGATCAGCTCGACGTGTGCGGCGTCTCGAAGCAGGTCTGTCTCCAGTCCGAGATCAACAAGAACCTCGCCGCGCTGAAGACGTCGGTCGGCGCGATCTACCCGGCCTTCTTCTGCGGAGCGCCGATGAACGAGCCCACCTGCGTGCCGCAGCGCGGCCCGATGTGGGTCAAGAGCGGATCGAACGCGTACACCGGCGTCGCTTCAGCCGGCGACATGGATGGCGACGGCATCCCCGACGCGACGGACAACTGCCCCAGCGTCTTCAACCCGATCCGCCCCCTCGACGCCGGCAAGCAGGCCGACGGCGACGGTGACGGCGTCGGCGACGCCTGCGACGTCTGCCCGCTCAACGCCAACACCACCACGTGCACGACGTTCGATCCCAACGACACCGACGGCGACACGATCCCCAACGCGACCGACAACTGCCCGGACAAGGCCAACACCAACCAGCTCGACACCGACATGGATGGCAAGGGCGACGTCTGCGACCTCTGCCCGATGGTCGCGAACCCCGGCAACGCCGCGTGCCCCGGCACGATCTACGCGATCAAGGACGGCACGATCCCCGTCGGCAGCAACGTCTCGCTCACGCACCAGCTCGTGACGGCCGTGTTCTCGAAGGGCTTCTATCTCCAGGTCGCCCCCGCGGACGCGGGCTACATGGGCGCCGACAACTCCGGCGTCTACGTGTTCGCCCCCGGCGCGATGGTGAAGGTCGGCGATCGCGTCTCGCTCACGACGACGGCGGTCGCCAGCTTCAACGGGCAGATCCAGCTCACCGGCCCGACCGTGGTCGTCGACACCTCGCTCGGCGAGGCGTCGCCTCCGCCCGTCGTCGTGACGACCAAAGAGGTCGGCACGGGCGGCACGCGCGCCGCGAAGCTCGAGAGCGTCATCGTCCAGGTGAAGGCCGTGACCGACACCGACATCGCGCCCGTGCCCGGCGCCGGCGACACGGCCCCGACCAACGAGTTCGTCGCCGACGACGGCAGCGGCGGGGTTCGCGTCAACGACATCCTGTTCCTCGTCTCGCCGCTCCCGGCGCTCAACGACACCTTCACGTCGATCACCGGCGTCCTCGATTTCCGCAACGCGAACTCGAAGATCGAGCCGCGAAACGCCGCTGATCTCGTCGCTGGGCAGGCCAAGCTCAGCGCGCTCTCTCCGGCGCTCAGCTACATCGACGTCGGGCAAACCGGCGTCGCGTCGTACCCGAGCGCGCTCACCGTGAAGCTCTCGTCGGCGGTCGCGGTCGACACCTTCGTGGCGATCACCTCGAGCGATCCGGCGAGCCTCACGGTCGCCGGTGGCGGCGTCACGATCCTCGCGGGCCAGACCTCGGCGCAGGTGCTTTTGAACGGCCTCGCGCAGTCGAGCAGCGTCACGCTCACGGCCGTGTACAACGCGGTGATGCTCACCGCGAACGTGCGCGTCCTCGGCGCCGCGGAGGTGCCGGTGCTGCAGTCGCTCACGCCGACCGCGAGCACTGTCGCTCCGGGCGGCACGGCGACGTTCACCGTCACCCTTGACATCCCGGCTCCGGTCGGGGGCACGGCCGTCGCGCTGGCGCTCACGCCCGCCAACGCCGGCGCGATCCCCGCGACGGTGACCGTCCCCGCGGGGCAGCTCTCGGCGACGTTCGATTACGTCGACGGGTCGACGACGATGAGCGCCTCGGTCATGGCCACGCTCGGCGCCGCCAGCTTCTCCTCGACGATCTCGGTCGTCACGGTGATGGGCGGCCTCGTGATCAACGAGGTTGACTACGACGGCGTTGGCGCCGACACCGACGAGTTCGTCGAGATCTACAACGGCACGGGCGCGCCGGTGGACCTCTCGAGCTACGCGCTCGTGCTCGTCAACGGCTCGAACAACACGAGCTACCTCTCGGTGCCCCTCGGGCCGGCCGGCATGCTCCCCGCGAAGGGCTACCTCGTCGTCGGCAGCGCCACGGTGATGGTCCCGGCGTCGGCGCTGAAGATCAACTTCGCGGCGGCCACGAACAACATCCAGAACGGCGCGCCCGACGGCGTCGCCCTCGTCAACACCGCGACGGGCACCCTCGTCGACGCGCTCTCGTACGAAGGCGCGATGACGGCGACCACCGTCACCGGCATCACGGGCATGGTCAGCCTCGTCGAAGGCACCGTGCTCCCGGTCGCGGTGGCCGACAGCAACACCGTCCCGGCCTCGCTCTCGCGCCTCCCGAACGGCAACGACACCAACAACGCCGCGACCGACTGGGCGCTCAGCAACACGCCCACCCCGGGCGTCGCGAACATGCCTTGAAATGAAGCCTCGGGGGCGGGTGCAACGCCCGCCCCCAGCTCGCTTCAATCCCGCCGCTCAGCTCACCTCAATCAATCCACGCCCAGCACGACCTTGCCGAAGACCGTCCGGTTTTCGAGGGCCTCGTGCGCCTCGCGCGCCTGCCAGAGCGGCACCACGCGATCGACCTTGGCCTTGATTCGCCCGTCGAGGATCAGCGGCAGCGCCTCGAGCAGATCGCCCTTCGAGCCCATCGTCGAGCCGAGGATCTCCACCTGCCGGAAGAACACCTGCCGCAGATCGAGCTTCGCCGAGAAGGCCGCCGTCGCGCCGCACGTGACGATGCGCCCGCCCCACGCCACCGCCGTGAGCGCGCGCTCGAACAGCTCCCCGCCGACGTGATCGAAGATCGCGTCCGCGCCCGCCTTGCCCGTCAACCGCTTCACCTCGGCCACGTAGTCCTGCTCGCTCGTGAGGATCACCTCGTCGGCGCCGATGGCCCGCGCGCGCTCGGCCTTGTCGGGCGAGCCCGTCGTCGCGATCACCTTCGCGCCCTGCATCTTGCAGAGCTGGATCACGATCGACGACACGCCGCTGCCCGCCGCGTGCACGACGACCGTCTGGCCGGCCAGCACCCTGGCCTTGCGAAACACCATCTGCCACGCCGTCAGCGTGCAGAGCGGCAGCGCCGCGGCCTCCTCGAACGAGAGCGCCTCGCCGATGCGGATCACGTTCTCGTCGGGCACGTTGAGGTGCCGCGTGTACCCGCCCTGCGCGTTCTCGCCGAGGATGCGATAGCGGCGACAGAGGTTGTCGTGGCCCGACAGGCACGCCCGGCAGATGCCGCACGAGAGCCCCGGCTGCACCATCACTCGATCGCCGGGGAGCACGCCCCGCGCCCGCGCGCCGAGCTCTTCGACGACGCCCGCGATGTCGCAGCCGAGGCGGTGCGGGTACTCGAGCTTGAAGGCCGGACCGCCGCGTCGGACCCACAGATCCATGTGGTTCATCGCCACGGCGCGCACACGCAGGCGCACCTCGTGCGGGCCAGGCGGCGGGAGCTCGATCGTGCGCTGCTCCAGCACCTCGGGCCCGCCGTGACGCTCCAACACCATCGCTTCGGTCTGCATGCGTCGACTCCTACCGTGTCACTGGTTGGGGAGCCACATCCGGAACGCCGTCCCCGTGGAGCGCGTCGACGCCTCGGTGATCTCTCCGCCGTGCGCCTCGATGATCGTCCGGCTCAGCGCGAGGCCGAGCCCCGTCCCCTTCGACTTCGCCGACAACATCGGCTCGAACACGTGGTCGACGATCGCCGGATCGAGCCCGGGTCCATCGTCTTCCACCTCGAGGTACGTGCGGTGATCGCCGAGCCACGCGCGCGTGAGGATCGTCCCGTGCCCGCGCTCCTCCAGCGCCTCGATCGCGTTGAGGTACAGGTTCGAGAACACCCGCTCGAGCAGGATCGGATCGCAGAGCACCGACAGATCCGCCGGCTCGATTGCGATCTCGAACTTCACGCCCGCAGGCAGCGCGAGCGCGTGCCGGGCCGTGTCGATGAGTCGACCGACCGCGGCCGGCTCGCGCCGCACCGGCTCCCCGCGAGCGAGCCCGAGCACGCTGCCAATGACGTTGTGCGCTTTGCGGATCTCGGAGGCCACCTGGTCGAGGTGACGCTGCAACCGCGGCCGATCGTCGATGTCCCGCTGCGCGAGGAACAGCGCCGACTCGGCGACGGCCAGCGCATTGCGCAGCTCGTGGGCCACGCTCGCCCCGACGGCCCCCGCGGCGGCCAGCCGCCCTGCGCGCTCTTCGATCTCGTTTTCAGCCACGATCCGCAGCATAGGCGCTGCGCTGAGCTCCTGCCCACGATGACGACACCCGGGCCCACGCCCTGCTCGCGCCGGCCGCCCGCCGAGCGCGAGCCCCGCCGGCTCGACGCGTGCGCCGCCATCGTAGCCGGAACGGGTCGCCGCTCAGCGGTTGAACTGGGTCGCCTCGCGGATGGCGCGGAGGGTCGGCTCCTCGGTCGCGGCGATCGTCGACGGCACCGAGTACGAGATCGAATACCCGTGCCCGTTGTCGAGGAAATGGCAGCCCTTCCGCAGGTACGTCAGCGATCCCTTCTCCGATTTCCACGTGCCCGTGGTCTCGATGCCGGGCCTCCCCGCGCACGTCGCGGGGAGCGACGACGACTCGACGTAGCCGTGCAGCTCCTTGACCTCGGCCGCGCCGATCACCCGCGCAAACTCCTTCAAATCGCTGGAGATCGGCTTCTCGATCGGCACCAGCGCCAGCGCCTCGTCGAGGCCTCCGGGCAGGTTCCGCGTCACCACGATCGAGCTCGTCCCCACCGTCGACGCGGCGAACTCCGCCGGGTAGTGCGCGGTGATCAGCCCGTTCTTCGAGGGGAAGCTCTGCGTCATCCCGGCCGTCGTCGTCGTCCCTGCGCCGCTGCTGCCGCTGGGCGGGCCTTTCTTGCAAGCGAGGAGAGCCAGGGCCAGGAGCGCGATGAACGAGAGCGGCTTACGCATGATTTCTTCTACCACGGTTCGGGCCCTTGACGGCCCTCGCGCCGCGGTGTTTGGTGGAAGTGATGCGACCCGCACTCTTGCTTCTCCTCGCGCTGGTTTCCCTCGTGGCGTGCGAGCCCACACCGAAGGTCGCGACGCCAGATCAGCCGTGCAACTGCGCAGCGTCGCGCGGCGAAGTGCACCAGACGAGCGGTCGCACCGAGATCTCCCGGTAACCGCCGCTCCATCAGAAAGCTTCAACTCATGACCTTGCGATCTTCGCGCGCGACTCTCTCCCTCCTCGTCCTCTCGCTCTCGGTCATCACGGCGGCCGCGTGCGGCTCGAAAGAGACGACGTCGACGGGCACCGCCGGCACGGGAGGCAGCGGCGGGGTGGCCTCGAGCGCGACGGGCACCGGCGGCGACAGCCTCTTCAACACCGTCGTCGGCGTCGGCAGCGGCACGAGCAGCACCAGCGCGAGCGGCAGCTCCAGCAGCGGCATGATGATGACCTGCGATCCCGCGCCCACGACTGGCCCCCACGCGTGGAGCTCGATCCACGGCGACGCCGCCGCGCAGTATGGCCTCGCGATAACGCACGACGCGACTGGCAACGTGATCATCGCCGGCGCGTTCTCGGGCACCGTCACCTTCGGCCCCACGGTGAGCATTTCCAGCGTGGATTCCGGCAACCCGATGGCGCCCAATGTGGATATTTTCGTCGCCAAGTTCGCGCCCGACGGCGCTGCGCTCTGGGCCAAGAGCTTCGGCGACGGCAAGAACCAGTCGGCTCGCGGTGTCGCCGTCGATGCGCAGGGCAACGTCGTCGTCGTCGGCCAGTTCGTCGGTTCGGTCGACTTCGGCGGCGGCTCGTTCACCAGCGTCGGGCCGAACTTCGACGACGCGTTCATCGTCAAGCTGGGGCCGCAGGGCAACCACCTCTGGAGCAAGAAGTTCGGCGACATCAACTCCCAGGTGCCGCACGGCGTCGCCGTCAGCGCGACGGGCGACATCGCCATGGTCGGTGATTTCCAGACCAACATGACGTTCGACGCCATCGCGATCAACAGCTCCGGCGACACCGACGCCTTCGTCGCGGTCTTCGACTCTGCCGGCAACGCCAAGTGGGCCAAGGCTTTTGGCGACGTCGCCGCGCAATCGGCGCACGCCGTCTCCTTTGACGCCACCGGCAATGTGCTGCTCACCGGCGACACCGCAGGCGGGCTCGACTTCGGCCAGGGCGCGCAGCCGCTCGTCGGCACGCAGGACGCTTGGGCAGCCAAGCTCACCGCCACCGGTGCGATCAGCTGGGGCAAGCTCTACGGCGACAGTAAATCGACCGGCGAAGGCATCGCCGCCGATCCGAGCGGCAATGTCTTCGTCGCCGGCGACCACGAGGGCTCGATCGACTTCGGCGGGGGCGCCCTCGCCAACACCTTTGGCCCCAACGTCTTCGTCGCCAAGCTCGATCCCGCCGGCAAGGAGATCTGGAGTCACACCTACGGAGACAGCCAGTCGCAGCACACGAAGGGCCTCAGCGTGGACGGGAAAGGCCACGCCGTGGTCGCAGGGACCTTCTCGGGATCGATCGACTTCGGCAAGGGCAAGCTCCTGAGCGGCGGCGGGGTCGACGGCTTCGTGGCCAAGCTCGACACGCAGGGCTGCGGGATCTGGCAAAGGGGCTTCGGCGACGCCTCGTTCCAGAGCGCCTCAGCCGTATCGGCCGACGCGGCGGGTAACGTCGTCATCACCGGCAGCATCGCTGGTACTGCGAACCTGGGCGGCGCGCCGCTGCAGGCCAATGGCGACGACGTCTTCGTCGCGAAGTTCGCTCCGTGATCGAGCTCCTCCGCGAGAGCTACCTCACCTTCGATCGCCGAACGCTGGGGCTCACCCGGTGGACGCTCGGCTTCTTCCTCATCACCGACCTCTTCCACCGCGGCCGCTCCTGGTCAGCGCTCTACTCCTCCGAGGGCGTCCTCCCGACCGAGCTCGCCCTCGAGCGCCCGCAATCCCCCGGCGCGTTCACGATCTTCCTCGGCTTCTCGTCGCCGGGCGAGCTCCACGTCCTCTGGGCGCTGATGCTCGTCACCTTCGTTTGCCTGCTGATCGGCTACAAAACCCGGCTGATGCAGCTCCTCGCCCTCGTCCTCGTCACGGGGATGAACGGGCGCCTCATCCTCGCCGAGAACGGCGGCTACACCGTCCAGAACCTCCTCGTCCTCTGGACGTGCTTCCTCCCGCTCGGGGACCGCTTCTCGCTCGACGCCCTGCTCGCCTCGTTGAAGCGCAGGCGCGAAGCCACGGCGGCCGAGCTCAACGATCGCGCTGACGTCCTCCTCCCTGAACAGGAGACACCCCTCGTCACGGCGCTCGGGCCCATCATCCTCCTCCAGCTCGCCGTCATCTACTTCTTCAACGTCGTCCACAAGACCGGGCGCGAGTGGAAGGACGGCACCGCGGTCCACTACGCTCTCTACGTCGACCGCATGGCGACACCGATTGTCGCGCTCGTCCGCGATCACCTCCCGCTGCCGCTCCTCAAGATCCTGACGCGCGCGGCCCTCGCGATGGAAGCGAGCATCCCGGTCGCGCTCCTCTCACCGCTCGCCCGCGCCTGGTCGCGCCGCCTCGCGATTATCCTCATCAACGCGCTCCACATCGGCTTCGGGGTCACGTTCGTCCTCGGCCCGTTCGCCTGGGCGTGCTGCGTCTTCTCCACCCTCCTCTTCTCCGCCGAAGACTGGGAGATCGCCTCCGCGACGATGCGCCGCGCCGGCCGCGCTCGCACCGTGATTTTCGATCCGCGCTCGCCGGGCTCCCTCCTCGTGTGCCGCCTCCTCAAGCGCCTCGACCGCTTCGCGCTCCTCACGTTTCGCCAGGGCGAGCCCGGCCTGCTCGGGATCGCCGTCGAGCCCGGCCGCCCGCGCGGCTCGCAGCTCACCCGCGCGGCCACGGTCGCCGACCTGATCGCCGCCCTCCCGCTCGGCCCGATCGTCGCGCTGCCCCTGCGCGCGCCGCTCCTGCGCGACGGCTTCGACGCCCTCCTCGCGGCCCTCTCACACCGGAACGCTTCGGCCGACCTCGGCCTCGTCCTGCGCCCGAGCTTCACCGCAGCGGGGCCGTCACCGCTCCAGCGCGGCGGCCGTCGCGCCCTCTTCCTGGTAGGCGAGCTCTTCGCGTTCGTGATGCTCGCCGTCTCCGTCAACCAGGGGATGGTCCAGCTCTGGGTCATCAACAAGCGGATCCGCGTCCACCAGCCCCTGGCCATCCTGCCGCTCACGGCGAAAATGCGCTTCCAGCAGGGCTGGTACATGTTCTCGCCCGGCCCGCCGATGGACGACGGCACCCTCGTCGTCGACGCGCTCACCGTCGACGGCCGCCACGTCGACCCGTTCAGCCTCCACATCGAGCCCTACACCCTGCGATCGCCCGACTTCGACCTCATCCACGCCCGGAGCCTCCGCACGAACCAGCTCTGGGGCGACTACTTCAACCGGATCCAGCTCCCGGGGTACGCGGGCTACCGCGACGCGATGCGCGACTACCTGCTCGCCCTCCCCAGGCGCACCGGCCATCCGGAGGACGCCCTCGTCTCGGCCGACGTTTTCTGGGTCTCGGACCAGAACCCGCGCTGGGGCGACACCGAATCGTACGGGCTCGAGCGGACGAAACTCTTTTCGTTCGACGCCGCCGGCCACACTGTCGTCGCCCCCGCGGGGCTCCCCGGCCCGCACCGCTGAATTTGCGCGTTTCGGCACCCCCGCAACGGGCAATTTTCCCCGCGATTTCGCGCATTTGAAGATCATCGTCGCGGACGCTCCGGAAACCGTTTGACAGAATCCTGCCCGGAGCTTAAGAAGCGCGCCCTCCCGACGAACCGCCGCCTCCAAGCAGCGGGCCGCCGAGGGGTTCGGAGCAAGCTGCGAAAGCGCGACGGGCTCCGAAAAAAGAAGTTGACGGTCCCCGCGGCCTTGATGTAGAAGGCCGCTCTCCCCGAAGACGGCTCTGGAAGTTGCAGAGTCGGGCCGAGTGGCACTCGCCACAGAGCCGTTCGTTCGTCGGCAAGCAGTACGCGCCGGTGACGAACTCAAGAAAAAGGGTTGACGAAACGAAGACGGAAGCGTAAGTTTCCGCCCCCGCAGACGAAGCAGGGCGCCGCAAGGTGCCGCTTCCGAAGCGGAGCACACGAGTACTGAACAGACCTTCTGGTTTGGCAGGCTCGGCTCGGTCCTTGAAAACTGGATTGTATACGTACGTACGGAAGTGA
>JANYGI010000026.1 GCA_025362495.1 Byssovorax sp. | reverse complement strand
GGTTCCTGGCCTTCGCCTGGCCCTTCCTCACGCACTACGGCGAGAACGTCGAGTCGATGACGTGGAAGGACTGGATGGCTCCGCTCGGGATGATCGTCGCCGCGATCCTGGCCCAGTTCGTCGGGCGGCTCCCGGAGCGCGAGAAGAAGCGGCTCCGCGTGCTGGGATCGGTCACGGGCCTCCGGATCGATCCCTCGAAGCTCAACCGATTCACCCGCGAGACGAAGCGCCAGATCATGGAAGACGCGTTCACCGAGGCCGGCATGCCGCTCGAGCCCGACGCGTGCGAGAAGCTCGCGCTCACGGCGCCCCGCGAGGCGCTGCCGCTGCTCTACGCCTTCACGCGCTACTCGGGCGACGGCCCGGCCTGGCGCGCCGCCTCGCGCGCCGTGCTCGCGCGCATCGAGGGCGGCGGGGCCGCGGCGTGATCGACGCCCTCGCCCGCCGCGCCCTCCCGCTCCGCGCCCTGCTCGGGATCGCCGCGGCGACGCGGCCGGCCCACGCGCGCGATCCCGACGCCGCCGCGGCCGAGGCCATGTTCGACGAGGCGCGGCGGCTGCTCGCCGCGGGCGACGTCAAGGCCGCGTGCCCGAAGTTCGCCGAGAGCTACCGCCTCGATCCGGCGCTCGGCTCGCTGCTGAACCTCGCGGCGTGCCACGAGAAAGAGGGCCGCGTCGCGACAGCGTGGAGCGAGTACCGCGACGCCGAGGCCCAGGCGCAGAAGGCCCGCGACGACAAGCGCGTCGCCTACGCGAAGAAGCAGGCCGCCGCGCTCGAGTCGCGCCTGCCGCGCCTGGCGATCGCCGTCACCGAGACGCCGCCCAGCTTCGCGGTCACGCGCAACGGGGCGCCGATCGGCGACGCCTCGTACGGCATGTCGCTCCCGATCGATCCCGGCCCGCAGGAGCTCGCCGCGACGGCGCCGGGCCGCGAGCGCTGGACCAAGCAGATCACCCTGGCCGAGGGCGCGAAGCTCCGCCTCGTCGTGCCGGATCTCGGCGCCGCGAAGGCGCAACCCGTCGCGGCAAAGCCCTCTTCGAGCGTGGGAGATCAGCCCTCGTCGACTCCCCTGCCCCCGCCGCCGGACGCTTCGGCGACCCAGCCGACCAGCGGACAGCGCGTGGCCGGCCTCGCGGTCGGCGGCGTCGGCCTGGCGGGGCTCGCCGCGGGCGCCGTCTTCGCCGGCCTCACCGCCGGGCAGAAGGCCGCGGCCGACGAGCGCTGCCCCGACAAGCTCTGCGACGCGCTCGGCCTCGACGACATCGCCACCGCGAAGACCTTCGCCTGGGTCTCGGACATCAGCTTTGGCGTCGGCGGCGCCCTCGTGGTCGTGGGCGGGATAGTCGCGCTCACCGCCCGGCCCGGCACCCCGGCCGTCGGCGCGAGCGCCCTGCGCGTGCTCCCGATGATTGGCAATCGAAGCACTGGAGTCCTCGTCGGCGGCTCGTTCTAGCGAGCTCGCCCCCGGAGGTCCGGTGGCGAGCACTGGAGTCCTCGCGCGGCGCCGCCCCCGCGCGTCACTCCCGCGCTCCCGGGAGCCGGGCGGATTCGCCACGGAGCCCCGGCGCGCGGCTTGAGGGCGTCCGTGTGCCGGGACACCGCTTCTCGACCGCGAGGGGTGATCGGCAGTCCGGGCGCATGATCCGGTCAAAAAACTGCCAGACAGGACTCAAGCGATCGATCCGACAGCCGTTGCAGGAGGGGCTCGCAACCGGGATTGAGTGTCGCGTCGCACGACGTGAGCCCGGTCGAAGCAGAAGGACGGTTTCAGATAATGTTTCGACGACGCAATCGTGTTGGTATCTCGAGCATCGCTCTCGGTCTCCTCGTCACCGGCCTCGGCGCGTGCGGTGCGGACCAGGATCGGCAGGCCCAGAAGGACGGCTTCGAGGAGCTCGGCGTCACCGGCGACGAGCTCGGCGTGGCGAACGCGTCGTGCTCCACAGCGGGCTCGACCGGCTTCGTGGCTGCGGGCCAGGTCCTCACAATCACCATGGTCGCCGCGACGCCGATCATCCTCAGCGCCCCCGCGGGCGTCGTGACCGTCAACGGCTTCGCCTGCGTGAACGCGGCCGGCGCCTCGCTGACCACCACGGGCGCCTCGGCGGTCGCCGTCAAGAAGATCGTCATCAACGGCACGGCCGGCGCGGACAAAGTCATCTTCGACACGCTGCCGGGCACGTTCGGCGCGGTCCTGATGGCGGGCACCTCGGGCAACGGGTTCGTCCTCGACCTCGCGGCCGGCGCCGACACCTTCTCGTTCCGCGGCACCAATGCGGTCGACACCATCAAGATGGGTAGCTCGCCGGCGGGCGAGGCCTTCCTCGACCTGAACAACGACGCCAAGGCGGATGTCGGCATCCTCAACACCGAGACGTTCAACGCCACCCTGCTGGCCGGTAACGACGTCTTCACCGCCGCCGGCGGCGCTATCACCGCCGCTTCGCTCGCCGCCGGCGTCACCACGCTGCTGCCGATGTCGGTCCCGATCACCGTCTACGGCGGCGACGGCAACGACGCCCTCTGCGGCGGCGCTGGCAACGACTTCCTCTATGGCGGCAACGGCAACGACACCTTCACCACGGCGGTCGGCGCGACCGCGGACGGCGCCGACACCTACATTGGCGGCCCGGGCACCGACACGATGGACTACAGCGGCCGCACGGCCGATCTCACGGTCACCATCGGCGTCGCCGGCCCGTCGGTCACTGGCAACGTCGACTTGAGCTCCGCCGCCGTCATCACGGCGCTCGCCGGCAAGACGGTGATCTTCAAGGTCGACACCATCGCTTACACCGCTACGCTCAGCTCGCCCGCCGACGCCGCCGCCGTCGTCGCGCAGATCAACACCGCGGCAGGCTCGACCGTCGCCAGCGTCGATCCGACGACCCACTTCATCACCATGATGAGCCCGACGGGCCTGTCGACGTCGACCTTCCAGCTCACCGGCGGCACCGGCCTCGCCACCCTCGGCCTCGCCAGCGGCGCCGTGATCGCCGCGGTCGCCAGCGCCAACGACGGCCAGACCGGCGAGAACGACGACGTCGGCTACACGGTCGAGAACATCATCGGCGGCACGGGCAACGACACCCTCACCGGCAGCGATCAGGTCAACGTGATCAGCGGCGGCGCGGGCAACGACGTCATCACCGGCGTGTCCAACGCGACCTGCCCGGTGGCGGGCGGCGACGTCCTCAACGGCGACGCCGGCAACGACACGCTCGCCATGGGCGTGGCCGCGAACTGCGGCGTCATCGTCAACGGCGGCGCTGGCACCGACATCGCCGACTTCGGCGTCCGCACGGCGGCGCTGACGATCACCCTCGACGCGCTCGCCAACGACGGCGACGCGGCGGCGTTTTCGGGCGCGGGCGAGAAGGCCAAGGTCAGCTCGACCGACATCGAGATCGTCCTCGGCGGCACGGGCAACGACACGATCACCGCCGGCGCGAACGACGCGCAGCTCCACGGCGGCGCCGGCAACGACACGCTCAACGGCGGCGTCGGCAACGACACCTTCGTCGGCGGGCCCGGCAACGACATCATGAACGGCGGCGCCGGCAACGACATCTTCCTCGAGAGCGGGACGGACGCCTACTACGTCGCCGCGACGCTCGCCGGTACGGGCAACGATCTGATGAACGGCGGCGCGGGCTCCGACAAGGTCGATTACTCGGCGCGCGCGGCGGCCCTGGTCGTCACGCTCTGCGTCGACTCGGCGCTCACGGGCGCCCCGGTCGGCACCGGTCCGGAGTGCACGGACCACGACGGCGACGGCGCGCTCACGGAGATCGACAACGTCGTCAACGTCGAGTGGCTCGTCGGCGGCGCGGCCGGCAACACGATCACCGGCAGCACGGCCGATGAGACCATTGAAGGCGGCGCGGGCGTGGACACCATCCACGGCGGCGCGGGCTCGGACATCCTCTACGGCGCGGCTGGCGCGGACGCGCTCTTCGGCGACGCGGGCGACGACTACCTCGAAGGGGGTGCCGGCGTCGACACGATGGACGGCGGCTCGGAAGATGGCGATGTCTGCGTCGCCGACGCGACCGACGTCGTCGCTCCCGTGAACTGCGAGCTCTGATCGACCTGGAAGCGCGCGCCTCGTCGCCACTCGGCGATGGGGCGCGCGCTTCTGCATTTTGTGGATCGAGATCTGCAATCGATCTGCGGCGGATCATGCGCGCGACGCGCGCCCTCTCCTGGAGCCCAAGATCGACCCATGAAGAACCCTCGTAACACCCTGGTAACCGCGGCCTGGATCGCCACGGCGCTGACGCTGACGGTGTCAGCCTGTGAACAGAGCCCGACCGCGAGCACGAGCAGCGGCTCCGGCGGCGTCAGCGCCTCGACGAGCGGCGGCAGCGGCAGCGGCGGCGCCGCCGCGAGCGGGACGGGCGGCGCCGGCAGCGGCGATGTCACGGCCTCCAGCAGCGGCGCCGGAGGCCAGGGAGCCGGCGGCGCAGCCACGATCTCCGACGCGGATTTCGAGGGCATCGATCCGGCGATGGCGCCGTCGGGAAAGCCGCCGAGCGGCTGCGTCGGCGGCTTCGACGTGAAGACGGGCGCGCTGGCCCTCACCCTCGGCGGCGACGTGAGCGCGCTGCTGCTCGCCACCGTGAACGGGGAAATTCAGGCCAACGGCGTCACCTGCACCGCGGCCGATATGACGCCGGCGACGACGACCACCACCACGTCGATCACCATCACCGGGACGGCCGCCGACGAGACGGTGATCCTCGATCTGGCGTCGGGCGCCTTCGGCCCGAAGCTGCTCGCCGCGGGCGGCGGGATCCACATCGATCTCGGCGCGGGCAAGAACGCCTTTTACCTCCGCGGCAGCATGGGCGCCGACACGATCACCGCGGGATCGCTCGCGGGCAAGGCGCTCTTCGATCCCGAGAAGGCCTCGGCGGCGACCGTCGACGTCGCCGGCGCGCAGGCGATCACCGTGAGCCTCGGGCCCGGAAACGACACCTTCCGCGCCTCGGGCATCGCCGGCGGCGCGCCGCTTTCGATCGCCGTGACCGCGTTCGGCGGCGCCGACAACGACGTGCTCGAGGGCGGCAGCGGCGACGACAAGCTGCACGGCGGCCCCGGCGACGACACCTTTCACACCGCCGACAACGCCGACGGCGCCGACACCTACGACGGCGGTGAAGGCAGCGACACGATGGATTACGCGAACCGCACCAAGCCCCTTGTCGTCACGATGGGCAACCAGGCCAACGACGGCGAGGCCGGCGAGAAAGACGACGTGACGGCGACCGTCGAGGCGCTCTTCGGCGGCTCCGGCGACGACCACCTCACCGGCAGCGCCGGCGACGACACCATCTACGGCAACGCCGGTAACGACGTGCTCGTCGGCGGCCCAGGCGCCGACCTCCTCGACGGCGGCCCTGGCAAAGACATCTTCGACGGCGGCCCCGGCGACGGCGATATCTGCATCTCCGAGGCCGGCGAGAGCGTGAAGGCCTGCGAGCTCTGATCCCGGGCGCCCGCGACGACTCCCCTGCTCCACCGCGCCACCTCCCTCCACGGCGAGGGAGATCTCCGGCGCAGGTGGATCCGGGAGATTGCCACTCTTTCACGATCTCCATCCCGATGAGGGGAGAGAGAGTGGCCGTCGATCGCCCACTCTCGAAGCGAGGGTGGCCCTGGGCGCCGCGGGAATCCGGAGACACTCGGCGAGACGCTGGATCCTCCGGAGGATGGGCTCCGGGCCCTCGTTCAAGCGCTCTGCGCGACGCCGGCCGTCATCCCGAGACCGGCCGCGAGGACCTGGTGCAAGGCCACGTGGCGCGCGCGGCGGTGCGGCGATACGTACCCGCTGTCGGCGCGACGCCGGGCTTCGGCGAGGAAATCGGCGAAGTCGCGCGCGTGGCCGAGCGCGAGGAGCGCGGCGGCCGTGAGCAGCCAGGCGTCGGGGCGCTCGTCGAGGAGCGGCTCGACGGCGCCGAGGACCGCGCGGGCCTCGCCGAGCTCGAGCCGGCATTCGATGACGCCGAGGCGCGCCTCGCGGTGATCGGGGCGCTGCCCGAGCGCGGCGTCGAAGTGGGCGCGGGCCTCGGCCGGGCGGCCGAGCTGGAGCAGCACCGCGCCTGCGCGCGTGTGGCCGGCGAAGCTCGCGGCGCCCTCGATGAAGGCCGCCGCGTAGCGCCTGCCTGCGTGGCTGAGCGCCGCGACGTAGGCGGCCAGCGCCGACTCGAGCAGCGCCGGACGATCGGCTTCGGGGGTGGCCGCGGCCTGCATTTCGAGCGCGGCGCCGCGGAGAAAATCGAGATCGGGGTGCGAGCCCTCGAAGCGCTCGGCGAGCTCGACGGTGGCGAGCACCGCGGCCGCGTCGCGCTCGCCGAGGGCGAGGCGCGCCCGCGTCGTCGCCAGGTGCAGCACCGCGGCCTCGCCCACGTCGCCCGCCTCGACCAGCGCCCATCCGCGCGCGACGACGGCCTGCGCGTCGGCCACGCGGCCCCGCTCCAGCAGCTCGCGCCCGAGGTAGCCGTGGGCGGTGACGTCGCGCGGACGCTCGGCGACGACCTTTTCGAGCAGGGCGATGTTGCGATCGGCCTTGCCGCGCAGGGCGCGGATCTCCGGCGTGCCGCCGAGGTGAACGATGTCGCCGCCGACGAAGGCGATCCGCGTCCCGCGCGAGCGCAGCCACGCGAGCGCGGTCTCGTGGACGCGGCCCGTGAAGCGCAGGTCGTCGGTGCGCCGCAGGAGGCGCGGCAGCGATCCGGGCTCGCCGAGGCGGGCCGCGCCGCTCACCACGGTTTCGGGCGACGCCGACGCGCTCGCCGCGTTGTGGAGCGCGAGCATGCCGCAGTCGAAGCTCGCGCCTTCGAGGGCGGCGCGGATCGCCGCTCCCGCGCCGGGCGCGAGGCGCTCATCGGCGTCGAGGATCAGGATCCAGTCGCCGGTCGCGCCGGCGATCGAAGCGTTGCGCGCGGCGGAGAAATCGTCGTCCCAGGGCCGCGCCGTCACCCGCGCGCCGGCGGCCTCCGCGATGGCCCGGGTGGCGTCGCGGCTACCGGTGTCGACCAGGAGGATCTCGTCGACGACGCCGCGCACCGACGCGAGGCAACCCGGCAACATGGCCTCTTCGTCGCGGGCGATCATGCAGAGAGAGAGTCGGATCATGCGCGACACCAGCCCTCGAGCAAAGAGCGGAAGGAGCGCGACAGGGCCGCTCGCTCGCGGGCGCTGCGAAGGGCGTCGTGGCGGCGCTGGCGGACGGCGCGTCGCAGCCGGCGCTCGCGGCGCATCAGGCGCAGAGCCCCTTGCGCTTGACCATCTCGATCAGCGTCGTGCGGTTGACCTTGAGGAGCTGCGCGGCGCGCTGCTTGTTCCAGCCGGTGCGCTCGAGGGCGCCCAGGATCAGCTGGTTCTCGAACTCCTCGACGGCCGCGCGGAAGTCGATCCCGAGGGCGGGCAGCGTCGCGGGGGCCTTCTCGCGCGAGGCCGCGAGGACCTGCGGGGGGAGATCCGCCGCGGTGAGCTCGGGGCCGACCGCGAGGACCACGGCGCGCTCGATGGCGTTCTCGAGGGCGCGGATGTTCCCGGGCCAGTCGTGGGCGCGCAGGGCCTCGACGGCGCTCGGCGCGATCCCCGTGAGATCGGTGCGGCCGGCGCGCTGGGCGCACAGCGTGAGGAAGTGGGCGGCGAGCAGCTCGACGTCGTCGAGGCGGTCGCGCAGGGCCGGCAGCTCGACGTGGATGACGTTGAGCCGGTAGAAGAGATCCTCGCGGAAGCGGCCGGCGGCCACCTCGCGGGCGAGATCCTTGTTCGTCGCGGCGACGATGCGGATATCGCACTTCAGGGTGCGGTTGTCGCCGACCGGCGAGTACTCGCGCTGCTGGAGCAAGCGGAGGAGCTTCACCTGGAGCGCGAGGGGGAGCTCGCCGACCTCATCGAGGAACAGCGTACCGCCATCGGCCGCCGCCACGCGCCCCTGACGGGCCGCGTGAGCGCCGGTGAAGGCGCCGCGGGCGTGACCGAAGAGCTCGCTCTCGAGGAGCTGCTCCGGGATGGCGCCGCAGTTGACGGTCACGAGGGGCGCGTCCTTGCGGGGGCTCGCGTCGTGGATGGCCGTCACCACGGCCTCTTTGCCCGTGCCGCTCTCGCCCGTCACGAGCACAGTGCAGCTCGAGCGGGCGACCCGGTCGACGAGGGCCAGGACGGCGAGGAGCTCGGGGCTCTCGCCGATCATCTTGCCGCGGCCAGCGGTCCGCGCGGTGCTGCGCGGTGACGACGCGGGCGAAGAGTCGGGCGGGCAAGCGTCGAGGTTGTGAGCAGGCTGGGTCATCACGTCTCCTGCCCGGGAATAACGGCGAGTCAGGGGCTCACTTGAGCAGGAATCATCGTCGGGGCGGCGACGGCCAGCTTCCACGCCTCGCGCAGGGGCGTGAGGATGCGCATCACGTCCTCGATGCGCTCCGGCTCCTGGCGCAGGTTCGCCTGCACCAGGTGATCCATCGAGAACATGTAGAGGCCGAGGAGGTTCTCGCAGAGATCCGGCGCCACGTCGTGACGCAGGCCCGCCGCGAGCTCGCCCAGGATCCCGAGCGACCGGTCGAGGCGCTCGCCCGCGACCGCGCGATCGTCGCGGCGCATGGCCCCGGCGGCCTCACCGAGGAAGCGAAAGAGGCCCTCGTACAGGAGGACCAGCAGGTCTCCCGGCGAAGCGGTCTTGACCTGGACTGACTTGTAGCGAAGCGATGCAATGCTCGGAATCATCGGTCACCCCGAGGAAACGGTGGTTGCGCCAATGGCGTTGTTCGTCATGCCGATCAGCGACGCGAGCGCCCCTGACTGCGCCTTGATGCTGCTCATCGCCAGCTCGAGGTTGGTGAACTGGTGCTGGAGCGCGGTCTGGTAGGCGTCGTCCTGAATGCCCATCTTGCTCGCGTCGTCGCCGAGCCGGGTGGCCCGCGCCGTGAGCGAGGCCACGCGCGCGCCGATGGTCGAGTTGCTCCCCTTGACGAGGGCGTCGATCGTCGACGACAGGAGCCCCATGGCGCCGGTGGCGCCGATGGTCGGATCGGTGACGAAGAGCCTGGAGATCGCCTGAGGATCGGTGCCAATCGCCGAGGTCAACGCGGCCTGATCGAGGGTGATCGTGCCTTCGCTCGTGAGGTGGAGCCCGATGCTCGACAGCGTGGTGTACTTCCCGGTCGTCCCCGCGACGTTGTTGGCGACGATGTGGCTGAGCCGATCGAGCGTGGTGCGGATCGAGCTGTCCCCGGCGAGGACCGAGTTCGCGGCCGCGATCGTGCCGTAGCCGGCGTCGAGGTGCGCCGACGAGACGATGGCGTTGAAGGCCGTGACGAAGGTGTTGATCTTGGCCCCCATCGCCGCAGGATCGGGAGCGATGGTGACCGTGGCCGGGGCCGACATCACCTTGCCGAGCGCCAGGGAGACCCCGGGGAGGACGCCCACGAGCAGGTTGGTCGAGCGCGTGACCGGGATGTTGTCGACCTTGACCAGCGAGTCGGTCGCGGTCTGGTAGGTGTTGGTGGGATCGTCGAGGCCGAGCGAAGTGCCGCTCTCGGTGACGGTGACGCCGCTTCCCGCCCCGGTGTCGAGGCCGCGGACGAGGAGGCGATACTGCGAACCGTCGTACATGACCGAGGCCGTGACGCGGGCGCCGCTGTTGGTGATCTTGGAGGCTATCGACGTGAGCGAGTCCGAGCTGTCGATGGTGATGTTGGCCGCCGTCCCGGTGCCGACACCGATGTTGACGGTGCCGTTCATCCCGAGCGCGTCCGAGCTCGAGGTCTGGGTGTTGGACTTCAATCGTGTCTCCTGCGCGAGCGCCATCACCTGGACGGAGTAGGACCCGGGCTGCGCCCCGGCGGAGGCCGCGGGGGAGACGCCGGTGTCGCTCGATGTCGCCGAGAGCGAGCTGAGGCCCGCGGGCGTGGAGAGCGTGTTGGCGATCGTCTGCAGCGCGCTGACGCTGGACATGAACGAGGTGAGCGTGCCGGCCGCCTGGCTCACCTGCGCTTGCTGCGCGTTGAGCGCGTCGAGCGGGATGCGCTGCGCCTTCATCAGGCCGGTGACGATGGCGTTGGTATCGAGGTTCGAAGCGAGACCACCGAAGGTGATAGGCATGTTGCTCCTTCATCGACCGGAGTGAAATGAGAGGAAGACGGGATGCCGCCCGCACAAGCGCGGGCGGCGTCTCGTCATCAATATGCGGAGAGCCCGATATCAGCCGCGGAGCAGCGACATCGCGAGCTGCGGCGCCTGGTTGGCCTGGGCGAGGACGGCGGCGCCGGCCTGCGACAGAACCTGATTACGCGCCATCGACGCCGTCTCTTCGGCGATGTCGGTGTCCTTGATCCGGCTGTTGGCCGCCGTCAGGTTGGTGCGCATCGACTGGATGTTGGTCACCGTCACCTGCATGCGGTTCATCGCCGAACCATAGTTGGAGCGCTGCGTCGAGACCGCCGCGATCGCCGTGTCCACCGCGTCGATTGCCGACTGGGCGTTCGTGGCCGTCGCGCCGGAGACCGACGTGGTACTGAGGCCGAGCGAAGTCAAGTCGACGCCACCGAAGGTGATGCCGATCTGGTCGTTCGTGGTGTTGTTGATACCGACCTGGAACACGATAGAAGCGGCGGTGCCCGAGAGCAGCTGCTTGCCGTTGTAGGTCGTGGCCGTCGAGATACGATCCACCTCGCTCTTCAGCGCGGTGAACTCCGTGTCGAGAAAGCCGCGGTCCGTGGAGGTCAGATCACCGTTGGATCCCTGGACCGCCAGCTCGCGGAGTCGGCCGAGCATTCCGCTCATCTGCCCGAGGGCGCCTTCCGCCGTCTGCGCCATGCTGATACCGTTGTTGGTATTGCGCTCCGCCACCGTGAAGGAGCGGGTCTGCGCCGACATGTTCTCGCTGATACCGAGCCCGGCGGCGTCGTCCGCAGCGCTGTTGATGCGGTAACCGCTCGACAGCTTCTGGAAGTTCATCGCCAGCGAGCGCTGGGTGTTGGCGAGGTTCGACTGCGCCTGGAGAGACGCGATGTTGTTCTGGATCGTGAGCATGGGAGTTCTCCTTCTTGGAGTTGTTCCACCGGCCTTTTGACCGGCGGCGGGCTTCTTTGCCCTCGAGGGTGTCTACGGCGCGACGGCGCCGGGCTTGAGCCGTGATGGCATCTAATAGTGCCATCGTGGCCTCGTGCCGCCCCCCGGTGCGCCCGCTCACGGCGGCACCGGACAACCCCGCAAAGGCGAGACGCCGCCCGCGGAAGCGCGGCCGGCGTCTCGTCATCGCGACTCTCGCTCGCTCTCAGCCGCGGAGCAGCGTCATGGCGAGCTGCGGGCCCTGATTGGCCTGGGCGAGGATGGCGGCGCCGGCCTGCGAGAGCACCTGATTGCGGGCCATCGACGCGGTCTCTTCCGCGATGTCGGTGTCCTTGATCCGGCTGTTGGCCGCCGTCAGGTTGGTGCGCATCGACTGGATGTTGCTCACCGTGACCTGCATGCGGTTCATGACCGCGCCGTACCCCGAACGCTGGGTCGACACGAAGGCGATCGCCGTGTCGACCGCGTCGATCGACGCCTGGGCATTGGTGGCCGTCGCGCCGGACACCGACGAGCTGCCGAGGCCGAGCGTGGTCAGATCGACGCCGCCGAAGCTGATGCCGATCTGGTCGTTCGCGGTGTTGTTGATACCGACCTGGAAATTGGTCGTCGCGGCAGTACCCGACAGCAGCGCTTTCCCGTTGTAGGTCGTGGAGCTCGAGATACGATCGACCTCGCTCTTCAGCGCGGTGAACTCGGTGTCGAGAAAGCCGCGGTCGGTCGAGGTGAGATCGCCGTTGGAACCCTGGACCGCCAGCTCGCGGAGGCGGCCGAGCATACCGCTCATCTGGCCGAGGGCGCCTTCTGCCGTCTGCGCCATGCTGATACCGTTGTTGGTGTTGCGCTCGGCGACCGTGAACGAGCGCGTCTGCGCCGTCATGTTCTCGCTGATGCCGAGGCCGGCGGCGTCGTCCGAGGCGCTGTTGATGCGATAGCCGCTCGACAGCTTCTGAAAGTTCATCGACAGCGCGCGCTGCGTGTTGGCGAGGTTCGACTGCGCCTGGAGAGACGCGACGTTGGACTGGATCGAGAGTGCCATGGTGATGGCTCCTTCCTGGAGTTGTTCCGTCGGTCTTTTGACCGGCGGCTGGGCTTCATCTTGCCCTTACTCATCAGGAACGGCCCCGCCACGCCCGGCTTTAGGCGCGGGTGTGCCTTAACGTATCCGCTGTTCGGAGGATTGTTCAGTGCGCTGATATGGCGCGTATGGACTCTCGAGGTGGAGCTGAGGTCATGGCTCCGGAGGTTCGATGGGCGCCCCGAGGCGCGCAGTCATGGAGGCCACCGCGTCGAGCACGCGCGCGACGGTCGCCGTCGTCGGGAGCGCCGAGGCGGCGTCGGGCGGCGCGGCGAGCGGATCGAGCGGGCCTGTCGGGCCGAGGTGCTGGTGCGAAGCGCTCGTGAGCTGCGACCCGGACCAGTCGGTGTGCGCGAGCGAGCGGAGCGCGGCGGCGTAGGGCTCGACGCTCTCGGTGAAGTAGCCGCGGCTCTTGAGGCCGCCCGCGAAGCCGTCGACGTCGCCCCGGCCCGCGGCGTCGAACGCGGCGCTGTACCTGGTGCGCACGAAGCGGAGGTAATCCCCGGCGCCCTCGGCCAGCGATCCGTAGGCGCGGAAGCCGTCGACGAGGTGCCGATCCTGGTGATCCGGTCCGACCTCGCGCGTGAGGTAGTGCGCCGAGCTCCCCGAGGGCCCGGCGCCCTTGATGCCGCCGAAGTTGAAGTTGAACATCCGGCTGCCGCGGCCGGTCTCGAGGCTCACGTGCGCGGTGAGCACGTCGAGCAGCGCCGGCGACGCGGGCTTGCCGAGCTGCGCCTGGTGCGCGCGGGCCAGCGCCGCGCGGATGTCCGCGGGCGAGACGGCCGTCTGCTGCGCGCGGACGTCGTGGACCGGCGCCGGGGCTCGGGTGGCTTCGATGGAGTGGATCAGGGCCATGACGTTTCCAGGGCGCGGTCTCGCCGCGGCGTCGGGCCTGCCGTCGAGCTCGAGCGATCAGCGATTCGCGCGCGCGGGCTCATTTGGACGGGACCGTCAGCACCTTGCGATCGGCCTCGTTGAAGGCCTCGATCGTGCGCTGCACGGCCTCGAACATCCGCGAGGTCTGCAGGAGATCGGTCATGCCGCGGACCGGCGAGGCGTTGGAGTCCTCGAGGACGCCGACCTGGAGGCGCTCCTTCGAGAGCGTGGGCGCGCCGGCCCCGCCGACGTCGAAGAGCATCGCGCCCTGGGACTGCAGCGCGTCGGGCTTGGCGAACGTGACGACGCGGAGGTGGCCGACCGGCGCGCCGTTCGCGAGCACGGCGCCGTCGGGCGCGATGCCGAGCGTGGTCGCGGGATCGATCTTCACGGGCTTGCCGTCCTCGCCGAGGACCGCGTCGCCGCTGATGGCTTTGAGCGTGCCGTCAGCGCCGATCTGGAGCGAGCCGGCGCGGGTGTAGCGCTCACCGCGCGCGGTGGTGACCGCGAGGAAATCGTTCGGCCCGAGCGCGACGTCGAGCGGCCTGCCGGTGGAGTGGAGCTGCCCCGGCGTGGCGTCGATCGCGGTGCCGGTCATCGCCGTGTAGCGCACGCCGCCGCCCTCGCGTTTGCCCGCGTCGCGGGAGATCATCTCGTGAAAGATCGGGCGCGCGGCGCGGAAGCCGGACGTCGACGCGTTGGCGACGTTGGTCGCGGTTTGATCGAGGGCGCTCATCTGCGCGACGGCGCCGCTCAGCGCGGCATAGATTCCATGACTCACGGCTCAAGACCTCCCGATGCCGGCGCGGAGCCGGTGGATCGTTTCGGCGTGCAATTGCAAGACGCGGGCCTCGGTCAAATCGAGGACAGCCGCTATTTCACCGGGTGAACAATGCTCCTGGTGGTGCAGCGCGAGGATGTGCTGCCCGATCAACGGGAGCTCCTCGACGGCCTTCGCGAGCGCGGAGGCCATCGCCGCTGGCTCGATCGCGGCCGGCGCGTCGGCCTCCGCGTCGTCGGGATCTCCGGCGATCCGACCGAGCTCGAGCTGCATCATCCCGCCGCGAGCGAGAGCCCCGAGCGTGCGGCGGTACGCGGGGATTTCGAGTTCCATCGCCGCGGCGATCTCGCCCTCCTCGGGCGCGCGCCCGAGCGTCGTGGCCTGGGCGCGGATCGCCCGCGTCAGGCGGCGCGAGACGATCTCGAGGTTGCGGGCGCGGGCGTCGAAGGCCCGCACGTACTCGATCATCGCGCCGCGGATGCGATACCAGATGTACTGATCGACCTGCTCGGGCGAGGCCGCGGGATCCGCGCGCTTGACGGCGTCGACGAGCCCGACGAGGGCGGCGCCGATGATGTCGCCGACGCTCACCGTGGCCGAGGTCTGCCGGGCGAAGCGGATCGCCGCGCGGTGGACGAGGGGCACGAAGCGCTCGTACTGCTCCACCGAGAGGACCCACTGCGGCGCCTCGATGCCGCGCGCTCCGGGCGACGGATCGGTCACGACGCTGCCCGTTGCCTGGACGCGCCGCGCGGCAGGAGGTGGTCGAGGATCGCGCCGGTGATCGCCGGCGCGACGTCCTCGGGGACGCGTGGCCCGAAGCAGAGGACGCTCACCGGGAGCCTCGACGCCACCGAGCCGTGGATGAGGCCGACGGGCGAGCTCGTCTCGTCGATCTTCGTCACCACCAGGGCCGTCGGGCTGACGGAGGCGAAGTCCTTGGCGAGGCGATCGGCGTCGACCGCGCGGAGCGCGGCGGGCAGGCAGAGGAGCACGTCGCGGGTGCGGGCGGTGGCTCCCGGTCGCACCCGGAGCGGGCGCGTGGCGAGGCCTCCCAGCGCCGACTCGGGGCCGCCGTCGCCGCCGCGCAGCGTGCCGGCGGTGTCGACGATCACCAGGTCGGCGTCGGCCGCCTCGATCTTGCGGCGGAGCTCGGCCGGATCGTTGGCGACCTCGAGGCCGGCGCCGAGGAGCTCGGCGAAGCGCTCGATCTGGGCGAAGGCGCCGACGCGGAAGCCGTCGCACGAAATGAACGTGACGCTGCGGTTCTGCTCGAGCCGCGCGTGCGCCGCGAGCTTGGCGGCCGTGGCCGTCTTGCCGACGCCCGGAGGGCCCACGAGGGCGATCAGCCCCGGCCCCGCGCTGGCGAGGGGCCACGGCGCGACGCGGACGAGATCGGCGACGGCGTCGCGCACCCGCTCGTTCAGCGCGGCGCCCTTCGCGTCCTTCAGCGCCTTGAACAGGAGCTGCGCGGCCTTTCCTTCGAGGCCGAGATCGCGGATGATCTTGGCGACCGCGCCCGTGTGCGGCAGCTCGGGCTCGGCGAGGCGATCGACCGCGGCGCGGAGCGCGGACAGCTCGCTCTCGACCGACGACGGCACCGCGCTCGACCGCGCCATCACGCCTTGGATCGATCGGAGCTCCTGCCGGACCTCGGTGCGCAGCGTGGAGAGGTCGCCCTCGTGGAGGCGATCGTTCATCGCGTAGGCGGCGTCGGTGAACACCGGCCGCGCCCGCGGCGGGGGCTCGCGCTCCCGCTCGCGCTCGCGCTCGGCCGGCGCCGCGGCGATCTCGACTTCGGCGCCACCGAACAGGCCGGCGATGCCCGCGCGCGGGACCTCGCGCGTGGTGAGGATGACGGCATCGGGGCCGAACGCGGCCTGGGCAGCGCGGCGCGCCTCTTCGAGGGTCCGGCCGCGGAAGGTCTGAAGCATCATGACGGGGTGGCTCCTTGCTGAGCGATGACCGGGGACGACACGGCCGAGAGTGTTTCGAGGACACGAAGGGGTGCGCCGGCCTCGAGCTCGCGGAAGGAAAGGATCCAGAGCTGCGGGAGCTTTCGCTCGAAGATGGCGCGCACGTAGCGCCGGAGATCGGGGGGCGTGATCAGGACGGGCTGCGCGCCGAGCACGTTGAACTTCACCATCGCGGCCTCGGCCGACACCGCGAGGCCGCGGAGCAGGTCGGGATCGAGCGCCCCGCCCGCGCCGGCGGCGATGTCGCGGAGCGAGCGGCGGAGCGTCTCTTCGAGGCGCGGATCGAGCGAGAGCGCGGCGACCGAGCCGTCGAGGCCCTTCACGCGCGAGGTGATGTGCGAGGCGAGGCGCTCGCGCACCAGCTCGGTGAGCTGCTCGGGATCCTTGGTCTGCCCGGTGAGGTCGGCGAGCGCCTCGAGGATCGTCCGCAGATCGCGGATCGACTGGCGCTCACGGAGCAGGTTGCGAAGGATGCGCAGCACATCACCCAGCGATAGCAAGTTCGGAACCACGTCATCCACGAGCTTGGGAGAGCGGCGCGCGAGGACGTCGAGGAGGTGCTGGACCTCCTGGCGACCGAGGAGCCGGTGGCCCGCGCCGCGGAGCAGCTCGCCGAGGTGGGTGGCCATCACGGTCGCGTGATCGACGACCGCGTAGCCGAGCGTCTCGGCCATCTCGCGGCCCCGCGGCTGGATCCAGAGCGCGGGCAGGCCGAACGTCGGATCCTTGGTGCGCTCGCCCTCGATTTCGGGGGCGCGGCCCTCGGAGTCGATCGCGAGGAGGCTGCCGGCGCGGCACTCGCCGGCGCCGATCTCGTTGCCCGAGAGCAGCACGCGGTACGCGCCCGGGTTGAGCTGGAGGTTGTCGCAGACGTGGATCGGCGGGACGACGATGCCGCACTCGCTCGCGAGATCCTTGCGAAGGATGGCCACGCGCTCGAGCAGCGTGCCGCCGCGCGCCGGGTCCGCGAGCGTCACGAGCTCGTAGCCGAGCTCCAGTGTCAACAGGTCGACAGCGAGCGCGCCGTCGATCTCCTCGCCGGTGGCGCGCTTGGGCTCGGCGCCCGCGAGGATCGAGGTCGACACCGCCGCCTTGCGCTCGTTGCCGAGCCGGCGCGCGATGACGACGAGCCCGCCGGCGATCAGCATGCACGGGAGCAGCGGGACGCCGGGGATGAGGCCGAGCACTGTCAAGATCCCGGCAGTCATACCGACGACGCGCCGACGGCCGAGGAGCTGCGTCGTGAAGGCGCGGCCGAGGGGCTCGCCCGTGGCGCTGCGCGTGACGACGATGCCCGAGCCGGCCGAGATCAGGAGCGCAGGGATCTGCGAGACCAGCGCGTCGCCGACGCTGAGCACCGAGAACGTCTCGGCCGACTTCGAGAGGCTGAGGCCCGCCGCGAGGCCGAGGATCAGGCCGCCGATGAGGTTGATCGCGGTGATCAGGAGGCCGGCGATCGCGTCGCCGTGGACGAACTTGCTGGCGCCGTCCATCGCGCCGTAGAAGTCCGCCTCGCGCTCGAGGAATTTGCGCCGCGCGCGGGCCTGCTCCTGGGTGATCGCGCCCGACGAGAGATCGGCGTCGACCGCCATCTGCTTGCCCGGCATCGCGTCGAGGGTGAAGCGCGCCGCGACCTCGGCGACGCGGCCCGCGCCCTTGGTCACGACGATGAAATTGATCACGACCAGGATCAGGAAGATCACCAGGCCGACGACGATGTTGCCGCCGACGACGAAGCGCCCGAAGGCCTCGACCATCTCGCCGGCGGCGCCGTGGCCCTCCGCGCCGTGAAGCAGGATCAGCCGCGTCGTGGCCACGTTGAGGCTCAGCCGCAGCAGCGTCGCGGTGAGCACGATGGCCGGGAAGGCGCTGAACTCGAGCGCGTCCTCGATGAAGAGCGCCGTCAAGAACACCCCGATCGCCAGGGCGATCGAGCACGCCAGCAGCGCGTCGAGGAGGGGCGCCGGCACCGGCAGCACCATCATCAAGACGATGCCGATGATGCCGAGCGGGACGATCAGGTCGGCACGCTTTTCAGCGATCGGTGGGGCAGCAGCGTCGAGGCTCACGCCTCGGCTCAAGCACGACGTGTACCGCCGCCGGGGCGTCGACCGCGCAGCCGGAACACGAAGGCGAGGACGTGCGCGACCGCGGCGAAATGCGCGCCGGGGATCGGCTTGCCGATCTTGACCTCGGCGTCGAGGGCCCGGGCGAGCGCGCGGCTCTCGAGGATCGGGATCCCATGTCGACGCGCCTCGCGGCGGATGTGGAGCGCCACCTCGTCGTGGCCCTTGGCGATGACCATCGGCGCGGGATCGCCCTCGCGGTAGCGGAGCGCGACGGCGACGTGCGTCGGGTTCGTGACGACGACATCGGCCTTCTTGACATCGCCGAGCATCCGGCTCCGCGCCAGCGCCCGCTGGCGGCCGCGCATGCGGCCCTTGGCCTTCGGATCGCCCTCCTGCGAGCGCATCTCCTCCTTCAGCTCCTTCAGCGACATGCGCATCTCGCGCTCGAGGAAGAAGCGGCTCTGCGCGTAGTCGGCGACGGAGATGATCGCCAGCGCGCCGAGGATGCGCAGGACCATCCGCAGCACCGCGGCCAGGAGATCGCGCGTGGCCACGACCGGGCTCGCGAACGTCAACGTCAGGAACGCGGGGACCTCGGCGAGGAGCGTGGAGTACGCGACGTACCCGACCACGCCGACGCGGAGCAGCGCCATCACCGTCTCGGTCGCGGCCTTCTTGGGCGAGAACATCTCGCCGAGCCGCGGCAGCGGGTTGAGGCGCTCGGGCTTGAAATCGAGCATGTCGGTGTCGAAGCGGATCCCGGTCTGGGCCACGCCGGCCACGATGCCGCCGAGGGCCGCCGCGACGGCCGCGGGCACCGCGACGGCGGCGAGCGCGGCCCACGCCGTCCTCCAGACGAGCGAGCCGTCGCCGCGCACCAGCGCCGTCAGATCGCCGTGGGTGCGCGCGAACAGCAGATCGATCGCGCGCGAGATCTCCTCGCGCAGCCCGAGCAGCGCGGCGATCGCCGCGGCCATCGCCGCGAGGCTCCCGAGATCGCGGGAGCGCGCGAAGCGGCCCTGCTTGTGGAACTCTTCGCGGCGGTGATCGGTCGGATCGTGGGACTTTTCGCCGCTGTCGTCGGCCACCGCCCTACCCTCCCGACAGCGCGAGGAAGAGCCGATCGAGGGTCGTCGCCAGGGTCGCGACGTGCTCGACCAGGCCGACGCCGATGCCGCGGAGCGAGACCTCGAGCGTGGAGAGGCCCGCGAGCAGGAGCATGGTGAAGCCGATGCTGAAGATCTGGAGCGACGGCGCCGCGCGCGCGAGCATCGCCAGGGCCACCTGGATCGCCACCGACATGGCCAGGACCGGCATCGCCAGGCGCACGCCCGCGAGGATCGAGGCGTCGGCGAGGCTGATGAGCAGCGGGGCGACGGCGGGCAGCGCGCAGGCGCGGCCGACCGGGAGCGCGCGGAACGACTCGAGCAGGTAGCCGAGCACGGTGCGGTGAGCGCCGATCCCGAGGGCGAGGAGCATGGTGAACGCGCCGGTGATGTGGCCGAGCGAGGTGTCCTGCGTGCCGAGCGCGGGGTTGAAGAGCGACGGCGTCCCGAGGCCGATCGAGTGCGAGAGCACCCCGCCGAGCACGTCGGCCACGGCGAGCGTGAAGCGGAACGCGAGGCCGATCGCCAGGCCGACCCCGAGCTCGGTGGCGGCGGGGATGACCACCGTGAGGTCGAGCGCGGGCGAGGCCGCCGAGGGGATCGCCATCGAGGTGACCAGGAGCGAGAACACCGCGACGAGGCCGATGCGCTGGGTCACCGGCACGTCGTTCCCGGGGAACGGCGAGACGGCGACGAACCCTGCGATCCGCGACACCACCAGCGCGAACGTGGCCGCGCGGCCGAGGATCAGCGCCTCGAGCATCAGCGCACCACGAGGGCGACGGACTCGAGCGTGGTGCGCGTGTACGTGACGACCGACGCGGCGATCGTCGGCCCGAGCAAGAGCAGCGTGGCCAGCACCACCGCGCCCTTCACGGCGTAGGCGATGCTGCTCTCGTTGATCTGCGTCGCGGTCTGGAGGATGCCGACGACGACGCCGCCCACGAGGGCCGCTATCAGGATCGGCCCGCTGACGAGGAGCGTGACCCGGAACAGCCCCGCGAAGAGCGCCAGCGCGTGATCGGGGCTCATGTGAAGCTCCGCAGGAGCGAGCCGATGAGCAGGTTCCACCCGTCGACGACGACGAACAGGAGCAGCTTGATCGGCAGGGCGATGCTCGATGGAGGCACCATCATCATGCCCATCGACATCAGCGTCGACGAGACGGCGAGATCGATCACCAGGAACGGGAGCAGCACGAGGACGCCCATCTGGAACGAGGTCGTCAGCTCGCTGACGACGAAGGCCGGCACGACGATCCGCATCGGCACGTCCTCCTCGACCTTCGGCAGCGGCACGCGCGCGGCCTCGTAGAACAGCGCTAGATCGGCCTCGCGGGTCTGCCGCAGCATGAACGATCGCAGCGGCGTGCTGGCGCGATCGATGGCCTCTTGCTCGGTGATCTTGCCGGACGAGTACGGCTCGTACGCGTCGCGGGCGATCGCCGCCGTCACCGGGGCCATCGTGAACATCGTCAGGAACAGGGCGATGCCGACGATGACCTGGTTCGGCGGCGTCTGCTGCACGCCGATCCCCTGGCGGACGAAGCCGAGGACGATCACGACGCGCATGAACGACGTCATGGTGAGCACCAGCGCCGGCAGCAGCGACAGGAGCGTCATCAGCGCGAGGATCTTCAGCGGCGGCGTCAGGCCCGTCGCGAGCGCGCCGAGCTCGGGCCCCGCCGCAGCGGCCGGCGCCGCCGCAGCGACCGTCGCGGTGACGATCACCGCGATGGCCGAAGCGAGCGCGAGGCCGCGCTTCACGAGGCGCGGCCGGCGCGGAGCAGGCCGCGGATCTGTCGCTCCATCTGCGCGGTGTCCTTGCGCACGGGCGTGATAGCGCGGGCGCGCGTCTCGGTGCGCCCTGCTGCCGGCGGCGGCGGAGGAGGCGAATCGACGCGGCGCGGAGGCGGGATCTCGGCGCGGCGCGGGGTGGACACCTCGAGGCGATTCGACGGGCGCGACTCGGGCTCGCGCTCGCGCTCACGCTCACGCTCGCGCTCGCGCTCGAAGAGGCGTGCGTTCGTGGTGGCGGACGGGGGCGCAGGCGTCGGCGTCGCCATGGCCGCGCGCGGCAGCGAGAAGCCGGGCTCGGTGTCGACGTCGGGCTCCTCCATCAACGAGTCGGCGCCGAGGGCGTCGGGCAGCGTGGCGAGCCGCTGGATCGAGCCCGGCGTCACGCCGAGCAGGATGCTGTGGCCATCGATCTCGACGACGAGCAGCTCGCTGCGCACACCGACGGCCTTGCGGGCGGAGATCGTCAATGTGCGCGGGCGGACCGCGGCGGCCTGACCGCGGCGCTTCCAGGCCCAGAGGCCCGCGCCGACGACGGCGAGGCCGACGCCGAGCTTGATGCCGAGCATGGTGTTCGGCGCCTCGGGCTGGAGCTCGACGGGGTGCGACGAGCGCACGACCAGCGGCGTCGCCGCGGGGGCCGGCGGCGCCGGCGTCGCGGCCTCGTCAGCGAGCGCGGCGCCCGCCGTCAACAGGCCGACAGTGAGCGTCAGGGCGCCGACGGCGCGGGTGAAGCGGGCGCTCACGACGTGGCTCCCGGGGCGCAGAGCTCGGTGATGCGGACGCCGTAGCGATCGTTGACGACCATGGCCTTGCCGCGGCCGAGGAGCTGGCCGTTGACGTAGATGTCGATCGGCTCGCCCGCGGCCTTGGTCAGCTCCACCATCTGCCCCACGCCGAGGCGCAGGACGTCGGCGATGCGCAGCCGGCGGCGCCCGATCTCGAGGGCCACCTCCACCTCGACGTCGCGCAGCGCGTGGAACGCGCCGAGATCATCGAGGGCGACGGGCTGGGGCACGATCGCTTCTTCCGGGGGCCTGGCGCTGTCACTCATGGTTCGCAGTCTCCTTTGCGGGTTCGACGACCACCTCTTCAAGTGTCGTGCCGCCGCCGATGCGGATCGCGACCTGACCGCCCGAGGTGGTGGGGTAGCCGCGGAAGAGCTCGCAGCTCATGCTCCGCAGCTTGATGGCGCCGCCCACGGGGACCGTCGTCGCGAGGACGTGGCCCACGCGCAGCGCCGCGAGATCGCCGAGCTTCATCCGCACCTTGCCGAGCTCGGCGACGAGCTCGATCTCGACCGCGCCGAGCGCCGAGGCGATGCGCGGATCGGCGGACGTCGTGCGTGATTTCGGCGCCGTGCCGCCGAGGAGTGCCTCCTTGCTCAGCGCGAGGACGACGCGCCCGGAGCCGCCGTCGGCGCCGAGCCGGAAGCCCAGCGACAGGAGCGCGGCGTCGTCGCCGCCCTCTTCGGCGACGGCGACCTTCACGAGGCGGAAGCCGGAGCTCGCCTCGCACGCCGCCGAGAGGCCCTGGACGACGCCGTCGGCGATGCGCCCGAGCAGCACGCGCTGCGGCCCCGTGAGGCCTTCGGGCGAGAGCATCGGCGGCGCCGAGCCGTCGCCGCCGAGCAGCCCGTCGAGGAGAAAGCTCACCGCTTCGGCGCCGAAGACGAGCATCCCGCGCACGTGACCGGGATCGGTCGCGAGGTGCACGAGGAACGTGGGCGCGGCCATCTCGGTGGTGATCGTCGAGGCGGTCGTGGCGACCGCCGGGTCGGGCGTGACGAGCACGCCGCTGCGGACCAGGAACGGCACCGAGCGGCGGATCGCGCCCGCCATCGACGCCGCGTGCCGGTCGAGCGTGTTGACCGCGCGCTGGAGCGGGCCTTCGGTGGTGACGCCGAACAGCTCGCGAGGCTCCTCGCTGGAGGTGATCACTGGGTGACGAAGTCGGTGATCAACACGTTTTCGACCGCGGTCGCCCCGATGGTCTTGAGCCGCTCGCGGATGTCGGTCCGCATCTGCTCCAGATGATCGCTCGACGACGCCTCCTCGAAGCTGAGCGAGCGCAGGTACGTCAGCGTCGCGTCGCGGATCCTCGGGATGAAGGGCTTGAACTCTTCCTCCTTGGCGAGGTGCTTGAGCTCGACGGCGACCGTCAGCTTGACGACGTGCGCTCGGGCGCCGTCCGGGATCGTGACCAGGAACGGCTCGAGGGAAATCGTCGGCCCCGGCATCTCGGCCGCGACCTCGACCGGGTGCGCTACCGGCGGCGGGCCCCCGCTGATCCGGGCGCCGCCGAAGGCCGCGCCGCCGGCGAGGATCGCCGGGATGATCAGCGCGAGCGGGCCACCCCTTCCGCTCTTCGCGGGCGCGGACGCGGCGGCCGCGGCGGCGGCCTTCTTGGCTTCGTCTTCGGACATGACGCCTCTTTCAGCGCTTGAGGTTGACGAGGTCTTGCATCATCTCGTCGACGGTCGTGATCGTCTTCGAGCAGGCCTGGAACGAGCGCTGGTGCCCGATGAGATCGACGAACTGCTGCGCGATGTCGACGTTCGACTGCTCGAGCGCGCCGGCCACGATCGCGCCGCGGCCGCCGCTGCCGGCGGTGCCGAGCGCGCCGTCGCCGGAGTCGCGCGTGGCGACCCAGAGGTTGTTGCCGGCGCGGCCGAGCCCGTCATTGGAGACGAACTTGGCGACGGCGAGCTGGGCGACCGCGACCTTCTGGCCGTTGGTGTACACGCCCGAGACGATGCCGCTGGAGTCGATCGCCACGCCGCTGAGCGAGCCCGACGCGTAGCCGTCCTGGCTCTGCGAGGACACGCTGCTCGGTGACGCGAACTGGGTCGTCCCGTCGAGGCCGGTGCCGCCGCTGGCGATCGGCGTCCCGAAGTTGAACGCCAGGGCCTGGCCCGGCTGCGCCCCGACGAAATCGGCGGTGCCGCCGGTGGTGACGGTCGCGCTCTGGAGCGCGCCGCCGGGCGTGAACGCCAGCTGCCCCGACGCGATCTCGACGCTCTGACCCGGCGCGCCGCCGACGACCTCGGCCCCGTTGGCGAGCGCGTGGTAGTCCCACGAGCCGCTCCCGTTGTTGACCATGTAGACGCTGACGGCGTGGGCTCCACCGAGCGAGTCGTAGACCGACATGCTGGTCGAGAAGTTCGACGTCGCCGCGGGGTTGAGCGGATCGAAGGGCAGCGTCGGTGTCGGCGCGTTGGCATCGACGTTGGCCGTGAGCTTGAGCATCGAGGTAGGCTTGGGGGGCAGCGCCGCCGTCGTGAGCTGCACCGGCGCGAGCGCCGGGCCGAAGGTGCCATTGCTGTTGACCTTGTACCCGACCAGCGCGAGCCCGCCGGGGTTGACCAGGCTGCCGTCCTTGGCGAGGTTGGTCTGCCCGGCGCGCGTGTAGAAGTCGCCCTTCACGCCGTTGACGGCGCCGCGGACGACGAAGAAGCCGTCGCCGGAGATCGCGAGATCCGTCGGTTGCCCGGTGTTGAGCAGCGAGCCCTGGGCGAAGAGCTGCTGGGCTCGGGTCATGTGCACACCGGACCCCACGGTGCCGCGCTCGCCGACGGCGCTCCCGAGGACGTCCTCGAAGAGCGCGCGCGACTCCTTGAAGCCGACGGTGTTGGAGTTGGACACGTTGTCACCGACGACCCCGAGCGCCTGGCCTTCGGCCTGGAGCCCGGAGACGCCCGCGTTCATTGCACTGTTCAGCGGCATATCAATTCTCCTGAGTCCTGGGGATCACGGCAGGCCGGGCAGAGACCCGACGCTGATGAGATCGGAAATTGGCGCCGTGGCGCCGGTGTTGAGCAGCATCTCGGGATAGCCCTTGTCGAAAGACACCTTGGTGACAGTGCCAGTCACCTGCTGCGAGACAGGCACTGTCGCGCCGACCCCGTCGGTCGCGGTGACGGCGAATCCATAAGCGCCCTTGGGCACGATCTGCCCGTTGTCGTCGCGGCCATCCCAGGCGATCGGCATCGCGCCGGCGGGCCTCGAGCCGAGCTGGATCGTGCGGACGACGTTGCCGCTCGCGTCCTGGATCTGGACCGAGACCTTCGCCGCCGGGGCGCTCAGGGTCACGCTCGCGCCGGTCGCGGTCACGCCGTCGAAGGCGATGCTCTTCGCCTGGATGCTGACGGTCTTGCCCACCAGGTTCACGGCGTCGTTGCTGCCGATGCTGGCGAGCTGCTGCGAGAGCAGGTCGAGCTTCTGGGTCTGCGCCTGGGCCTGCTCGACGGCGCTGAACTGCGCGAGCTGGGCGACGAACGCGCTGCCGTCCTGCGGCTGGAGCGGATCCTGGTGAGAGAGCTGGGCGATCAGCAGCTTCATGAAAGCGTTCTGATCGAGCGCCGATTTGGGGGCCGCCGGGGTGGCGGAGGCCTCCGTCGAACCGAACAGCGGCGAGGTGGTGTTCTGGATCGTCGTTGACATGGAGCCCGCTACAGCACGAACCGGACCCGGCGCCGGGGCCCGGCGTTCTCCGGCGAATTCGCCGACGACGACGCGCCGCGCGGAGCTGGTCGCCCGTCGTCCTCCGCGCCGCGCTGATGGGTATTCTCGCCCCCGGCGCCGCCCGATGGACCGTTGCCGCCCGACTCGATGGAAAGGCTCGCCAGCGGCACGCGGGCGTCGCGCAGGTAGGCCGCGAGCTCGGGGCTCGCGAGGCGCAGCGCGGCGGCGCCCTCGGCGCGCTCGGCGCTGACGGAGACCTCGACCGTCTTGCCCTGCGAGCGCGCGTCGACCGAGAGGCGCCCGAGCTCGGGGACATCGATTTCCGCGTGCGCCCCGTGCCGGAGTGCCAGGCGGTTGACGGCGATGCTGACGGCCTCTTGACGGGCCGACAGCTCCGGCGAATCGATCGGGATCGACGCGTCATGAACCTCGGGGCGGGCGCCGCGCGCCGGCGACGCATGCGCAGGCGCAGGCGCCTCCGCTTCGGCGACGGGCACGCCCGGGGTCCGCGCCGCCGCCGGCGACTCTTTGTCGCTCTTCGTCGTCTCGCGCGGCGTTCGCACCGGCTCGCCGCCGGTCGCCGGGGCCCGGGCGATCGCCGGAGCATCCTCGGCGGCCGGCGCCGCCGCGCCAGCGCCGCGCGTGTCGGTCGGCGACGCCCCGGCCCGGCGAATGTCAGCGTTGACGTAGTTGACGGAGTTGACGACGTTTGCCGTCACGCTCGCGGCGGGGTTCGCGGTGACGGCGCTCGGGCGGCTCGCGGCCTCGACCGGCGGCGCCTCGGGAGCGACCGCGACGCCCGTCGGCGGACGCGGCGCGAGGTCTCCCGGCGTCGCGCGCGGCGAGGGCGTCGGCGGCGCTGCGCGGTGCGAGGCCCCCGGCGACGGTGGCTCGGCGAGCGCCGGTGATCGCGACGCGGCGGCATCGCGGGGCGCAGCGAGCGGCCCGACCTCGTCGAGCGCCGAGGCCGGCTCGTTCGTCGCGCTCACCGCCGCAGGCGGGCTCGCGGCGGCCGCGGCCTTCGGGAGCGGCGCGGCCGCGGCGAGCGCCGGAGCGACGCGCGCGTCGGCTCGCGCCGGCAGGCTCGCCGCGATCGCGGCGGCGCCGCTGGGCGCGATGGCGGCGAGCTGCGCCGCGCCGAGCTGCGCGGGCGAAGCCGCGGCCTTCGCCGTGGCGTCCTCGGGCGAAAGCGTCGCCGCAGCGTCGGGATCCGCCGGCGCCGACGCGTCGCCCGCGACCGGCGGTGGCGATGCGCCGAGCGGCGCCGCGTCGCGACCGGCCACCGACGAGGCCAGCGCCGCGACGCCGCGCGCGACCGCGGCCGTCGCCACGGTGGGGATCCGGCTCGCGCTCGGCGTCGGGCTCGCGCTCGGCGTCGGGCTCGCGCTCGGCGTCGGGCTCGCGCGCGGCGTCGGGACCGCCAGCGGGATCGGGATCGCGATCGGCATCGGGATCGCCGGGACGAGCGGGGCCATCGGCGACCCTGACGTGGCCGGGCTCGTCGCCGCAGGACGCGCCCGCGACGCGCCTGCCGCAGCGCGGGGCGCCCCTGCGGCGTCGACCGCAGCGAGCGCGTCGGGCGCCGCCGCGGGGATCGCCGCCGCGGCGATCGTCGGCGTGGCGATCATCGGCGCGACCGCGAGGTGGAGCGCGGGACCGAGATGATCCGGTAGCCCCGGCGGCCACGGGAAGACCGCGGGCTCGGGCAACGCCGCGACGATCGCCACCGGCTGCGGCACCGCCGGAGCGGCGGGATCGGCGGCATTCACCGCGTCGTCCTCCTGCGCCAGCGCCGCGTCGAACGGCGTCAGCGGCGCGCGGCCGAGCGATCCCTGCGTCTGACCTCGGCTCACGTCGGCGCGCTGCGGCCGGATCGCCCGGGGCTCGCGCACCGCCTTCGGGATCTCGCTCGTCGGGATGGCGCCGGCGCTCATGACTCGCCCTTCGCGAAGGTTCGCGCGGCGATCTCGTCCGCCGTCACGCGCTCTCGACGCGCCGCGATCGCGCGCTCGGCCTCTTCGATTTTCTCACGCCAGATCTCCACTTTCCTGACCTCCCGTTCGGCGCGAATGCACGCTTCACGCCGCGTATTTTCTGCCTCGCGCGCGCTCGCGAGCGCGGCGGCCGCCGTCGTCTCGCGGAGCCGGAGCCCCTCGAGGTGGGCGCGCGACATCATCAGGTCGTCGATGCTGGTGAACGACGTCGACGCCAGCGCCTCGGCGCGCTGGCGCCAGGCGCGGCTCGCCGCCGCCTCGGTCGCCTCCGCCTCGCTGGTCGCGCGCCGCGCCCGGGCGAGCTCGCCGCGCTCGACGTCGAGCTCGCGCGAGCGCGCGGCGGCGAGGCGCGCGATCCGCCGCGTTCGCGTCGAGTCCATCGCCTCGGGCTACCCGAGCGTGCGCAGGGCGCGCAGCGCGTGCTCGCGCGGCGCCGGCTCGCCCAGGCCCTGCCGGATCAGCGCCTCGATCCGCGGCAGCGCCGCGCAGGCCGCGTCGATCAGCGCGTCGCTGCCCCGCACGTAGGCCCCGATCTTGATCAGATCGGAGGCCTCGGCGTGCGCCGACAGCAGCTCGCGCACGCGGATCGCCAGGCGGCGGTGCTCGGGCGTCGTCACGTCGTCGAAGACGCGCGACACGCTCCGCAGCACGTCGACCGCGGGGAAGACGCCGCGCTCGGCGAGGTTGCGCGAGAGCACGATGTGCCCGTCGAGCACGCCGCGGACCGCGTCGGCGATGGGATCCTGGAGATCGTCGCCCTCGACCAGCACGGTGTAGATCGCGGTGATCGATCCGGCGCCGCCCGTCGTGCCCGCGCGCTCGAGCAGCGTCGGGAGCGCGGCGAACACCGACGGCGTGTAGCCCTTCGTCACCGGCGGCTCGCCCGCGGCGAGCGACGCCTCGCGCATCGCCATCGCGAAGCGCGTGACCGAGTCCATCACCAGCAGCACGGATTTACCCTGATCGCGGAAGTACTCGGCGATCGCCGTCGCCCGCAGCGCGCCCTGCACTCGCACGAGCGGCGGAGCGTCGCCCGTCGCCGCGACGACGACGGCGCGCGCGAGCCCCTCGGGCCCGAGCACGTTGCGCACGAAGTCTCCGACCTCGCGGCCGCGCTCGCCGATCAACCCGACCACGACGACGTCGGCGCGCGCGCGCCGGCACAGCATCCCGAGGAGCGTGCTCTTGCCCACGCCGGTGCCCGCGAACAGGCCGATGCGCTGGCCGACGCCGAGCGGCAGCAGCGCGTCGATCACCCGCACGCCGGTGTCGAGCGGGCGATCGATCGGCGTGCGCGAGAACGGCGGCGGCGGCTCGCGGCGGAGCGGCACCCGATCGACGCACACCGGCGGCGGGCCGTCGTCGAGGGGGCGCCCGAAGGCGTCGATGATCCGGCCGAGCAGCTCGTCGCCGACCTCGGCCGTGGCGCCGTCGGTGCGCCGGACCACGGCGTCGCCGGGCCGGATCCCCTCGGTGGATCCCAGCGGCGCGGCGAGGAGCCGGCCCTTGCGGAACCCCAGCACCTCGAGGGCCAGCGGGCGCCCGGCGACGCGGACCTCGAGCCGGTCCCCCATCGCGGCGCGGATCCCCGCGACCTCGACCAGGAGGCCGACGATGTCCTGCACCTGGCCTTGCACCGGCGGCGTCGGCGATGCCGCGCGCACCCGCTCGGCGTAGCGCCCGAGATCGATCCGATCGGTGAGGCTCACGTGGACGCCTCGGGGAGCGCGGCGAGCACCGCGGCGATGCGCGCCGCCACGCTGGCGTCGACGCGGCCGTAGCGACCGCGGATCTCGCAGGCCGACGGCGGCAGCGAAGGATCGACGAGCGGCGGCGCGATCCCGCGCAGCGCGGCGATCCACGTCGCGGGCGGCACGAGCTCGGTGAGGTTCGGCGCGATGGCCACGACGAGCTCGTCCTGCTCGCCGAGAGCGGCCACGCCCTCGCGCGCCCAGGCCGCGATCAGCGCGGGATCGGTGCGGATCTCGCGGCCGACGATCTGCTGGGCGATCACCGCGGCGAGCTGCACGAGATCGTGCTCGCTCGCGGCGAGGGCGTCGCGCCGGGCCCGGGCGGCGTCGGCGAGCGCGGCGGTGAGCGCCGAGCGGAGCGCCTCGAGGACGGCGAGGTGCGGCTCGGCGTGTACCGGCGCGGCGACCTCGTGCGGCTCGGGCACCGTCGAGATCCGCACCGGCGCGGCCGCGGGCGGCAGCGAGCTGAGGATGGCGCGGATCCCCGCTTCCACGGCCTCCGACGCGCGCCCGACCTCGACGGCGGGCCCCGGCGGCAGCGTCGGCAGGCCGAGCAGCGCGCGATCCGCGGCCGTGAATGACTGGGCCACGCGCCGCGGCGCGAGCCATGACGGCACGAGGCGCGGTCCCGACGCCGACGGCTCGGCGTTCCACTGCGGCGGAAGATCCTTGGCGGCGTCGACCATCACTCACCTCCCCGGCCGAGATCGAGGGAACCCTCGGACTCGAGCCGCAGCGCCAGCTCCACGACCTCGATGCGGGCCTTCTCGACCTCGCTGCGGCGGATGTTGCCGAGCAGCTCGAGATCGTCACGAATGAGCTCCGACTGCCGCGACGAGAGGCCGGCGAAGATCGCCTCCCGCACGTTGTCGGGCGCGTTCTTCAGCGACAGCGTCAGGCGCTCGGTCGCGATCTCGCGGAGCAGCGTGCGCATCGACTTGGCGTCGAGGCGGACCAGCTCCTCGAACGTGAACATCGCCAGCTGCACCTGCTTGGCGAGATCCGGCTCGCTGGCCTCGAGCTCGCGCAGCACGGTGCTCGACGCCTCGCGCCCGCAGGCGTTGAGGATCTGCGCGGCCTTGGCCACGCCGTCGATGCTGATCAGCGTCTCGGCGTCGGGCTCCGGCAGCTCGCTCACGAGGGCCGAGGCGACGTCTTCGAGCGCGCCCGCGGGGAGCTGCGTCATCCGGCCGACGCGGCTCATGACGGACGCCTGACGCTCCGGGTTCATCTGCGCGAGGATGGCCGCGGCCGTCGCCGGCTCGAGCCGCGCCAGGATGGCGCCGACGAGCTGCGGAGGCTCGCGGCTGAGCAGCGTGGCCACGACCTCGGGGCGGGCCGTCTCGAGGCGCGCGAGCGGGCTGATGACGCCGTCCTCGAACACCTCGCGGGCTCGCGCCTCGCCGACCGCGCCGACCGTGAGGCGCCGCAGGTAACCGAGCCCGCCGCGGGGCACCGCGACGGCGCTCGACGAGCGCTCGAGGAAATCGCGGTAGACGCTGTCCATCGCGTCGGCGCGCACCTCGCGCATCGTCGAGGCGACCTCGCGCAGCTTGCGGAGCTCGGGCTCCTTGAGATCGTTGACGATCGGCGTCGCCACGTCCTCGTCGAGCGACAGGAGGAACAGCACCGCTTTTTCGGGACCAGTGAGCATCGAGGCCTCCCAGAGCAAGGCCCGTTCCCGCCATGGAGGCCCTCCCTGCTCCGCTCGTGGATCGCCGAAATTCGCTACGAATCAAGGCCTTTCATGACGATCATCAGGGCTCGTCCGTCGCCCTGCTGACGCCGACGTCGGCGCGTTGACGGCCCGGGATCGCGCCCCCGCGCCACGCAAAAAGCCCCTCTCTCCGCGAGCGGAAAGAGGGGCTTTGCGCGCCGTGCGAGGCCGCGGCTCAGGCCGCCTTGCGGAGGTCCTCGACCGCCGTCCCGAGCCAGTGGCGGACCACGAGCGCGGCCGTGGCCGGATCCTCGGTGGCGCGGCGGATGGCCTCCTCGCGATCGTGCGCCGGGGTCGACGCCTCCGCCAGCTTGAGCGGGACCTCCGCGGCGGCGAGGATCAGCGGCGGAGCCTCCGTCGCGACGGGGACCGCGACCGCGCGCCGTCGCTTGCGCGTCAGCGCGACCGACGTGAGCAGCACCAGCGCGAGCACGCCGCCCACGGCGAACGGGCCGTACCTGCGCGCCACCGGCGGCAGCTTGAGCGCCTCGACCGGCGCCTCGATCGGCGCGCTCGCCTCGCCGTCGGTGAAGAGCACCGACTCCACCGTGACGACGTCGCCGCGCTTGGCGTTGGCGCCGACGGCGCTGCCGACCAGGGCCGCGATCTTGTCGAGCTCGGGCCGCTCGCGCAGCACGAGCACGCGCGGATCCGCGCCGGGCGCGCCGTCGACGACCACCGCGACGGTGAGCCGCTTGATCGACGAGCCGCTGGAGACGCGCTTCTCCTGCACGTGATCGAGCTCGAAATTACGGGTGTGCGTCTCGCGCACCACGCCGGCCGCGGCCGCAGCCGTCGAGACCGGCTTGGGCCCTTCGGCCGCGCCGGTCGGGAGGTTGCTCTCGGCGCCCGGCACCCCGGCGACGGAGTCGTCGTCGGCCACGCTGTTGCGCTCGACCAGCGACTCTTCGCTGCGGAGCGCGCTGTTCTTCGGATCGTAGTGGTCCTCGGTGCGCTCGGTGCGCGAGAGGTCCATCTCGGCCGACACCCGCACGTCGACGTGGCCAGGGCCGAGCACGCGGTCGAGCATCGCCCGGGCGCGGTCCTCGAGCGCGACCTCGGCCGAGTGGATCTGGCCGTCGCCTTCGCCGTCGCCGCCGATCGTGCCGTCGTCTTTGACGCCGGTGACGCGGGGCCGCTTGAGCATCGTCCCGTCGGTGCCCACGAGGGCGATCTGATCGGGGGAAAGGCTGGGAACCGCCGCGGCGACGAGGTGCACGATCCCGGCGACCTCGGACGCGCCGAGGACGCGGCCCGGCCGGAGCTTGACGACCACCGAGGCCGACGCCGACTCGCGCCGCGCGGCGAAGACCGACTTTTCCGGGAGCACCAGGTGAACTCGCGCCGAGAGGATCGCGTCGATGCTGCCGATGGTGCGGGCGAGCTCGCCCTCCATCGCGCGACGGTAGAGCACGCGCTGCTCGAACTCGGTCGCGCCGAGCTTCATCGAGTCGAAGCTCTCGAAGCCGACGCCGCCGCCGCGCGGCAGTCCGGACGAGGCCAGATCGAGGCGGATCTCGTTCACGCGCGGCTCGGGGACCTCGATCGCGCCGCCCTGCGCGGCGACGCGGTACGGGATCTTGAGCTCCTTCAGCTTGACGACGATCGCCGCGGCGTCGTCGCGATCGAGCTGCGTGAAGAGCACGCCGTAGGGCTCGTAGGCCGAGCGCACGGTCAGCCAGCCGCCCACCGCCACCGCGGCGATGAGCGAGCTGACGAGGAGCACGCGCGCCGGCCGCGACAGCGCGCCGAAGAGCGCCGAGACCCGCGCCAGGACAGCGCGTACCGAGGCCGGCAGCAGGGGGGCGACGGGCTCAGACATTGGTGCGCCAGAGCTCGTGGAACGCGTCGAGGAGCCGATTGCGGATGGTCCCCACGAGGTGGAGCGAGATCTCCGCTTCCTTGCCGGCGATCATCGTCCCGTGGATGTCGTCGAGCGTCCCCCTGGCCAGGGCCTCGCTCTTGGCGTCGGCGACGTGGCCGGCCTGCGCCGCGTCGTGGATCGCGCCCCCGAACACGTCGGAGAACGAGACCTCGGGGGTGGCGACGAGATCGGTAGGGCGGGTCTGCAGGCCTTCTCGGCCGGCGTCGATCCCAGTCGATTGCTCGATCCCGGTGGGCTGCTGGATGGCGTCGATGCGCATGACTACTGGCCGATCTTCAGGGCCGAACGGGCCATGGACTTGATGGATTCAATCGAGGTGACGCCGGCCTCGTAGGCGCGGGACGCGGTCATGAGATTGACCATCTCCGTCACCACGTTGACGTTGGGGTACTCGACGTACCCCTGCGCGTTGGCGTCGGGGTGCGAGGGATCGTAGACGAGCTGCCCGGGCGAGGTGTCGGTGCGGGTCCCGGCGAGGTGCACCTCGCTGATCTGGCGGAGCACCGGATCGAAAGAGCTCTTGTTGACGGATTTCCCGACGAAGACCGGGTCCACCCGCTTGTAAGGGTTCCCGTCGGCGCCCCTGGTCGTGTGGGCGTTGGCGAGGTTGGAAGCGATGAGGTTCATCCGCCCGCGCTCGGCGGTCAGGCCCGAGGCCGCGACCTCCATGGCGGTGAAAACCCCTGCGACTTGCGGCAATCGGCTCATCCGTTCCTCCCGTCGTTGGCGGCCCAGCTCAGCCCCGACAGCTCGTCGGCGACCAGCGCCGAGATGGTCTCGTAGCGAATGTTGTTGGCCGCGATCTTCACGGCTTCACGATCGATGCTCACCGAGTTCCCGTCGAGGCCCGGGGCCGCGCCGCGATCGGTGATGACGCGGAATCCCTGGTCCTTCACCCCCGCGCCGAAATGGCGCTCGTTCGTCGCGGTGAGGGCCGCGGTGAGCGAGGTTTCGAACGAGGCGCGCCGCTCCAGATCCTTCGGCCGGTATCCCGGCGTGTCCACGTGAGCGAGGTTCGACGTCAGGAGGTTGTGTCGCGCCAGGTGGTAATCCAGCCCGACGCGGAGTTGCTCGACCGGTTCGAGGAGCTTCATGCGACGTCGCTCCAGCACTGGCCGTGCCACTGGCTCCATGGCGCGTCGCTTGCAATCCGCGTGGCCCCGGAGGTACGTGTGCTCAAGCTCACTCGACTCAATCGCCACATCGTCGCCGTCAATCCCGATCACATCAGCTGGGTGGACGCGTCGCCTGACACCACGCTTCGTATCCTCGGCGGGGAGACCCTGATCGTCCGCGAGTCGGTCGACGAGCTGATAGCGCAGCTCGTGGCCTACCGCCGTCTCATCCGCTCCAGCACGCCCGAGAGCGAGCTCGCGCACGAGACCTTCGACGTGCCCGTCATGGATCCCCACCGCGGCGCCACCCACCGCTCTTCATGGCCAGCGGCCAACCGCGCCAAGGGAGGTTGAAATGGATATCGGTCCTCTCGTAGGTCTCGGGTTCGCCCTGTTCTGTGTCCTCGTCGGCAACGTCCTCGAAGGAGGACACCTCTCCTCGATGGTCGGCGGCCCCGCCGCGCTCATCGTCGTCGGCGGCACCATCGGCGCCGTCATCATCCAGTTCCCGTTCGAAACGCTGGGAGGGTCGATGAAGACCGCCGGCGCCCTGTTCAAGAAGTCCAGCCTCGATCCCAGGAAGCTCATCACCGAGATCGTCGAGTATGCCAATCGCGCCCGGCGCGACGGCATCCTCGCCCTGGAGAAGATCGCCCCAAACGCCTCGGATCCGTTCCTGGCGCGGGCCCTCCTCATGGCCGTCGACGGCGCCGACTCCAACACCATCCGCGAGACGATGGAGCTCGTGATCGGCGAAGAGGAAGAGCACAGCGAGGACGCGGCCAAGGTCTTCGAGGCCGGCGGCGGCTACGCCCCCACGGTCGGGATCATCGGGGCCGTGCTCGGCCTCATTCACGTCATGTCGAACCTGGCGGACATCAACGCCGTCGGGCACGGCATCGCGGCCGCCTTCGTCGCCACCATCTACGGTGTCGCCGTCGCCAACATCGTGTTTCTGCCGCTCGCCGGGCGGATCAAGATGCGGGCGAAGAAGGTCGCCAAGATCAAGGAGATGATGCTCGTCGGCGTCCTCGCCATCCAGGAGGGCACCAACCCCAAGCTGGTCCAGGACCGACTCTCGGGCTTCCTCCCCGCCCACGACCACAAGAAGGAAGGGGCCGCAGGCGCAGCCGCGCCGGCCGCGGCCTGAGCCCCCATGGCCCGCAAGAAGAAGCCCGAAGAGCACGTCAACCACGAGCGCTGGCTCATCAGCTACGCCGACTTCATCACCCTCCTGTTCGCGTTCTTCGTCGTCATGTTCGCCGTCTCGCAGGTCGACACGAAGAAGGTCGGACGCTTCACCGAGTCGTTCCAGCAGGCGTCGGGCATCCCGCTCGGCGGCAACGGCGGTCAAGGCGTGCTCCCGGGCGCCAAGGACTTCTCGGTGGCCCCGCCGTCGCTCGGCGACGTCGACACCACGCCATCGGATCTCCGCGAGCTCGAAGGCATGGTGGGCGAGCAGCAGCTCACCGGCGCCTTCGGGGGCGTGAAGCTGATCCGCCGCCGCCACGAGCTCGTGCTCCGGCTGCCCGAAGGCATCCTGTTCTCGAGCGGCGGCGACACGCTGCAAGAGTCGGCGACCCGCGTGCTGCGCGCCATCGGCGATCAGCTCCGCGAGCGCAAGGTGGATATCCGCGTCGAGGGGCACACCGACAACATCCCCATCCACACGCCGCGGTTCCGCTCCAACTGGGAGCTCTCCACGGCGCGGGCCGTCACCGTCGTCGCCGAGCTCGCCGCCGCGCGGATCGATCCGATGCGCATCTCCGCCGCCGGCTACGCCGAGTTCCACCCGATCGCGCCCAACACCTCGCCCGCCGAGAGGAGCCAGAATCGCCGCGTCGATCTGGTGATCACCCTCTCTCCTCCCCCCGAGCCCCAGGCTCCCGAGTCCCCGCAGTAGTCACCCGGCTGACGGCGCCGTCGACGGGCCGACAGCCTCCCTCGCTCATCGCCTCTCCACGCCGGTGAATACCGCATCTCGCGCGGCGAGCGCGGTGGCACCGAATTCGCAAAGGGATCTCTCGATGTTCCACTCCCTCGACGCTGCGGCCACCGGAATGGCGGCTCAGGAAACCAAGCTCGACACGATCGCGAACAACCTCGCGAACGCCGACACGGCGGGGTACAAGCGGCAAGACGCCGAGTTCGAAGATCTCCTCTACCAGACGATCCGCGCCCCCGCCGTCAACGGCGGAGTCACGGCGCCGACCGGCGTTCAGGTCGGCACCGGGGCCCGGGTCGTCGCCACGCCGCGCTCGTTCGCGCAGGGCACCGTGCAGCAGACCGGCAAGCCGCTCGATCTCGCGATCGAGGGCAACGGGTTCTTCGCCGTGCACCGCGAGAACGGCGACATCGCCTACACCCGCGCCGGGCAGCTCAAGCTCGACGCCCAGGGCCGGCTCACCACGAGCGACGGCCTCGTGGTCGAGCCGCCGATCACCGTGCCCACCGACGCCGCGAGCGTGACTGTCGGCAGCGACGGCATGGTCACCGCGCAGCGCGCCGGCCAGACGACTCCGGTGCAAATTGGCCAGCTCCAGCTCGTCACTTTCGCCAACCCGACCGGGCTCAACGCTCTTGGCCACAACCTCTACTCGGCGAGCTCCGCCAGCGGTGAGCCCGCGTCCGGCGTCCCCGGCACCGAGGGGCGCGGCACGCTGATGCAGGGCGGCCTCGAAGGCTCCAACGTCGAGGTCGTCACCGAGATGATCGGCCTCATCCGGGCGCAGCGCACCTACGAGATCAACTCCAAGGTGATCGCCGCGGCCGACGAGATGCTCCGCGACGCCACGCAGATGAGGTGATCGTGAACCTCCGCATCCCTGCCCTGCTCCTTGTACCGCTGCTCGTCGCGGCCCGGCCCGCGGCCGCGCGATCGCCGATCGCCGAGGTGCGGATCGCGACGGCGCGCGTTCACATCGCCGACGTGCTGCCCGCGATCACCGGCGACGCCGGCGCGCTCGATCTCGGCCCCGCGCCCGCGCCCGGCGGCTCGCGCCTCGTGACGCGCGACGATCTCCGCCGCGCGCTCGACGAGGCTCACGCGGCCATCCCCGCGGCCCTCCCCGAGGCGGTGCGCGTGATCCGCAAGATGCGCCACCTCGGCGCCCTCGACCTCGAGCGGCTCACGCGCGCGGCGCTGCCCGGCGCGATGCCCCGCGGCACCACGCTCACGGCGCTCCGCGCCCCGAAATCGGTCGAGCTCGCCGACGGCTGGGACACGGTGATCGCGCGGATCCCGCGGCCGCCTCACCGCGTCGGCTCCTTCCCCTCGACGGTGACGCTGGCGTTCCTCGCCGGCGCCGAGAGCCTGGCCGAGATCTCGTTCCCGATCGACGTCACCGTCGACGCCGCCGGCGCGGCCTTCGACGTGGCGCGCGGCGGTCAGCTCACGCTGATCGTCCAGCGCGGCCTCATCGAGATCGACGCCCCCGCGCTGGCCACCACCGACGCCGACCTCGGCGCGATCATCCCCGTGACGCTGCGCCCCTCGGGGCGCGTCGTGCGCGCGCGGCTCGTCACGATCGATCGCGCGGAGCTCGTCGACGGATGATCCCCACCCTGGTCTCCACGCGCCGGAGCCTCGCGACCGCGGCGATCGCGCTCGCCGCGACGCTCGGCTTCACGCGCCCGGCCGCGGCCGAGGACTACCAGTTCGGCGCGGCGGTGACCGTCGGCGGCGGCGTCGAGGGTGGCGGGCGCGGCTACGCGGCGGGCGTGCGTCGCGCGCCGATGCTGCTGCGGATCGGCGGCGAAGCGAGGCTCCCCGAGATGCCGAAGAGCATCTTCGAGATCGGCTTGCTGATCACGTTCGAGCCCTACGCCACGTTCGGCGCCGACTTCCGCTACGCGCACCTGATCGGCAAGCACCTCTCGCTCCACGTCGGCGGCGAGGCGGTGATCGCGCCGAGCACGCTCTTCGGCGCCACGGCCGGCGCCGAGGCGATCATTCCGCTCCGTCACAACCTCGATCTCCTCGCGGGCCCCAGCGTCCAGGCCTTCTTCTTCGGCAACGATCTGCCCGACGGCAACGTCATCTGGCAGGGCTTCTTCCACGTGGGGATTCATGTCGATCTCGAGTGATTGCTGGCTGAGCCGGGCCGCGCGCGCCGCCGGCCTCGGGCTCGTCCTGTCCGGTCTCGCCGTCGCGCTGCTCGGCCCGGCGTGCATGCCGAAGGACGCGTGCCTGCTCAACTCCGAGTGCGAGGACGGCCAGATGTGCCTCGCCGGACGCTGCGCGATCCCCGCCGACGGCGGCACCGTCGACGCCGCGAACGACGACGCCGACGCGAACGACGCCGACGCGAACGACGCGAGCGACGCCGACGCGGATCACGACGCGGACGCCGGCGACGCGAGCGACGCCGATGACGCGACCGACGGCGACCCCGCGGATGCCGAGGATGGAAGCGACGGCACGACCACCGGCACGACGTCGAGCAGCAGCGCGAGCAGCACGGCGTCGAGCACGAGCAGCGCGACCACGAGCGGAGCCGGCGGCGCGATCAGCACCAGCGGAGCCGGCGGCGCGACCAGCACCAGCGGAGCCGGGGGAGCAGGCGGTAATGGCGCGGGCGGCGCGCACTGACGTGCACGAGACTGGCACCGAACTCGCAAGGGGTTCGCACATGGTCTCTCGTCCCGCGCTCACTCTCACTCTCGCTCTCGCTCTCGCGTCGCTCGCCCTCGCGGCGTGCGGCCCGCCGCACATCGCCCCGTTCACCCCGCGAGAGCGCGCGTACACGCCGGGCGCCTACGCGCAGAAGGATCCTTCCGCCAAGCGCTCTCCGGGATCGCTCTTCAGCGAGGCCGCCGGCGGCTACCTCGAAGATACCCGCGCCGTTCGCGTGGGCGATGTCGTCGTCGTGGTGATCAGCGAGGCCGCCGACGCGCAGGGCGACGCCAGCACCAAGCTCAACAAGGACTCGAGCGCGACGATGGGAGTCGACTCGTTCCTCGGCGTGATGGGCGCGCTCGCGAAGGCGCACCCGGGGATCGATCCCGGAAAGCTGCTCTCCTACGCGGGGAAATCGAACTTCGCGGGCGACGGCAGCACCACCCGCAAGGGCCAGCTCTCGGCCCAGATCGCGGTGCGCGTCTCGCGCGAGATGCCCAACGGCGATCTGTTCCTCGAGGGGACCAAGGTGATCCTCATCAACAGCGAGGAGTACCACCTTTACATCTCCGGCATCGTCCGCCCCGCCGACATCGCGCAGGACAACACCGTCGCGTCGCAGCGCATCGCCGACGCCCAGGTGGAGTTCACGGGCCGCGGGGACGTCGCCGATCAGAACCGCAAGGGCTGGCTCGGCCGGATCCTCGACACGCTCAACCCGCTTTGACCGAGGAGCCCTGATCATGAACAAGAGATTGCCAATCACCCTCGCGCTGCTCACGGCGGCGCTCGCCCTCACCGGGCCGGCCCGCGCCGACAAGCTCCGCGATCTGACCGACGTCTCGGGGGTGCGCGAGAACCAGCTCCTCGGCTACGGCATCGTCACGGGGCTCAACGGCACCGGCGACGACACCACCTCTCCCATCGCGGCGCAGACGGTGCTCTCGATGCTGCGCCGCCTCGGCGTGCAGGTCGATCCCCGGCAGGTGCGCCTGAAGAACGTCGCCGCCGTCGTCGTCACGGGATCGCTCGGCGCCTTCGCGAAGACCGGGACCAAGCTCGACATCACCGTCTCGTCGATCGGCAACGCCAAGTCCCTCGCGGGCGGCGTGCTGGTGCAGACCCTCCTCAAAGGAGCGGATCAGAAGACGTACGCCGTCGCGCAGGGCAACATCCTCACGGGCGGCTTCAAGGCCGGCGGATCGAGCGGCAGCTCGGTGCAGTCGGGCTCGACGACGGCGGCGCGGATCCCCGAGGGCGCGATCATCGAGCGCGAGGTCCCGACCACGTTCGTGACCGACGGCGCGCTCAAGCTCTCGCTCCGCACCCCGAGCTTCACCGTCGCTTCGCACGCGGTCGCGGCCATCGACAAGAGCCTCGGCGAGGGCACGGCGCACGCCGACGACAGCGGCACCGTGGTGGTGAAGATCCCCGCGAAGTACCAGAAAAGCCCCGTGGATCTCATCGCCGCGCTCGAGGAGATCGAGGTCGGCGTCGTCCGCCGCGCGCGGGTGGTGGTGAGCGAGCGGACGCAGACCATCGTCGCCGGCGGCGACGTGCGGCTCTCGCCCGCGGTCATCGTGCACGGCGGGCTGACCATCGTCGTGAAGGAGAACCCCGTGGTGTCGCAGCCAGCGGCCCCGTTCGGCAAAGGCACCACGGCCGTCGTGCCGCGCACGACCATCGACGTGAACGAGGGGGAGAAAGACGTGCGCTTGATGCCCGCGGCGGCGAAGCTCGCCGACGTGGCCTCTGCGCTGGGCGCGCTCGGCCTGTCGCCGCGCGAGCTCGCAGGAGTCCTCGAGGCGCTGCGCACCGCGGGGGCCCTCGAAGCAGAGGTGGTGATCCAGTGAACATCAAAGCCATGACCGCCACGCCGCCCGGCGCCGCTCACGCGATCGCGCAGCCGCACAAGAAGGAGGCGCCGAGCGCCCTCCACCGGGCCGCCGAAGAGCTCGAGACGACCTTCATCCACCAGCTCCTCGAGTCCGCCAAGATCGGCGGCAAGGGGGCCGAGAAGGGCTACGGCTCCATGGCCGTCGACGCGCTCGCGAAAGGCATCCAGTCCGGCGGCGGGCTCGGCCTCGCGCGCCAGATCGAGGCCGCGCTCGATCGCCAGCACCAGCTCGAGACCGCCAATCCCACGACACGAGAGGTAAAACGATGACACGCGCTCAAGATCATGACGGTGGGACCGTTGAACAAATGACAGGGTCGGCGAATGACGCCCCCTCCCTGGCCAACAATGCGCATCCCCGACGATTCGCGAACCCGCCAAACAACGACTCAAGCAACGACGCCGAGCGTGCGCTCGACCACCGCGCGAGCCAACGAGGCGCCCCGGAAGGCCGAGACCGTCGGCGCGACGACGGTGCACATCTCCGCGGAGGCCCGGCGCCTCTCGGCGGCGAGCCCGCCGGTGGACCTCGCCAAGGTTCACAAGCTCCGCGAGGCGCTGGCGACGAACACGTACGTGGTGCAGCCGGCTCGGATCGCCCACGCGATGCTGGAAGCAGCGGCCTAGGCGGCCTCGACGCCCTCGCGGCGCTCACCACCCTCGAGGCCCTGCTCATCGACGAGCGCGGCGCGATGATCCTCCTCGACGCGGTCGAGGTGGTGCGCATCGCGGAAGAGAAAGAGTCCCTCATCGGCGCGCTGCGCGAGGGGCTCCCCGCGCTCGGGCCCGAGCACCGCCCGCGCCTGCATGTCCTCCGGGACGCGCTCCGCAACAACGCGGTGCTGCTCGCCCACGCGCGCGATTGCCTGCGCGACGCGCTCGCCGCATTTCACCACGAGGATCCGGGCGGGCGCAGGCCTTCGCGCAACGCGCCGCGACCGGGTGCTCGCATGTCCATAAGGGGTTGAACAGATGACTTCACTACTCGCAATCATGGCGACGTCGGGGCAGGCCATGGGGGTCCAGGCCGCCGGCATCGACATCGCCGGGCAGAACGTCGCCAACGTCAACACGCCGGGCTACGCGCGGCGCGTGGCCCAGCTCGAGACGCTGCCCGGGATGGGCGTCGCGCTCGCCGGCATCGGCCGATCACTCGACCGCTTCGCCGCCGCACGCGTCATCACCGAGACTGGCCTCCAGGGCGCCGCGACGGCCCGCGCCGGCGCCCTCGCGAACCTCGAGCAGATCCTCGCGCCCTCGCAGGGACAGACCATCGGCGATCAGACCTCGTCGATGTTCGCGGCCATGAACGCGCTCTCGCAGAGCCCGGCGGACGCCACGTCGCGCAACGTGGTGCTCGCCTCGGCGCAGCAGCTCGCGGGCAACATCTCCTCGACGGCCGCGTCGCTGCTGACGGAGCGCGCCGCGCTCCTCGCGCGAGGCCAGGACACCGCGGGCGAGCTCAACCAGAAGCTCGGCCAGATCGGCAAGCTCAACCAGCAGATCGCCGACGCCACGGCCGTGAGCGCCGACAGCAACTCGCTGCGCGATCAGCGCGACACGCTGGTGCGCGACGTCGGCACGCGCATCGACGTCACGGCGATCGAGGACGGCACCGGCGCGGTGACGCTGCTCTCGTCGGGATCGACGCTGCTCGAAGGCAACCACGTCTCGTCGGTCGATGTCTCGCTCGGCGCGACCGGGGATCTCTCGATCAAGTTCCGCCACCCCGGCGGCGCCGTTGACAACGTCACCACCAAGGTCGTCGGCGGGGCGCTCGGCGGGATCCGCGAGGCGCGCGACGTCGACGCGCCGAAGATCATGGCCCAGCTCGACCAGTACGCCTACGACCTCTCCACGAGCGTCAACGCCGTTCACTCGGCCGGCTACGGGCTCGACGGGCAGACGGGTAGGCCGCTCTTCAAGCCGCCCGCCGCCGTCGCCGGCGCCGCCTACGCGATGGCCGTCGACGCCAGCGTCGCGGGCAAGCCCGACGCGATCGGCGCGGCCAAGTCGGCCGCCGACCTCCCGGGCGGTAACGACAACGCGCTGGCGATTGCCATGCTCGGCGAGGCCCCGCAGGGCGGCGCGTCCACGCCCGAGCAGGCCTTCGTGGCCATCCTCGGCGGGCTCGGCACGACGAAGGCGGCGGCCGACTCCGACGTCAAGCTCCGCGACAACACCGTCGCTCAGGCCGACAACCTCCGGGAGAGCTCGGCCGGCGTCTCGGTCGACGACGAGATGATCAACCTCACTCGCTACCAGAAATCGTTCGAGGCTTCGATGCGGGTGATCTCCACCATCAGCGGCCTCCTCGACGATCTCATCAAGGGGATGTGACCATGAGAATCACCGACAACATGCGCTTCGCGCAGATGACCCTCGATCGCCAGCACAGCGCCGAACGCCTCGCCAAGGCCTCCGCGCAGGCCTCGTCGGGCCTGGCCATCCAGACGCCGTCCGAGGGCCCCGCGGCGTACGCGGCGGCGGCGCAGGCCGACGGCGCCACGTCGCGGCTCAACTCGCGCCACGAGACGATGAGCCGCGCAGGCTCACAGCTCGATCTCGCCGAGACGACGCTGGCCTCCGCGAGTGACGTGCTCGTGCGGGCGCAGGAGCTCGCCATCGACATGGCCAGCGGCGACAAGGGCCCAGCCCAGCGCGCCATCGCGGCCTCCCAGATTGACGTGCTCCGCAGCACGATGCTGAGCTACGCCAACGCGCGCGGCACCAGCGGCTACCTCTTCGGCGGGACGTCCACGTCGACCCCGCCGGTGAACGCCGCGGGCGCGTTCGTCGGCAACGACAACGTCATCGGGGTGGAGATCGCCGACAACGTCGTCGTCTCGTCGAACGTCAGCGGCGCGACGGCGTTCACCGCCAAGGGCGGGCGCGACGTGCTCCAGGATCTCGCCGATCTCTCGACGGCGCTGTCGACCAACAACCTCGCCGGCGTTCAGGTGGGGATCGACAACATGACGGCGTCGCACGCTCAGGTGGTCAATGCGCGCACGCAGGCCGGGATCCTCGGCGATCGATTTCGATCGGCCGACAGCATCACGAGCTCGGCCCTGCTGACGATCGCCAAGGCCCGCGCCTCGGCGGTCGAGGCCGATCCCGTCGCCGCGTACTCCGATCTCTCGCGGGCCAAGACGGCCTACGAGCAGAGCATCGCGGTGACTGGCCAGCTCCTCAGCCTCCCGAGCCTCGCCCACGGGTAGCGGGCGACGATCGCGACCGCGAGCAGCGAGGCGCGCCACACCGGAAGGTCTGGCGCGCTTCCTGCTTTGTGGAGTCCGTCTGTTGATGGATGAACCGCTGTGCCCCGCGCTATACCATCGTCTCCCGCGGGGGGGACGAGGAGCGCGATTCGAGAGGTCCCCGCGCAACACCGGGGAGGAGCGAGCAACATGCTGATTGTTCAAAGGCGCGTGGGCGAGCGGATCGTCATCGGGAATGGAATCGAGGTCATGGTGACCGAAGTAGGCTCGCGCGGCGTGCGGCTCGGCGTGATCGCGCCGCGCGGCGTGCTCGTGCTTCGCGGCGAAGTCCACGACTCGATCGTGGCCGCCAACACCGCGGCGACGAGCTCACCGCCGCTCAAAGGGGCGCTGTCGGCCGAGGCCACAGCTCCGCAGGAGGATCCGGAATGATTCGAATCGAGACGACACGGTTTGGCACCCTCGACATCCCCGAGGCGACCGTCATCGAGTTTCCAGGTGGCCTCGTGGGCTTCCCCTCGGAGACCCGCTTTGCCTTCCTGCAAGGCGAAGGCGAGGGCGAGATTGCCCACCTGCAATCGCTGCTCACGCCGGCGGTGGCCCTCCCGGTCGTGGATGGCGCGCTGTTCGGGCCGACGTACCCGCGCCCCGGCGCGACCGATCTGGCCGGGGCCGCGGGCCTGTCCGACGGCAACGTCGCCGTCCTCGTGACGCTCGCCTCGGGCGGCGCCGCGGGAGGCCTGGTTGCCAATCTGCTGGCACCCATCGTCGTGGATTTGACATCGCGCAAGGCGGCGCAGGTCGTGCTCGATCCGCGGCTCTACCGGACGGCGACCGCCGTCTCGATCGCCGTCGGCAAGGGCGCCATCAAGGAGAATCAGCCTCCGGTGGCGGCGCATCCCGCGCCTCACGCGCCCTAGCGAACCGCGCCCCCCCGGCGTGATCGTCGCCTGGAGGATCGCCGTCGCGGCGCCGAGCACGCTCGCGCCGCGGCGTCGCGGGGCGCCGCCGGCGCGCTCGGTTCAGCCGAGCAGATCGTCGGGTGATCGCCAGCCGGGGAGCGAGGCGATGCGCGCGAGCCAGGCGCCGACAGCCGGATATTCGGCGCCGTCGATCCCCGCCTGATCGAGCCAGAACAGGTACGCAGAACAGGCGATGTCGGCGATGCTCGGCTCGGTCCCGAGCAAGAAGGATCTGTCCTGAAGCTCGCCTTCGAGGCGGCCGAGATCGTCGACGGCGCGGGCGTGCAGCCACCGCACGACGTCGGCCGGAGTGTCGCGCGCGACGCGGTACGCGAAGCGGAGGTTCGGCACCGAGAAGCCCACCCGGTTGGCCTCCCAGAAGAGCCATTGCGTCAGGCGATCCCACCCGGCCTCGTCGGCGGCGCCAAAGCGATGATGGCGCCGCGCGAGGTGAAGAAGGATGGCATTCGACTGCGCGAGCGACACCCCCTCTTCGATGAGCACCGGGACCTCGCCGAAGGGGCTGACGGCGACGAAATCGGCCGGCCGCTCGATCCGCGGCAGATCGAGGTTGATCGGCCGGTACTCGAACGGGATCCCTGCGAGCGCGAGGAACAGCGCCGGCTTGTACGCGTGCCCGGAGGAGTGGTTGCCGTAAAGAATGAGGCCCATGGCGCGCGAGCCTAGCAGGGGTGGGGCCGCAACGGAAACGGGTTCACGCTGTTCGGGACACTGGCCCTCGCCGTGGTGCGGATCCACGACGGGCAGCTCACCCCGGCGCAGGTGAAGGCCAATTACGACAACGAGCTGCCGCGCTTCCCGGTGAGGCGTCGAGCCGGAGACGCCGCGCGAGGCTCCGGGGCGCGGGGGGCCGCCCTCCGTCGATCGCGCGCGGGTACTTTCCCCATGGTGCGCCGACGGGGCTAAGGTCCCTCCCCGCCCGTGTCGACGATCGCCCCGCCCTCACCCGTTCTCCTCGTCGCCGCCGGGCCCGTTGCGGCCGCTGCGCTGGTGTTCCGCCATCACGGCGTGCTCCGCGTCACCGTCGTCGCGAAGGCCACCTTCGCGTTCACGCCGGGCGGCGTCGCGGCCCTCGTCGCGCCCGCGCCGATCGTGCGCGACGAGATCCGCTTCGACAACAGCCCGATGCGGACTGTGCGCGCCGCCAGCGATCTCGTCCCCTACCGGCCCGCTGTCGACGTCACGGCGGTGGGCCACGCCTGCGCGCCCGCCGGCCAGCCGTTGACCGCGCTCGCCGTGCGGCTGGCCCTCTATCGCGGCGCCCCGCTGCTCGACAAGACAGTCCACGTCTTCGGCGATCGCGCCGTGGCCACGCCGACGCAGATCGCGCGCTTCGAGCGGATCCCGCTGCGCTACGAGCGGGCCTATGGCGGCCTGCTCTTCGAGAAGAACCCGCTCGGGATCGGCGCCGGCCGCGACGCCGTGGCGCTCCCCAACCTGGTGGATCCGAAGGCTCCGACGCGCGTGGCGGGCTTCGGCCCGATCTCGCGCTACGGCGCCGAGCGCCGCAAGCTCCTCGGCGATGCGCCGAAGAAGCGCGCCGAGGGGGCCATTCTCGAGGTCCCGGACTCGTTCGCCTGGGACTACTTTCACAGCGCCCCCGACGACCAGCGGATAGCCCAGCTCCACGGCGATGAGTGGCTGGTCCTCGATGGGATGCACGCCGCGCGAGCGCGCCTGCAAACGCAGCTCCCCGGCATCCACGCGCGGGCCCGCGTCCACCCGGAGAGCCGGGACCCGGTCCGCGATCTCGGCCTCGTCGTCGACACCTTGACCATCGACGCCGACGCCGAGACGTTCAGCGTGGTGTGGCGCGGCGCGTTCCCTCTCCGCGGCGGCGAGGCGGATCTGCGCGGGCTGCGCGTCGCCGTCGCCCTCGAGCACCCGGGCGCCGCGCTGGTGTGGCCCGTTGACGCCGCGATCCAGGCGGGAAATGCCGGCGTCGTGGCCTACCTCGCCGCACCGGCGGTCGACACAGCGACGGCGCGCCCCGCGGGCCTCCACGGGACGATGCCCATGGACTGGCCCTCTCCGCCACCCCGCCTCCCCGTGCCTCCCGCGCCGCCGCCGCCGGCCGCGATCCAGCCTGTCCCGGTCATCGCCTCTCCGCCGGTCATCGCTCCTGCTCCGGTCATCGCCTCTCCGCCGGTCATCGCCTCTCCGCCGGTCATCGCCTCTCCGCCGGTCATCGCACCTCCGCCGGTCATCGCACCTCCGCCGGTCATCGCACCTCCGCCGGACATCACACCTCCGTCGATCACCGTGGCTCCCCCCACCCGCGCGGCGACGGCGCCGGTGCCGACGCTCTGGCGACGTCAAGCGGTGTGGCGGGGCGACATCGATCCTCCCGATCGGCTGCGGATCGAGGCGCGCGACGGCGCCGTCACCGAGCTCCGCCTGGATTTGCCGGGGCCGCTGCGCCTCGGGAGGATCGCCGGCGAGGGCGCCGAGCGCAACGAGCTGGTGGTGCCCGACGTGGCCTCGCGCTTCGCGGCCACGCTGCGCCACGATGGAATCCGCTGGTGGCTGCGGCGCCGCGACGAGTGCAGCGTGCCAGTCGAGGTCGGCGCGCGGACGCTCGCCCGCGGCGAGGAAGCGCCGCTCGTCCACGCCGTGCCGATCGTGATCGGCGACATGCGCGCGGTCCTCGCCGACCGACGCTACCTCACGCCGGCGGTCGCCGCGGGCACGGTGGATCCCGGGACTGGCCTGCTCGGCCGGGCGGGCCTCGAGCTCGAGATTGGCTGTTTCCTGGAGCAGCGCGGCGCCGGCGCGATGATGCTGGTGCGCGCCGGAGAAGGCGGCTCCCGCGCCGCGCCCGCCTCGCCGACGCCGAGCGACGGGTCACATTCTCCGATGGTGCGCGCCGCGATGGCCGTTCACCGCCGCTGGCCGACGCTCGCCGTGGGCCTCGTCGAAGGCACGTTCGTCGTGCTCGCGCCGGGCCGGCCGAACGAGATCGCCTCGGCCGCGGTGCTGCTCGCGGGGCTCTGCCGCGGCGCCGGCCTGGCGTCGCTCGCGCACGGAACATGGTCCTTCGCCGGCGAGGCGACCCTGGCCGCGAGCGAGCTCGAGCTCTCGCTCTCGGCGATGATCCGCGTCCCCGCCGACGCCACGACCACAGCGGCGAAGAACCTCCGCGACGTGGCACAGGGGGCCCGGATCACCACCGCGGGCGAGGCGCTCGCGGCCTCGACCAGCGCCCGCCGCACGACGCTGCTCTTCGCCGTGGAAGAGCAGAGCGCGCTCCGCGAGATTGGCCCCCAGGTCCTCGACGCGCTCGAGGGCGAGCTCGCCGCCGTCGTCGCCGGCCACGCGCCGCCGGGATCCCTGGTGGCCGCGCTCGCGCCGGGCGTGATCGCCGCCGTCGTCCCCCAGAGCGTCGAGGCCCGCGAGATTGCCAGTCACGTCCAGTGCGACTGGCACGCTCGCCCGGCCGTGACCGATGGCCTGTCGGAGCTGCCACGCTCGGTTTCCTGGGAGATCCTGCACAAGGATGGCGCCGCCGAGCGCGCGGCGGAGCTCTCCCGCGAGCACGGCGAGGCCCTCGGCGTGCTATCGGCGCTGAGCGGCGGGCTCCCCTACCCGATCGCCGGCACGGTGCACGCGGCCATCTCGGCGTCGAGCGCGATCGAGCGCGTGAAGATGCTCTTCGACGTGCTGGAGAGCACCTGGCGTTTCCTCGCGGTGGCGACTCTCGCTGCCGTGTTTGCCCGCGCCGAGGCGACCCCGGCGTCGCTGGAGCCGCTGGTGCGCCTCGCCAAGCGCCTCGGCACCCGCGCCGGGTATCCGCTCGGCACCTGGCGCGAGCTCGCCCGCACCGCCGCGGGGCTCCTCGATCCGGCGCGCGACGCGTTCGGCGCCACGGCGCGCGAGATCCTCGACGTCAAGCTCGGCTCCAACCAGACCTTCGAGACGCTCTCCAACCTGATGCAGTCGGAGCGCAACGGCTTCGCGCACGGTCAGTACAGCGAGGCCCGCGCCGCGGCGGATCTGCCCGAGCTCGAGCAGATGACTCGCACGCTCCTCCGCGCCCTGCGCCCGCTCCGGGCCTGGACGCTGGTCACGGTCGAGAAGACGGATCCCGATCCCTACGGCGACGCGCAGACCGTCGATTACCTCGATCACACTGGCCCTTTCGACGGGGGAGTGCGCCGCCGCATCGGCCTCTCCACGCCGGCGCGCCTCGCCAACGTGGTCTATCTGGTGCGGTGGCGCGAGGGCGTCATGGTGCCTCTGGAGCCCCTGATGCGGCGCATGGCCCCCGAGGGGACCGTCGGCCTTTACTGGCTCGATCACCTGCCGCGGCAGGGGCTGTGCGTGCTCAGCGCGGTGATCGGGACAGCCTCGCTCAAGGTGCCTCACGAGTCGCTGCGGATCCCGGCCGGGCTGCGGGCCCTCTTCGAGAAGTGAGCGTCGCGCGGCGCGAGAGAGCGTCGCGCGACCCGGTCGCTCACCTCGTCGTCGCCGCCGGGGCTTCCTGGAGCCTCGTCGCCTCGATCTGACGGATCAGCGTCATCTCGGTGCCGAACAGGGCCTCTCGGTTCGCCGTCCCGACCTCCGGCAAAGGCCCGTTGGGCCCGGCATACCCCGCTTGCCCGCTCATGCCGTCGTTGCCATTGCGCCCGCTCTCGCCGGCGACGCCGCCCGAGGGGCAATCGGGGCTCGACGGCCCGCCGTTACCGGCTCGACCGCCCCTGCCGCCGGTGCCGCCGTTGCCCGCGCGCCCGGCGTCTCCGCCCTGGCTCGTGGCCAGGACCCGCCCGCGCAGGCGCCCTGCCGCGGCGCGGTCGAGCGTTACCCGGATGAACCCCCCGGGCCCGCCGTTACCGCCGTTCGAGCCCGGGAAACCGTGCCTCCCGTGCTCGCCGTTGCCGCCGCGCGAGCACGCGGCCGAGCCGTCCTGGCCCGCCGCGCCGTCGAACCCGTTCTGGCCCGACGCGCCCTGGCCGCCGGCCTCGGCCGCCGAGGTGATCTGCACGGGCTCGGCCGGAGAGGGGCTGATGTAATAGACTCGATGTGTCCCGCTGATCACCCGGATCAGCGCCGCCTCCGGGTAAAACGGGCTGGCGAGCGTGGTCACGGCGATGTCGAGATCAGGGCCGGGGCCGCCGTTCTCGCCGCGAAAGCCGCCGCTCCCGCCGCCGAAGAGGGCGCGGGACTGACACGCATAGATCGGCACGAGGCGAGTCTGCGCGACCATGGATCGCTCGACACCGCCGGGCGCCGCCTGCTCGATCCAGGCTTTGAGCGCGAGGCCGGTCGACGCGGTGACGAGGGGATCGTCGCTGGTGGCCCAGAGGAACTTCTTCGGGTTGCCCTGGATCCCGCCGGTCGAGCCCTCGAGGTGGACCTGCACGGGATCGATGACGGCGTCTTGCTCTTTCATGCAGCCGCGCGTGCGATCGGTGCTGCTGCAGTATTGCCCGTTCTGGAGGTGAGCCACGACCTCGACCTTGAAGGCCTCTCCGGGGCAGAACACCGCGGGCCCCGCGGCCGGCCGCACGACGACGTCGACGACGTCGCGAGGGCTTATCGCCACGCGCGTCGGACCGCAGGCGGTGAGCAGAGAGACGAGGGTCGCGCCGAGAAGAGGGGAGATTCGAGGTGCCATGTGGGGATCCGCGGATGCTACTCGCACGCGGGCTTTCCTGGACAGATCGAAACGCGCGAGTCCATCGCGGACGCCGCCCGGGGCGCCTCACCGCGACGACGAGGCGTCGATCCCCGGCGCATGATCTTCGCTCCGGGACGCGGGCGGTTTGTTGGTAGACTCTCGTTTTCGGGGAGAACTCACCTTGGTCGGACCCGTGGCCTTCAAGCACAAAGCGCTCGTGGGAAAGCAGGTTGCCGGCCGGTTCACCATCAAGAGTTTCCTCGGCGAGGGCGGGATGGCCACGGTCTATGTCGCCGAGCAGGCCGCCGAGCCGCGCGAGGTCGCGCTCAAGATCATGAACCAGGACCTGACGAACGATCGCACGTTCGTCCGCCGCTTCGAGCGCGAGGCCAAGGCCTCGGCCCGCGTCAAGCACGCCTGCTCGGTGCAAATCATTGATTACGGCGTGGCCGACGGCCTCAGCTACATCGCGATGGAGCTCCTGGTCGGCAGCGATCTCTACGTGCTGCTCGAGCAGCAGGGCTCGCTCCCGCAGGCCCGCGCGGTGCGGATCCTGATCGACGTCTGCGACGCGCTGATCGTCGCCCACGAGCTCGGGATCGTGCACCGGGACCTCAAGCCCGAGAACATCATGGTGATCGCCGATCCCACGCACCCGAGCGGCGAGCGGGTGAAGGTGCTCGACTTCGGGATCGCCAAGATCCTGGCGGCCGACGCCATCGCCGCCGATCAGGGCGACCGGCGCGATCCCCGGCTCGATCCGGCCTCGGCGGTGACGCGCGCGGGCACGTTCATCGGGACCCCGGCGTACATGTCGCCCGAGCAATGCGCGCTCCTGCCGGTCGATACGCGGGCCGACATCTACACGTGCGGCGTGCTCCTGTTCCAGCTCGTGACGGGGCGCCTGCCGTTCGAGGGGCAGACGCCGCTCCACACCTCGGTGCTGCACATCCACGAGCCTCCACCGTCGCCGTCGAGCTTCTCCCCCGACATCGATCCGCGGCTCGCGGCCCTGATCTTGAAGACGCTGTCGAAGCGCCCCGCCGAGCGGCACCAGACGGCGCGGCACCTCGGCGCGTCGCTGCGCAAGCTGCTCCCGGACATCCCCGAGACGCGGGTCGGCCTCGCGCGCGGCGACGCGCACGGCGCGGGCACGTCGACGCGACCGACCGCGGTGACGCTCGACGTGCCTCCGCCGTCGCCCCCGCGCGCCGCGCCGAGCGCCGGCGCGCTCCCCGGCGTGAAGACGCCGATCGGCGAAGGCCGCGAGCGCGACGACGAGATGCCGGACTCGTCCGATGATCAGCGCACCCTGGTGCGGACGTCGTCGGCAGACATCGCCGTGTCTCCGCGCGGCTTCGCGGCGCCGCCCCTGGCGCCCACGTTCGGGCCGCCTCCGCCGGTGCCGGCGCCCGTCGTTGCCTTCGCGCGGACCGAGAAGTCCATCTCGTCGGACGTGATCCCCCACGCGCGCGGCCACGCGGCGGCCGCCGTGAACGTGGTGGCGCCGCCGCCGCTCGCGCCCGGCGCGTACTTCGCCCCGGCTCCGGCCCCGGCCCCGGCCCCGGCCGCGTTCACGCGCCCGCCGGCCCGCGCCGCGACCTCGCCCGTGAGCGGCGCGCTCGGCCTCGCGATCGGGCTCTCGATCGTCGCGCTGATGATCGCCGCCTACGTGCTGTTGCTCCGCGGATAGTGGTACCCTGCGCCGGATGGCTCGACGCCTCTTTTTGCCTCTCGCCGCCGGCAATCCCGACGCGAACCCGACGGTCGATGCGGTCCGTCGGCGCCTCGGCGGGCGCGCGTCGACGGAGCCGGGCGCGGGCGAGCTCGTCGCCGTGGCGAGCGACGCGGGGGAGGCGCGCACCGGCGTCGTGCTCTTCGTGCACGGCGACGCGCTCGACGTGTGGCTCGAGGGCGGCGTGGTGCGGCGGACGCGCCGAGCGCGCACCGTGAAGGCCGAGGGCGCCGGCGATGCGCTGCAATCGATCGCGCGCGCGGCCCGGATCTTCGCCGCGCTGTCCGAGGGGCAGCGGGTCTTCTACGGCCACGACGCCGGCGTCGGCGAGGGCGCGCTGGTCGAGAAATGCCGCTTCGGCGCGCTGGTCGAGCGCGGCGACGGCACGGTGCTCGGCGTGGGCTTCCGGCGCCTCTGGTCCGCGGATCCGCGCGCCCAGAACTGAGCGCCGTGGCCGGCAGCGCCGGGGCGACGCGCGAGAAATCGTCGCGGATCATTCGCAATTCACCGAGGGAAGCGGGCACACTCCTCGTCCCTCGTGACCCGAAGCCCCACCTCCATCGCCCTCGATCCACTGGTTGGAACCCCGTACCGCTCGATCGCGCCGATCGGCCGCGGCGCGACCGGCGAAGTCGTCGAGGCCGAGCACCGCGCGCTCGGCAAGACGGTGGCGGTGAAGCTGCTGCAGCGCGATCTGGCCGGCCGGCCGGACGTCGTCGATCGGATGCGCCTCGAAGGGCAGACGCTGGCGCGCCTCGAGCACGAGAACCTGGTCGCCGTGCTCGATCTCCAGGTGACGATGGAGGGGCGGCCGTACCTCGTGATGGAGCGCCTCCGCGGCCGCACGCTGCGCGAGGAGCTCGAGGTCCGCGGCGCGCTCCCCGCGGCCGAGGCCATCGATCTCGCGCGGCAAGCGCTGGCCGGGCTCGGCGCCGCGCACGAGGCCGGCGTCGTGCATCGCGACGTGACCCTGGCGAACCTGTTCCTCTGCGAGCCGCGCGCCGGCGCGGTGGGTCGCGTGCTCAAGCTCCTCGATTTCGGGCTCGCCAAGGTGCTCGGCAGCGCGGGCGGGCGCGCACCGAAGCCGCTCTCCGCCAGCACCGAGGAGGGCGTGACGATGGGCACGCCGCGCTTCTTCTCGCCCGAGCAGGCCTCGGGCTCGCGCGTCGACGCGCGCACCGATCTCTACGCGATGGGGATCGTGCTCTACACGATGGTGACCGGGCGCGGCCCCTTCGCCGACCTCGTCGATGTCGAGGAGCTCCTCGCCGCGCACCGCACGCTCGATCCGCCGCGGCCGTCGACCATCGCGCCGTCGCCTCTGCCCGAGGGCCTCGACGAGGTCATCGCCCGCGCCATGGCCAAGCGCCCCGAGGATCGCTTCGCCGACGCGCCGAGCTTCGCGCTGGCGCTCGATCAGGCGCGCACCCCGCGCCCGCGCTGGGCGAGCACCGAGCCCATGCCGCCGATCCTCGCGCGTCGTCGCGCCTGAGACCGACGCGCGCGATCAGCCATGCGCGGAGCAGCGCGGCCGCTCGAGGCCCGTGGGATCGAAGGCGACGCGGCCGCAGATCCGGCACACGCCGAGCGCGCGATCGTAGGTCTCGCGGTTCCCGAGGATGTCGGCCGCGAAGAGGCTGAGCACGATCTCGCTCAGCGGATCCTCGACGCGCGGGCGCGGCACCCAGCCGGCCATCATCCCGCGCGCGTCGGGCTGGACGCGGTCCCGGAAGATGGCCGCCGACAGGAAACGATCATCGCTCTCGACGGCGATGAACCCGCGCAGCGTGATCACCACCAGGGCCCGCGCCTCCTGGACGATCGCCTCGCAGCGCGCCGCGAGCTCCGGCGTCGCCGATCCGGGATCGAGCGCCATCCCGCCGACGACGCGCTCCGAGACCTGCCCGGGCCACGCCATCCACCCGGTGCCGACGAGGTGGCGCTGGAACCAGGCGTCGAGCGCGGCCACGTCGAGGGTGCGCTGCGCGGCGCGCTCGAGGAACGTCAACCCTGCCACGAGGGCGTGGCGGTTGCGCGAGACGAGGACGGCGAGCGCCGGCGGCGCGACGGAGGCCTGGAGAGCGAGGTTCGGCGTCATGACAGCTTCCTCCCGGGATGCGGATCAAGAGTCGCGCCGCGGCCAACCCAGGGGATTTTCAGGCGTGATCGCAGTCGATTCGAGGGGTGAGGCCTCGTTGACTGAGGCCTGCATCCATCAGCGCGCGAACGATCTGGAATCGACTGGGCCGGCCGCACCTTGAGGGCGGCGCGTCGCGCGCACGCCCGGGGAGCGCCCGTCAAGCGGCTGCGGACGCAGGGCGGGAGAGCTCGTTCTTTCGACGCGGGAACAGGAAGCGGAACGTCGTTCCGCGGCGGATTTCCGTGACGATCTCGACGCGGCCGCCGAGGCGCTGGCACTCGCCGAGCGTCGCGCCGAGCCCGACGCCGCGACCCGAGATCTCCGTCACCTTCTCCGCAGTGCTGAAGCCCGAGGAGAGCAGCGCCTGCTCGAGGTCCCGCCGCGTCTTCGCTGGCAGGCCCATGGCGCCGGCCTTGGCCCGCACGCGGTCCCAGTCGATGCCCGCGCCGTCGTCGCCGACCTCGATCGATAGCTCGTCCGCCGTGACGCGCGACCGCAGCGTGAGGGTGCCGCTGGGCTGCTTTCCCGCGGCCTCGCGCGCCTCCGGCGCCTCGATCCCGTGGTCCATCGTGTTGCGCACGACGTGGATCAACGACTGCCAGAAGGGCGCGAAGCGCGGCGCGGGCAGCCTCACGCCGGCGGCGTCGATGACCACCGTCGGCGTCGGCTTGTGCAGCTTGCGCGCGAGCGTCTCGGCCTGCACCTTCACCCGCTCGAAGCGCACCTGCGTCGGCTCATGGCCGAGTCGATCGATGGTCCGCTCCAGCGCGTCGTGATTGTCGATCTTGCGCACCTCGACGAGGATCGCCTCGATCTCGTCGCGCGACACCTCGGCGCGGGTAGCGGACGTCGTGGCCTCGAGCAGCTCGGCCGCGCGCGCGGCGAACCGCTTCCACACGGCGGAGAGCGCGGCGATCTGCTCGCCTCCGGGGAGCGCCTGCTCGTCGACGACGAAGGTCTCGAGCTCGTGGGCCACCTTGGCGACGCTCACCACGTCCCAGATCGCCGCGTTCCCCTTGATGGTGTGTACGTCGCGCATCACGAGCGCGAGATCGGTCTTCGTCCGGCCCACCACCGCGTCCACGAGCCGGCCGGTCTCGGCGACGAACTCGATCGTACCGGCGCGGTCGCGCATCACGCGCTCGAACACCTTGACGTACTCGCGCTGCGACTCCTGCTCTCGCCTCGCCTCGACGGCGGCGGTGACGTCGGTGATCATCATCAGCGCGCCGCCGAAGGTTCCATCGGGCGCGATGGGCTTGACGTCGATGGTGAGGTGACGGCCCTCGCGGTGGAGGCTCTTCGGCATCTGATCGAGGATCAGCTCGAGCGGCATCAGGTCCTCGACCGCCGCTTCCCAGGTCATCCGCAGGAACTCCCTGGTTCGAGGATCGTTGTCGGCGATGCGGTCGGCGAAGTGCTGATGGCTGGCGGGACAGCCGAAGATGCGCTCGAACGCGGCCGATCGCTCCGACTCCATCGTGCCGTCGGCCCGGACCGTCACCAGCGCTTGCTCGACGTTGTCGAGGACGAGGCGCATCGCCTCGTTACGCTTCCCGAGCTCGCTTGTCCGCGCGGCCACCAGCGCCTCGAGGTTCTTCCGGTGATGCTCGAGCTCCTCGTCGCGCGCCTGGATGCCGGCGAGCATCTCGTTGAACGCGTCGGTGAGCACGCCGAGCTCGTCGTCGGTGGTCTTGCGCGCGCGGGTGGCGTAGTCGCGCGTCTGCCGGACGCGGGCCGCGGCCAGGCCGAGGTCCTCCAGCGATCGGGAGATGCCGCGCATGATCACGAGCGCCAGCGCGGCCGAGAGCGCCAGCACCACGACCGAGAGCCCGACGCTGTTGCGCACCGTCTTTTGCGTGGCCACGACCTTGGTCGAGGCCGCGCGCTTCATCCCGTTCATCGCCTCGTGCTCGATCGTGACGAGCTGATCGATGCGCCCCTGCTGCGCCTCGGACCAGGCGTCGTAGTCGACGATGAGCGAGTCGTCGGTCGACTCCAGCGCCACGCGCCGCATCTCGTCGGCCCTCTTCACCCGCGGGTCGGAGAGCGAGGCGCTGTAGAGCGAGAGCGCCGACTCCGAGGCGTTGGTGGTGAACACCTCGCGGTAGATCTGCTCCTCGGTCGTCAACGTCACGAAGGTCTTGAAGGCGCCGGGCGCGAACTGGGTCGAGGCGAACGTGTGCGCCAGCAGCGCGTGCTGGCGGCTGGCGCGCTCCTCGAGCTCGAGCACCGCGACGAGCGACTGGATGTTGCGCAGCAGCTCGCCGTCGTCGGTGAGCTCGGACATCCCCGCGGCGGCGCGGATCAGGCTCGCGTCGACGTCACTGAGGGGCTTGAGCACGTCGTCGATCGCTACCGGGTCGGCGTCGAGGTGGACGCGGAACGCGCCTAGCCCGCCGAGCCGAGCGCGCGCGGCGGCGAGATCCCGGCCGAGCCGCGGAGGCAGCCGGGAGAGATCGACTGACGTGAGGATCCTCTCGAGCACGCGGAGGCACTCGTCCGTCGCTGTCCTCGCCTCGACGAGCCGATCGCGCGCGCGCTTCGCGGCCGCCGCGACGCTCGCCGGCGTGGACCGCCGCGCCTCGCCGCCACCCTCGCTCACGGTGACCGGGCGCGCCTCCAGCCCTTCGGAGAGCGCGGTCGCCGCTCGCTCCGTCTGGAGGGCGTGCAGCGCGCCGGTCATGGTGCCGGTGAGCTGCGCGAGATCTTCAATCGAGCCGATCGCCGCGGCCTTCGCCGCCTGCTGGCGCGAATCGCCGATGACCATCGACGCCAGGAGGAGCGCGCCGATGACCGGCACTCCGGCCAGCCCCCACAGCTTCACCTTGATCGAGACTCGACCCATTCTCGACATTACGCAGTCTCCTCCGGCCCTCGATACGGCGGGCAGAGCGTCTTCCTTGAGCGAGGCCGCGCCCCGCCACGAGGAATGTTGCTCAAGCGCGCGTCCCGTCTGCCGTTCCGCCCGTCGTCTGGAAGGGACGGCATCGTCAGTACGACGCGGCCGTTGCGCGCGGCGAGCAGGCCAGCTGCGCGGCGGCGCGCTGCTGCCAGGAGACCAGGGAGCGTCCTATGAGAATGGGAGAGATTCACGGCTCGCGAGCGGGTGCCTGTCCTGCGGCGCGCCTCGGACGAGGCCTTGGAGGAGGCCTTGGAGGAGTGCTGTTGCTGACGTCGCTCGCGCACGCCCAGGCGGCCGAAAGTGCGCCTGTCACCGCCGCGCCGCCCGCGATCCCTGCGCCCGCCGGCGAGGTCCGGCCGCAGCCCACCGCCGCGGAGAAGCGCCTCGCCGACCTCGAGGAGCGACTCGCCGCCGTCGAGAGCGCGCAGAGCACGGCCGACAAGGACGACAGCAAGAACCTGTTCCGGATCTACGGTTTCACCGACATGGGCGTCCAGCGCACGTGGATCTCGGAGACGTCGCTGATCGCGCCGTACCTCGCCTCGTCGAACGCCACGAACTTCGTCGTCGGTAACCTGAATCTGTATCTCGACGCCCAGCCCAGCAAAGACTGGCGCTTCCTCGGCGAGGTACACTTCTCGAACGCGCCCGGCGGCAGCCCCGAGCAGTCGAACACCTCGCCTCCTGCAGGTGTCCTGGCGCGGCTGACCGAGCGGCAGTATGGCCACCCCGATCCCGCTCAGCCCGACGGCACGTACGTGTTCGGTGGGCTCGTCTCGATCGAGCGCGCCCACCTCGACTGGACCCATTTCAGCTTCCTCAAGGTGCGCGTCGGCCAGTTCTTCACACCGTTCGGTGTCTACAACGTCGACCACGGGACACCGGTGGTGATCACCACCAAGGTCCCGTTCTTCATTTCTTCGCGCATGTTCCCCACGCGACAGACCGGCGTCATGATCCATGGCAGCACCTTCGCGGGCCCGTGGGAGCTCGGGTACAGCGCCTATGTCAGCAACGGGCGCACCGATCTCGCGCCGATCACCTTCGAGGACGACCGCGGCTTCGGCGGCCGTATCTCGGCGGCGAACGAGCAGAGCGGCGCTCTGTCGATGAAGTTCGGAGCCTCGTTCTACACGGGCCGAGTCTCGGACGAGGTCGTTGACATCACGCTCGGCCCCGGAGGATCGCTCGTCGCCAACGGGCACAGCACCTACGCGTTCCGCGAGTCCATCGGCGGCGTTGACGCGTCGTTCGACGTCGGAGCGACCCGCGTGCGGCTGGAAGCCGCGGTGGCGCGCAAGGTCTACGATCCGGGCGCGCGCGAGCCGGTCCTGGCCACGTTCGCGCTCAACGCCACCACGCCCAACTCCTGGACGACGTCGGCCTACGCCATCGTCGCGCACCGCCTCTCGTTCCTGAACATGGAGCCCTATGTCACTGGCTCCTTTCATCGCACCCCCTGGTCGTTTGCCGACACGCTCTTCGAGCTCGGCGGAGGATTGAACTTCTACATCACAAGCTCCGTCACATTCCGAAGCCAGGTGTCGCGCGCGTGGTTCGCGAGCATCGCAGGGACGGCCGACACCGAGAAGATCGCGCCCGAGCAGGATGTCACCACGGCGATGTCGCGGCTGATCATGTCGTTTTGACCGATGCGAGGATACATGCGACGTCTCCTTTTGATTCTTGGCATGTCACTGCTGGGCGGGACGCTGTCCTCCCACTCGCAGGCGGAGGGCGATGAGATTGCCATCATCGTCAACAAGTCCAACCCCGCGAAGTCCGTCGACCGGGACACCCTTCGTCCGTTGTTCCAGACGACGCAGACCCAGTGGTCGAGCGGCACGGCGGCCGCCCCGGTGAACCTCCCGGAGGACAACGCGCTCCGGAAAGGCTTCGACGCAGCGGTGCTGGGGCTCGATCCCGATCGCTCGGCCCGCTACTGGACCGATCGCAAGATCCGCGGCGGCGAGCGGCCTCCGCGCAAGGTGTCGTCCGCGAGCGCCGTGGTCCGCGCCGTGAGCGAGGACACCGGCGGCGTGGGTTACGTGGCCATGGGGGACGTCACCCCCGCGGTGAAGATCATCGGTCGCATCCGTGGCGGCCAGGTCCTGGCGCCCTGAGCGCCGGCGGAGAAGCCCGAAGATGAACACGCGCTCTCGTATCCCGCGGTCGGCGGCCCTCGCCCCGACCCTCTCTGCACTCGGCGCCACCGCGGTGGTGGTGCTCGCGGGTTGCTGGGACTCCAATCCCTGCGATCCGGGGGAGATCGTCATTCTCAACATGTGCCATGCAGCCCCTCCGGACGCGGGCGGCGGCACCACGTCCGCGGGCGCGAGCAGCAGCGGAAGCGGTGGTGGCGGCGGAGGCGCGACGACCGGCGGCCAGCCCGCGGCCGACATGTACTCTTACAAGACGTGCGCCACCGACGCCGACTGCGGTGGTCAGACGCCCACTTGCACGACCACGGCCCCTCCGCCGTCGACCACGCTCTACTGCACCCGAGGCCCGTGCGAGACCGGCGCTGCCGACACCTGCCCTGTCGGCGGATATTGCAGCGACAAGTTCAAGGACTTCGGCGCGCCGAACTTCTGCGCGAAGAACTGAATCAAAGCTCAGCTCCCCGACAGCGCCGCCGCGGGCTCCACGCGCGAGGCGCGACGCGCCGGGCGGAAGGCGCCGAGGGCCGCGAACAGCGCCGCGAAGCCGAGGCCAGCCGCCCACAACCACGGTGGGAACGCGAAGAACGAAGCGGGCTTGAACGGGAAATCGGGGAGCTTCCTCGCCGCGATCTCGTCGGTGAGCAGCGCCAGAGCGCGCGCGATCACGAGGCCGGCCGCTCCGCCGACGAGGCCCACCGCGGCGGCGAGGCCGAGCATCCACGCGCGCATGTCGGCCCCGGTCGCGCCGACGGCCCGGTAGAGCGCGATCTCGGCGCGGCGCTCGCTCACGAGCACGCGGAACGTGTAGGCGATGTTCGAGGCCGACACGACGAGGATCACCGCCGCGACGAGCGAGAGCAGCGCCATCACGCCGGTGATGAGCACCGACACGTCGCGCGCGCGGGTGTCGTGGGGCTCGAGCCCGAGCGCCTTGCCCCGCTCGAGCGCGAGGCCGATCGCGCTGGCGTCCTTCGCCCGCACCACGACGCTGGAGAAGCTGTCGGCCGCGCCCGCGCCCGCGTACTCGCGGTTCCACCGGCGCACGACCGAGAGCGGCAGCGTGATCCCGAGATCGACGGCGCGCCGCGAGACGCCGGCGACGCGCGCGCGCACCGTCCGCGGCTCGCCGCTTTTTGCGCGGCCGAGCAGCGACTCGCCCAGCCGGAGCGCGAAGGTCACCCCCTGGGCCCGCCCCACCAGCGTCTCGCCGATCGGCGGCAGGCCGTGCGCCGGCGCGATGCTCTTGTCGAAGATCTCCACGAGATAGCGGCTCACCAGCACCGGGACGGGATCCGAGCACGCGCCCGCCGCGGCGTCGCTCGGGCGCTCACAGTACTGCGGCGCCGCGCACCCGCCGTCGTCGGCGCACGCCGCGCCCGGGTGCGTCAGCGGATCTTCGAACGCGATCGATCCGAACGACTCGCCGCGCGTGAGCGACGGCTCGATCCCGTCGCCGAGCAGCTCGCTCGTGCCGACATCGTGGCCGAAGATCTCTTTGCCGCCGCGCCCGCTCGACGGAAACGCGAAGCGCAGCCTGGGATCGACCGACAGCACGCCCGGCACCATCGCGAGATCGCGGACCGAGCCCTCACCGATCCCCGGCGGGCCGCCCGAGCCGACGAGCAGCCCGAGCAGCCCGGGATCGCCTTGCTTCGGCGGCTCGAGCTCGATCTGATCGATCGGGAACACCTCGCCGAGCAGCACAGCGCGCACGCCGAGGCCGAGCGCCAGGAAGAACACCAGCGCCGCCGTGCCCGCGGCGATGCCGAAGCCGCTCGTCACGAGCGCGCCGCGGGTGCGCCGCAGATCGCGGCGGATCAAGGTCGAGAGCGCGCCGAGCCTCACGCCTCGCCTCCGTCGATCTTCCCGGCGCGGAGCCGCACCGTCCGCGTCGCCGCGCGGGCCAGCCGCTCCTCGTGCGTCACGGCCACGAGGGTGAGCTTCTCCTCGACGTGCAGCTCGCGGAACAGGTCGACGATGCGCTCGCCGGTCTCGGCGTCGAGGTTCCCGGTCGGCTCGTCGCAGAGCACGAGATCGGGCTTCCGCAGCAGCGCCCGCGCGATCGAGACGCGCTGCCGCTGACCGCCGGAGAGCTCGGTCGGCGGATCGTCGCGGCGGTCGACGAGACCGACCCGATCGAGGAGCGCGAGCGCGCGCAGCCGGAGATCCCCGGCGCCCTCGGCGAACAGCGACGGAGCGAGGACGTTGTCGATCACCGAGAGGTGCGAGAGCAGGTGAAATGCCTGGAAAATGAAGCCAATCCGCGCGCCTCGGAGCCGCGCCAGCGCCGCGTCCCCAAGCCCGCGCAGCTCGCTCCCGAAGATTTCGAGCCGACCTTCGTAGTCGCGATCGAGCCCCCCGAGGATCGCCAGCAGCGTGCTCTTCCCCGATCCGCTCGGCCCGAGCACGGCGACGAAATCCCCCGGTTCCACCGAGAAATCGACGCCGTCGAGCGCGGCGCGCCGGGCGCGGGCGTCGCCGTAGAGCTTTCGCAACCCGGTCGCGCGGATCATCACGCCGGGCGTCGTAGCACCGCTCTCCGGCGACGACGGAAGAGACCGCCTCGCATCCTCCGCGCGGGAGAGACCGGGGCTTGTTTTCCCGGTCCGGACAGACGGCGCGCTCCCCGGGCGAGCAGGGTTTTCGACGTCGAGGGCCGGGTAGGTTAGTCTCGCCGTGACCCGTGACGTTCGAACAGCTCGACCTGCCCATCACCGGCCTCCGGCCCCCGCCCGAGCCCACGCGGATCCCGCGGACCCGGCGCGTGTTCGTCAACCGCAACCTGAAGATGTCCGGCATCGACTGGGTTGGGTTCGACATGGACTACACCCTCGCCATCTACAACCAGGCCGAGATGGACAAGCTCTCCATCCAGGCCACGGTGAAGAAGCTGGCGACGCGGGGCTACCCGCCGGACGTGATCCAGAACATCCAGTACCCGATCGACTTTCCGATCCGCGGCCTGCTGATCGACAAGCGCTTCGGGCACATCCTGAAGATGGATCGCTTCAAGGTGGTGCAGCAGGGCTACCACGGCCTGCGCGAGCTCTCGAAGGACGAGATCCGCGCGCTCTACCAGTCGAAGAAGATCCGCCCCACCACGGCGCGCTACCACTGGATCGACACCCTCTACGCCCTGTCCGAGGCCACGATGTACACCGGCATCGTCGACGCCTTCGAGTCGCGCGGCCTCCAGCTCGACTTCGCGCGGCTCTTCACCGACATCCGCGAGTGCATCGACGAGGCCCACCGCGACGGGACGATCCTCGACACCCTCAACGGGAACCTCCCCGGCTACGTCGATCGCGATCCCAACCTGGCCCAGACACTCCACAAGCTGCGGAGCGCCGGCAAGAAGCTCTTCCTGCTCACCAACAGCCGCTGGCTCTACACCGAGCAGATGATGCATTACCTCCTCGGCGGGGCGATGCCGGAGTACCCGAGCTTCCGTCACTACTTCGACGTGATCATCGTCGCCTCGCAGAAGCCCGCGTTCTTCCAGGAGCGCCGGCCGATGATGCAGCGATCCGGCGACGAGCTCATCCCGGCGACGCTGCCGCTCGAGCGCGGCACGATCTACGAGGGTGGCAATCTCCACGACTTCGAGAAGGCCCTCGGCGTCACCGGCGATCGGGTCCTCTACGTCGGCGACCACATCTACGGCGACATCCTCCGCTCCAAGAAAGAGAGCGCCTGGCGCACGGCGATGATCATCCAGGAGATGGAAGCCGAGGTGAACGCCCACGAGGCCTGTCGCCAGGAGCACGAGAAGAGCGGTTTGCTGGAAGAGCGGCGCGAAGAGCTCGAGGACCAGCTTCGGTATTACCAGCAGCGCTTCAAGGACCTCACCCGCAAGCTCGAGGACGATCCGGCGACCCAGGTGGTCGAGGCCCCGGCCCTCTCGATCCTGGTCCCGCCGCCGGTGCTCCGCATGAACGGGGCCTCGCAGAACGAGCTCGAGCGCACCCGGGTCAAGCGCGCCGTCGAGCGGATCCGCGGGCAGCTGCGCACCCTCGACGCCGAGACTGGCAAGCTCGAGCGCGAGATCGCGCGGCGCTTCCACCCCTACTGGGGCTCCCTGCTCAAGGAGGCCCACGAGACCTCGAGCTTCGGAGATCAGGTGGAGGAGTATGCCTGTCTTTACACCTCCAAGGTGTCCAATCTGCTGGCGTACTCGCCGCTGCAATATTACCGGAGCCCGCGGGATCTGCTCCCGCACGAGCTGTAGGCGCCGTCCCGCGAGCGCACGGGGTCGGGCGCGCGCGCCGTCAGCGGAGTGACGACGACGCCAGAAACGGCTGAATTGCAGGCGATCCGACCACGGCACCTCGCTTGCTTGCCACGCGCCTCATGCGCCTCGCCCCCCTCGCCCTCGCCGCTTCCTTCGGTCTCACGCTCGCCGCCTCGGCGGGCGCCGCCCCGCCTCCCTACGTCGTGCTCCAGGACGACGGCACCATCGAAGGGACGAAATTCGATACCCAGGCTCACGCCAAGGTGATCGAGAAGAAGCTCTTCGCGCTCTACGCCGCGGCGGGGCAGCCCATCCCCCAGGTCCTCAGCGTGTGGACCACGTTCCCGTTCAGCGGCGGCGACTACATCAGCACCATCTTCGATCCCCAGGGGCTCGACGTGAAGGGCATCGGGATCGAGGCCTTTTACCCGCCCGACGGCACGTTCACCTCGTCGAAGCCGCCGCTGCGGAGCGTGCTCTTCCACAACAGCATCCTGAAGCTGAAGCAGCGCGCGGCGAAGCAGGCGGCGCTCGAAGAGGGCTTTGCCAATTACCTCTTTCTGCTCGAGCTCTCCCACAACTGGGGCCCCGCGCTCCGGGTCCCCGGCCCCACGCCGGACGAGCTCACCGGGTTCCCGTTTCACTGGTCCTTCTTCATGGACGCGGGCGGCTCGCCGGCGGGCGGCAACCAGTGGAAGGACAACGGCGATGGTACGTACACCGCCATCGCCGCCGTCCCCTCGACGATCGCGTATTCGAAGCTCGATCTCTACATGATGGGCCTGGCGAGCGCCGCCGAGGTGCCTCCGTTCGGCGTGCTGGAGGGCGTGAATGTGCCACCGACGACGACCGATCCGCTGTGGGGCGGCGTCTATGCGCCCCACTCGTTCCCGTGGTTCGACGCCACGAAGTCGTTCACCGTCACCGCGACGCGCAAGACGGTGACCATCGATGACGTGATCACCGCGACGGGCACGCGCGATCCGGCCTTTGGCGTCTCGCCGACATCGTGGAAGCTCGGGATCGTGCTGCTGACGTCCAAGTCCGATACCGACGCCGACGTCGCCGCCGCGACTGCCATCTTCGATCCGATCGCAGCGGGCCTGGCACCGGCGTTTCATGCCGCGACGGCCACCCGCGGGACGCTGGAGATTGTCACTCACGGCCTGGAGACGGGGGCCGGCGGAGCGGGCGGAGCCGGCGGGAGCAGCGCTGTCACCACGGGCAGCGTCGGCGGCGCGAGCGCGAGCGCGACGACCGCGAGCGCCAGCACCTCGGGCGCGGGCGGCGGCAGCAGCGGCGGAGCCGAGGACAGCGGGTGTGGCTGCCGCGTCGGCGGCGAACAGGGCAGCGGCGCGCCCGGCGCGGCCGCGCTCGGGCTGCTCGCCGCGGCCGTGCTCGCGGCCCGGCGCCGCCGATCCCGGGGCGTTCGGTGCTAGAAGGGCGCCGATGCTGATCCAGTGGTACCCGGGGCACATGACGAAGGCGCGGCGCGAGATGGCGGCCGCGATGCCCGCGCAGGACGTGATCATCGAGGTCCTCGACGCGCGCATGCCCTGGGCGAGCTCGAACCCCGTCGTGACCGAGCTCCGGGCCGACAAGCCCTGCGTCAAGGTGCTGAGCAAAAGCGATATCGCCGATCCGCAGATCACCGAGCAGTGGATGCGTCACTTCGAGTCCCCGCCGGCCCCGATCGAGGGGCGACGGCCGGGCGGCCCGGTGCTCGCTGTCGCGCTCAGCACCGATCGTCCGGGCGAGACCCGGGCCCGCATCGCCGAGCTCTGCAAGCGCCTCTCGCCGCGCCAGAGCGGCGCGAAGGCCGTGCGCGCGATGATCGTCGGCGTCCCCAACGTGGGTAAGTCGACGCTGATCAACACCCTGATGAGCCGCGTCGTCGCCGTCGTGGGCGACAAGCCCGCTGTCACCAAGGCTCAGCAACAGGTCGTCTTGAGCAACGGCATGGTGCTCTGGGACAGCCCAGGGTTGATGTGGCCGAAGCTCGAAGACGAGGCCGGCTCGCACCGCCTGGCGCTGGCCGGCTCGATCCCCGACACCGCCATCGACTATTTCAACGTCGCCATGTTCGGCGCCGAGCTCTTCCTCGCGCGCTACGCCGATCGCCTCCTCGCGCGCTTCAAGCTCGCCGCGCTGCCCCCCACGCCAGAGGCCTTGATCGCCGAGATCGGACGCCGTCGTGGCTGCCTCAAGAACGGCGGCGGGATCGATCTCCACAAGGCCGCCGAGATCCTCGTCCACGAGTTTCGCAGCGGCGGCCTCGGGCGGATCAGCCTCGAATCGCCGAGCGACATCGTGATCCCCGCGCCCCCGGTCGTCGAGGCGCCGAGCGATCCGGCGGCGCTCGAGACCGAGATCGAGATCCCCGCTCCGCCGAAGTAGCGCGCCCGGGCGACGATTCCACGTGACAGACGCGCAGCGCTCGCTCAAGGCTGGGAGCCTGATGCGCGTGATCGTCCTGGCCAGCGGGAGCGCGGGGAATGCTTCGTGGTTCGAGGCGGCGGGCACCAGCGTGCTGGTCGACGCGGGGATCGCGCCGCGCGCGCTGGAGGCCAAGCTCGCGACGGCGGGCGCGCGGCTCCCGGACGCCATCGTGGTGACGCACGCGCACCAGGATCACGTGGGCCAGTCGCTCCGTCTGGCGCGGCGCTTGAAGATCCCGATCTACGCGAGCGAGGCGACGGCGCGCACCGAGGCGCTCCACGGGCGGGACGAGGTGAAGGTGTTCAGCGCGCGCGAGCCCTTCGCCATCGGCGCGCTGACGATCGCGCCGATGCCGCTCCCTCACGACGCCGCGCAGGTGGCGCTCGTGGTCGAGGGCGGCGGCCACCGCGCCGCGATCGTCACCGATCTCGGCGAGGTCCCGCCCGGCCTGGCGGCCCACCTCGCGGGCTGCGAGCTCGTGCTGATCGAGTCGAACCACGACGCCGAGCTGCTGCAAAACGGGCACTATCCCGCGTTCTTGAAGCGTCGGATCGCCAGCGCGCGCGGGCACCTCTCGAACGCGCAGGCCCACGCGCTGCTCCGCGCGCTGCCGGTCGAGGCCCACACCGTCGTGCTCATGCACCTCTCGAAGAGCAACAATCGCCCGGAGCTCGCGCTCGAATCGGCGCAAGACGCGCTCTCGGGGCGGCGCGTTCGCCTCCTCGCGGCGACCCAGGACGCGTGCCTCGCGCTCGACGCCGCCCCGGCCGAAGCGTGGCCTCCGCTCGCGGGGGCCCGCGGGAGAGCGGCGCAGCTCTCGCTCTTCGGGTGAGCCCCGCCGCGGGTTGGCCGCGTTCTTGATCAGGGGCGCTCGGCTGCGCGATTTCGCGCGCCGTCCTTACCCCTGTGACGACCCTGGTCAACGTCCCTGCCGCGCCCGCCCCGGCGATCGTGCGCCCCCGGCAATCGAGGCTCCGCGGCCTCACCAGGCGCTTTTTGTGGCTCGGCGCCACGCTGCTGGCGCTCCAGATCTTCTACCTCCTCGCGGGGAATCTGTTCCTGCGCTTCGGGCTGCTGCCGCTCCTGAACCGGCACCCGGACCGCTTCCTGATGGGCTACGAGCGTGCCTATACGCTCTGGCCCGGCGTCGCGCGCGTGGAGGGGTTTCGTCTGCGCGACCAGAGCTGGAAGGTCCAGTTTCGGCTCGAAATCGACGAGGCGGACGTCACCGTCGATCTGCTCGCGCTGTTCGGCAAGAAGTTCAGCGCCACGCGCGTGCGCGCCACAGGTGTCGCGTTTCGGTTGCGTCGCCTGCTCGACGACGCCGGCGCGACCACGGCGCGCGCGCGGGCCGCGGCCCCGATCGAGGGCTTCGAAGATCCCCCGCTGGCGCTGGTCGGGCCCGACGCGCCGCCGGTGAGCGACGCCGATTTCGACGCCTGGCGCGTGCACATAGGCGACGTCGACGCGCTCGCCCGCGAGGTCTGGATGGACGAGCACCGGCTCACGGGGGCGATCCGGGTGCGCGGCGGCGTCTACGTCATCCCCGATCGCCTCGTTCACGTGGGCGCGACGGAGGTCGACCTCGACGGTGGGGTGCTCCGCATTGGCGGAGAGGTCGCGATGAGCCCCGTCGACCTCCACGTGACTGCCACTCTCGGCGTCATCGATCTCCGCGGCTCCAGGGAGGCGGCGTTGCGCCAGATCTCGGGCCACGCGCGGCTCGACGGGCGCACGCCTGGAATGGAGTTCGTTCGCCTCTACCTCGGTGAGCCGCCGGCGCTCCGCGTCGCGGAAGGCAGCGGCGCTTTTCACGTCGACTACTACCTCGCCCATGGCCGCGCGATGCCTCCGACCGCGGCGACGGCCGTGTGCGACCGCGTCGTGCTCGGCGCCGCGGAGTACACCGCCACGCTCGATTATCGCCTCGACGTGCGGGTCGACGATGCCTCGCCCGAGCCCGTGGCGACTGGCGATCTCCTGATCCGCAAAGCCACGATCGAGCGCGCCGGCGCCGAGGGCGCGTCCCCCACCCTGGAGAACGCGCGCGCTCATTTCAAAGGACTTCCGCGCGATCTCGCCGGCCCGATCACCATCGAGAAGACGGAGCTCGACGTCCCCGCGACGATCCCCGAGCTCCGCTGGCTCCTGCCCGCCCACCCTCCTCGGGTGAGCCTCGCTGGATCCGGCGCGCTCCGCGCCCGCGTCGACGTGAACGAGGCCATGAAGGCCGCCGGGACCCTCTCGGCCAGCGCGCGCGGCGTGAAGATCGACGCGCGCCGGTTCCAGGTGGGCTTCGAGCTGGCGACGACGGCTCGGTTCCACGAGGGCGACGTGCGAACGAAGAGCGTCGTCCTCGATCCGAGCACGGTGGTCGCCGAGGCGATCACCGTCACGCGCGACAGCCACGCTCACCCCGGAGGCGCGGTGCACGTCGACGTTACCGAAGGGCGCGTCGACGCGGGCGTACCGCGCGATTTCGCGCTCGCGGTCGCGGCGACGAGCCCCGATCTCGGCTGGCTCTTCTGGCGAAACCCGACCCAGAGCAGGATGCTTCTCACGGCGCGCGCCGCCAACCTCGACGCCAGGCTGCGGATCGCCCACCCCGCGTCGCTCCTCGACGGGACGCCGGAAGAAGCAGCCATCGTGGGCTCTCTCGGCCTCAGCGGCGCCGGCGACGCGCGGTTCGCGGGGACGACCCTCCGCGGCGACGTGGAGGCGACAGGGCAGCTCCAGCGCCTCGACCTGGGCCGGGGCCTGATCGAGCTCCGCGCGCTCCACGCCATCACCCGCGATCTCACCGTCTATGGCGGCCACGCACCGAAGGGAGGGTGGTGGGGCAAATTCGATGTCTCGCGGCTCGACGTCGGGACGAAGGATCCGATGAGCCTCGAGCTGCGCGGCGACGCGCGCTGCAAGGACGGCTCGCCCTTCAACGCCATCCTCGCCAGCGAGGACGTCATTCCGGGCTGGGTCGGCGCGATCTTCCCGATGAAGGGCCTCACGGCCGCGGCCGAGCTGCGACGGGCGCACGGCGCGCTCGATCTCGGCCTCAGCGCGCACGGCAGCTCGGCCAACGTCACCGTGCAGCTCCACGACATCGGCAAGACGCTCACCGGCGCCGTGAAGGTCGACACCAACCTGGTCTCGGTCGGAGTCGGCTTCTCCGGAGGCGAGAGCCACGTGAAGTTCCTGGCCGGCGAAGCGTGGTTGAACCAGCGCATCGCCGAGGTGAAGGCGGCCGAGGAGCAGGCGGCCGCAGCCAGGTGAGCTCGCCGAAGGCGCTGTCCGATCGTACGCGGTTGAACTATCGTCGGCCGCGCCATGAGGAAGACCAGCATCGACACCGTGCTCGAGGTGCGCCTCAAGCACCGTCCCGGCCAGCTCGCCGCGCTCGCCTCCGCGGTCGCGTCGGAGGGAGGCCTGCTCTCGGACATCACCACCGTTCGCATGGGCGAGGACGACACCGTTCGCGAGGTGACGGTCGAGACCGACGACGACGCCCACACCGATCGGGTCCTCGCCGCGGTCCGCGCCGTCGAAGGCATCGAGTTGCTGGGCACGGTCGATCGCGTCTTCGCGCTGCACAAGGGCGGCAAGCTCCACTCGACGAGCCGGGTCGAGCTCCGCCATCTCCGGGATCTCCGCTACATCTACACGCCAGGCGTCGCCCGCGTCTCCACGGCGATTCACCGCGATCCCGCGCTGGCGTGGGAGTACACCGGCATCGCGCGCTCGGTCGGCATCTTCACCAACGGGACTCGCGTGCTCGGGCTCGGCGACATCGGCCCTCTCGCGGCGCTCCCGGTGATGGAGGGAAAGGCCGTGATCTACGACGCCTTCGTCAAGATCAGCGCCACTCCGCTGCTCGTCGACACCACCGATGTCCGCGAGTTCGTCGACACCGTGCTCCGCCTCTCGCCCACGTTCGGTGGCATCCACCTCGAGGACATCCGCAACCCCGACTGCTACCGGATCGAAGAGCAGCTGATCGAGCGCCTGGAGAAGCCGGTGATGCACGACGATCAGCACGGGACTGCCACGGTGGCGCTGGCGGCGGTCATCAACGCTTGCAAGATCACCGGCGTAGAGCTCGCTCGCGCCAGGGTCGGTCAGATCGGCCTCGGCGCGGCCGGCAGCGCCATCGCGCGCCTGATGATGGCTTATGGAGTCGGCGACGTGCTCGTCCACGATCGCTCGGAAGAGGCGATGACCTGGCTCGGTTCGCTCGGGGCGCGCCCGGTCGATCTCGCCACCTTGATGCGCGAGTCCGACATCGTGATCGCCACCACGGGGCGGCCGAACCTCATCGATCCGAAGCAGGTGCGGCCGGGACAGGTGCTCTTCCCGCTCTCCAATCCTTACCCGGAGATCGATCCCGGAGAAGCCATGGCCGCGGGAGCTGCGTTTGCGACCGACGGGCGGACGATCAACAACGCCCTCGCTTACCCGGGGATCTTTCGCGGCGCGCTCGACGTGCGGAGCCGGGCGATCACGCGAGACATGATGATCGCCGCCGCCCGCGCCATCGCGGCGTGCGCGGAGCCGGGGGACGTCGTGCCCTCACCGCTCGTGCCGGCGGTGCATACCGCGGTTCGAGACGCGGTGATCGCGGAGGCCCAGAGGCTCGGGCTCGCGGGGACGGCGAAGCTCGGTCGGAGGTGAGATCACCGCGTGCGCCCCGGCGACCTCGGGGCGCACGCGTGTCCGCGGAGGGCGATGCTGGCCAGCTTGTCTCTGGACTGTACGTCAAAGCTCACGGGTGCGATGGGGACGCCGCAGCGATGATCTCCTCAGCAGAGGCGGCCGTGGTGGCCTGCGCTATCCACTGATCGAGGATCACCGTATCCTCACACCCTTCGATGAGCGCGCGAGCTTCCGGGCTCATATGAATGCTGCGCGCCGCGAGGATCGCGAGGACGGCCACGGCTTTGCCTCGAGCGAGGCCGACGGCCTCCCCCTTCGCAAACCCAGCAGCCTCGCCTTCGGCTTTGCCCTCGGCCTTGCCTTCGGCGTTGCCCTCGGCCCACCCGGCATCCGCGACTGCGAGCACCTGCCGGATCTCGTCTCTCACTTTTTCATAAGCGTCGAGCTCCGCCTGCGTGAACTTGGCCTGATTGGCAAGCTCCAGGGCTTCCCGATACGGCGCGGGAAGATCGGCAGGGATCTCGGTCAGCTCCGGGGCATGCACGAAGAGCCAGGCCCATTGCAGCGCTCCCGTATCTGGCTTGCGCTCGGGCAGCTTGGGCAGCTCCAGAAAGGCATATTGAACGTGCTGGAGAGTATGACTCTTCGACGAGTTCTCGGTGACGGCCCACCGGCTCAGCATCGGTACGGCCTTCAGCCCCTGCGCCTCCTGTGCCTTGTCGGGCCACAGCTCAAAGTCACAGATCGAGATCGCCACGACGTTCGTCAGCGAGTCGTACCAGGCTCCCGCCTTGAGCTGGCCGACGTAGGCTTTGCAGGCGTTGTCGACGACGCGGTTGATGAAGCCCGGATGATGGATGAGCTGCATCTCCACAACGAACGTCGTCCCCTCGCGGTCTTTGCAGCGAACGTCCAGAATCGACAGCTTCGCGCCCATCACCAGCGGGAGTTGCTCGCTCGGCAGGTACTCGATTGTGTCGATGGCCTGGTGGCCTTGCCGATCGAGCAGATCGTTGAGCAAGCCGCGGAGAATGTCCGGGTGCGTCGCGAAGATGCGCCGGAAAACGAAGTCGTTGGTGAGATCCGCGAATGCCACGTTTCAGTGGTACCGGCGCGCGCGGCAGGACGCAACCCGGTCGCCCGGGATCGTCACGCGCGCGCCGCCGGTCACCTCAGACGACCCCGCTTGAGCGAGACGGGTGGAGGCCGCCGCCCGCCGGTCCGGGCTGACCGCCCAACATGCATTCGATTGCGACGACCGGGCTGCCGAGCTCGACTCATTCCACTTCGCCTGACCTACCGATCCCTCGCGCCCGACCGGCCTATTCCTACCAACGACGCGAGGCTCGCCGATCTCCGGAACCCACGCAAGCCACAACCGCCGTCGAAACATTTCATACCGATCTGCCTATCACCGCCATTGCGACGGCCATCAACCCACGTTGACACCAACCCCATCCCACCTACCCTGCCGACCGCGTCGCCTCGTCCCGCCCGCAGTATCACCTCGCGCCGCCTTCCGACGACCCGCTGCCGCCCGCAGGAGCACCCGATCTCGCCTCCCGACGACCTGCTGCCGCCCGCAGGAGCACCCGATCTCACCCCTACCCACCTCTGCCGGTGCTTGGAACACGTCCACGCACGGTTGCCCCTCCGCTCCCGACGCGCCGAGCGAGCTCCTCCGCGTCCTTTCCCGCAGGCGAGCCCGGCGCTTGGCTCTCTCCGATCTCCGGTCCGGGTCGGGTCGTTCGAGATGGAGATCATGAAAGCAGCGCGAGAAATCGCGGCCGCGCCTGCGCCCGGAGGACGACAGACGACGATGACGTTCACCGCCCGAGCGCGATCGTCCTCGCGTTGTCGGGCACGCAGGTGAGGAACCGCTCGCGCCACGCCGGATCCTTGATCCGGTCGGCGCGCGCCAGCAGGCGATCGCGGGCGACGGCGATGGCCACCGCGAGCTCGTCGGTCTCTCCTGCCGCCGCGAGCGCCTCGACGAAGGCGAGCCGGACGAGGGACTCGCCCTCGTCGATCGCGCCGAGCGCGTCGATGGCCGAGGCCGCCTCGCGCGCCGCGGCGAGCGCCTCGCCGACACGCCCGAGGCCGAGCAGCGCGCGGGCGAGCACGCCGACCGCCGGAGCGCGGAGCTGGGGCGCTATCTCCAGCATTGCGGCGGCGGCGCGCGCCTCGCGCTCGGCGGTCTCCACGTCGCCCGAGAGGAGCGCTGCCTTGGCGAGGTAGGTCCGCGCGGCGCCCTCCAGGCGAGGATCCCCCTGGGTACGGAACGCCTCGACGGCGCGCTGCTCCAGGATGCGCGCCTCGTCGAGCCGGCCGCAGTACACGAGGGCGTGGCCGAGGTTGTGCTCGATCGTCGTGGCGACGTCGTTGAGGCCCATGCGGTGCGCCGCCTCCAGCGCGGCGCGCATCGCCGCCTCGGCGCCCTCGAAATCGCCGAGCTCGGCGAGCACGTAGCCGAGGTTGCCTCGCACCGAGGACGCGTTGCGGCGATCGGCGGCCTGCTCGAACGCCGCGAGCGCCGCGGTGAAGCCCTCGACGCAGGCGGCGGGATCCCCCGCGGCCGAGGCCCGGAACGAGCGCGCCTGGTAGAGCCAGCCGGCCACGCCGGCCTCGAGCGCGCCCGGATCCGGCGCGTTGCGATCGAGGGCCTCGAGCAGCTCGTCGGCCGCGGCGAAGCGCGCGCCGAAGACGAGCTGCGCCGCGCACTCGCTCAGGCAGACGATCTGCAAGCTGCGCGCGCCCGGCTCGGGCGGCGTGGAGCGCGCGGGGCCGAGCCAGACCTCGACGTGATCGTAACGGCCGAGCTTGCCCGCCGCGCTCACGACCCGGGTCACTGCCTTGAACCACGCGGCCGATCCCGGGGCGAGGAGATCGATCGCCTCGAGCCCGCGCCGCTCGGCGAGGGCGAGCTCGCCGCGCCACAGCGTGGCCTCCGCCTCGATCAACCGAAGCATCCCCAGATCGAGGCCCGCCGCGCCGCGCTCCACCCCGCGGCCCGCGCTCTCGAGGGCCGCGGGTAGATCGTTGGCGTCGAGCGCCTGCTCGGCGGCGCGGCGGCACCACTGCGCGGAGCGGCCGCGCTCGCCGCCGCGATGGAAGTGCTCGGCGACGGCGACGGCGCTGGGGTGCGAGGTCCGCTCGAGCCAGTCACCGGCGAGGCGGTGGCCGAGCACGCGATCCCCGTCGGTGAGGGTCGCGTACGCGGCGTCGCGCACGAGCGCGTGCTGGAAGGCGTACTGGGCGTCGATCGACGGCGCCGCGCCGCTGGCGGGGCCGATGAGCTCGCGCTCGGTCAGCGCGTCGAGCCACGCGCGGGTCGCGCTGGTGTCGCCGCCGAGCAGCGAGGCGACGCCGCCGCTCGTGAAGCGGTCGCCGAAGACGGCCGCGGCGCGGAGGACGCGCTTGGCCTCGTCGCCCTCGGCGTCGAGGCGCGCCTCGACGGTGCCCAGCACCGAGTCGGGCAGCGCGTCCTCGCGGCCGGCGACGACGGCGCGGATCAGCTCTTCCAGATAGAACGGGTTGCCACAGGCTCGCTCGACGATGCGCGCGACGCGGTCGGCGTCGATCGTCGCGCTCAGCGCCTCGCGCGCCAAGGCCTCGCTCGCCTTGCGCCCGAGGGGGCCGAGCTTGATCGACTGCACCTCGCGCTCCGCCCACAGCGCGGGGAAGCGCGCGTACACCTCGGGCCGCGCCAGCACCAGCGCCATCAGCGGCAGCTCCCGCAGGTTGCGCAGAGTCGAGTCGACGAGGCTGACGGTCGCCGCGTCGCCCCAGTGCAGATCCTCGAGCACGAGCAGGACCGGCCCCGCGGCGCACTCGGCCGCTAGCCAGTCCTCCCAGGCGACCCGGGTCGCGTCGCTCATCAGGAGCGCGCTGCCCCGCGCGGCGCGGAGCGCGGGATCGTCGCCGTGGGAGAACGGCGTCCCCGAGAGCTCGCCCAGGAACGCAGCCACGCGCGTGAGCTCCGCGCCCGCGAGGTGGCGCCCGAGCCGGTCGACGAGCTTGCGGCGCCGCGCCTCGACGGGCTCGTCGGCTATCTCCGCCGTCCGGCGGATCGCGTCGGTGATCAGGCCGAACGGCGAGCCCTCGCCGAGCACATCGCCGCGGCCCGAGAGGACGGTGATCCGGTCGCCGCGCCGCCGGATCTGCTCGAGGAACTCGCGGCGCAGACGCGACTTGCCGGAGCCGGCCGGGCCGACCACGAGCACGGCGCTGGCGATCTGCTCCTCCACGCAGCCCGAGAGCATCGCATCGAGGATCGCCAGCTCGCGGCCGCGCCCCAAGCAAGGCGTGGCCTTGCCGAGGAGGAGCGGCGTGATCTCGCGCCGCGCGCCCTCGCCGCGCAGCACGGCGGCAGATCCCTCGCGGTCGACCTGAAAGCGCCCCGCGACCATCCCGGCGGTCACGTCGTCGAGCGCGATCTCGCCTGGCCGCGCCGCGCGGAGATCCCGCACGCCGCGCTCGATCACCGCACCCTCCACGAGCTTCGCCGAGACCAGGCCGCGGCCCGTCACCACGCAGATCGGCAGGTCGCGGAAGCGGGCGCGGAGATCGAGCGCGCACTGCGCCGCCCGCTCGGCCCGATCGGTCGCGCTCCCCGCGCCCCAGATGGTCACGACCAGCGAGCCGCCCGCGAGCAGGCTCAGGTGCCCGCCGAGGCGGAGAACCGCGGCCTCCAGATCCTCCTCGGGCCAGTCCAGATCCGCGGACGTGGCGTCCGGATCGCCCGCGAGCACCACGCTGACCAGGCGGTGCTCGCGGTGCCCCAGCGACGCCGGCGCCTCATCCGGGAGCGGCGTCGATCCGGGCGGCGCGAGCAGGCTCCGCTCGGTCCGCGCCGCGATCGCCGCGATCGACGCGGTCGCCGCCGGCCCGTCGCCGAGCCCGGCGACCTCCGCGGCTAGCTCGCCGGCGTCCCGCGGCCGATCGCCGGGATCCTTGGCGAGCATGCGCGCGACCAGGCGATCGAAGGCCTCGGGCGCGTCCGGGCGCGCGTCGCGGAGGCGCGGGGTCTCCTGAAAAAGGATCTTGGCGAGCACCGCCATGGCGTGCGCGCCCTCGAACGCGGGGCGACCGGCGAGGCACTCGTAGAAGACGCAGCCGAGCGAGAACACGTCGGTGCGCGGATCGTGGATTCCGGGATCGTGGATCTGCTCCGGCGCGAGGTACGCGGGCGTTCCCAGGAGCACGCCGGTGCGGGTGAGCCGCGCCGAGCCCCCCGCGACGCGCGCGATGCCGAAGTCCAGCACCTTGAGGCGCTCCACGTCGCCGCCGGCCAGGAACAGGTTCTGCGGCTTGAGATCGCGGTGGACCATGCCGCGGGCGTGGACGCCGGCGAGCGCCTCCCCGGCGCGACGGAGGACAGCGACGCTCTCCGCAAAGGAGAGTCCCCCGCGCGCGAGGCGGGCGGCGAGATCCTCGCCGTCGAGCCATTCCATCGCCAGGTAGTGCTCGCCCGTGGCCGCGACGCCGTGGGCGACGTAGCGCACCACCCCCGGATCGCAGAGCTCGGCCAGGATCGCCGCCTCGCGCTCGAACCGCTGGATGTCGAGCTCCTCGCGCCCGCGGAGGATCTTCACCGCCACCGTCGCGCCGCCGAGGCGATCGACGCACCGGAACACGGTGCCCATGCCGCCGGAGCCGACCTCGCGGTCGACGGCGAAGCGGCCGCCGATGAGCGCCCTCGCGCCCTCGCCGCGCCTCACTGGAGGAAGACGGTGATCGCCCCCGGGAACGAGGTGACGCCGGGCGAAAACTTGTTCTTGGCGTCGCGCACGCCATCGCGGCAGTTGGGGAAGCTCCCGTCGGCGTGGACGCCGTCACACGCGTCGTCGCACGCGCCGACCACCGTCATGACGCAGCCCTGGAGTGACGGCCCGCAGACCCGGTGGTCCGACGTGGCGCCGGGCGACAGGCACGCATAGCGGAGCTGCGGATTCTGGAAGATGTCGCCGTAATAGGTCGCCTCGCGGTTCGGGTAGGCCGACCGCTCGGTGGCGGACGAGGACAGCGCGCCTTGGTTGCCGCGGATCGACAGCGGGACCGGCACGCCGAGGTAGTTGACCCGCGAGAGGACGCAGCCGGAGACCCACTTCACGCAGTTGTTGTCGCAGTGTCCATTGGGGTCGCCCCACGACTGCGCGACGCCCACGCCGCCGTCGTAGCCGTACGTCGTGCCGTCGATGGTGACGCTGATGTGCCGGTCGGCGGGCAGCGCGCAGCTCACGATGTACTTGAAGACTGAGCGCGCCTTCCAGTCGCCCAGGGCGTCGGTCACCAGGGAGCTGGAGGTGAGCGCGCTGGAGGTGAGAGCGTTGGAGAGGAGCGCATTGGAAGCAAGCGCGTTGGTGGTGAGGGCGTTGGACGCAAGCGCGTTGGACGCAAGCGCGTTGGACGCCTCGGCCTCCTGGGCCACGACCCCGAGCTCCTCCACGTCAGCCTCTCCGAGGCATCCCATCCAGCCCGGCGCCGAGAGGACCACGATCATGCATGAAGCCGTCCTGCTGGAAATAGGGTTCATACTGGATACCGTATCATCTGAATTATCGGCGTCATCTGTATTCAGCGGCAAAATTCGACTGTTTGCTGTGGACACACGGCATCCATCAGGGCCTGACGCGACCGTGGAATTCCCCCGATCAAGGAGGGGAGTCTCCTGGCGAATCAGGGTTGTCCTGATGTGCAGACACGCTTTTTGCGGACTATCGAGGGGCGACGATCGTGCATCGCTCGTCATTCGTCTTCGGGCGGGTGCGTGCTCCGATTCTCTCTCGTCCGTTCGATCATGAAAGAGGAGCGAGAGATCGCGCAGGCGCACGGAAGACTGGAGACGAAGATCGGGAGACGAGGACGGCTACCGGGAAGATGTCGACGCTCGCCCGACCAGGTGACCAATCCGTCAGGGCAGCTTCGGTCCGGTATAGCCTTGCAAGCAGACGTTGACCCCGGTGCAGAAGTCCTTTGCGCAGATCATGTCGTCGCCGAGGCTGGCGCAGTCGGCGGCCTTCGTGCACGACTTGGAGCAGACTCCCGGCACTGCACCGACGGGGCAGAAACACTGGAGAGAGCCGCAGTCGGAGGCGGGCACGCCGGCGTCGGCGGTCGTGCACTCCGAGCCCACGTCCACGACGCGCCGCCGTGGCGCGCTCTGGACAGCGTGACCGATGATACCCGGGGAACCGGCCGGTTTGCTCCGCTCCGCTCCGACCCGTTCGAGATGGGGATCGTGAAAGAGGGGCGAGATCGAGCCTGTGCCCGCGCCAGATCCCTCCGAGTGCTAGGGTCGCGGCCATGATCGTCATCCCCGCCATCGATCTCCTCGACGGGAAGGCCGTGCGGCTGCGCCAGGGCAACTACGACAAGGTCACCGTGTACTCGGAGGATCCGGCGGCGCTCGCGGCCACGCTGCGGGGGAAGATCCCGATCCTGCACGTGGTGGATCTCGAGGGGGCGCGCGCGGGGAGCCCGGTGCAGAAGGATCTCGTGCGCGCGGTGATCGACGCGTTCCAGTCGACGCCGGAGTCGGGCGTCCAGATCGGCGGCGGGGTGCGCTCGATCGAGGCCATCGGCGAGTACCTCGCGCTCGGCGCCAAGCGGGTCGTCCTCGGGACGGCGGCGGTGCGCGATCCCGAGCTGATCCGCGCGGCGGCGCTGCGCTATCCGAACCAGATCGTCGTGGCGCTCGACGCGAAGGACGGGATGGTCGCGCTGCAAGGCTGGGAAGAGACCTCGTCGAAGACGGTGCTCGAGGTCGCGAAGGAGCTCGCGGGGCTCGAAATCGCGGCGATCCTGTACACCGATGTCGCGCGCGACGGGACGCAGATCGGGCCCAACATGGTGGCCACGGCCGAGCTCGCGGCGGCGACGAAGATCCCGGTGTTCGCCTCGGGCGGGGTCGGCACCCTCGATCACCTGCGCGTCCTTTCGCGGCTCCCGAACGTGGTCGGGGCGATCGTCGGCCGGGCGCTCTACGAGGGCGCGTTCTCCCTCGACGACGCGATCGCCGCGTCGGCTTTCGTGTAGGCTTCGCCGCGAAATGGCCGAGCGCGATGACCGAAGGCCGCCCCCGTCCCGCGACGTCGCCGGGGAAGACTTTCTTTTCCATCTCTACCGCGGGAGCGAGCTGCTCCAGGACAACCGCGTCCACGACGCCAAGGCCGAGCTCGAGCAGGCGCTCTCGCTCCAGCCGAGCGATCCGAAGGGGCAAGATCTCCTCGGCATCGTGTACTTCCGGCTCGGGCTCTACCCGCGGGCGATCGCCATCTACGAGCGGCTGATCCAGCTCCACCCCGAGGCGCTCGAGCCGCGGATCAACCTCGCGCTCTCGTACCTCAAGACCGGGCAACCGGCGCAGGCGCGGAGCGAGCTCGAGCGCGTCGTCGAGCTCAACCCGGGGCACAGCCGCGCGTGGGGCTACCTCGGGCTCGCGTTCCAGCGTCTCGGCGACTTCGAGCGCGCCGGCTACGCGTTCTCGGCCGGCGGCCACGACGGGATGGCGCGGCGCCTCGTCGAGCTGTCGATGACGGCGGCCTCGTCGATGTCGCTGCGGCCGGCGCCGCCCGATCCGCCGCCCGCGCAGGAGGAGATCCGCAAGGTCGCCGGCGTCGCGTTCCAGGAGCTCGATCGCGAGGTCCAGGCGTTCCGCACCGACGATCCCGAGCGCCTGCCCGAGAACGCTCCGCTCTCGCGCGACGCGCTCGGGCCGCCCGCGTCGGCGCGCGCGCCGATGTCACGCCGTACGGGGAGCTGGTCGGCGATCGAGCCGGGGCGCGAGGCCATGGCCCCGCTGCCGCCGCGCCTGCCGGTGTTCGCCGGGCCGGTGACCATGCCGTTCGGCCTCGAGCACGGCGCGGCGATCGCCACCACCAACACCCATCAGCTCGCCGTCGCGGCCGCGATGGGATCGGTCGCGCCCGCCGGCCCGCCCAGCGTGCCGGCGCGTCCGATGGCCGTCGGGGCGAAGAAGGCGAGCGAGCTCGCGCGCGAGAATCTCCTCGTTTTCCCGAGGGATCTGCGCATCGCCGTCCACGCTTCGGGCCTGGTGCTGGTGCAGGCCGCGAGCGGCTTCGCGGCGCGCCTCGATCTGGTGCGGTCGCTCTCGTACGCGACGGGCTACGGCACGTCGCAGCTCGTCCGCCGCACGCGCGGGCGCACCTCGGACGAGCCGCTCGGCGGCCTCGCGTCGCCGATCTCGGAGATCACCGGCAAGGGCGAGCTGGTGCTCGGGCCCCTGCGCGGTCAGCGCCTCGAGGCGATCCTGCTCGAAGACGATCCGCTCTACCTGCGCGAGGACGCGCTCTCCGGCTTCGAGACCAGCGTGGCCTACGAGAACGGCCGGCTCCCGGTCGGCGACGGCGAGTCGATCCCCATGGTCCAGCTCCGCGGGCCGGGCACGGTCATCGCGCAGCTCCCCGAGGGCGCGACGGCGCTGGAGATCATCGACGCGCGCACCACCGCGGTGCGCGCCGTCACGGTGCTGGGCTGGCTCGGGCGGCTCGTGCCGCGCGCGCTGCTAGCGAGCGAGGCGCCCGCGGGGGCGCGAGGCTTCGTCGCCTTCGCCGGCGAAGGTATGGTGCTGCTCGATGGACGCTGACGGTCGCCTCCCCCCTCTGCCCGATCCGCTCTCGCCGCTGTCGCGCCGCACCCGCGCCCGCGAGGCCCGACGCACCCTCTGGCAGGACGCGAAGAATCTGCCGAACATGCTCACCTTCCTGCGGATCTTGATGATCCCGGCGGTGCTCGTGCTCCTCGATCGCGGCGCCCCGCGCGACTGCTACTGGGCGGCGTGGGTCTACGCGCTGGCGGCGATCACCGATCTCCTCGACGGCTGGCTCGCGCGCTACCAGGGCCTGGTCAGCGTCCTCGGGAAGTTCCTCGATCCCCTCGCCGACAAGCTGATCGTGGCCGCGACGCTGGTGTGGATGGTGCCGATGGGCCGCATCCCCGCGTGGGCCGTGGTGCTCCTGATCTCGCGCGAGATCACCATCACCGCGCTGCGATCGATCGCCTCGACCGAGGGCATCGTCATCGCCGCAGGCGAGGGCGGCAAGGCCAAGACGGCCCTGCAGATGATCGGGATCATCTGCCTTTTGCTGGGCTACCCGTACACGATCAACCTCGGCATCATCAATTTCGGCCGGGTCGATCTCGTCCACGTCGGACGCGTGCTCATCTACTGCTCGCTCTTCTTTTCGATCTGGAGCGCGGCCAGGTACATGGGCCTGTTCGTCGACGCGATCGACGCGAAGAACAAGGCCCTCGAGAGCTCGTGAGGCTCGGCGACGGCCGGCGATAGGCAGGCGGCCCGCGTTCTGCTAGACAAGCGCCCGTGAAGCGCTCGCTCTCTCGAAAAGGCCGTCCTTACGCGATCCTCGCCGTCGTCGCCGCAGCGCTGGCGGTGGCCGTCCTGAGCGCGCCCGGCTGCGGGCTCCAGGGCGAAGGCCAGCGCTGTGATCGCAACGTGTCCGCGACGCCCGCCGATCCGACGACGGGCAACGACGACTGCGATACGAGCCTGGGCCTCGTTTGCACGTCGAAGGCCGTGCTCCTCGGGAACTCGGACATTTGTTGCCCCGTGGGCCCGAGCACCAACCCGAACTGCCAGATCGGCAGCAACCCGGGCGGCGGGAGCGGCACCTCGTCGACGTCGGCGGTGACGGGCACCTCGGCGGCGACCGGTACGTCGGCGACGACGGGCACCTCGGCCACGAGCACGTCGACCGGCGCCGGCGGCGCGGGCGGCGGCAAGTAAGCTTCGATCGCGGGCCGCGTTGACGATGGCGTCCGGCGTCACCGTTCGATCACTGATGCTCTCCGCGTTCGCGCTCGACGGCGGCGCGATGCACGGCATCGTGCCGAAGCCGCTCTGGGAGCGCGTTCACCCGGCCGACGCGCAGAACCGCATCGCCCTCGTGGCCCGCGCGCTCCTCGTCGACGACGCGACGAGCGGCGCGCGCACGCTGATCGAGGTTGGCGCCGGCCAGCGCTGGAGCCCGAAGGAGCGCGCGATCTACGGCTTCGCGCCGGGGCCTGACGTGCCCGATCTCCTGCGCCTCGCGGGCGTCGATCCCGACACGGTGACGCACGTGGTGCTCACCCACCTGCACTGGGACCACGCGGGCGGACTCGTGCTCTCGGGCGACGAGCCGGCGCTGGCGTTCCCGCGCGCCGAGCACGTGATCGGTCGCGCCTGCCTCGCCCACGCCGAGCACCCGAACGAGAAGGACGCCGGCAGCTTTCGCCCCGACGATCTCGCGCGGTTGCGCCGCGACGGCACCATTCGCCTCTGGGACGAGGGCGATCCGCTCGCGCCCGGCGTGACTGGCCGCCTCGCTCACGGTCACACCGAGGGCCAGATCATCCCCTGGATCCTCGAGCGCGACGACGGCCCGCCGCTGGCGATACCCACCGATCTGATCCCCACGCGCAGCCACCTCAAGCCGGGCTGGGTGATGGCCTATGATAACCGTCCTACCGTGACGGCCGCCGAGAAGCGAGCCTTGATTGGCGAGCTCGCGGCGATCGGCGGAGGTGTGGTGCTCTATCACGATCCCCTGGTGGAAGCAGCCTTTGCGCGCGACTCCGGGCGTGGACCGGAGCTCGTCCCCGCCCGACTCGATGGCTCGATGATCACGCCTTGAGGGCGGGAGTCGCGATCGGCGGCGAGAACCGCGCGGTGAACCAGCGGGTGATCCGCGGATACGAGAGCGCGAGCGAGTACGCCCAGGGGTAGATGATCCGGCGCTTCTTGCGCTCGACGCCGCGCACGATCAGGCGCGCGAGGACGTCCGTCGTGCCCACCGGCGAGAAGCGCGCGGTCAGCGTCTTCTCGTATTTCTCGAAGCCCCGGCGCGCCAGCTCGGTGTCGACCGGGCCGGGATACACGGTGAGCACGTGGACGCCGGTGCCGAGCAGCTCGCCGTGCAGCCCCTCCGACGCGTTGCCGAGGCCGCCCTTCGCCGCGTTGTAGTAGAACATTCCCGGCATCGGGCCGAGCGCGGCCATGGAGGCGATGTCGACGATGGCCCCGCTGCGGCGCGCGAGCATCCCCGGCAGCACCGCCCGCGTGAGGCGCATCGGGGTGAAGACATTGAGGCGCAGCATCGCTTCGCCGTCCTCGACCGAGGCCAGGTGCGTCGCCTCGATCGTCTGCACGCCGGCGTTGTTGACGAGCACGTCGATCGGCCCGAGCGCGGACTCGGCCGGCGCGATCCAGTCGGTCGCGCGATCCGGCAACGAGAGATCCACGGCCTGAACGAAGGTCTTTCCAGCGACCTCCTTCGCGATCTGATCGAGTTTGTCTTTGCGGCGCGCGACCAGCGTCACCGAGGCGCCCTTCGCGACCCAGGCGCGCACCAGCGCCTCTCCGATGCCGGACGACGCGCCGGTGATTGCAACGTGCATGTCTCTCTCGCTCCTCGGGTCCTCTTGATCGAGCGCGATGGTAGCGCGCGCGCCGTTCGACTTCGCTACGCTTCGCCGCGTGGTCCCCTCGCCGGCAGTGCTGCTCCGCCTGGCGGAGAAATACCGGACGCTCGGGGAGCTGCGGCGCGCGCGGGCCGCGGGCCAGGCGGTGCCCGATCGCGCGGTGTTCCAGGCGCTGGCCGGGGAGTTCCCCGGGTGCCTCAACGAGCTCGACACCCTGCCCCTCGACGAGATCGACGCGCGCGCCGCCGCCCTCGAAGGCGCCGCGGCGGGCGGCCCGATCCTCGACTGGATGCCCTGGCTCGCCGGCTACCACGCGCTCCTGCGCGCCGCGCTCCGGATCCGGATCCGCTCGACGCAGCGGCGCGACGTCGACGACGCCCGCGCCCGTGATCTCGCCGATGACGCCTCCGCCCACGCGGGCGAGGTGATCGATCCAGCCTTCGTTCAGGCCGTTTTGCGACCAGCGGGCGGGCGGATCATCCCGGTCGTCTACGCGCGCCTCGCGGTGATCCACGGCGCGCCGGCCGCGACGATCAAGCGGGCGTTGTTTCCGCGCGGGCGCGACGATCGATGATCCCGCGGCGCGGCTGTGGGAGATTGCCGCCACCATGAGTGTCCTGAAGCGCCTGACCGTTCTCAAGGAGGACGCGGACAAGGAGCCGCTTCCCCAGCGGAAGTACTTTCACATCGGCCAGCCCGAGGTGCTCGACGACGTGGGCGAGTGCATCCCGATGATCTCCTGGGTCGACGACAATCTCTCGCGGTTCGTCGTCTCCGACGGGCCGAGCTCGGCCTGGGGCAAGACGATGCCGCGAGCCACCCTCTTCCCGCTGCCGAACCGCGCCGTGAAGGTGGAAGACGGCCTGTTCCTGATCAGCGGCGTCGGCCACGATCACGCCCTCCCGCACCCGAGCGGCAAAGGGCAGATCCACTTCGTGCACCTCGGCGCGCCCGGCAAGCTCTGGGATCGGGGCCTCGTGAAGATCTACGTCTATCGGCTCGACGGCGTGCAGTTCAAGAACCTGATCGAGAAGAAGCGCTGACGCGGGCGCGGGGCGCGGGGCGCCGCCGCGTCTCCCGCGCCGCGGGCAGCAGCGCTCCGAACAGGAGGATGTCGGCGAGCCGGGCGAGGAAGTCCTCGGTCACGGGCTCGTTCATCATGAAGATGCGGTGATGGATTGCGCCGATGAAGGCGTCGAGCAGGACCGCGTGATCGCCGTTCGGCGCGAGATCGCCCCGCGCAACCGCGCTGGTGACGATTGAAGTCGGCACCGCCTCGAACGTGAGCCGCAGCGACTTCTCGAGATCGGCGACCTCGGGATCGGAGCCCTCGGCGACCATCATCCGCAGCACGCTCTGGCCCTCCGGCGAGGACGCGAGATCGACGAACGTGCGACCCATGACCAGCAGATCCGCGCGGAGCGAGCCCGTCTGCGGGACGACGATCTTCTGCCTGGCCTCCGACGCGAGCGCGGCGCGGACCAGCTCAATCTTCGTGGGCCAGCGCCGATAGATCGTCGTCTTGTTGACCCCGGCGCGGAGCGCGACGTCCTCGATGCGGAGGGCGCGGTAGCCCGTGCGCGCCAGCACCTCGAGCGCGGCCGACAGAACGCCTTGAACGATGGGCTCACCTCGCACCATCGCGCGCTTCGTCGTCGCCGCACGGGCCCCGCTGCTTCGTCGATCAACCATGGTCGAGTGGTCGAGCGTACCCCATCTCCTTGACGAGTCAGGGATTATCGCAACTTTTGGTTGCGATCCGTCGCGACCGCGGCTACATCCCTTATCGCAACTTTTCGTGGCGGTACAGCCCCGATGTTTCGAGGGTCCCCGGCGGCGCCTCCCCTTGAAACATTAACGTAACTTCACAAGAAGCCGTGCGGCCGCTTCACACGCGCAGGGCATTCCAGCGCGACCCAAGACGCCTGTGGCCCCGGGTCAGACGCGCCTCGTGTCCGATTCCAGACCAAGGAACCCGTGAGAACTAGCCTCCTCCGACTGCCCATCTCCGCGCTGCTCCTCGCGTTCGCCGCCCTGCCTCTCGCCGTGAGCGGGTGCAAGGCGAAGGCGACCGCCGCCACCACGGCGCCGCCGCCGGCGATCCACGTAGAGACCGTCGACGCCCACGAGGAGCCGATCGCGCGCGTCCTCGCGCTGACCGGAACGTTGAAAGGAAAGCAGCAGACGGATCTCGCCGCCAACGCCTCCGGGCGCGTGCTGGCGACCCTCGTCGAGCGCGGCTCCGAGGTGAAGAGCGGCGATCTCCTCGCGCGGCTCGACGTGCGCGCCGCGGCGCTCTCGGCGGCCGAGGCCCGCGCCAACGCCGACATCACGAAGACGCGCGCCACCACCGCCAAGCGCGACTGCGACCGGTACGCGGCGCTGCTCGCGCAGGGCGCGATCGCCCAGGCCGACTACGACCGGGTCGCCGATCAGTGCAGCACCTCGGGCGAGTCGATCGCCGCGTCGCAGGCCCGCGCGGCCTCGGCGGCGCAGATGGTCGGCGACGGGATGATCCGCGCGCCCTTCGCCGGCGTGATCACCGAGCGCTACGTCAACGTGGGCGAGTTCGTCCGGCAAGACACCAAGGTCGTCTCGCTCGTCGCGGTCGACTCGCTCCGGCTCGAGTTCTCGGTCCCCGAGGCCGAGCTCGGCGCCGTGAAGCAGGACGGCAAGCTCACGTTCACCGTGCCCTCCTTCCCCGGCAAGCCGTTCACGGGGACGGTCCGCTTCATCAGCGCGGCCGTGCGCGAGTCGACCCGCGACATGATCGCCGAGGCCGTCGTCGACAACGCCGATCGCGCGCTCCGCCCGGGCATGTTCGCGTCGATCTCGCTCCTCGTGGGCGAGGCGCCGCTGCCGGTGATCCCGAAGACGGCCGTCGTCGAGAAAGACGGCCGCACCCACGTGTTCGTGGTGGTCGACTCGCGCCTCGAAGAGCGGGTCGTGCAGGTCGGCGCGCAGAAGGGCGACGTCATCTCCGTGGTGCGCGGGCTGCGCACCGGCGAGAAGGTCGTGACGGCGCCGACCGACGCTATCAAAAACGGCCAGACGGTGAACTGAGGTCGTCCCATGCAGTGGCTCGCTCAAATTTGCGTGCGGCGCCCCGTCTTCGCGACGGTGCTGATGCTGATCATCGTGGTGCTCGGGATCGCCGGGTATTCCAAGCTCGGGCTCGATCAGTTCCCCAACGTCGAGTTCCCGTTCGTCGTCATCACCACCCGCCTCGACGGCGCGGCGCCGGAGGAGGTCGAGACCGACATCTCCGACAAGATCGAGGGCGCGGTCAGCACCATCAGCGGCATCGACGAGCTGCGCTCGACGTCGAGCCAGGGGCTCTCGCTGGTCATCATCCAGTTCGCCCTCGAGAAGAACGGCGACGTCGCGGCCCAGGACGTGCGCGACAAGATCGCCACCATCCTCCAGGATCTCCCGAAGGGGATCGACGCGCCGGTCGTCACCAAGCTCGACCTCGGCGCGACGCCCGTCCTCTCCATCGCGGTGCGCGGCAAGCGATCGATCCGTGAGATCTCGGAGATCGCCGACAAGCAGGTCCGCCGCCAGATCGAGAGCATCACCGGCGTCGGTCAGGTCACCGTCGTCGGCGCCCAGAACCGGCAGCTCAATGTGTGGCTCGATCCCCTCGCGCTCCGCGCCCAGGGGCTCACCGCGGTCGACGTGCAGCGCACGATCGGCGCCCAGAACCTCACGACCCCCGGCGGCAACGTCGAGACCGGGCCCGACGACTTCACCCTCCGCCTCGTCGGTCGCGTCGAGTCGCCCGAGGCCCTCAGCCGGCTGATCCTCCGCGAGAAGAACGGCCACGCCATCCGCCTCGAAGACGTGGCCCGCGTCGAGGACGGCACCGCGGAGGAGCGGTCGTACGCCCAGCTCGACAACGAGCGCACCGTCATCCTGCAGGTCCTCAAGCAGTCCGGCACCAACACCGTCGAGGTCGTCGACGCCGTGAAGGCCCGCCTCTCGCAGGTGGAAAAGTCGCTCCCCGAAGGCACGAAGATCGAGGTCGTCCGCGACAACTCGCGCGTGATCCGCACCGGCATCGCCGCCGTGAAGGAGCACCTCGTCGTCGGCGCCGCGCTCGCGGGGCTCGTGGTGCTGCTCTTCCTCGGCAACGTGCGCAGCACGGTCATCGCCGCGATCGCCATCCCGATCTCCATCGTCGGCACCTTCGCCGCGATGTGGCTCGCGGGCTTCACGCTCAACTTCCTCACGCTGCTCGCGCTGGCGCTCGCCGTCGGCATCGTCATCGACGACGCGATCGTCGTGCTCGAGAACATCGTCCGGTACATCGACGAAAAGGGCATGAAGCCCTTCCCCGCGGCGGTGCTCGCCACGCGCGAGATCGGCATGGCCGTGCTCGCGACGACGCTCTCGCTCATGGCGGTGTTCATCCCCGTCTCGTTCATGCCCGGCATCGCAGGCCGCTTCCTGCGTAGCTTCGGCCTCACCATGGCGTTCGCCATCGCCGTCTCGCTGCTGGTGAGCTTCTCGCTCACGCCGTCGCTCGCGGCCCGCTGGCTGAAGAGCCACCCCATCGGCGTCGAGCGCAAGCCCTCGTTCCTCGAGCGCGGGGTCGAGGTGTTCTACCGGCCGATCGAGCGGGTCTACATGTCCGTGCTCCGCTGGATCATGAATCACCGCTGGGTGATGGTCATCGCCTGCATCTTCGTCATGGGCTCGTGCGTGCCGATCGCCAAGTCGCTCCCGGGCGGCTTCCTCCCCGTCGACGACATCGCGCAGTTCGAGATCAACCTCCGCGCGCCGGAGGGCACGAGCCTCACCGCGACGCGCCTCGTGACGGAGCGCATCACCGACGACGTGAAGCGCATCCCCGGCGTCGAGCACACGCTGACGACGATCGGCGCCGGCAACACCCAGGCGCCCAACGTGGTCACCGTCCTGGTGATGCTCGTCGATCCCGACAAGCGCACGCAGAGCCAGTCGGAGATCATGCAGCGCGTCCGCGACGAGGTGCTCTCGAAGCAGCCTCCCGAGATGCACGCCTCGGCGGGTGAAGTGCAGCTCATCGGCGGCGGCGGCGCGGCGAACTCGGCCCACGTCCAGGTCGCGCTGCAAGGCCCCGATCTGAAGACGCTCTCGGCGCACGCGACCCACCTGACCGAGGCCATGAAGAAGGTGCCCGGCGCCGTCGACATCGACAACACCTTCGTCGTCGGCAAGCCCCAGGTCCGGGCCTCGGTCCTGCGCGATCGCGCGGCCGACCTCGGCGTCCAGGTCGCCGACGTGGCCGGCACGCTCCAGCTCCTCGTGGGCGGGCTCAAGGTCTCGTCGTACTCGGAGGGCGGCGAGGAGTACGACATTCGCATGCGCGCCGACGCGAAGTTCCGCGGTGACGCGGGCAGCCTGATGTCCCTCACGGTGCCCTCGTCGAAGCTCGGCTCGCTCGCGCTGAGCAACGTGATCAGCATGAACACCGAGACCGGTCCGGCCGAGATCAACCGCCTCGGTCGCCGTCGCGTGATCACCGTGTACGGCAACGCGGCCCCCGGCATCGGCGACTCCACCGTCCAGTCCGCGCTCGACAAGGCCGTCGCCGAAGAGCACCTCGAAGCGGGCTACTCGGCCGCGCCCTCGGGCCGCTCGAAGGACACGGCGAACACCGGCGTCGCCTTCCTCGTCGTGATCGGCCTCGCCTTCGTGTTCATGTACCTGATCCTCGCGGCGCAGTTCGAGTCGTGGCTCCACCCGATCACCATCCTGCTCTCGCTGCCGCTCACGGTGCCGTTCGCGCTGATCTCGCTCCACCTGTTCCACGAGACGCTCAACCTGTTCTCGGGGCTCGGCCTGCTCGTGCTCTTCGGCGTGGTGAAGAAGAACGCGATCCTCCAGATCGACCACACCAACCACCTGCGAACCGAGGGGCGCAACCGGCTCGACGCGATCCTCGAGGCCAACAAAGATCGTCTGCGGCCCATCCTGATGACGACGATCGCCTTCGTCGCCGGCATGATCCCGCTCGTGAACTCGCACGGCGTCGGCTCGGGTCAGAACCGCACCACCGGCGCCATCGTGCTCGGCGGACAGAGCCTCTCGCTGGCCCTGACGCTGCTCGCCGTCCCCGTCGCCTACTCGTTCTTCGACGATCTGGCCCAGTGGTTCCGCCGCATCGGCCGCGGCAAGACCGTGGAAGACAAGGGCGAAAAAGAGCTCGACGCGCTCCTCGGCGTGACCCCGGCGATGGAAGAGGCCGCCGCGGCCGAAGAAGAGTAACCGCGCTTCAAAGCGTCCGCAGAAAAGCCACGAGGGCGACCCGTTCGCCCTTCGTGAGCTGGTTCGTCTTGCCCATCCGATCGTGGTTGAAGTCGATGACCTGCTCGAGCGTGGCGACGCTGCCGTCGTGAAAATACGGCGCGGTGCCGCCGACCGACAGCAGCGAGGGGGTCTTGAAATCCCGGGCCTTCTCCTCCTGGAACCCCTTCAACGTCGGCATCGCCGCGAGCGGGTACGCCGTGCGATCGGTGTACTCGGTCGCCGGCACATGGCAGCTCGCACAGCGCGTCTCGGGGCTCTCGAAGATGGCTTTGCCCTGCGCCTCGGCGGCGGTGAGCTCGCGGCGCGTCCGCGGCGGCGGCACGAGCCCGGTGCGCACGAATGCCATCAGCGCATTGAGCTTGGGGCGGTAATCGTAGCTGAGCCCGCCGGTGTTGCCCTGCCAGCGGTGGAGCTCGACGCCCGCGCGCAGCCGGTAGAACAGGTCCTTGTCCTGGGCGTGCCAGCCATACGGCCCCTGGGCGCCGACGCGGCCGGCGAGCATCGGAGTCTGACGCGCATAGCCACCGTCGTTGGGTGAGGTCCCGTCCGCGTTCTCGGGCAAGCCGAGGAAGTTGTTCGTGCCCGCGCCGACGTTGGCCTCGTAGTACGTGTGGCCGTCGTCGCGGCCCTCGGGGTGGCAGCCGGAGCAGGCGAGGCCCCCGCTGAAGGCCGTGTCCGCCGCGTCGTAGAAGATGCGCCGCCCCAGGGCCGCCGCCTCGGGGAGCGCGTCCTCGACGATGCGCGCCGACTCGAGCCGCGGCGTCTTCGAATCGCCTTCGTGCAGGTGCACGGTCGCCAGCGTGTACGAGCCCCGGCAGAACACGTAGGCGGTGCTCTCGTCCGCGGAGACGGCGAGCCCCGTCGGCGCCGAGCAGCCGCCGCCGAGGGCGATCGCCGCGCGCCGGCTGCGCACCGGATCGAGGGCCAGCGCGTCGAGCTCGAACAGGCGATCTCGCCCCTCGGGCGCGATCAGGATCGAGGCCCGCGTCCGAAGGTACACCGCCGCGCGCGGCTGCGCGATCTCCTGCTCCGGCCCGGCCTCGATCGGATCGGCGAAGCGGCTCTCTCCGCTGCTCCGGTACGCGGCGCTGACGTCGCCCAGCGACTGCGCGAGCGCGGCCTCGTCGTGCGGCGGCGCGAGCGCGCTGTCGTCCTTGGTGAGCATCACGTCTACCGTCGGCGACCCGTACCAGACGTTGGCGCCGATGGCGCCGAGCGCGTGGCGCGGCACGAGCAGCCGCTCTCCGGCGTCGACGAGCACGGCCGAGTAGGCGAGCGACGCGTCGAGTACCCGCCCCGGCGGAGCGCGATGCGGCGCGGCGGCGAGCACGAGCGGCGCCGAGCGCGGCGTGGGTTTGTCGAGATCGAAGACCCGCGTGAGGTCCGGGCCGACGAGGTGCGTGACGTACGCGCCCGCCCCGTCCTCGCGGATCACCACGGCGCGCGGCTCGCGCGGTACATCGATCGACCAGCGCTTCTTCGCGGTCGCGAGATCGACGGCCGACACCTGATGCGTCCACGCCGAGGTCACCAGCGCGAGGCTCTCGTCGGGCGTCACGGCGACGCCCCACGCGTCGTCCGGGAGCGGCACCCGCGCGAGCTCGACGAAGCCCGTCGCGGGCGCGTAGCGAAGGATCAACAGCAGCCCGGGATCGCGCACCGTGACGAGGATCCGATCGTCGAGCACGAGCACCTGCGCCGGCGCGCCGGGCAGCGGCAGCGCGGCGGCGGGGACCTCGGGATCGTGCGGGATCCGCCGGAGAACGTGGTGATCTTCATCGGCGAGGAAGAGCGCGTCGTCCCCGGCGCTGCGCGCGAGCGCGTTGCCTTCTCGCACGCGAACGCCGACGCGATGCGGGGCGTCCGTCGGCGCGGCGCTGGCCGAGGCGCTCGTCGACGCCGCGACGCCGCTGGCCGCAGGCTCCGCGGTCGGCGCCTCACTTCGAGAGCGGCACCCCGCCGCGAGAGCGATCACGAGGCCGAGCGAGACCAGAGCGGGTGAGGATTTCACGGCGCGAGGAACGCTGGTCCGCGCGCCGCGCATTCCCCGTCGGTCAACGTCGTCGATCGCGCCGACGCGAGCGTATAGACTCGGCGCGGGGCGGGTTGCCCGGGAGATCGCAATGAAGCTTGGACTATTTCCACTCGCGTTCGTGAGCCTCGGCGTCGCCGCGGTCGGGTTCGCGGCATGCTCGGCGACGCCGGGCAGCGGCACCTTTCAGACCTCCAGCGTCGCGTCGGGCCCTGGCTCGGGGGGCGCCGGCGGCAACGCCTCGGGCCCCGGCGGCGCCGGCGGATCGATCTTCATCACCACCAGCACCGGCGTGGGCGGCGGGTGCGCCTCGCACTGCTCCAGCGATCTCCACACCGTGATCGACTGCAACGGGAACACGCTCTCCACGTGCGCGCCGGATCAAGGCTGCGGGGCGAACGGCTGCGTCCCCGCGTGCGAGAGCGCCAAGATCAACAAGGGATCGATCGGCTGCGACTACTACAGCGTCGATCCCGACATCATCGACGCTGCGGCCGGCTCGTGCTTCGCCGCGTACATCGCCAACACCTGGACGCTGCCGGTCAGCATCACGGTCGAGCGAGCCGGCCAGTCGCTCGACGTGTCCAGCTTCGCGCGGATCCCCTCGGGAGCAGGCCAGTCGCTCACGTATGCCACTCTCCCGGGCGGCCAGCTCCCCCCGGGCCAGGTGGCCATTCTGTTCCTCGCTCGCTTCGGTTCGACGCTGGTGGGCTGTCCGCCGGGGATCACGCCCGGATTCACCACGACGGACGCGGCGGTCCACGGCACGGGGATCGGCTCGGCGTTCCACATCGCCACGTCGGCGCCCGTCGTCGCGTATGACATCTTCCCGTACGGCGGCGGCCAGAGCGCGGCCACCAGCGCGACTCTGCTGCTCCCGACCTCGGTCTGGGATACGAACTACATCGCCGTCGACGCCTTCCGCAAGAGCCAGATCGCGGCCGAAGCCCAGCCCTCCATCGACATCGTGGCGGCCGAGGACGGCACCACGGTCACCATCAGCCCGACGGCCGCGATCCAGGGCGGCAACGGCGTCCTCGGGACGAGCAAGGGAGTCCCGCAAACGTACAACCTCGACCGCGGGCAGATCCTCCAGTTCACCCAGGACGAAGAGCTGATTGGCAGCCCGATCCAGTCCAACAAGCCCATCGGCCTCTGGGGCGCCGCCACGTGCCTCAGCGTCGACGTGAACGAGTTCGCCTGCGACTCCGCCCACCAGCAGATCCCGCCGATCAAGGCCCTTGGCCACGAGTACGTCGCCGTCCGCTATCGCAACCGATTCGACGGCATGGAAGAGTCGCCCCCGTGGCGGCTCGTCGGCGCCGTGGCCGGGACCACGCTCAAATACGAGCCCTCCGCCCCCGCGAACGCTCCGCTGACGCTCGGCGTGGGCCAGGTGGCCGAGTTCCGCGCCGCGGGGCCCTTCACCATCAAGAGCCAGGACGCCGATCACCCGTTCTACATGTCCGCGTACATGACGGGCTGTCAGGAGGTGAACCCCACCGCCGACGACTGCCGCGGAGATCCGGAGTTCGTCAACGTCATCCCCGCGCAACAGTACCTCTCGTCGTACGTGTTCTTCACCGATCCGACGTACCCCGAGACGAACCTTGTGCTCGTGCGCAACAAGACGGCCTCCGGCTTCAAGGACGTGAAGCTCGACTGCGCCGGGCTCATCACCGGATGGCTCCCGGCCGACAGCTCGGGTGAGCACGAGTACGCGCGCATCGATCTGGTGCGCCACAACTTCGCCTCGCAGAACGGCTGCGACAACGGCCGTCACGAGATCCACAGCGACGCCCCGTTCGGGCTCACGATCTGGGGCTGGGGCACGGCCGAGGCCGGCGGCACGTTCGGCGGCGGGAGCGGCTTCTTCTCCCAGGCCGTGAGCTACGCGTACCCGGCCGGGGCGAGCGTGCAGTCCATCAATCAGGTGGTCGTCGTCCCGGTCCCCAAGTGAGCGTCGACCGGTGAACACCGTGGCTCCCGGTCTCCCGGGAGCCAGCCTGTCTCAGCGATAATAGGCGGCCACGAGCATCGCCATCGCCGGAGCGTCGCCCATCTGCTTGAACATCCTCACGACCGTCTTCGTGTTGTCGAGGATGCAGACCCGCTTTCCGTTGAGGGACTCGACCTCGCCGGGCGCGGTCGTCGGCTCGGATGACGAAGAGCACATCGCCAGATCGGCCAGCCGGCCGCCGTACATCCCGCGCGCGACGACGGCGTCGCCTTCGCGCGCGACGTGGAGCTCGACGGGCATCGGGCCGCGCGAGCCCTTGATCACGTCGCCTTCGACGCGCAGTTCGAGCGGCTCGCCGTACGTCCAGCCACGGAGCACGCCTTCCTCGCGCGAGAGCTGCGTGTTGGGGCTCACGAGCGCTGTTTCGGTGACCTGGAACTGCTCGCCATGCTGGTTGAGAAACGGGTGGAGGTTCAGATACCCGACGAGATCCTTCGGGGGCGCGAGCTGGCATCCAGCGAGCAAGGTTCCGAGGAGCGCGGCGTTGATGATTTTTTGCATGGGACTCGGCTCTTTCTTCAGGACCATTTTCGTGCTGACACCGCCCGGCCCCCGTGGCGCGGCGCCCCGACCCCGATCATGCCGTGAGTAGCTCGGCAGACGCCGCTGCTTCATCAAGAAACACGCCATCGCGAAACGAGACGTGATTGCCGAGGTGCGCGGGGACGCGCGCCCCGGGCGTGACGACCCCGACGAGGTTGAGCGGATCGCAGGCCGAGAGCCGCACCACATCGCCCTTCAGCGGCTCGCGCCGGATCGCCCGCAACGAATCCAGCGCTTCGGGGAGCGCAAACTGCTCTCCCACGGTGCCATGAACGAGGTGCCCGCCGCGGATCTCGCCCCGCATCTCCAGGCGACGATAGACGCGCACGAGCTCGCTCCACGGGGGAGCCTCGGACTCGCGGCCGAGGAGATCGCGAAACACCACTCCATAGCGGCGGAGATAGAGGCGAGCGAGCGACTCGTGGACGACGTCAATCGACGTCTCGCCGGCGGCGCGCGGGGGCCGCAGCAGCGACCAGCGGCCGGCCGCCACCGGGGGCGCGGCGCCGCGGAGCCGCCCGATCTTCCACACCGGCCATCGTCCGGCACCGTCGGACGATGGTTTGGGGCCGCTTGCGGCCCCATCGCGGACCGGCCGGCTGCGCTCGATCAGGGCGCGGAGCCCCGAGAAGCCATCTCCGGTGATCCGGCCGCGAGCGACGAGCTCCCACAAGGCATCTTCGATCTCGACCCGCGCGTGGCCCGCGGCAGCGACGATCTCGTCGAAGAACGACGCCCCGTCGCGCGAAAGGTGGGTGAGCACGTCGCGCGCCGGGGGAGACAGCGTGTCGTTGTCGCCCGGCGCGGTCGCGCGACTGGCACGCAGGGCGAGCAGCCACGCGAGATCGCCGCGGCGCGACAGGGTCACCGGCGCGGTGCGGGTCGGAGTCGATCCCGAGTCGCGCGGCGAGAGGCGGCCCCAGACCACCTCGCCCGAGAAGCAGAGCTCGTCGAGCCACGAGGGCTGATAGGCCATCACCCGCGCCGGCAACACCTCGCTCTCCCAGGCGCCCGCGGCGATCTCGTACCCCTGGAGCTGCTCGACCACGCGCGAGAGGCCGGCGCGGCCGCGGTGCTGGGCTCCCCGGACCCCCTGCCAGAGAAAGAGAAACCGCATGAGATCGGCCATGGAAGAAGGCTCGATCGCCCGGCGCAGGCCGTCGGTGGTGCGGCGATGGATCCGCGCGAGGAGCACCCGGTGGCACCACTCGAGCGCGCCCGGCGCGAGGCCCGGCGTGAAGCGCCCGCGCAGCACCGTGCCCTCGAGCTCGATCCGCAGGAGCGCGATGTCGACGTCGTCGGTCGGCACCTCGGCGCGAGCCCCCAGCGCCTCGGCGGAGATCGGGCCCGTGAGCGCGACGCGGGCGCGGATCAGATCGACGATCGCGTCGCCGCGGTCGACGTCGGCGGCGCCGCGCGAGCCCGCGGGCGCGAAGAGATCAGGCTGAAATTCACGGTCTTTCCAGATCGCGAGCGCCAGACTCCGGCGCTCGGCGGCGACCCACAGCGGCGCGGCTCCGGGGCGCACGAGGCACGCGGCGCGGCGATCGCGGACCAGCTCCGCGAAGAACCCCTCCCAGCCCTCGGCGACGGCCTCGGCCCCGGGCAGCGCGACGAAATCGAGCAGTCGATCGTGGAGCTCGTCGGCGCTCGCGATCTGCGGGCGCGCCTCGCGGATAACCGAGGAAATAGCCTCGGGATCGAGGCCGCCGAGGCGATCGACGACGGCCGCGGGGAGGCCGCGGCGCACCGTGACGGCGCGGGCGCGGCGCTCTTCCAGCGGGGCGTCGTCGAGGAACGCGTAGGGGTTGGCGTTGAGGATCTCGTGCGAGAACACGCTGGGCTCCGGCGTCTCGCAGGCCACGAGCGTGATCGCGCCGCTGTGCAGCCGCGAGAGCACCTCGCGCAGCCCGTCGATGTCCATCAGCTCTTCGAGGCAGTCGCGGACCGCCTCGTTGACGATCGGGTGATCGGGCAGCTCCACGTGCGCGCCGAGGCCGCCGTGGTTGTCCTGGCAGCCGAGCGACTCCGGGAAAACCGCCGCCATCAGGTCCTCCGACTTCATGCGCTGGATCGCCGGCGGCACGCGCTTGCCGTTCTGGAAGCGCAGGAGCGCGAGCGATCGCCCCGCGTTCCAGCGGAAGCGCGTGGCGAACATCGGCGATTGCAGCGCGGCCTGCGACAGCGTCTCGAACAGGTGATCGGGGCGCACCAGCTCGAGGATCGACTCGAGCGGGAAGCTGTGCTGCGGGCCGAGCGAGAGGAGCACGCCGTCGTCGGTGGCGGCCGCCTGGAGCTCGAAATCGAAGGTGCGGCAGAAGCTCTTCCGCAGCGCCATCCCGAGGCCGCGGTTGATCCGCGCGCCGAACGGAGCGTGGATTATCAGCTGCATCCCGCCCGCGTCGTCGAAGAAGCGCTCGGCCACGATCGTCTCGAGCGTGGGGATCGCGCCGAGGGCCACGCGGCCCGCCTCGACGTACTCGCACACGAGGCGCGCGCCGGCGGGGCACATCCCGTACGCGGCGCCGATGCGATCGACCGCCTGGGCGATTCCGAGGCCGGCGTCGCGCGAGTCGCGGGCGTGATCGGCGATCTCACGGCGCAGATCCGCGACCTGCGCCGAGAGCTCGCGCGTGCGCGCCGGGGCCTCGCCGAACCAGAACGGCACGGTCGGCGACGCGCCCTTGGCGTCCTCGACCCAGACTTTTCCCGTCTGGACGCGGTGAATTCGCCACGAGGTGTTGCCGAGCAAGAACGTCTGGCCGGCCGACGAGTCGATGGCGAAGTCCTCCCCGACCGTGCCGATCTTGGTGCCGTCGGAGACGAGGACGACGTCGTAATCGGCGTTGTCGGGGATGGCGCCGCCCGAGGTCAGCGCGGCGAGGCGCGCGCCGCGTCGACCGCGCAGGCGACGGTTGACGCCGTCGCGGTGGATCATCGCCCCGGCGCGCCCGCGGCGCGTCGACACGCCCTCGGAGAGCATGCCGAGCACGGCGTCGTAGTCCTCGCGCCGCAGCTCGGCGTACGGAGCGGCGCGGCGCATCAGCGTGAACACCTCGTCCTCGTCGACATCCGCGGCAGCGGCGACTGCCACGATTTGCTGGGCGAGGATGTCGAGCGGCGCCTTGCGGAGCGCGACGGTGTCGATGACGCCGCCGCGGGCCGCGCGGACGATGGCCCCGCACTCGAGGAGCTGATCGCGCGTGAGCGGGAAGAAGCGGCCCTTCGGCGTGCGCGCGAGGGCGTGACCGGAGCGGCCCACGCGCTGGAGCGCGGCGCCGATCGATCGCGGCGAGCCGAGGATGCAGGTGAGATCGATGGCGCCGACGTCGATGCCGAGCTCGAGCGACGCGGTGGCGACGACGACCCGGAGCTCGCCGGCCTTGAGGCGCCGCTCGGCCTCGAAGCGCCGCGCGCGCGAGAGGCTCCCGTGGTGGGCCGCGACGACGTCTTCCCCGAGGCGCTCGCCCAGGTGGAACGCTACGCGCTCGACCAGGCGCCGCGTGTTGACGAAGACCAGCGTCGATCGATGCTCGCTCCCGAGCGCGGCGAGTCGGCCGTAGAGCTCGTCCCACTGCTCGTTGGTGCACACCGCGCCGAGCTCGTCGTCGGGCACCACGATCGCCAGATCGAGCTCGCGGAGCTGCCCCGCGTCGACGATCGTCGGCAGCGGCGCCGTCGATCCGACCAGCAGCCGCGCCGCCGTCTCGATCGGTCGGATCGTGGCCGAGAGCCCGATCCGCTGCGGCGGCGGGTTGCCCGCGCGCACCACCAGATCGGCGAGCCGCTCGATCGACAGCGCGAGGTGCGCGCCGCGCTTGTCCCCGGCGACCGCGTGAATTTCGTCGAGGATGATCGTCGAAACATGCTCGAGGCCGCGCCGCCCCGACTCCGACGTGAGCAGGATGAAGAGCGACTCGGGCGTCGTCACGAGCACGTGCGGCGGGTGCTTGAGGCCGTGGCGTCGCTCCTTCGCGGGCGTGTCGCCGGTGCGCACCGCGGTGGTGATCCGCGGCGCGGCGTACCCGAGCTCGGCCGCGAGCGCGGTGATCTCGGCGATGGGCTCGTCGAGGTTCTTCTGCACGTCGTTGGAGAGCGCCTTGAGCGGCGACACGTAGACGACCGCGGTGCGCTCCGGCAGCGTGCCCGCCGACGAGGCGACGATCAGCCGATCGAGGCAGCTCAGGAACGCCGCGAGCGTCTTCCCGGCCCCGGTCGGCGCGGTGATCAGCGCGTCGCCGCCTCGCGCGAGGACCGGCCACGCCTGGGCCTGGACGGGCGTCGGCGCCCCGAAGCGTCGCAGCAGCCAGGTGTCCACGAGCGGGTGAAACATCGCCGCCACGGTAGCGCGTCCGCGCCGGGCAGGCGACGCGGAGCCGCCGACGAGCTGGCCCGATCGGTCGTCCTTCACCCGCCCATCAATAGCGGATCCCGAGCTCTCGCTCGCCGATCCTGCGGATCTCGGCCACACCCTTGCTCAGCGCGTCGGCGCTGGTGTGCACCGAGTGCCGGCCGAGCACGAGGTCGTGCTCGTGCGGGATCGCCGAGCCGAGCACGAAGGCTGTGTCGCCCTCGGCGACGAAATCGATCGCGTCGTCCGACGCCTCGAAGACCGCGAGCTCGCCCTTCGACACGGGCGCGGGCGTGAGGACCGTGCCCTGGTGCAACGCGATCCAGGCCACGGCATGGCCCGCGGGCGGCTGGTACGTCCAGCGCTCGCCGGCCTTCAGCGTGACGACGAGGTAATTCATCGTCGGCGGCGCGGCGATCGGGCTCACCGCGGCTCCGTGCCGGCCGAGGATCACCCGCGCCGGCCCCTCGACGGGCACGTCGTCGGGCTGCACGTAATGGCTCGCCGCGGGGCCGTTCTCGAGCTCCGGCGGCAGCGCGACCCAGAGCTGAAACCCGAGGACCCGTCCAGCGTCGCCCGGACCACCGGTGTGCCAGACGCCGTTGCCGGCGCGCATCCACTCCACACCTCCGGGAGGGAGCACGCCCTTCACGCCGGTGGTCTCCTCGTAGCGGGCCGCGCCCTCGATCAGCACAGTCAGCGTCGCGATCCCCGAGTGGGGATGCCAGCCGAAGCCGCCGCCGCCGGCCCGGTCCATCTCGAAGAGATCGAGGAAGACGAACGGCTTGATCAGCTCGCCGACGTCGCCCGGGCTCACGAGGCGGATGATCGGACCGTGCTTGCTCCCGCGCGTGCGGTGCACGATTTTGCGCGGCTCCCGCGCGGCTGTCTCGATCTGCGGGAGCGCGCGTGGCTCGCCGGAGGAGGATGCCTCGCCGGTGGATGCCCCGGCGCGCTCGACGACGATGTCAGTCATGATCATGCCCTCTTGCTTCGAATCGTTCCTCGGCCGAGATGCCGAGCCGTTTCAGTAGATCGATGAGCGTGGCGCGGTCGGCCTTCGAGAGGCCGCTCGCCGCGCTGTCCATGGCCTTCTTGTGGCCGCTGAACACCTCGGTGATCAGCGCCTCTCCCTCCGCGGTCAGCCGCACGATGCGGGCCCGGCGATCGTCGGGATCGAAGCCGCGAGCCACGAGGCCGCGCTGCTCGAGGCGGTCGACGGCGGAGGTGATCGAGCCGCTCGTGAGGTTGATGCGGCGGCCGATCTCGTTCACCGGCTGGGGGCCCTTGTGGAGCAGCAGCTCGAGCGTGGCGAAATCGGAGAGGCCGATCCCGGCCGCCTCGATGCTGCCCTCGGCGTGACGCGCGAGCGCGCGGTGCGCCTTCATCAGCACGAGCCACAGGTGCGTGCCCGACGCCTCGGACGCCCGGCTCATCGGTGAGCTCCAGGTCCGCTCTGTTCCCCGTCGTTCATGATGAATCTATCTTCGCATCAAGATACATGATGTCAAGTGTATCGAGGCGCGACAGAGCGCTCGTGGCCGGTGACGCCCCTGTCGCGCTCTGTGCCACGTGCCCCCGCGCTGGCCTGGTTCAACGCGCGCGATCGCGCGCCGCTGGAGGCTGGTCCACGCCTTGCTCAGGCCGGCTCACGATGAAACTCACCACCTCGTTCGTGCTCGCGTTCCTGACCTTTGCCGGGAGCGGTTGCTCCACCGTCGTCGATCCCGGAGGCACCGGCGGGCAGGCCGCGACGACCTCCACCGCGACCTCGTCCTCCACCCCTTGCGGCACGAAAACGTGCGCCGCCGACGAGTTCTGCCGAGACATCTCCGGCACCTGCGGCAGCGGCTTCTCGGACCAGCTCATCTGCATGAAGAAGGGGACGGCCTGCTCCGACGGCGACCAGGTCTGCGGCTGCGACGGGACGGTGTACATGAGCGAGGGCTGCGCCACCCTCTCGGGCGTCAACGTCGACAACAACGGTAAATGCAAGGCGCCGAGCGGGACGTTCGCGTGCGGAGAGAAGTTCTGCGAGGTCGGGAGCCAGTTCTGCCGCGAGTCCTTCGACCCCTCGAAGGGCGGCGGCGAAGGGACTTCCTCCTACTCCTGCGAGCCGGCGCCGGCCTCCTGCGCCGGCAAGCCCTCGTGCGCGTGCATCCCGACCTGCGGCACCATGACGGCGCCGATGACGTGCACGGCCGACACGACGGGGAACCCCACGCTGCACTGCAGCACGGACTGATCGACGACCGCGCCGCGTCTTCGGCTAAGGTCGGCGGCGCGATGCTCGGAACCGTCAAGGCGATCTACCTCGCCACCCGCAAGAAGCACGATCAGCTCTTCAACACCTACCTCATGCGCCCGCTGGCCGCGGGGGTGGTGGCGATCCTCGCGCCGACGCCGATCACGCCGAACCAGCTGACGCTGCTGAACCTGTTCATCTTCCTCGTCGCGGCGGGGCTCTTCGCGGCGCTGCCGACCTTCGTCGGCGGCGTCATCGCCGCGGGCGTGCTCGAGGTCAGCTACCTCTTCGACTGCACCGACGGGATGCTGGCCCGACACAAGAAGATCGCCTCCAAAGAGGGCCACCTCTTCGATTTCTTCACCGACGAGGGCAAGGCCGTCGTGCTCGCCGGCTCGCTCGCGATCCGGCTCTTCCGCGGCGGCGGCCTCGGCCTCAGCCTCGATCTGACGCTCTGGCCCGCGGGAAACGTCGGTTTTCTCTACGCGGGGATCGCCGGCACGATCATCGTCGCCTCGGGGATCTCGCTCACGAACTTCGTGCGACGCCCGGAGATCAGCGGCAAGGAGGTGACCGTCGAGGCCTTCTACGAGACGCAGGGCAGCGGGCCGAAGCGATCACTCGTGGGCCGCGTCGCCGAGCTCGCGCTCACCTTCCTGCGCTTCCTCAATCACTACCCGAGCCACATCTGGATCTTCGCGCTCGCGGGGCGGCTCGACGCGTTCTTCTGGATCTACGTGGCGATCAACGCGCTCTACCTGGCGCGCGGCTGGCTCGGCCTCGTGGTGCGCTTCGGTCGCTTTCCGAAGGCTCCGCGGGCCGAGGGCTGATCGCCGAAAACTGGACGACGCCTCGCATTTCTGGGTAGCTGCTCGGGCGATGTCGTTCGTCCGGTGGTCACTCTCGCTCCTCGCGCTCCTGGTGCTGCCGGGGTGTCGTCGTCCCGCGGGCCCCGCCCCGGGGCTCTCTGCCGAGGCTCCCGCGGACAGCTCGGCGCCGGCAGCGGTCGCCACCCCGACGGCCGAGGGCAGCGCCGCCGATCCGGATCCGGCGCCGCCGCCCTCGCCGAACGGGCCGCCCGTCGTCGACTTGCGCGGCAAGTCCACGCCTCCGTCGCCGATCCCCGAGGGCGCGCCGCGCCTGGCCTCGATCGCCATGCTCACCGTGGTGCGCGCGCGGCCGGATCCGAACGCGACCAAGGTCGGCTATCTCCGCGCCGGCGCCGTGATCGAGATGGACCCGGACGAGCACGGCAAGGGCGGCTGCCCCGGTGGATGGCGCAAGATCAAGCCGTACGGCTTCGTCTGCCTCGGCCCCGAGGCCACGCGCGATCTCGACAACCCGATCGTGCGCGCCTCGACGCGGCGCCCCGACACCACGCAGAAGCTCCCGTACATGTACGGGATCGCCACGCGCGGCGGCCCGGTCTACGCGCGCCTCCCCACCGCCGCTGATCTCAAAGAGTACGAGCCGCGCCTCGAGACTCACCTCGCGAAGTGGGCGAAGGACAAGGAGAGCGGCGCGACCTACGGGCTCGACGTCTGGGAGAAGTGGCGCGGCGAGGGCGCGCCGCCGGCGCTCGAGGCCATGGAGAACAAAGTCACCGACAAAGATCTCCCGTGGTACCTCGTCAACGGCGGCGCCGCGCCGAACCTCTCGGGCCTGATCAAGACCGAGAGCGCGATGAAGATCGACGAGGTGGCCCACCACAACGGCGTGGCCTTCGTCGACTCGTTCCTGTGGGAGGGGCGCCGCTACAACGTCTCGACCGATCTGCGGGTGATCCCGGCCGATCGGATGCGACCGATCAGGGGCTCGGATTTCCACGGGTTCACCATCGGCGAGGACGTCGAGTTCCCCTTCGCCCTGGTGCGCAAGAAGGGCGCGAAGCGCTACCACGTCGACGGGAAGCGGCTGGTCGTCGCCGGCGATCTGGCCTGGCGGAGCGCGGTGAACCTCACCGGCAAGCAGCGGATGGAGGGCGGCAAGCTCTTCTACGAGACGAAGGAGGGCGACTGGATCGACGATCACAGCGCCGGCCGCGTCGACCCCGCCAAGAAGATGCCCGCGTGGGGGAAGAACGGCGAAAAATGGATCGACGTCAACATCACCAAGCAGGTGCTGGTGGCGTACGAGGGGACGAAGGCCGTGTACGCGACGCTGGTCTCCAGCGGCGAGGCTGGGCTCGGCGATCCCGAGACGAGCAAGAGCACCAAGCGAGGGATCTTCCGCATCCACACCAAGTACATCTCGATCACGATGGACTCGGACACGGTCGGTGAAGAGTTCGAGCTCCGCGACGTGCCTTACGTGCAATATTTCGAGAACGGCTTCGCGCTCCACGGCTCGTACTGGCACGATGTCTTCGGTCAACCGAAGAGCCACGGGTGCGTGAACCTCGCCCCGGAGGACGCTCGGCGGCTGTTCTGGTGGAGCGAGCCGCAGGTGCCTCCGGGCTGGCACGGCGTCGCTCGATCGCTCACGGGAACCGTGGTGTTCATTCATCCGTAGGGAGCCTGGTGGTCCGGGTTGGCTGCATGATGCGAGCGACGAAGGCGAGCGACGGTTGAGCCGGACGGCGCTCGTCGACGCGCTTTACGAGGCCTTCGTGGGCTCGCTCCCGGCCTCGTTGCAGCCGCAAGCGCGCCGGCTCGCGTGCGCGCTCGGGCTCGCGGACGCGCCCGAGACACCGTGGAGCGCGGTGTTCCGCGACGCCGTCACGCTGAGCGCGCCGCTGCTGGTCGCCGACGCGACGCCGGGGCTCGGCGGTGCGGTGATCCACGACGCGGTGCTCGCGCACCTGCTCGCGGTGATCCTGGCGTTCGCGATCGACCGCACGGCGGGCGGCCAGATCGTGGCCTCGGCGGAGCTCGACGCCGTGCTCGATCAGGCGCGGCTGGCGCGCGATGGAGCGCTCGGACGCGTGGCCGCAGAGGACGCGAGCGCCTGCGTCGACGCCGACGCCGAGACCCGCGAAGCCGTCGCCGACGAGCGGCGGATCGTGCTGTCGGGCGCGGGGATCGGGCTCGATCGTTACGTCGCGGTGTCGCTCGCGAAGCAGCGCCTCGGCCTCCCCGCGTCGCTGGCGCTGGCGCGCGCGGCGGGGTGGGAGCCGCGCCGCCGGCGGATCCTCGCGCGGCTGCTCGACGCCGTGTGGATGGGCTTGCAGCTCCACGACGACGTGGTCGATTGGGAAGCCGATTTCGCCCGCGGCGGCGCGTGGGCGGTGGCGCTCGCGGGCGGAGCCGCGAGCCTGTCGCGCGACGAGAACGGGATCTCGGTGCGCGGCGCCGTGCTGCGATCGGGTGTGCTGGCGAGGCTGCTCGACGCCTCGGCGCGGCGCTACGCGGCGGCGCGACGGCGGGCGCTGGCGCTCGGCGCGACGCGGCTCGCGGCCTGGGCGCGCGAGCGCGAGGCGACCCTGCGCGAGCTCGCGCGCCACGAGGGCGAGAGCCCCGGCTTCGCGGGCCGATCGCGGGCCCTCTCGGCGTGGGCGCGCGCGGCGCCGGGGTGATCGGCGCCTGCTCGACGGCTACTGCCGGCCGATGCCGGTGTAGTAAAAGCCCATCTCCCGCAGCTCGTCCGGGGCCCACATGTTGCGGCCGTCGAAGAGCGATCGCGTGCGCATCGCGAGCTTCATCCGCTGGAAATCGGGCGTCCGGAACTCGTGCCACTCGGTGACGAGGGCCAGCGCGTCGGCGCCCTCGACCGCGCCGTACATCCCCTCCGCGAAGTGAACGCGGTCGCCGTAGATGGCCTTCACGTTGTCCATCGCCTGCGGATCGTGGGCCTGCACCTTCGCGCCCGCGGCGAGCAGATCGTCGATCAGCGTCAGCGCCGGGGCCTCGCGGATGTCGTCGGTCTGCGGCTTGAACGCCAGTCCCCACACGGCGATCGTCTTGCCCGCGAGCGAGCCGCCGAAGTGCTCGACGATCTTGCGGCCGAGGATCTTCTTCTGGCGCGCGTTCACGACCTCGGTGGCGCGCACCATCTCGAGCTCGATGCCGACCTCGCGCCCCGCGAAGAGCAGCGCCGAGATGTCCTTCGGGAAGCACGATCCGCCGAATCCCGGCCCGGGGAAGAGGAATTTCGGCCCGATGCGCGGATCGGCGCCGACGCCCTTGCGCACCAGCTCGATGTCGGCGCCCAGTTTTTCGGCCAGCACCGCGAGGTCGTTCATGAAGGAGATGCGCGTCGCCAGGAGGGCGTTCGACGCGTACTTCGTCAGCTCGGCCGAGCGCGCGTCCATCACGTGGATGCGGTCCGTCGCGCGCACGAACGCCGAGTACAGATGCCGCAGCGCCTCGCGCGCCTTCGGGTGATCGGAGCCGATGACCACCCGATCCGGCTTCATGAAATCGTTGATCGCGGCGCCTTCCTTGAGGAACTCGGGGTTCGAGGCCACCGCGAAATCGTGCTTGGTGTGCTTGGCGATGATCGCTTTGATCTTGTCGGCGGTGCCGACGGGCACGGTGCTCTTCGTGACGATGACCTTGAAGCCTTCGAGGTTTTTGCCGATGGTCTCGGCGACCTTGAACACGTGCGAGAGGTCGGCCGAGCCGTCCTCGGCGGAGGGCGTACCGACGGCGATGAACACCACCTCGGCGTCGCGGATCGCCTTCACCACGTCGGTCGAGAAGCGGAGGCGGCCCGCCTTCACGTTCGAGGCGATCAGGGCGTCGAGGCCGGGCTCGTAGATTGGGACTTCGCCGCGATCGAGACAGGCGATCTTCTCGGCGTTGACGTCCGCGCAGACCACGTCGTTGCCAAAGTCCGCGAACCCGGCACCGGCCACCAGGCCGACGTAACCCGTACCCACCATCGCAAGTCGCATGGGCGCGACTCTAGCACGAGGCTCCGCTACCATCGCACCCCGACACGCACCCGGAAGGCCCAGAAAATGACCCGGCAACACCCGCCTCCCGACGCGGCGATACCCCTCGATGCCTGGCCGCGGCCTGGCCGGCGTCACCGGATCTTCGGCCACGACTGGCAAGGCCGATGAGCGCCGGGCCAGCGCCCGAGTACCGCATCGACGCGGACTACCGCGAGGAGCACGTGCTCGAGGGCGGCACGAAGGTCACGCTGCGATCGATCCGGCCGGATGACGGCGAGCCGCTCCGCGAGGGCTTCAGCCGCCTCTCGCCCACCTCGCGCTATCGCCGCTTTCTCTCGGGGATGACCGAGCTCTCCGACGACATGGTCCGCTACCTGACCGACGTCGACGGCGTCAACCACGTGGCCATCGTCGCCACCACCGACTCGCTCGATCTCAAGACCGAGATCGGCCTCGGCGTCGCGCGGGTGATCCGACTCGAGGGCGATCCCACCGTGGCCGAGGCCGCCGTCACGGTGAGCGACGACGCTCAGCACAAGGGGATCGGGCGCCTCCTCGTGCGCACCGTCGCCGAGGCCGCCTACGAGCGCGGCGTGCGGACGATCCGCGCCGAGGTGCTCGCCACCAACGCGCCGATCCGCCGCCTGCTCGACGAGGCCGGCGCCGTCGTCCGCAGCGACGACGGGACGACGCTGGTCTTCGACGTCCCCCTCGAGTGGCATCGCCGCGCGCTCAACGAGGGCGCGAGCGACGACGATGATCACCCGCTCTTGCGGCTGTTTCGCGCCGTGGCGCGCGCCCTCGCGCAGCTCGGCGGGCCGTAGCGATCAGGGCCCGGCGTCCGCGTCCTTCGCCAGCGCGGGCTCGCCGACGAGGCCCAGCACCTCGTACGTCATCACCGGCTGGGCGCGCCCCTTCACGGTGATCTCGCGGATCGCCTTGGCGACTACGTGGGCCTTCACGGCCTCGTACGTGTCCTCGCTGATCAGCACGTTGACGCCGAGCTCCTTGGTGTTGCTCTCGAGCCGCGAGGCCAGGTTCACCGCGTCGCCGATCACGGTGTACTCCATGCGCGCTTCGCTCCCGATGTTGCCCGCGACGACCTCGCCGGTGTGGATCCCGATCCCGGTCCGCAGCGGCGGCTGGCCGCGCGCGACGAGCCGCGCGTTGAGCGTCACCAGGGCGCGTCGCATCCGCACCGCGGCGCGCACCGCGTTGACCGCGTCGTCGGGCTTCGGCACCGGCGCGCCGAACACCGCCATGATCGCGTCGCCGATGTACTTGTCCACGACGCCGTTCTCTTCCATCACGATGCCCACCATCGCGGTGAAATACTCGTTCAAGAGGGCCACGAGCGAGTGCGCGTCCATGTTCTCGCTGATGCCGGTGAAGCCGCGGATGTCGGTGAACAGGATGGTGACGGTGAGCGTCTTGCCGCCGAGCTCGACCTTCCCCGCGAGCAGGTGATCCATCACCGTCGCCGTCATGTACTTGCCGAAGGTGGCGCGAAGGTTGTCGCGGTCCTTGAGCCCGTCGACCATGGTGTTGAATCCCGTCGCGAGATCCTCGAGCTCGTCGCCGGTGCGCAGCGCGTCGATGTGCACGTAGTCCTGCTGTTCGAGGCGCTTCAGCGCGACGTTGACCCGCGTGAGAGCGACCGACATCACCCGCGCGAGCCGCGTCCCGAAGCCGAGCGAGATCGCCGCGGCGACGGCCAGCACGCCGAGGGCGAGGAGCAGGTGCCGACGCACGAGGCTGCGGATGTCGGTCACGTCGAGCGCCGCCACGAGCGAGAGGCGGCCCCCCTGTGCGAACGCGAGCTGGGGCGGCGCGAAGCGAGCCGCGGCCCACGCCGAGCTCCCCGCCTCGACGAGCACCGGCTCCTGCACGACGGTCGCGAGCGCGATCGCCGGGAACCCCGGCGTGCGCTCGATCACCGTATTTGCAGGCGAAACGCCGAGCAACGCCAGCTCGAGCCCGAGCTTCTTGCCCGCGTTGGCGAGGTGCGCGGCGTTGAGCGGCAAGCACACGACGACGGCGCCGCCGCTCGGGATCGGCGCGGCGATCACGTACGCGGGGGGCGCGTTCGCCCCCGTCTCGCAGCCGTGAGCCATCATCCCGCGGACCTCGCGCTTCGCGGCCAGCACGCCGGCAATCTCGCGCGCGCCGCCGACGTTCGCGAGCGCCGACGAGCACCCGACCTGCGCGAGCACGCGCCCGTCCGGCTCGACGACGAGGACGTCAATCTCCGGGTAGATCCCCACGAACATCGCGGCGAGCTCGCGCGCCTTCGCGCCGTCATGGGCCTGGAGCGCCCGCTCGGTGTCGGTGTCGGCGGCGATCACCCTCGCTGCCAGCAGTAGATCCGAGAGATCGTCGTCGAGCTCTTCCTGGAACGATTTCTCGGCGTCGGCGACGCGATCGTCCACCTCGTCCACGAGCTGCTCGCGCAGCATCCACGAGAGCAGCGGCAGCGTCGCGAGCATCGCGACGATGGACAGCGCGACGAGCGCGGTCAGCTTGGCGCGGACGGTACGAAGGCGGAGCATGGAGCCCTCGAGGGTACTCGGCCGCGGCAGGAGGCGGGACGATTCGCGAACCGTTTGCGGCTTGCCCGCGCGCGCCGATGCGATATGGAGGGGCCCCCCTCCCCTCCGAGCACCACCGCAGCAAGGCCTTCTCAGTGATCCGACTCGACGGCATCGGCAAGCAGCACGGCAGACAGATCCTCTTCATGGAGGCCTCCGCGGCGATCAACCGCGGTGAGAAGGTCGGCCTCGTCGGCCCCAACGGCTGCGGAAAGACCACGATCTTCCGGCTGATCACCAGGGAAGAGCAGCCCGACGGCGGCCAGGTCTCGGTCGATCGCGGCGTGACCATCGGCTACTTCAGCCAGGATGTCGGCGAGATGACGGGCAAGAGCGTCGTCGCCGAGACGATGGACGGCGCCGGCCCGATCTCGGCCATCGCCACCGAGCTGCGCGAGCTCGAGCTGGCCCTCGCCGATCCCGAGCGCCTCGACGAGATGGAAGAGCTGGTCGATCGCTTCGGCCACGTCCAGGCCCGCTACGAAGAGCTCGGCGGCTACGCGCTCGACGCTCGCGCGCGCGAGATCCTCGCCGGCCTCGGCTTCAGCCAGGAGGTCATGGATGGCGACACCGGCGCCCTCTCCGGCGGCTGGAAGATGCGCGTCGCGCTCGCGAAGATCCTCCTGATGCGCCCCGACGCGCTCCTCCTCGACGAGCCGACCAACCACCTCGACATCGAGTCGATCATCTGGCTGGAAGGCTATTTGAAGGGGTACGAGGGCGCCCTGGTGATAACCTCCCACGATCGCGAGTTCATGAACCGCATCGTCACCAAGATCCTGGAGATCGACGGCGGCGAGATCACCACCTACTCCGGCGACTACGAGTTCTACGAGAAGCAGCGCGCGCTCAACGAGATCCACGCCGAGGCCCAGTTCGACCGCCAGCAGGCCATGCTCGCCAAGGAAGAGGCCTTCATCGCCCGCTTCAAGGCCCGCGCCAGCCACGCCGCCCAGGTGCAGTCCCGGGTGAAGAAGCTCGACAAGATCGAGCGGATCGAGGCCCCGAAGCGCCGCAAATCAGTGCAGTTCGACTTCAAGCCCGCGCCCCGCTCCGGCGACGACGTGGTCAATGTCCAGGGCCTGAAGAAGGCCTATGGCTCGAAGAAGATCTACGAGAGCTTCGACATGCTGATCCGCCGCCGCGAGCGGTGGTGCGTGATGGGGATCAACGGCGCGGGCAAATCCACGCTCCTCAAGCTGATCGCCGGCGCCTCGAAGCCCGACGCCGGGAGCATCGCCGTCGGCGCCAGCGTGAAGGTGGGCTATTTCGCCCAGCACGCGATGGAGCTGCTCAAGCCCGAAAACTCGGTCTGGGACGAGATCTTCAACGAGTTCCCCCAGGCCTCCATCGGCGCGCTCCGCACCCTGGCCGGCGTCTTCGGCTTCTCGGGCGACGACGTGGAGAAGCCCTGTCGCATCCTCTCGGGTGGCGAGAAGGCTCGCCTCGTCCTCGCAAAGATGCTCTTCGATCCGCCGAATTTCCTGATCCTCGACGAGCCGACCAACCATTTGGACATGGCCACGAAGGAGATGCTGGTCGACGCGTTGAAGAACTTCGAGGGGACGATGCTCTTCGTCAGCCACGATCGAAACTTCCTCGGCATGCTCTCGAACCGGGTGCTCGAGCTCACCGCCGAGGGGCCGCACCTCTACGGCGGCGGCTACACCGAGTACGTGGCTCAAAGCGGCCACGAGGCCCCCGGTCTGCGGAGCTGATCGGCGAAAATGTGCCTGTTCCGGGGCCTTCCCGGAGCAGGCGCGTCAGTTACAGCAGGTGTACTCGACGCTGCGGAAGCCCTTCCAGCAGGCGCCGTCGTAGTCTATCGCGCCGACCTTCGGATAACCGCGGACGATGCAGTCCTGGTTGGCATACTCGTGCCAGAGCAGCGCCGATTTGCAGCTGGTGAGCCCGCCGAGGCTCCGGCTCGCCGTGCAGACCGACCGCGGATCGGCAGCATCCGGGGCGAGATCCGTCTCACCGGCCATCGAGTCGCCACGAGCCTGCGATACTGCCAGGACGATGAGGATCGCGGCGGCGGAAGGTGCCAGGATCAGCGCGTATCGGGACATTCGATCTCCTCTTCAGCGGGGGTGAGCCGGAGGAGATGTCGTAAGCCCGCGACGACGTCGCTTCAATGCGTCCGGGGCGCTAGCTCGGACGAAGAATGACCGTCGACGGGTGAGCTATTTCCAGGGCAAGGGCCACGGCAGCGACGCCGGCCATGGCCATTTACGGCCGTGGGAGCGGCCCTTCGGCTTCGGGGCCGGCCGAGGCTTCGTCGGCGCGCGGGGCCTCGGGGGCGCGGGATCCACGGCGCCCGTGAAGGCGCGGAGATCCGCGAGGGTGCCATTGAAGCGGTCGCGGTCCACGGCGCCGGGGACCCCGGGGACCTCGCCGCTGTCGGTGGTTTGCCAGAACGTCCACGTCGTCCACGCGCCGGGTACTCCCGGACACGCTGTGTCCCAGTGGGCAACCCAGAGCGGATAGCGCGCAAACGAGGCCTCGGCGCCGAGGCCGTCCCAGAAGCCGGGTGATGTGTAGAGGAGCGGACGGCGGTTGAAGGCCACCTCGACGCGATCGAGCCAGCGGCGCATCCCGGCGCGGATCGCCGCAGCGGGCATATCGTCGGTGACCTCGATGTCGAGCACCGGCGGGAGATCGCCGGCCTGGAGGCCACCCTGGGCGCGGACGGTGGAGATCAGGAGATCGGCTTGCGCGATCGGGTCCTCGCCCGGGCGGAAGAACTGATAAGGACCGCGGACGACGCCCGCCTTGCCAGACGCGGCAAAGCTCGTTGCAAACTCGGGATCGAGGAAGCTCGCGCCGTCGGAGACGCGCAGGAATGCGAACGAGACGCCGGCTTTGCGGGCAAGCGTCCAGTCGACGCGCGGCTGATAATAAGAGACGTCGACGCCCTCGATCATCGGGCCCTCGGCGCACAGCTTCGGCGCCGATTCGTCAGTGGTTGAAGGGGAAATCGCGTCGCCGAGGGCGGCGCCTGCCACCGCGGACTCGCCGCCGTCGCAGGCAGGGAGCCACGAGACGGCGGCGGCGAGGATCAGCGGGAGCGTGGAGAAGCGGTGGTCCATGCGCGGCCGCGGATGGACGGGGCCGCGCGCGCGGGATGCGAGCCGGGCACGAAACCGACGGGGTGAGCGTCGGTTTCGCCGGCGTCGAGGCTACTTGGCGGAGAGCAGCGCCTGCGCCGCGGACACGACGTGATCCGCCGTGATCCCGAGCTGCTTCATGACCACGTCGCCCGGGGCCGACATGCCGAAGCGATCGATGCCAATCGCCACACCGTCGAGCCCGACGTAGCGGCCCCACGTCGAGGTGACCGAGGCCTCGATGGCCACGCGGCGCCGGCACGAGAGCGGCAACACCTGCTCACGGTACTCGGGAGTCTGGCGATTGAAGCGCGAGAAGCAAGGCATGCTGACGACGCGCGTGCCCGGGCCGAGGCGCTCGGCCGCGGCCATCGCGTGCTGGAGCTCGCTCCCGGTGGCGAGGAGGATGAGATCGAGAGCGGCGGTCTCCTTGCGGGCGATGTAGCCGCCCTGGAGCGCGCCGTCGCGCCGGGTCTGCACCGGGATCTGGTCCTGCGGCGGCAGCGCTTGCCGCGAGAGCGCGAGCAGCGTGGGGCCGTCGGTCCGGTCGAGCGCGGCGACGTAGGCGCCCGCGGTCTCCTCGGGATCCGCGGGGCGGATCACGTCGAGATTGGGAATCACGCGCAGGCCCGGGATGGTCTCGACGGGCTCGTGGGTCGGGCCGTCTTCGCCGACACCCACGCTGTCGTGGGTGAAGATGTAGAGCACCGGAAGGTGGCTGAGCGCCGCGAGGCGGATCGAAGCGCGGCAGTAGTCGGCGAAGACCAGGAACGTGGCGCCGCTCGGGCGGAAGATGCCATGCGCCGCGATGCCGTTGAGGATCGAGCACATGCCGTGCTCGCGGATGCCGAAGCGGATGTTGCGGCCGGTGCGGTGACCGGGCTTGAAGTCGTCGTCGCCGGCCTTGAGATCGCCGATGTAGTTGAGCGTGGAGCCATAGAGATCGGCGCTGCCGCCGATGAGCAGAGGCACCTTGGCCGCGAGGGGCTGGAGCACGTCTTGCCCGGCCTTGCGCGTGGCGATCTTCGTCCCGGCGGGGAACGCGGGGATCGCCGCGAAGAGAGCGGCCTTGTCCGGTGTGCGCGACGCGGTATCGGCAGGCACGGTGTGGGCGTAGGCGCGCGCCACGCCGAGCTCGGCGGCGAGCGCGGGATTGGCGGCCCGCCAGGCCTCGAACGTCTTCGTCCACGCGGCGTGGGCGGCCTCTTGCTGCTCGCGTCGCGCGGCGAAGAACGCCGTGACCTCGGGGGCGACGAACCACGGCGCGTCGGGCAGGCCAAGGCCCTTGCGGGCGGCCTCGTAGAACTTGGCGCCGGCCTCGCCGTGGGCCTTCTGGGTGCCCGCGACCTCGGGGATCCCCTTGCCGATCAGGGTCTTGGCGATGATCATCTGCGGCTTGCCGCTACCGGCGTGGCGCGCGCGCTCGAGCGCCGAGGCCAGCGCCTCGAGCTCGTGGCCGTCGACCGTCTCGACGTCGAAGCCCATGGCCTCGAAGCGCTTGGCCGAGTCTTCACTCTGCGTCTCCTTGGCCATCGCGTCGAGCGTGACGGCGTTCGAGTCGTAGATGACGACGAGGTTGTCGAGCTTCTGGTGGCCCGCGAACTCCAGGGCTTCCATGGCCACGCCCTCCTGCATGCAGCCGTCGCCGGCGAGGCAGAAGACGTGATGATCGAAGATGGCGTGATCGCTGGTGTTGAAGCGCGCCTCGGCCATCTTGGCGGAGACGGCCATTCCGACGGCGTTGCCGATCCCCTGCCCGAGCGGGCCAGTCGTGGTCTCGACGCCGCTCGGCGCGTGGGTGAGCTCGGGGTGGCCGGGCGTCTTCGAGTCGAGCTGGCGGAAGCGCTTGATCTCTTCGAGCGTGAGGTCGTGGTAGCCGGCGAGGTGGAGCCAGGCATAGAGGAACATCGAGCCGTGGCCGGCCGAGAGGACGAACCGATCGCGGTTGAGCCAGGCGGGGTGGTCGGGGCTGTGCTGGAGCACCTCGCCGTAGAGCACCGCGCCGATCTCCGCGCACCCGAGGGGCAAGCCGAGGTGGCCGCTCTGGGCCTGGTGGACGGCGTCCATCGCCAGGCCGCGCGCCACGGTCGCCGCTCGGGCGAGGCTGTCCACGGGAAGCTTGCTGTTCATCGAAATCCTCCGCGCAAATACGCGAGCGATGATTCGCTCGCGCGCCACCCTAGAGCACCTCGCGGGGCGAAACCACCACGTTTGCGGGACGAAGATTCCCGACCGGGACGCGCGAGCGCGGCAGCGCAAGGAGCGCGGATTGTCCGGGGATCAGATCGAAATTCGGTTCAGCGCGGGCAGAGGGAAGCCGGGCCGGGCCAGCAGGAACCCTTGCACGTAGTGCACGCCGGTGTCGCGGATGGCCTTGAGCTCCTCGATCGTCTCGATGCCCTCGGCCACGACCTCGGCGCCGAGGTCGGCGCAGAGGCGCACGATGCCGGCGACCAGCGTCTGGTGCCGCTTGCTCCGGTCGAGATCGATTATCAGGTTGCGATCGAGCTTGACGATGGCCGGCTCGAGGTCGGCGATGTGCTTGAGGTTGGAGTAGCCCGCGCCGAGATCGTCGACCACGAGGCGCACGTCCGCCCGGCGCCGCACGTCTTTCAGCACGCTGCGGCAGAGCTCGAAATGGGTGAGCGGCACGGCCTCGGTGATCTCGAGGTAGACGACGCGATCGTGGAAGTAGAGCGGATCGTCCGGCTGCACCAGCCAGCGCTCTTCCAGCTCGTGCGGGTGAACGTTGATGAAGACCGGGACGCCCTCGCAGAGCGGGATCGCCGCCTCGCGGATGGCGCGGCCCAGGCGCCCGCAGCAGCGATCGCGGACCGCGCGCTCGAACAGCACCATCGGGTTCGAGAACGCCGGCACGGCGCAGCGCGCGAGGGCCTCGTAGGCGAAGATCTTCATCGTCGCGAGCGTGACGATCGGCTGGAAAACGACCGAGAGGTCGTCGGTGCGCACGAGCTGTTGCAACGCGAACTGCGAGCTGTGCCGGTTGCTCGGCGGCGCGATGCTGGCGCCGACCTCCGCGAACGGGTTGGTGGGGAGACGGTTGGTGGAGTCGTGCCGCACGTGCTTCTGCCTCGTCATCGGCGAGGGTGGGCCGATCGTGAGCAGGTTAGTTCATTCTTCGCCGACTGCGAAAGGCCGATTACTTCTGCAATGGAAGCGATCGGCGCTTTCCGGCGGGCGGCGACGGCGTGAGCCAGAGCTTTCTCGCGGGATCAGGGCAAGTCGGCGCAGCAGCGGAATCCGGTGGAGTAGTCCCAGTACGAGGTGTCGTGGGCCGTGGTGGCATAGAGGCACCCGGGCCCGTTCTTCACGGTGTCGACGTAGTAGCCGCCGCGGAAGGTCCCGGCGGGATCATCGGTCCACTCGTGGAGGTTGCCCATCATGTCGAAGGCGCCCTCGTCCGTCTCGCACCCGAAGCGCGCCCCCGAGGGATCGAGCGAGTCGGGGAGCTGGTTCAAGCAGGCGTTGTCGAGGTGCGAGAAGATCGACGGATCGGTGGTGCCGAAGTACTCCACCGCCGGGTGAACGGCGCGAGCGTCGTTGCAGACGCCCGGCTCGAGCACGTCGCCATAAGGGTACGTGGTGCCCTTGGGGCCCTGACAGGCACGCAGCCACTCGTCGTCGGCGCAGAGGCGTTTGCCGGAGGCGAGGCAGGCCGAGGCCGCCTGGACCTGATCGATGTAGCCCTGGGGGACGGCGCCGAGGATCGATACGGCGCGCACGTCCTCGACTCCAGGGTTGAAGAAGGGTGAATGGGCGGCGCCGCCGTTGACCATCACGAGCGAGCCCTCGTAGCGATCGACGCATATCCCCGCGACAGGGAGCATCCCCGGGAGACAGCCGCCCTCGCCCGGAGCCTCGACCAGGCCCTCGTTGGGGTTCGGCATCTCGGTCGGATCGCATTTGCCCGGCGGGAGCTCGGTGCAGCACTGGATACCGGACGAGCCCGGGCAGAATCCCGGAGTCGGGGCGAACATGCCAGTGCAGTCCGCGACGTCGAGGCAGAGGCCTTTGCGGCCGTCGACCATGCAAGGCACGGCGTCGCCCGTCCCGGCGTAGCCGCCGTGGCCGTCGTTGCCCCCGGTGACACCGCTGCTGGTGGCGCCGCCCGCGCCGCCCGCGCCGCCTTCGCCGCCGCTCGACGTGGACGGCGAGGGACCCGCGGTGTCGCCGCCCCCGCCGCACGCCGCGGTCGTGAAGGCCACGATCGCGGGGAAAAACCAGGCTCCGAGCGCACGGCGGCCGAGCAAAGCAAGGTGCATCGTGGCGAGCCTAGCAGCACCGCCGCGGGTTTTCGCGGCGGTGCTGCCCGGTGTTGCCCCGGAGGCGTCAGCGACGGAGGCGAGGCCGTCGAGGGGCGCGAGCGTGCCGTGATCCGCCGGGGATCACGGCGATTTCACTGCCAGCGCGCGGCGTTCACCAGCTTGCGGCGCGGCGGCGTGAAGCCCTCGCCGGCGATCGGCGTGGCGACCACCGGCGGGACCGAGGGCGGCCCGGCCGGCCGACGATCGTCGCGGCGCGAGTACGACGCCGCGGGCGCGCGGGGACCCGCAGGCTGACCGGGGGCGCCCTGCGCGGGCGGCGTCATTTGCGGCGCACCACCTTCGGACCGCTCTTGAAACGGCGGACGCGACGCTGCCCCCGGAGCGGCGGGCGGCCCGACGTTCACGAGGGCCTCGATGCGGATGCGGGGATCGCGCGTGTCGGGCTTGCGCACGAGCTCGGCGAACTCGGCGGCGACGGGCGTCGCGACCTCGAACGTCGACTCGACCTCACCGATGCGGATGGCCCCGACCTGGTTGCCCTGGATGCCGCCGCGGCGACACACGAGGGCGAGGACGCGCCGGGGATCGGCGCCGTGGCGCTCGCCCCAGGTGACGCGAAACGGCACGAATCCAAGGTGATTCGGCGCGTGGCTCGGGGCCTGACCCTGGCCGCCGCGAGGACCGTTGTCCTGGTTGCGAGGACCGTTGTCGTACCCGCCGCGAGGGCCGTTGTCGTAGCCGCGCGCCGGGCCGCCCCGCTCGAACGACTGGGGACGCTGGGCCGTGAGGCTGATCGGGGTCACGACCTCGGGGGCGCAGGCGCCGGTGTGACGGGCGCGCCCGAGGAGCGCCGTCACGAGCTTGGCCGGATCCTCGGTGGCGAGGAGGCGATCGGCGAGGCCGCGGAGCCGCGCGTCTTCCTTGGCGTCCTCCGCCGGAGCGGCCGTGAGCTCGGCGATCAGGCGATCGTCGGCGGCGCGGAGCACGTCGGCCACGGTGGGCGCGGGCTGGAAGGTGGCCTCGACGCGGGCGCGGCGGAAGAGGCGACCGACGCCCTCGCGCGCCGACGGCGGGAGGAGGACGATGCTCGTGCCCTTGCGCCCGGCGCGCCCGGTGCGGCCGCTGCGGTGGGTGAAGGCCTCGGGATCGTTGGGCGGATCGGCGTGGATGACGCGGCTCACGTCGGGCACGTCGAGCCCGCGGGCGGCGACGTCGGTCGCGACCAGCGTGGAGATGTTGCCATTGCGGAAGGCGTCGAGCGTCTTGGTGCGCTCCCACTGCTCCATCTCGCCGCTGAGGGCGCGGGCTCCGAAGCCCCTGTTTGCGAGGCGATCGGCGATGTCGGCCGCGTCGGCGCGGGTGCGGACGAACACCAGCGTGCGCTCGCCCGGGTTGAGCAGCAGCAGGTTGACGATCACCGCTTCGCGCTCGCCGGAGCGAACCATGTGGGCGATGTGGGTGATGTCCTCGTTGGCCTCGCCGCGCTGCGTGCCCTGCACGTCGGCTGCGTTGCGCTGGTAGCGGTTCGCGAGCGAGAGCACCTCGCGCGGGAACGTGGCCGAGACGAGGTGGGTGCGGCGATCGGTGGGCGTCTTGCCGAGGATGGCCTCGAGCTCGTCGCGGAAGCCGAGGTCGAGCATCTGATCGGCCTCGTCGAGGACGACCGAGAAGGCGGCCGAGGGATCGATCGAGCCGCGCTCGAGGTGATCGAGCAGGCGACCGGGCGTGCCGACGATGACGAGCGGGCCGGTGCGGAGCGAGCGGAGCTCCCCGCCGTAGCTGGTGCCGCCGACCACGGCCGCGACGCGGACGCCGATCGGCTGGAAGAGCCAGCTCAGCTCCTTCTGGAGCTGCGCCGCGAGCTCGCGCGTGGGGGCGACGAGCAGGGCGGCCGGCCGGCAAGGACCGGGCTGCGCGGAGGGCGCAGCAGCGGCCGCCTCGGCGCGCTCCTTCACGGCGGCCTCGAGGCCAGCGACGAGGACGAGGCCGACCGCCACCGTCTTTCCCGAACCAGTTTGCGAGGAGATCCGGAGATCCCGCCCGGCGAGCGCCGGATCGAGCACAGCCTCCTGGACGGTGGTGAGAGCGGTGAAACCGCGGCTCGTGAGAGCAGCGGCGATGGCGGGCGAGAGGGCTTCGAATGCGGGGCTTGGCATGAAAGGGCGCGCAGTGTACGCGAAATCGGCCGCACTGGCGAGGACTGATTGCGGGCGGGTCGCCTCCGGTTTCTCTGTTTGCGGCGCGATTCGAGGCGTGAGGAGGCCGTCCGGCGGGGGCGAGCTCTTCTTGGAGATGAGGTGTTTCACGGTCAAGTCAGGGTGGTCCATCGCCAGCGCGGCCGGGATCGGCCTTCTTCTGGTGGCGGCCGCGGGCGGCTGGGCGGGCTGCGCGAAGCAGCCGGCGCCCCGGTCACCTGCCCCGGCTCGACGCTGTGCGCGGGCTCGTGCACGAACTCCGCGGTCGACTCTCCCTGCGGGATCGCGGATCGCCTAGAAATAAAGGCGAATCGAGGAGGAACGATCGGCTGATCGTTCCCCCCCGATCTTGCTGGCTCAGAGCTCGGGGATGGTCGCGCTGACGGTGACGCTCTTGCCTTGCAGCACCGAGCCGCGGCCCGGCGGGGCCCTGAGCGGCGTGATGCGGACGGTGAGCACGCCGTTGCCCGGCGTGACGCCGAAGACCTCGATCCGCAGGTAGAGCGAGGGCGCCGCGGGGGGCGGCAGCGCGCCCTTCTTGTCGCCGCCGATCGGCGTGAAGCCGGCCTCCATCGCCACGTCGCCGAGCTCGCCGCGCACCGACGTCGCGCCAGGCTTGCTCTCGAGCATCGTCTCGACGTCGCCGACGCGGGCCCGCGCCGTGCGCACGAGGCCGGTCTGGAGCGCGGGGCCCGAGATCTCGATCGCGATCCCGCGGCTGGCGCCGCCCTGGTTGGTGAACGGGATCTCGATCACGAAGGCCTCGCCGGCCATCATCATCCAGGGCGCCGGGCGCTGATCCCCCTTCGACAGCGCCAGCGCCGGCGGGCCTTGCACGCGCAGCGACGGCGCCTGCACGATCGCTCGCGGCAGCGCGACGACCTTGGGCACCGGACGCACCAGCGCCTCGGTGTCGAGCCGGCCGCGCGCGCCGCGCTTCACGAGCCGCGCCTTGCCGCCGAGGCCGAGGACGAACGGATCACCCGTCGGCGCGACGGCCACCGAGAGGCGCCCCGTCGGGTGATCGCCGAGCTCGGCCGATTTCGCGACCTCGAGCGCGGGAAGCTTCAGCTCGTGGAGACGATCGGCTTCTTTTGCGCCGGCCTCGAAGACGAGGACGCGCTCGCCCTGCACGACGGGCGGGCCCATTCCCATCGCGAGATCGCGCCCGATCTTGTGGCGGCTCCCGAGGACGGCGCCGTCGCTCGCGAGGTGCGTCACCGCCGAGCTCCGACCCTCGATGGCGTGGACGACGACCACGCCGCCCGTGCCGGTGCGCGCCGCGAAGATCTCGGTCTCGCCCGCCTGCGTCGGCACGCGGAAGGCGAAGTCGATCTTGCTCGCGTCGGGCGGCAGCGCGGCGACGATGCCGACGTACACGCCCGTCACCGTGATGCCGTGCTCGTTGGCCGAGATCAGGACCTCGTCGTAGAGAAAGCGGCCGTCGGTCTGGGGGTAGCCGAGGGCCAGCGCGTCGAGCGCGAGGGGCTCGTCGCCCTCTTCCACGTCGTCTTCGGGCCAGGCGACCTCTTTGTCCCAGATGCCGCCGGGCCAGGTGATCCGCTTCGCTGTCGGGATCGACAGGTCGGTCGCGCCGGCGAAATCGGGGGACACGCCGTCGACGACGACGAGGCGCGGGCTACGCTCGCCGGGGAGCACCACGCACGCGAGCACGCGGCCGTCGCCGAGCCCGATCGCGTCGAGGACGTTGGCCGCGATCGTCTTGTCGACGTTCGCGCCCTCGTCGATCGTCACGAGCTTCACGTCCGATCCGCTGCCGACCCAGGCGCGGAGCGGCTCGCTCGTCACGACCGCGAGCACGTCGCGCGGCGCGTGAGCGCGCTTCTGGGGTTTCCCGAGCGCGTGAAGCACCGCTGCCGTGTTCGGCCGGTGCACTTCGATTCCTTCCTCGCCGGAGACGAGATGAATCGTTCCATCAGTCCAGACCCGCATGGCGGCGCAGGATAACCCAGGCGATCGATTTCTGGACCGCCTCCGAGCATCGGCGTGGATAATCGCCGCCCGCTTCCTCAGGAAATCCCTCATGCGCCTCGCCCCGACCACGATCCTCGCCGCCACGCTCGCTCTCGCCGCCGTCCACTGCGGAGCGCCGATCACCAACACGCCCGTCAACGACATCCCCAAGCTCACCAGCCTGACGATCGTGATGGACAACCAGGCGACCGTGGCCGATCCGCAGTGGAAGAAGATCGGCGCGACGAGCTACGTCGACGCGGACTGGGCGGCGTTCACCCTCGTTTCCGAGCGCATCCAGGCGACGAGCCTGAAAACGAAGGACTTCACGAAGGGTCCCGATTTCGACGCGCTGGCCACGAAGCTCAACGACAAGGCCAAGGCCCTCGGCGTCGCCGCGACCGCGAAGGACTCGGCGGGCGCGAGCGCGGCCCTCGGCGACATGAAGGCCACGTGCAAGGAGTGCCACTCGAAGTTCCGCTGACCGCGGCCACGCTGCGGGCGTGAAAGCGCTCTATTTCCGCGTCGATCGCGCGGGGAGGCCGCCGCGCTCGATTTCGCGGCCGAGGTGCGCTCTGATCCCGCTCGCATGAGCGAGCCGGTCGAGCTGCTGCGCACCCAGGTCGACCTCGCCGGTCTGATGCGGGTGCTCGGGAACAACCTCTATTCCACGCCCCACGTCGCGCTGCGGGAGCTGGTGCAGAACGCGCACGACTCGTGCGTGCGCCGGCAGCTCGAGGACCCGTCGCCGTTCGAGCCGATGATCGTGGTCACGCCCGATCCGGTGAAGCGCACGCTGACGATCACCGACACGGGCGCCGGGCTCACCCACGACGAGATCGTGAAGTACCTGGCCACCGTCGGCGCGGGATACACCGGGAAATTGCGGGCCGAAGGGCGCGGCGGAGAGGCGCTGATCGGCGCGTTCGGCCTCGGCTTTCTCTCGGCGTTCGTGGTGAGCGAGCGCGTCGACCTGTTCACCACTTCGTACCAGGAGCCCACGCTCGGGTGGCATTTTCAGAGCCGCGGCGGCGAGCGCTACCAGCTCGGCCCGGCGCCGGCGGGGCTCGTCGGCACGCGCGTCGTGCTCCACCTCGGCGAGGCGTTCGCGCTGCTCGCGAGCGTGGATCTCGTGCCTCGCCTGCTCGAGCGCTACGCCTGCATGCTCACGTTCCCGATCCACCTCGGGAGCGCGACGAGCGACGCCGTGAATCGCCCCGCCCCGCCCTGGCGCGACGAGGGCGACTCGCCCCTGCTCCACCGCCGCCGGAGCCTCGATTTCGCGCGCCGCTTCGAGTCGCGGTTCGAGCCGCTCTGCACCTTCGACGTCAAGCCCGAGGCCGACCCGACCGCGTCCGCCAACGACGTCGGCGGCGGCCCGCGCGGCCTGCTCTGGGTGCAGGACGGCGCGACCTACGGCACCTCGGACAACCGCAACATCTCGGTCTTCGTGCGCGGCATGCTCGTCAGCCCCGACGAGCGCGATCTGCTGCCGCCGTGGGCCGGCTTCGTCGGCGGCGTGATCGAGGCCGACGCGCTCACGCCGACGGCGAGCCGCGAGGACGTGCAGCGCGACGCCGCGTACCACCACCTCGCCGGGCAGATCCAGGGGGCGCTGATCAGCGGGCTCGCGCACCTCGCCGAGCACGAGCCGGCCACGTGGCGCCGCGTCTTGCTGCGCCACAACGAGGCCCTGCTCGGCGCGGCGATCTGCGATCCGCGGCTCTTCGATCTGCTGGCGCCCGACCTCAAGGTGCCGACGAGCGAGGGCGGTCTCACCGTGCCCGCGGTGCGCAAGAAGAGCGGCGGGAAGATCCACGTTTCCATGGGCGAACAGGGCGGCTACGAGGAGATCCTCTTCCGCGCGCTCCGCGTCCCGGTGGTGACCGGCGTGCGCTACGCGGCCCTGCCCTTCTGCCAGGCCTACGCGCAGCGCGTCGGCGGCGCCGTCGTCCAGCTCGGCACCAAGCAGGGCAACCAGTCGCTGTTCCCGCGCGCGGAGGTGTCGGACGCGCACGCCGCGCGGCTCCGCGCGCTTTTCCATGGCGAGCGGCAGGAGGTCGTCCCCGCGCGCTTCGCTCCCGACACGCTCCCGCTGGTCCTGGTGCCCGATCGCGACGTGGCGCTGAAGGAGATCCTCGAGCGCGACGAGGCCGACAAGAAGGTCTCGACGGCGGTCCTCGGCATGGCGCGCCTCTTCACGAAGACCATCGACGCGGGCGTCGAGGCGCGGCTCTACGTCAACCTCGACACGCCGGTGATCGCGCGGATCCTCGCGGCGAGCGGGCCCGCCGAGGAGGCGCGCGCCGAGCAGGCCGCGCGGCTCCTGCGCGGCGTCGCCGGGCTGATGGCCGGGCGCGACGACGGCGCCTCGGGCGAGGTCGGAGATCACCTCGCGGCCCTCTCGGACGCGCTGCTCGCGCTCCTGAAATCGGCTTGAAATCATGGACATCTGGCGCTGGGTTCACGATCTGCAACGCGAGCTGAACGAGAGCGGGAGGCCCCGCCTAGCCGAGCTCACCCGCCGCATCCCCGGCCACGTCGTCAACCACGAGCACGCGCAGCTCGACGCCATCGTGCCCGAGGCGCTGGCCCTCGCGCGCGAGGCCAAGAGCCCCTGGCTCGAGCTCTTCATTCGCCACTGGAACCTGCAGAGCCGCATCCTCCACCGCCACGAGGCCACGGCGTACCTGCCCGAGGCGGTGCGCCTGCTCGAGCTCGCGTCGCGCGACGAGGCGCGCGACTGCCCGCAGAGCGTGTGCGTGATCCAGGATCTCGCGGGCTGCTACGCCGAGCTCGACGGGCCGGGCTACGCCCCGGATCGGATCGCCGTCGCCCGCGAGACGCTGGCGCGCATCGACGCGAAATGGCCCTGTTTCACCTGCATTTCAAGCGAGTACGCCTACGGCCTGATCGACGACGGCAGGGCGGCGGCCGCGGTCGCGTTCCTCGACGCCCAGGCCGAGGCGCTGGTGGGCGCCGGGCGCGGGGCCGCGACGCGCCACCTCGCGACCGCGCGGACCGAGGCGCTGTTCCGGCTCGATCGCCTCGACGAGGCGCTCGCGGTGGCGCTGCGGGCGCGCGAGACCGAGACCGACGTCAACGATCAGCTCACCCACGCGCTCGACGCGGCCAGGCTCCTGGCGAGGCTCGGACGCTGCGAAGAGGCGCTGCTCGCGCTGCCGCCGTTCGATCGGATCCTCCCGACGCCGAGCCTCTACGAGCGCTGGACGCAGGCCATGCACGCCCTCGCGCTCGCGCTGGCCGCGCCCGGTGACTGGAAGCTCGAGGCCCGCTTCTTCGAGCTCGAGACCAAGCTCGCCGACAGCGGCGTGGTGCGCGTCGCGATCGGCATCGCGCATCGGCGCGCCGAGCTCGCCATCGCCCGCGATCGCCTCGGCACCGCGGAGCACGCCGCCGCGTCGATCCGCGCGCTCGTCCCGCGCTTGCGGCGGCCGCTCGGCGCCGACGACGATCTCGCGCGGCTCGACACGGCGATCGCGGCCGCGCGCGAGGCCGTGAAGGATGCGCGCCATCCGCCGGGCAGCGCCGAGCTCGCGCTCGCTCAGCTCACCAGCGATCCCGAGACCGATCTGGAGATCCTCGCGGCGGGGCGCGCGCGCTTTCCCGACGAGGAGCGGCTGGCGATCATCGCGGCGTCGGCGCGCCGCGCCCTCTCGCGCCACGCCGAGGCCGAGGCCGGGCTGCGCGCGCACCTCACGGCCTTCCCCGGCGCGCACGGCGTGCTGATGACGCTCGGCCAGTCGCTGCTGGATCAGAAGCGATCCCCCGAGGCGCGCGCGCTCGCGGAGGCGTCGCTCGCCGCGGAGCCGAAGGGCGAGATCGCGGTGGGCGCGCACTTCCTCCTCGCGACGGCCTATCAGCAGGAAGACGAGCGCGAGAAGGCTCGCCCGCACCTCGAAGCGATGCTCGCGCTGGAGCCCGGGAACCTGCGGCTCGAGCTGCTCCTGGCGAGCCTCGATCGCGAAGCGGGTCGCCTGGAAGAGTCGCTCGCGCGCCTCGATCGGCTGGTCGAGCGCGAGCCGCGCGCGGGCAACCACGACTGGGATCGAATGGTCACGGCCACGCTCCTCGGCCGCTGGGACGCGGTGCGCGCGTCGGCGATCCGCATCGGGATGAACGTGCAGGGCGAGGGCCCGATCGAGGAGGCCTGGGGCCTTTGCCGGATCGAGCTGCGCGAGCCCGACGGCGAGGTCGGCGTCCACCACGCGCTGCGCACCGGGCCGGTGACGGCGCGGATCCTCGAGGTCGCGCGGCCGCGCGCGCCGCAGCACTACGGCGACGAGATCGTCTTCGAGGCCGCCCCGCGTAACCCCGCGCCCGGCGCGGGCGAGGAGAATCACACCTACCTCTACCCGGCGATCACGACGCGAAAACCAGGCGAATACGAGTCTTATTTGCTCGACGGCGTCCACCCGGGGGCCGAGCGGCTGGAGGCCCTGCGCGCGGATCTCAAGGCGCGCGGCTGCGTGCTCGCGGTGCAGAGCGACGCGACCTACGTCGTGACCGAAGCGGCGACCGACGCGGCGCGCCCGGGGCTGCTCGCGTACCTCGCGGCCCCGGCAGGCTGCTCGCGCCGCGAGCTCCACGATCTGCTGGCGCGCCACGGGGGAGCCGACGAGTCACCGCTGGTGTGGCCGGGCCTCGCCCAGGCGCTCGAGCTCACGGGCGAGCTGGAGCGCCAGGCGGCGATCATCGAGCGCTTCGGTCTCTGAAGCCTTTTCTGGTGCATTTTCTGGTGTGGGGCGGGCCTCCGTGCCCGCCACATGGAACCTCTACAGCAGCCCCGACCTGAGCCGGATCCACTCTCGAACCGGTTTCACTCGGCTTTGTGGCTCGAGCCGGTCCATGCGGCGGGCGCGGAGGCCCGCCCCACATCAGAGGGAGATCCAGATCTGAATCGGAGATGCTCTGGATCTGGTGGTCACCGCGAGAGCACGAGGAGGCGCTGCTCGGTCAGCTCTTCGACCGTGTAGCGCGGGCCTTCGCGGCCGAGGCCGCTGTCGCGCACGCCGCCGTACGGCATCAGATCGACGCGAAACGCCGGCGTATCGTTGTGGATCAGGCCGCCTACATCGAGGTGATCCCACGCGTGGAGCACGGCGCGGAGATCGTGGGTGAAGATCCCGCACTGGAGGCCGAAGCGCGTCGCGCCGGCGAGGGCGACGGCGTGCTCCATCGAGTCGGCGATCGAGAGGGCGATCACCGGGCCGAAGACCTCGTCGGCCACCACGCGCGCGGTGGCCGGCGCGCCCTCGATCAGCGTCGGCGGGACCACGCCGCCGCGGCGATCGCCGCCGACGAGGATCTTGCCGCCGAGGCCGCGCGCCTCGTCGATCCACGTCATCACCCGCTCGGCGTTGCCCTCGTCGATGAGCGGGCCACACACCGTGACGTCGTCGGCCGGATCGCCGAACGGGATCGCCCGCGTGCGGTCGGCGAGGGCGTCGCGAAACCGCGGGTAGACATCGCGGTGCACGATCACCCGCTGCACCGAGATGCACGACTGCCCCGCCTGGTAGTAGCCGCCGACGGCGCAGCGCGCGGCCGCGTGATCGACGTCGGCGTCGGGCAGCACGATCGCCGCCGCGTTGCCGCCGAGCTCGAGCACCACGCGCTTTTTACCGGCGTCGCGCTTCATCTTGAAGCCCACGTCGGGGCTCCCCGTGAAGGTGAGCAGGCGCAAGCGATCGTCCTCGACGAGGCGCTGACCGGTGCGACGATCGCAGGCGACGACGTTGATCCCGCCGCGCGGGAGGCCCGCGGCCATGGCGATCTCGCCGAGCCGGATCGCCGAGAGCGGCGTCTGCGAGGCGGGCTTGACGACGTTGGCGCAGCCCGCGGCGATGGCCGGGCCGACCTTGTGCGCGACGAGGTTGAGGGGGAAATTGAAGGGCGTGATCGACGCGATGGGCCCCACGGGAAAGCGCCGCGTGAAGGCCAGGCGCCCCTCGCCGGGCCTGGCGGCGTCGAGCGGGATCTCGGCGCCGGCGATCCCGCGCGCGGCGTCGGCGCTCGCGCGCAGCGTGTCGACGCAGCGGCTGACCTCGAGCCGCGCGTAGGTGATCGGCTTGCCCGACTCGCGCTGGATCAGGCGCCCGAGCTCCTCGCTCCGCTTCGCCACGGCCTCGGCCATGCGTTCGAGGATCGCGGCGCGGGCCTCGCGCGTGAGCGCCGCCATCGCCGGCTGGGCGCGCACGGCGGCGTCGATCGCTGCCTCGATCACCTCGGGGCCGCCGAGCGCGGCCTCGCCGATCACCTCTCCATCGAACGGGCTCCGCACCAGGAGCGGATCGCCGCCGCGACGCTCGCCACCGACCAGGTTCTCGCAGATCTCCACGATCGACTCTCCCCCTCAGCCCGGGCCGCCCCTTGGCCCGGGGCGTGTTCATGGCGGCTCGAAGCGTCCGCGACCAGGGGGCTTTTTCGGCTCGTTCGCCCGGGTCGTCAGGCCCGACGAGCTCGCGCGACCACGGCCTCCGCGCGCTCGCCCCGCCTTCGAACTTGCGCCGGAGCGTCGCTCCGCGTCTACTCTCGACCCATGCAAACCCGGTTCGCCGGGATGACGGACGTTGGTTTGTTGCGCGAGCACAACGAGGACAGCCTCGTGCTCATGCTCGAGTACGGCATCGTTGCCGTGGCCGACGGCATGGGCGGTCACCGCTCGGGCGACGTAGCCAGCCAGCTCGCCGTCTCCACCCTCACCGATTTTTTCACCGTGGTCGTCGGGCGCGACGGCACGTGGCCGTTCCCCGCTGATCCGATGCTTTCGGACGAGGAGAACTACATCGTCACGAGCCTGCGCCTCGCGAACCGGCGCATCTTCGACCGCTCGCTGCGGACGATGGCCGACTTCGGGATGGGCACGACGATCGTGGCGGCCATCTTCACGCCCGAGGCCGACCGGGTCTCGGTGGGGCACGTGGGCGACAGCCGCTGCTACCGCATCCGCGACGGCGAAATCCTGCAGATGACGCGCGATCACTCGCTGATCAGCGACGCCCGCCACATGGCCCCGTGGATGACGCCGGAAGAGATGCGTCAGCTCCCGCCCAACGTGATCACCCGCGCCCTCGGCATCCGCGAGGACGTGCTCGTCGACCTCGCGACCGAGCCGACCGCCCTCGGCGACGTGTACTTGCTCTGCTCGGATGGCCTGTCCGGGATGATGACCGACGAGCAAATCCTCGAGACGATCACCAAGACGCCCGACCTCGACGAGGCCTGCAAGACGCTGATCGATCGCGCGAACTTCTTCGGCGGCACCGACAACATCACCGCCATCCTGGTGCGCATCGAAGAGGGCCCGGGACGGCCGCCGATACCGGCGTAGAGCGGATCGCGATCCCAGGTCTGGCGGCTGTGGCTCGAGCAGTCCTTGGGCTGGCCCCCAGCTCGTGCCAGCCAGCCCGGATCCGAAGCACAAACGACGACAGACCCCGGACTGCGCCTGATGGACACAATCCGGGGGTCGTTCTCACTTTGGTGATCCCAGCGGGATTTGAACCCGCGTTACCGGCGTGAGAGGCCAGCGTCCTAACCACTAGACGATGGGACCTGCTGCAACTGACGAAACTAAATTTTCAACAACGAGCTGGGGGACAGGGATTCGAACCCCGATAGCCAGAGCCAGAATCTGGCGTCCTGCCGTTAGACGATCCCCCAATGGGCCTTCAGACCGGCTTCACCAACTTCGTCGGCCGGGGCGCGGGATACTACTCACAAGAACGTTCCCGTCAACTTCTTTTTTACGGGACCGCCGACGCTGCGGGAATGTACTCGGCCGCTCTGAACGGGACCCCTTGTAGCACCTCGGACGGCCGAACGCCAGCGTACTCGAAATGAATCCGCGATTCCTTCAGCGCCCTTGACGCGTTCCCCCTGTGATTTACTTTGCGCCCGGTTTTAGCCATCGAGCCGGTCGAGTGCCAGCCGCCTGTCTGCTCGGTCCGTTCGCGGGCCGGGGCGAGCCAAGGCGGTGGCGGCGAGGAGCGCGAGGGGGGCCTCCCCCGCGGCCGGATCGATGCAACAGCCACACGGAAAAGGAAGAGCACCATGAAGATCAGGCCGCTGCAGGACCGCATCGTGATCAAGCGCCTCGAGGGCGAGAGCGTGACCAAGGGAGGGATCATCATCCCCGACTCGGCGAAGGAGAAGCCGATCGAGGGTCGCGTCGTCGCCGTGGGCAACGGCAAGGTGCTGAAGGACGGCAAGGTTCGCCCCGTCGACGTCAAGGTCGGCGACGTCGTCCTCTTCGGCAAGTACAGCGGCACCGAGGTCAAGCTCGATGGCGAGGAGCACATGCTGATCCGCGAGGACGACATCCTCGCCGTCACGCGCTCCGAGGCCGCCGCCTCCTGATTTCCGGTTCGTCGCGGGGGAATTCCAAGATTCATGCGGCGCGCGGCGCCGTGAGAGGTTGAGTTTTTTATGTCGGCCAAGCAGATCGTTTTCAGCCGTGGCGCTCGCGCCGCGATCCTCAAGGGCGTCAACACCCTCGCCGATGCGGTCAAGGTCACGCTGGGGCCCAAGGGTCGCAACGTCGTGATCGAGAAGTCCTGGGGCTCGCCCGTCATCACCAAGGACGGCGTCACGGTGGCCAAGGAGATCGAGCTCCACGGGAAGCTCGAGAACATGGGCGCCCAGATGGTCCGCGAGGTCGCCTCGAAGACCAGCGACAAGGCCGGCGACGGCACCACGACGGCGACCGTGCTCGCGCAGGCGATCTACGGTGAGGGCCTGCGCCTCGTCGAGGCCGGCCACAACCCGATGGATCTCAAGCGCGGCATCGACGCCGCCGTCGAGAAGATGCTCGCCGCCATCAAGGAGAGCGCCAAGCCGACCAAGGACAAGGAGCAGATCGCTCAGGTCGCGACCATCAGCGCCAACGGCGACCAGGAGATCGGCAACATCCTCGCCGAGGCCATGGAGAAGGTCGGCAAGGAGGGCGTCATCACTGTTGAAGAAAACAAGAAGATGACGACCGAGCTCGAGACGGTCGAGGGCATGCAGTTCGACCGCGGCTACCTCTCGCCGTACTTCGTGACCGATCCCGAGAAGATGCTCGCGGTGCTCAACAACCCGCTCATCCTCGTCCACGAGAAGAAGATCTCGGCGATGGCCGATCTGCTCCCGATCCTCGAGCAGGTCGTCAAGGCCGGGCGCGAGATCCTGATCCTCTCGGAAGACGTCGACGGCGAGGCCCTCGCGACGCTGGTCGTGAACAAGCTCCGCGGCACGATCAAGGTCGCCGCCGTCAAGGCGCCGGGCTTCGGTGATCGCCGCAAGGAGATGCTCAAGGACATCGCGATCCTCACGGGCGCCACCTCGTTCATGGAGGACCTCGGGCAGAAGCTCGAGACGGCGACGCTCAAGGATCTCGGCTCGGCCAAGCGCGTCGAGATCGACAAGGACAACACCGTCATCATCGACGGCGCCGGCGACAAGACGGCGATCAAGGGCCGCGTCGAGTCGATCCGCAAGCAGATCGCCGACACGTCGAGCGACTACGATCGCGAGAAGCTCCAGGAGCGCCTCGCGAAGCTCGCGGGCGGCGTCGCTGTCGTGCGCGTCGGCGCCTACACCGAGACCGAGATGAAGGAGAAGAAGGCGCGCGTGGAGGACGCTCTCCACGCGACCCGCGCGGCCGTGGAGGAGGGCATCGTCCCCGGCGGCGGCGTGGCGCTGATCCGCGCGCTCGCGTCGCTCGACTCGCTCAAGTTCGGCGACGAGCGCGACAGCGGCGTTCGCCTGATCCGCAAGGCCTGCGAGGCCCCGCTCCGCCAGATCGCGCAGAACGCGGGCGTCGACGGCTCGGTCGTCGTGGAGAAGGTCCGCGAGGGCAAGGGCGCGTTCGGCTACAACGCGGCGACGGACAAGTACGAGGATCTCCTCGCGGCCGGCGTCATCGATCCGGCCAAGGTCGTGCGTCACGCGCTCTCGAACGCGGCCAGCGTCGCGGCGCTGATGCTCACCACCGAGGCCCTGATCGCCGACAAGCCGAAGAAGGCCGAAGCGGCGGCCGGCGGCGGTGGTGGCGGCGGCATGGGTGGCATGGGCGGCATGGGCGGCATGGGCGGGATGGGCGGCATGGGCGGCATGGGCGGCATGGGCGACTTCGACATGTGAGCCGAGCCGCGAGGCTTCCCCGGGCGCCGTGCTGCGCTCGGGGTGCCTCGCCGTGAGAGGGCCCGCGAAGCGCTTCGTGGGCCCTTTCGCATTTTGTCCGGGCGCTTTTTGACCCGTGAACGCGCATCACTGTAGACTCGACGACATCATGTCCGACCCGTTGTTCGCCCGCTTCGGGCGCGAGTACCAACCGGGCGATGTCCTGTTTCGCGAAGGGGAGTCGGGCGAGGTGATGTTCGTGATCCAGTCCGGCGCGGTCCGGATCACGAAAGAAGTCGGCGGCGAAGCCAAGAGCCTCGCGGTCCTCGGCCCCGGCGAGTTCCTCGGTGAGATGGCCATCCTCAACGGGAAGCCGCGCACCGCGACGGCGACCGTGGTCGAGACCACGCGCTGCCTGGTGATCGAAGCGAAGACGCTGGAGTCGATGGTCGCGCGCAACGCCGAGATCGCGCTGCGGCTGATCAAGAAGCTCGCGAAGCGCCTCGACTCGGCCGACACGCTCGTCGAGATCCTGATGCACCGCGATCCCAAGGCTCGGGTCATGCTCGCGCTCGCGCGCCACGCCGACGCATTCGGCGAGCCGACGGAGGAGGGGATCCGCATCCGCACCACGCCCGAAGAGATCGCGCGCGAGGTCGGCGTCGAGCTCTCGGTGGCCGAAGAGGTCATGGCGCGCCTGCGCCGCCTGCGCCTCGTGACGGAGGAGCCCGGCGCGGTCATCGTCGCCGACGTTGGACGCCTCCAGGATTTCCTCGAGTTCCTGGAGATGCCGCAGAAGTTCGGCGGAGAAGGCTGAATTCCAAGGTGGATCTCCGGGTGATCGGCTGCCACGGGGGGGAGACCCCGAAGCACCGCACGAGCGCGTTCGTGATCGGCGACACGCTCGCCGTGGACGCGGGCGCGCTCACGAGCGGGCTCGAGATCGCCGACCAGATGAAGCTCACGGCGTGCCTCGTCAGCCACGCGCACATGGATCACATCCGCGATCTATCGACGCTCGCCGACAACCGCTGCCAGATGCGCGCGCCCCCGCTGACGATCGCCGCGACGGCCGAGACGATCGCCCTCTTGAAGCGGCACTTCTTCAACGGGCTGCTCTGGCCCGACTTCACGCAGATCCCCTCGCCGCGGGAGCCGACGATCCGCTACCTCGAGCTCGTGCCCGAGAAGCGCGTGGCGATCGCCGGGCACGACGTGCGCGCCGTCCTCGTCTCGCACACCATCGAGGCGGCCGCGTTCGTGATCGAGGGCCCGGGCGGATCGATCGCCTACAGCGGCGATACCGGCCCGACCGAGCGCCTGTGGGAGGTGCTCAACGAGCTCACCGATCTCAAGGCGCTGCTGATGGAAGTGAGCTTCCCCAACCACGAGCAGGGGCTCGCCACGTCGAGCGGCCATCACACGCCGCAGACCCTCGCGCGCGAGCTGCGCAAGTACAAGACGCCCGACGCGCTGCCGACGCTGCTCTATCACATCAAACCTGTTTTCCAGGCGATCGTCGAGCACGAGTGCGCCGCGATCAAGGGCCTCTCGCTCGAGGTGCTCCAGCTCGGCGATCACTTCGTGCTGTAGTTCCCCGCGGGTGAATCAGCCCCTAGGGTGAGCGCACGAACCCGTGCTCACCGATCCCACCACGCGCCGCCGCGTCGCCACCGCGGCCATCGTCCTCAGCCTCGTCGTGGCCGCGTTCGAGGGGACTGGCGTCACGGGCGCCATGCCGTCGATCGTCGCGAGCCTCGGCGGCCTGGCCGCGTACTCGTGGGTGTTCTCGGCCTTCCTGATCGCCTCCACGCTGGGCGTGCTCACCTGCGGCAAGCTCGCGGACGCGCACGGGAGGCGCCCGGTGTTCGCCGCGGGCATGGGGCTCTTCCTCGTCGCGTCGGCGGGCTGCGGGGCGGCGCGATCGATGGAAGCGCTGGTGTTCTTCCGCGTGCTCCAGGGCCTCGGCGCGGGCGCGATCCAGCCCGTGGCCATGACCATCAGCGCCGATCTGTACTCGATGACGGAGCGCGCCCGCGTGCAGGCGCTGTTCACGGCGACGTGGGGCGCGGCCAACGCGCTCGGGCCGCTGCTCGGCGGGTTCCTCGTCGTGCACCTCTCGTGGCGCTGGGTGTTCTTCGTCAACGTGCCGGCCGGGCTGCTCGCGGTGACGCTTCTTTTTGCCTCGTTTCGCGATCCCTCGCGCGCCCGCGCCGCCTCGTCGGGCGCGGGCGGCGCCGCGCTGGCCGGGCTCGCGGCGGGCCTGGTGCTGCTGGCGATCGAGCCGGCCGGCCTCGAGGGCGCGCCTCGCTTCGCGTTCGCGGCGGCCGCGATCGTCGCCGTCGTCCTGGTCGCGCGGCAGCAGCGGCGCTCGTCGAACCCCGTCCTCGCGCCCGCGCTTCTGCGGAGCCCGGTGATCCGCGCCGGCCTCCTCGCAGGCATGTTCGCCGGCGGGCTGCTCTACGCGACGACGGCGTATGTCCCGCTCTGGATGGCGCAGAAGCTCGGGCGCGACGCCATCGGCGCCGGCGCCGCGCTGATCCCGCTCCTCGTCGGATGGTCGGTGGGATCGACGTTCGGCGTGCACGTGCTCGTCCGTCACGGCATGCGCGCGAGCGTCGCCGGAGGCTTCGCCGTGGCGCTCGTCGGCGCGATCGGCCTCGCGGTCGTCGTCCGGCTCCAGCTCACGATCGGAGCCGCGTACGCCGCGCTCGCCGTGCTCGGCCTCGGCGTCGGACCGGCCGCGAGCACGGCGCTGATCGCCCCGCAGAGCCAGGTCGCGTGGGATCAGCGCGGGATGATCACCAGCGCCGTCTACGCCGCGCGGATGCTCGGCGGCGCGCTGTTCGTCGCCGTCCTCGGCTCGGTCCACGCGTCCGAAGGCGGCGTTCCCGCCGTCCGCTTCGAGTCGATCGCAGCCCTCGCGCTCGCGGCGCTGATGCTGCTCGTCGTCCTCGCGCCGAGCCAGCTCGAAGAGGCCCCGCGCGAGCGCAGCGCGGAGCTGCCGCCCGCCTCGGCGTGAGGCTCGCGCCCCGCGTTCGCACGCCTTCCCGAACATCGACGCCGCGAAGAAAGGGAGCCCGCGCCCCCTTCCCCGGGTCGCCTCACGCCGTGACTCCGGCCGCGCGGAGCTGAGGGGCAAAGGCCGCGGTGACGGCGCGATCCGAGGTCTGCACCCCGCTGTCGCGAGGCGGCGGGATCACCGTCGGCTGCGGCTCGCGCGACGAGCGCACCAGCAAGGTGAAGCGACGCAGCGTCCAGTACGTCACGCGGACGCCCTCCGCCACCAGGCGCCGGTGCACCTCGCGCAGGCGCACCGGCGGATCCTCCGCGAGCCACGAGCCGATCTGGGCCTCGTGCCCCGCGAGCTCGGCGCGCGTCGTGCTCGACACGGCCTTCGATCGCGACTGCACGCGCCTGGCCAGATCGGCGAAATCGGCCTCGGCCAGCGGCTGATCGCGCTGCAGCGCGGCCACCTCGGCGGCGGCGAGGTAGCGCCGCACGGTCTTGCGATCGATGCCCGTGAGCCGGGCGATCTTGCGCTCGCTCTCCCGGCCCTGCCAGTGGCCGACGAGCGTCGCGATGTCTTCGATTGAGAGTCTCCGGTAGGCCATAAGAGCTTCCATTCCCCCGTGTTCGAGGGACCTCCCAGCACGCGCCGTACCACGCGCGGGAAGCTCGAAGACAAGCTGTACGTGCGCGGTTACGAGGCCGGGGTGCGGCCACTGGTCATCGGCAGATCGAGGCCTGCAGCCCTCGCCATCCCGAGGACGCCGTCGACGGCCGCGACGATGAAGCCGAACGGGTTCTCGCCGCCGACCGCCGTCACGTGGACCTGCCCCATGTTCTGCTGGAACGCCGCGGCCAGATCCGGGAGCCGCTGCGCGACCACGAGCCGCACCGCCTCGGGCGACACCGCGTTCTCGATCTCGCGGAGCGTCCGGGCCCGCGAAAGCTCCGGCTCCTGCGCCAGAATGGCTTGCCGGGAAGCGATCTCGGCGATCGCGACCTCGGACTCGGCGATGACCCGACGCGCCGCCGAGATCTCCGCCTGGAGGCGCAGGTGCGCGAGCTCGTGCTCGACGCGGGCCAGCGTCGCCGTGTGGCGCGCGGCCTCGACGTCGGCCTCGAGCTGCGCGCGCGCGGCCTCGATCGCCAGGCGCTGCTCGGCGGCGCGCTGCTCCTCCACGAGGCGAGCCTCGGCGAGGCGCGCCGCCGTCGCCAGCTCGGCGACCTGGCTCTGCTCGGCGGCGATCCGCCGCCGCTCCGAGAGCAGCCGCTCCGACTCGATCTTCGCGAGCAGCACCACGCGCCCGGCCTCGATCTCGGCCTCCTCCGTCGCTCGCTTCTGCGCGAGCTTGGCCTCCATCACCCGCGCCGTCGTGGCGATCTCCCCGAGCCGCGCCGCCTCGTCCGACTCCAGCCGCCGCGTCTGCACCTCGGCCGTCGCGGCGAGCTGCGCCAGCTCGATCCGCCGCGTCGCCTCGGCCTCGCCGAGCTTCACGGCGCGCTCCGTCGTCAGCGCCGCCTCGCGCGCCTCGAGCTCCTGCGTCTGCCGGTAGCGCGCCTGCATGTTCGAGAACACCGTCGACGAGAGGATGCGCACGTCCTGGATCTCGATGGTGTCGATCACCACGCCCCAGCCCATGTCGGTCTCGTCGTCGACGCGCCCGTGCCCGGACACCACCGGCGCGATTTCGCGCATCAGCTCGGTCGCGATGCCCTCCTTGCGCCGCGAGAGGCACTCGTCGACCGTGAGGTTTGCCACGAGGCGCCGCGCCGCGCCGGCGAACATCTCGACGAGCATCTCCTCGAGCTTCTGCTGCGCGCGCTCCGGGAACGAAAAGTTGAGCATGCGGAAGGCGATCAGCGGCTCGGCGATCCGGTACACCGCGAGCCCGGTGACCTCGACGCCGACCTTCTCGCGCGTGACCTGATCGGCCGAGAAACGAAGTTTCTGCACCGTCGTCGGCACCACCGCGACCGCGTCGCTCGGCAGCTTGAAGCACGACGCGCCCTGCCCCGACGACGCCGTCCGCACCTTGCCGGCGCGCATGTGGATCAGGTACTCGCTCGGCCGCGCGCTGACGCGGCCCCAGCGCTTCAGCTTCTCGGGATCCTCCGACGGCTTGCCCACGCGCCAGCCCTCCAGAGCCTTCCCTCGGCCGCCCTCGCTCATGTCGCCCTGCTGCACCATCGCCGTCTTCCGTTGATCGACACCGCTCATCGACGCACCTCGTGACCTGCGTCGATTGCAGATCCGGGGCCAGCGGGAATCGCGCCATTTTCGGCCGGGAAACGTGGAGTTTCCGCCCTGTGGCCGACCCGCTGCACCGATCTGGATCGACCTCGCTCCAGAATGGACCGCGCCCGCGCGAGCGCCGTTCTTCCACGTGCGCTAGCGTGCGCGCCCTTCCATGACCGACCCTTCGAACGACAGCGCCTGGGCCGAGCTCCGCGCCCTCGTCCGGCTCTCGCTCCCGATCTCGCTCGCGCAGCTCGGCCTCGTGGGGATGGGCCTCGTCGACACGGCGATCGTCGGCCACGTGTCGGTCAACGATCTCGCCGCGGTGGCGATCGCGCGCTCGATCGGCTTCGGCGTCTCGGCGCTCGGCATGGGCATCGGGTTCGCGCTCGATCCCCTCGCCTCGCAGGCCGTCGGCGCGGGCAAGCCGGAGCGCGCGTTCCAGGCGCTGCGCGCGGGCCTCCTGGCCGCGGCGCTCGTCACCGTGCCCATCATCGGCCTCTCGTTCCTGGCGACGGTCGGGCTCACGCCGCTCGGGGTCGATCCGGTGATCCTGCCGCGCGTGTACGCGTACCTGATCGGCAGCGCGCCCGGCATCTTCGGGTTCCTCGCCTTCCTCACCGGGAAGAGCTTCCTGCAAGCGCACGGCGCGACGCGCCCCGCGCTGATCGCGTCCCTCGTGGCCAACATCGTCAACGCGGTGATTTGCAGCCTCCTCGTCCGCGGCGACGACGCCCTGGTCGCGATCGGGCTCCCGGGGATCGGGCTGCCCCGGCTCGGCGCGCTCGGCGCCGGCATCGCGTCGAGCGTCGGCTCGCTCCTGCTCGCGGCCATCGTGCTGCAGGCCGCCCGAAATTTCCGGCCCGCGGTGGCGGTGGCGGCGCCCGAGCTCCCGCCCGACGCGTCAACGCGCGGCGACGGCGATCCGGTCTCGCTCGTGCAGGTGCTCCGCCTCGGCCTCCCGGTCGGCCTCCAGCTCCTCGCCGAGATCGGCGTGTTCTCGCTGGTGGCGTTGCTCGCCGGGCGACTCGGCACCTCGGTGCTTTCCGCGCATCAGATCGCGGTGGGCCTCGCCAGCTTCACCTTCATGGGCGCCCTCGGCGTCGGCGGCGCGACCGCGGTGCGCGTCGGTCACGCCGTCGGCGCGGGGCGCTCGCCGCGGCGATCGGGCCTGGTCGGCCTCGGCCTCGGAGCGGCGGTGATGAGCTTCGGAGCGCTGGTATTCGCGCTGATCCCGCGGCCGCTGATCGCCGTGTTCACCACCGATCCCCAGGTGATCGAGATCGGAGCGCGCCTGCTCCGGATTGCCTCTCTGTTCGCGCTCTTCGACGGCATCCAGGCGGTGGCCTCGGGGGCTTTGCGGGGCGCGGGGGACGTGCGGTTTCCGTTCCTCGCCAACGTGGGAGCGCACTGGCTGGTTGGATTGCCGATCGCGCTGACCCTGGGATTCGGCCTCGGACTCGGCGCGGTGGGGCTCTGGTGGGGCCTGACGGCAGGGCTGGTGTCGGTCTCCATGCTGCTCACGGCGCGGTTCTTCTTCCTCGTGCGGCGGGGGATCGCGCGGGTGTAATGCCGCCTCGACGCCGGCTCGGATGGAGATGGAGATAGACATCGAGCTGGAGGCGGGCGGAGCTCCCGAGGACTCCGAGCCTTGACGCGCGCGGCGGCCGCCGGTACCGCCGGGGCGATGTCCATGTCGAAGCGCGCGCGCGGAACATTCGAGGTCAAGATCGTCCCCCAGGCGCCGGAGGCCGGCGTCGGCGATCCGACGGTCGGCAGAATGGCACTCGACAAGACGTTCTCGGGCGACCTCGAGGCCACGAGCAAAGGGCAGATGCTCGCCGTGCGCACCGAGATCCCGGCCTCGGCGGGCTACGTGGCCCTCGAGCGCGTGACTGGCACTCTCGACGGCAAGACTGGCACCTTCGCGCTCCAGCACTCGGGCACGATGAACCGCGGCAAAGCAGGGCTCGTCATCTCGGTCGTCCCCGACTCGGGCACCAGCGAGCTCGCCGGCCTCGCGGGGACGATGAGCATCCTCATCGCCGACGGGAAGCACTCGTACGACTTCGAGTACACCGTGGATCCCTCGCCGTGACGGGGCTCCGGGGGGAATCGCGAGGCCGCACATGAGCACGCCGTTCACCGTGCGTCCCGCGACGCTCGCCGATCACCCGATCTTCGCGCGCCTCTTCCTCGAGCTGGGCGTCCACGATCCGACGCCGACAGCCGACGATTTCGCGACGATCCGGTGACCTCGACCGCGCACAGCTTCCGCCTCACCCGGCCGGAGCTCGCGAGTCGGCTCCTCGACGCGCTCCACCAAGCGGCGCTGCCCGACGGGCCATCGACCCTCGATTTCTCGATTGACCGCGATCGCGCGCTCGTCGACGCGCTCCGGGCCAGCGGGGCGACGATCGTCCACGAGCTGTGGAGGATGGAGGGCAGTCTCGACAGCGTGCCTGTCGTGGAGACGCCCTAGCGGAACACCCGCCAGGAGGAGCCTTTGCGCATCAGCAGCAGATCCATCTCGACGCGGTTGCCCGGATCGTCGGCCGCCACTGCCTCGATCGCGGCGCCGCCGTCGCGCCGGGTCACGAAGGCCACTCGCCCTTCCAGGCGGCTCTCGAACGACAGCTCCTTCAGGCTTCGCAGATCGATAGGCCGGATCCGCCACCGCTTCGCGAACCGCGCCGCGATCAGCTCGCGCCGCCGCGCGGCCGAGTGCTCCACCGCGCCGGGATAGGCCCGCTGCCGCTCCTCGAGCTCGAGCTTGATCGCCCGGAGAAACGCCTGCGCGTCGCCGGATTCGAAGGCCCGGTACACCTCGCGCACCGCCTCTTTTTGCTCGGCCGTGCCGTCGTTCTTGAAGCGGGCGCGGGGCGAGTCCGCGAAGCCCGGTCGGCCGAGGCGAGAGTCCGCGTGGAAGTGCGAGACGTGCTTCCAGGGCAGCTTCCGTCGCTCGGGCGGCAGCTCTGCCCAGAGCGCTGCGGCGCTCACCGCGTGGACCAGCGTGTCGGCCTCGTCGTCGACGCGCAGCGTGAACGCCAGGTGCGGCGGCTCGTCCGCCCGAGCGCCGCCGCGAGGCGCCTCGATGTCGAGCGTGAGGACATTGTCGCCGGGCCGCAAAAGGTGGTTCGCCGGCCCCGTCAGCGCGGCGGACTCCGCCCCTCGGCCCCGGTAGAACGGGAGATCGCCCAGCGTCGCGCGGACGGTGATTGAAGGCCCGTGGGCCAGGCTGAAGGAGTAGCGCGTCGCGTTCATGGATCCGACCTGGCGGATCGATCGGGGCGGCCCCGACGATCGACCTCCGGCGCCCGGGCCGGGGTGAAGCTATTTGCCGGCAAACAGCGGATCGAAATGCTACTTGGCCCGCGTCGCCGCCGTCAATTCTCCGGGGAGCAAAGCCACGACATGGACGCAATCGCTCGCCACGACGTCGCGTTTCAAGGGGTCGCCGCCGCCTTCGCCGAGGAGGCCGCCCTCGCGTTCGGAGGCGCCGCGGCGCGCACCCTGCCCTGCCATCGCCTCGAAGAGGTGTTCGACGCCGTCGAGAGCGGCGCGGCTCGCTTCGGGGCGCTGCCGATCGAGAACTCGCTCGCGGGCCCGGTGCTGCCCAGCTACGACCTGCTGGCGGCGCGCCCGCTCGGCCTCGTGGGTGAGGTCGTCCTCCGCGTCTCGCACGCGCTGATCGCCCCGCGCGGCGTCCATTTCGAGGCCATCCGCCGCGTGCTCTCGCACCCCGTCGCGCTGGCCCAGTGCGAGGATTTCTTCCGGAAGAACCCGCAGATCGAGGCCGTCGCGGCCTACAACACCGCCGGCGCCGCCCGCGACGTTGTCCTCGCGAACACAGGCGACGCCGCCGCGATCGCGTCGAGCCGCGCCGCCGACGTCCACGGCGGCGCGGTGCTCCTCCGCGAGCTGGAAGATCACCCGCAGAACTTCACCCGCTTTCTCCTCGTGGCGCAGGTGGGCGCCTCGCCGCCCGCGGGCGCCTGGAGCGCGGAGCGCAAGACGTCGCTGATCGTCACCCTCGCGCACCGGCCAGGGACGCTCGCGGCGGCGCTCAACGTGTTCGCCGAGCGGGCGATCGATCTCAGCAAGATCGAGAGCCGGCCTCTGCGCGGGAGGCCGTTCGAGTATGCCTTCTTCATCGATCTCGTCGGCGACGCGGCCGATCCGGCGCTCGGCGACGCGATCCGCGAGATCGGCGTGCGCGCGACCACGGTGCGCCTCCTCGGCTCGTATGCTGCGCTGCCCGGGAGCCCCGCCCGCAGCCCCGGTTGAGACGCGCTTGCCTGCGCGACGCGGTCCCGGCATCCTGAGCGCCAACGCCGTGCCACCTCCCTCTCCCGCCGCTGCCCGGGGCTCACGTCGGATCTGCGTGCAACGGTTCGGCGGCCCGCGCGACATGCTCAAGGGCGCGGCCTGGTGCCTCACGGGCCTGGCGCTGATGGCAGCGATCACCAGGGTCCTCGTCGCCAGCTTCACGACGGGTGCCGTGGTGCTCGCGATCCCGTTCCTGCTGGTGTCGCTCGGCCTCGTCGTGGTCGTCAGCCTCTGCGCCGTGGGCGCGCCGCTGCTCTGGCTGAGCGCGGTCCTGGCGCGATTCCACGAAGGATCGCTCCACGTCGACGATGGCCTGATCGTCGGCGAACCCGGCCTCGAGACCGTGCTCCCGCTGGTGACGGTGACGAGCGCGGCGCTGTCACTGATCGACGACGAGCTCGAGATCCGCACCCGCGACGGCGACGTGATCCGCACCAAGGTGAGCGGCCACGCGGAGGGCGAGGCCATCGTGCGCGAGCTCGCCACGAGCAAGGTCCACGGCACGTGGCTGGCGAGCCTGCACAAGCGGACGCCCGCGGCGCGCTGGGTCGAGTGGCCGTGGCTCACCGCGCTCGTCGCGGCCGTCGTGGGCTTCGTGCTGGCGGTGCCGTTCGTCGATCTCGATCTCGCGGCGGCCATCGCCGGGCTCCTCGGCGGCAGCGCGCGGGTCCTCGCCGCGGGCGCCGCGAAGCCGGGCATCATCGGATCGATCGTGGTCGGCAAGGACGGGATCGCCCTGAAATACGGGGGAACCGATCGCTTCATCGCCTTCGGCGCCATCGATCGCGTCGAGGCCACCGACGCCGGCGCGACCTTGACGCTGATCGGCGACGAGCGGGTCGCCGTCGAGATCCTCCCGGTGCCGCGGGCCGACGTGCCGGCGGGATCGCTCACGCCGCAGCTCTCCGCGTGGCGACGCGACCGGCTCCTCCAGCTACTGCAGGAAGGGATGCTCCCCGACGGCCCGGAGCTGGTGCGCGCGGCCGCGTTGCTCGAGCGGCGCGGCAGGACGGTGCGGGCCTGGCGGCTCGCGCTTTCCGAGCTCGTGAGCGAGGCCTCGGGCGGCTACCGGACGGCGATGCTGCCGAAAGAGCAAGCGCTGGCCGTGCTCGAGGACGGCCACGCCCCGGGGGAGCTCCGCATCGGCGCGGCGCTGGCCCTCACCGAGGGCGGGCGCCCCGGCGAGCACACCCTCCCGCGCGGCGTGGACCCCGAGACGGCCCTCCGCCTGCGGATCGCCGTGGAAACGTGCGTGAACCAGGACGTTCGCACCGCCCTGCGCGACGCGATCTACGGCGATCTCGAGGACGAAACGCTCGATCGTGCGATGGTGGCGGGCCGGATCGTGCGCTGACGCGTTGGAGGCGGGAGCGCGGGCGCGAGGGGCGGTGACGCTCCCGACACCGGCGAGGTCGGGCGCATTTTGTCGAACGATCGCGGCGTCCGGCGCTCTACCATCCCCCCGCAGCGACCGAGCCTGGAGCGGCATGACGCGATCCCCGTGGAGAACCCCCGAATGACACCCGACGCTCCGAAGTCGGGGGATCTGCTCGCCGGAAAGTACCGCGTGGAGCGCGTCCTCGGCGAAGGCGGCATGGGCGTGGTCATCGCCGCGACGCACCTCCAGCTCGGCCAGCGCGTGGCTGTGAAGCTGATGCGCCGCGAGGTCATCAACGACGAGGCCGTCGAGCGCTTCCTCCGCGAGGCGCGCGCTCTGGTCCGCCTCCGCAGCGAGCACGTGGCCCGGGTCATCGACGTCGGCGAGACCGAGGACGGCGTGCCCTTCATGGTGATGGATTACCTCGAAGGGAGCGATCTCTCGGAGATCGTCCACCGGCGCGGCGCCCTCCCCGTGAAAGACGCGGTCGAGTACCTGCTCCACGCCTGCGAGGCCATCGCCGAGGCCCACGCCGCGGGGATCATTCACCGCGATCTCAAGCCCGCGAACCTCTTCTTGACCCGCGCTCCCGACGGCTCGGACTCGATCAAAGTGCTCGACTTCGGCATCTCTAAATCGATCGAGCCCGACGACGGCGCGCCGGCGAAGAAGCTCACCGGGACGACGACGGTGTTCGGATCGCCGGCGTACATGTCGCCCGAGCAGATGCGATCGGCCCGCGACGCCGACGCGCGCTCCGACATCTGGTCGCTCGGCGTGATCCTCTACGAGCTGCTCGCCGGGGTGATCCCGTTCGACGGCGAGACGTACCCGGATCTCGTCCTCGCGGTGAACATGCAGACGCCGATCGCGCTCTCGAAGCGTCGGAGCGACGTGCCCTCCGGGCTCGAGGCGGCGACGTTCCGTTGCTTCGAAAAAAAGCGGGACGCCCGCTTCGCCTCGGTTGCCGATCTCGCCGAGGCGATCGCGCCCTTCGGCTACCCCGAGGCCGCCGCTGCGGCGCGACGGATCGTCCGGACGATGAGCACCGGGCTCGGGCCCGAGAGCGCTCTCCGGGGCGCGGCGTCGGCGCGCGGCGCGAGCAGCCTCGATCCCGGAAGCTCGACGGCGGCCGCGTCGATCACCAGCGTCGCCGACACCACGGCGGAGCAGGCCGCGCCGCGCGATCGCCGCCTCGTCGCCGCCGGCGCGGCGATGGGCGTCGCCGGCGTCCTGATCGGCATCTTCGCCCTGGTGCGCCCCGGCGGCGCGGCCTCGCACGGGCAAGCTCCGCCGTCGACGATGACCAGCGCCTCACCGCTGATCGCCGCGACCGCGGCGCCCACGACCACGGCGCCCACGCGAGATCCGGCCGTCGATCCCATCCCCGACGTGGCCGTCTCCGCCGCGCTCCCGCCGGCGATCACCGCGCCGCGATCGAGCGCCGCTCCGCGATCGAGCTCGAGCGCGGTCGCGCGCCCCCCGACGGTCGCGTCACCGCCGCCCGTCGCGGTCACGCCGCCGCCCACGGCGACCGTCAAGAAGAGTCCGTTCGACGTCACGATCAAGTAGCGAGGAAAGCTCGACGATGCGACCGAGCCACAGATCATTCTGGCGCCCTGCGATGGGCCTCGCGCTGGTCCTCGCGGCGACGCCCGCGCCGGCGCTCGCGCAGGGTGCGCCCGCGCGGGCCGCGGCCGCAGCGCCCCTCTCGGCGTCGCTCACGGGCATGGCCCGCGCCGAGTACGAGGCCGGTAAATTGCTCTACCAGGACGGCGACTACCAGAACGCGATGATCAAATTCCAGCGCGTGTACGAGCTGTCGCACGACGGTCGGCTGCTCTGGAACATCGCCGTCTGCGAGAAGAACCTCCGCCACTACACCCGCGTCCTCACCACGCTCGATCGGTATCTCGTCGAGGCCGGCTCGGTGATCTCGGCCGCCGACCGCCAGGAAGCCAGCGACCTCGCCGCGGCCGCGAAGCCGCTCGTCAGCGCCCTCCGCGTCACGGTGACGGAGCCCGGCGCGGAGATCCTCGTCGACGACGCGTCGGTGGGTACGTCGCCGCTCGCGAACGTGGTGTGGCTCGACCTCGGCAAGCGCAAGATCCACGTGCAAAAGGCGGGCTGGAAGCCCTTCGATCGCGCCCTCGACGTCGCTGGCGGGACGGAGCTGACGCTGACCGCGACCCTCGAGAAAGATCTCCATCAGGGCCGCGTCGCCGTCACCGCCGGGCCCGCGGATCTGATCGCCGTCGACGGCAAGGCGGTGGCGCAGGGCAAGTGGGACGGCGCCCTGCCGAGCGGCGGACACACGCTCCGCGTCACGGCCCCGGGCATGTCGATCTACCAGTCCGAGGTGCTCGTGCAGGACGATAAATCGCGCGAAATCCTGGTGACGCTGGCCCCGCTTCCCAAGGCCTCGAACCTCTCGAAAGTGCTCTGGATCGCGGGCGGCGCGGTCCTCGTGGGCGGCGCGATCGTCGGCGGCGCGTTCCTCTTCAAGCCCGAGGCGCGGCCCACCATCGACGGCACGCTCGGAACCTATTCACTCTCGTTCGGAGGTCGACGATGAGAACGATGCGATCCCACGGCACGCTCGGCACGCTCGCGCTCCTCGCGGCGCTGCCCCTGGTCTCCTCGTGCTCCACGGCGCCGGTCGGCGAGATCGTGATCGCGATCCGCACCGACATCGCCATCCCCAAGGACGTCGATCGGATCATCGTCGACGTCACGCTGGCGAAGTCGGGCGAGTCGAAGTTCAACGTCGAGTACGACGCGCTCCAGCCGGACCACACGTTCAAGCTCCCCGCCACGCTGGCGCTGACGGCGTCGAAGACCGATCCCGGGGCCGCGGTGCGCGTGCGCGTCCTCGCGCTGCACGGCGACGGATCCCCGCGGATGATCCGCGAAGTGGTGACCACGGTGCCGACCGATCGCGCCGCGACGCTGCCCATCCCGATCGAGTTCCTCTGCGACGGCACGGCCGTGGTGGTGACCGACGCGACCACCGGCAAGCCGATCACCGACAAGGAGGGCAACCTCGTTTTCAAGAGCACCTGCGACGACGGGATGACGTGCTCGGCGGGCAAATGCGTCGACGTCAATCTCCCCGAGGTGTCGCTCGCGGACTACAGCGGCGGCCTCGTGTTCGGCGGCGGCACCGGCAACCAGGACGGCGACTGCTTCGACGCCGCGAGCTGCTTCGACGACGCGACGATCGCCGACGTCAACACTGGCAACTGCACGATCCAGGCGGGCAACGACGTCAACGTCGCGCTCCTGACGCAAGGCGCGGGCAGCTGCGGGCCGTCCGGGTGCTTCGTGCCGCTCGACGCCGAGAGCGACGCCGGCTGGCAGCCGGACAAGAACGGCGCGCTCCGGCTCCCGCCCGCGGTGTGCGAGAAGCTCAAGAGCCACGCCCTCGGCGCCGTCGTCACCGTCGCCGCGGGCAAGAGCCCGTGCGCGCGCAAGCAGGCCTCGCTCCCGATCTGCGGGCCGTTCTCGTCGGCGGGGAAATACGTCGCGCCGAGCACCACCGCGCCCCTCGTCGTCGCGTCGAGCCAGCAGAACCCCGTCGCGCTCGGCCTCGAGGAGATCAACGGCACGAGCCGCGTCTACTGGACCACGCGCGGCACCTTCGACGCCAACAGCAACCCGCGGAGCGACGGCGCCGTGAAGCGCGCGCTGACCACCGGCGGAGAGGCCGAGATCCTCGCGAAGGATCAAGCCTCGCCGCACGATCTGGTGATCAGCGCGAGCAAGGGCTACGCGTTCTGGACCAGCGCGTCGGGCAACGCGATCATGAGCTCGCCGCTCGCGAAGCCCGCGGCGGCGCCGCTGATCCCCATGCTCGCTCGACCCGAAGGCCTCGCGCTCGACGGCCTGACGATGGTGTGGACCGACCTCACGTCGAACCAGGTCTCGCAGGTCCCGCTCACGGTGAGCGACATGATGCTGACCTACGACAAAACGCCGCCGACGGTGCTCATGGCGCCGAGCCCCAGCGCCGGCGCGCCCCGTCGCGTCGTGGCCGCGAACGGGCTCCGCTGCTGGACCTACGAGGACACGCTCGGATCCAAGCTCGGCGTCGTGGCCTGCAACGACGGGACGACCTCGACCGCCGTCGCGCAGATGCAGTCCACGCCGCGGGCGATCGCCCTCGTCCCCGCCGGGAGCCCGGGCGCGGGGACGGTGTACTTCGCGAACTTTGCTGATCACAGCGCGGGCGGCGGCGTCTTCTCGGTGTCCTCCGACGGGAGCGGCCTCGCCGATTTGACGAAGGGTCTCGCCGACGGCGAGGACTATCCCGGCGGCATCGCGGTCGACGGCGCGGCCGTCTACTGGACCAGCCGCACGCGCGGCGCGGTGATGCGCCTCAAGGGCGGCGCGCTCACCGAGATCGCCAGCCACCAGCGGAACCCCGGGGCCATCGTCGTGGGGACCGACGCCGTGTTCTGGGTCAACGAAGGCTCCGTCGACAAGGCCGACGGCGCGATCGTTCGACACGCGAAGTAACGCTATTTCGGAGGCGCCGGGCAGCCGTTCGTCGCGGCGCTGCCCTTGACCGTGGGGCAGCCGTCGAGGCCGTCGGGCACGCCATCGCCGTCGGTGTCGGCGGGGCAGCCGTTCTGCTTCGTGTCGGCGCTCTTCACGCCGGCGCGCGCGGGGCACGCGTCGTCGCGATCGTCGATCCCGTCGTCGTCGGCGTCGAGCACCGGGCAGCCATTTCGCCGACGATCGGCGCTCTTCACGCCGTGAGCGTAGGGGCACGCGTCGTCGCGATCGGCGATCCCATCGGCGTCGGTGTCGTCGGGCGCGGCCTCGTTCGCGGCGACGACCGAAGGCCCCGGCGGCGACCACGCGAGGCCGCCGAGAGCGCGGAACGTCGGCGTTCCGACGGCGTCGGTGAGCCCCGGGCCGGCGCCGACGGTGAAGAACAGGTGGCTGACGACGCGCACCTTGCCGCCGATCGCGAGCTCGACGCTGGAGACCAGCCCGCGGGCCACGCGCGTCTGCGGATCGAGATCGAAGAACGAGGCCGAGAGCGGCGTCGCGCCGGTGATCTCCACGCCGAGCTGCGCGCGATCGCCGCCGAGCCGCGCGCCGGCGGCCGCGCCCCAGGCGAACGTCGACGGGTTGGGATCGCCGTGAAAGTCGAAGCCGGCCGCCGCCGTCCACACGAAGCGATCGACCGTGCCGCCCACGAGCAGGCGCGGCGCGAGGCGGGCGGCGCGCTCACCCGCGAACGATCCCGCGGGCGCGGTCGGCGCGTGAACGTCGACCGAGCCGCCGAGCTGGATCGGGCCGCCGTCGTCGCCGGCGACGCGGATCCGCGCGCCGAGGCGGAGATCACCGACCTGCGCCGACGACGGCGCCGTGAACGTGAAGCGCCCGGCCGTGGGCGCGTCGCCGCTCTGCACCAGCGCGATCGGCAGCGACACCGAGAGCAGGAGCCGATCCCAGAGCGCGAGCGACGCGCCGAGGTGGAGGAAGCCCTGGCCGCTGACGACGGGGCGCGACGACGACGCCGTCACCAGCGTGAGCGGGCGCGCCGCGTAGTCGAAGAGCGCGAGGCCGCGCGGGACGAGGTGCCCTGCGGCGAACGGCGACGGCACCGCCGTGAACGTGTCGCCGGGAGGCGCCGGATCGAGCTTGTCGAGCGCGATGCCGCCGAACGTCTGCGCGCGCGCCGACGCGGGCAGGATCGCGGCGAACACCACGAGGATGGCCGCGACGGCGGCCCGTCGCTCACGCATCGCGCGACCCTCGCCGCGCCGTGAGCCCCGCGCGCGCCGCGCGTCGACGCGCCGCGAACAGCGCCGCCGCGAGGAGCCACGCCGCGCGCCCGACTTCGCCTTCGAGGCTTGATTTACCCATGTTGACGATGTTGCACGCTCCGCCCGCGAAGTGGAAGGCGCCGCCGCCGCCCTCGCCGCCGACGCCCACGGCGCCCGTCGCCGCGCTCGCCCCGGTCGCGTTGCTGCTCGTCGCCGCGACGCCGCCGGCGCCGCCGCCGGTTCCCTCGATGCCGGTCACCGTGAAGCAGCTCCCGGCGAGGCAGATCCCCGCCTGCGCGCCCGCGTGGCACGCGACGCCGTCGAGGCTCGATCGGACGACGCACGGGCCGTTGGTCGCGGTGACGTCGCACACGCGCGTGAGGCAATCGGCGAGGCCGCCGACGGGGCACGTCACCGGCTGCTCGGCGAGGCATTTCCCGGTGCTCTCGTCACACGCCGAGGCCATGTGGCACGCGTCGCTCGGCGCGGGGCAGCTGATCGCGCCCGGCTCCGCGCACTGACCCGTCGTCGGATCGCAGGTGCTCGCGAGCTTGCACAGCGCGGCTCCCGGGCACGTCGTCGGCGCGCTGGTGCACGCCCCGGTCGCGTCGTCGCAGACGCCGGGCTCCATGCACGGGCCCGGCGCAGCGCACACCACCGCGGGGTGCACGCAGGCTCCTCCGCCGCACGCGTCGTCGGTGCATTGCTTGCCGTCGTCGCACGGGTAGCCCGGCAGCTTGCCGTTCAGCAGCGTGCAGGTCCCGTCGTTCGGCACGCCGGCCGTCTTGAGGCAGGTCTGGCAGGCGCCGCCGGTGTTGCAGGCCGAGTCGCAGCACACCCCCTGCACGCAGTAGCCGACCGAGCATTCGACCGCGCCGCCGCAGGGGATCCCGAGTCCTTTCTTCGGCGCGCACATCATGCCCGCGCAGTACTCGGTCGAGGGGCACTGCGCGTCGTTCATGCAGCCCTTCTGGCAGATCGTCCCGTTGCAGGGCCCGGTGCACGCCGTGGTGATCCCCGGGGTGCACACGCCGAGGCCGTCGCACGCCGACGGGCCGAACGCCGTCCCCGGGTTGCCCGAGCACGAGCCGTTGCCGCAGGGCACGTTCGCGGGCGCGGGCGGCGCGCACGCGCCGTTTCCATTGCAGACGCCGGGCGCCGCACACGGCGATTGCGGCGCCGGATCCGGGCACTCGCCGTCGGGATCGGTCGCGGCGGCGATGTTGGCGCAGACCCCGTCGGCGCCGCTGCCCGTCTTCGCGTTCGTGCAGGCCATGCACGAGCCCGCGCACGCGGAGTCGCAGCAGACGCCGTCGACGCACGACAGGCCCCCCGAGCAGGCGCTGTTGCCGGTGCATGCGCTGCCCTGCGGGGCCTTCTTCTGGCACGTGCCGCCGAGGCAATGCGCCGTCGAGATGCAGTCGGTGTCGGCCTGGCACGTCGTCAGGCACGCCGCCGCGGCGCACCGGTAGAAGCCGCACGACGCCGGCTGCGGCAGCACGCAGGCGCCGGAGCCGTCGCAGAGGCTCGGGTAGACGTAGCCCTCCGTCGCAGCGCAGCTCGCGCACGACGTCGTCGCGGGGGCCAGCGCGCACGACGGCGAGCCGCTGCAAGCCCCCGTCATGCCGCAGCCGCCTTGCACGGCGCACTCGCTGTCGGGATCGAGCCCCACGGCGATCGAGCCGCACACGCCGTCGGGGCCGCCGCCCTTCTTCGCGGCCGAGCACGCGACGCACGTCCCGGCGCAGGCGCCGTTGCAGCAGACACCGTCGACGCAGCTCACCGACTGGCAGTCGCCGTTCGCGACGCAGGGCGCGCCGCTGGGCAACGTCGTCATGATGCCGGTGGAGCTCGACGACGCGCCGCTGGTCGACGTCGTTGACGTCGTTGACGAGGCGCTCGACGACGCGCCGCTCGTCGGCGCGCCGCCCACGCCGACGCTGCTCGAGCTCGACGACGCGCCGCTCGTCGGCGCCCCGCCCACGCCGACGCTGCTCGAGCTCGACGACGCGCCGCTCGTCGGCGCCCCGCCCACGCCCACGCCGACGCCGACGCTGCTCGAGCTCGAGCTCGACTGCGCGCTCCCGCCGCTGCCGGAGAAGGCTCCGCCGACGCCGGGCAGCGGGGCGCCGGCGTCGATGTTGCTGCCACCGCCGATGGTGATCTGGAGAAGCCGGCTACCCGGGCCGTCGACGCCGGGAGGCGGCTCGACCCCCACGGAGCAAGCCGCGGCGAGCGACACCACCGCGCCGAAGAACCCCACGCCTCGAATCCACGCGCTCCGCATCGCCGCGCTGCCTCTCGTGCGGGGCCCAGCCCGCCGCCGGCCCGCATCCTACACGAGCGCGATGCCCCGGGGCGGCGTCTTGCTCGCCCGTGAAACCCCTTGCAAAGGCGCGCGATTGGTAAAGTATCGCGGATCGCCATGAACCAGCTCAACGACGAAAGCGCCGCCCACTCCGCTCCGGCCGCAGAGACACCGCAAATTTCCGCGGATCCGGGCGCGCCGGCGGCTCCCCCAGCGTCGCACGACACCCCGCCTCCGAAAGCGCTGCTCGACTTCATGGTGACGGAGTGGGGCGCGGGCCCGACGGCGCCGAGCGACCCACTCACCAACGTTGCCGATTTCGAGCGACGCCGACGCGCGCTGTCGAAGCTTTTCCGGGGCGAGACGCTGATCATCCCCACCGGCCACGAGAAGGTCCGGTCAAACGACACCCATTATCGCTTTCGCCCCGCGACCGACTTCTACTATCTCACTGGCAACCTCGAGCCCGACTGCGTGCTGGTGATGGTCCCGACAGCGGACGGCCACACCGACGTGCTTTATGTCGAGCCCAACCCCGGCCGCGCCGACGCCACCTTCTTCACCGATCGGATCAAGGGCGAGCTCTGGGTCGGGCCGCGCCTCGGCGTGCCGGAGAGCCTGGTCCGCTTCGGCGTCCACGAGTGCCAGGGCCTCCCTGATTTGAAGGGTCTCCTGGAGACGCTGGCCGGCGACGCCGAGCGGAAGCGCTGCGTGCTCCGTGGCTTCTCGCACAAGGTCGACGACGCGCTCGCCGTGGGCGACCGCGACAAGCAGCTCGCCGCCTCGCTCGCGGAGATGCGGTTGATCAAGGACGAGGCCGAGATTGGCGAGCTCCGCGCCGTGATCGACTCGACCAAGCGCGGCTTCGAGGACGTGATCCGTGGCCTCCGCAAGGCGAAGAGCGAGCGCGAGGTCGAGGGCATCTTCAACCTCCGCGCGCGGATCGAGGGCAACGACGTCGGCTATGGCACCATCGCCGCTTCAGGCCCGCACGCCTGCGTGCTCCACTGGACGAAGAACGACGGTACGCTCCACAAAGGAGAGCTCTTGTTGCTCGACGCCGGGGTCGAGGGCAACTCGCTCTACACCGCCGACATCACCCGGACGCTCCCGATCAAGGGCCGCTTCTCGAAGGAGCAGCGGACGATCTACAAGCTGGTTTACCGGGCCCAGAAGGCCGCGTTCAAGGCGGTGAAGCCGGGCAACGACTTCATGGAGCCGAACCGCGCCGCGATGAAGGTCCTGGCCGAAGGGCTGGAGTCGCTCGGGATCCTCAAGACCACCGCGGCCGAGGCGCTGAAGGAGGAGCACCAGTTTTACAAGCGGTACTCGCTCCACAACGTGAGCCACATGCTCGGGCTCGACGTCCACGACTGCGCCCAGGCCCGCTCCGAGGTCTACAAGTTCGGCAAGCTCGAGGTCGGGATGGTGCTCACCGTCGAGCCGGGCCTTTATTTCCAGGAGAACGATCTCACCGTGCCCGAGCAGTACCGCGGTATCGGCGTGCGGATCGAGGACGACATCGTGGTGACGAAGAAGGGTTACGATAACCTCTCTTCCCACATCCCGAGCCAGGTCGACGACGTGGAGGCCTGGATCGACGAGGTCTGGAAGAGCAAGAAGCGTTGAGGAGCGCTACCCGGCGCGCTGCGGCTTGATGCCGTCGAGGATGCGCTGCTGGACGGCGCGTCCGAGCGTGTCGGGGCGCGGCCGGCCGTCGAGGCGCCTCCGGGCCTCGACGTAGTCGGGGACCCAGCGCAGCCGCTCGGGGATGTGGCGCCAGCCGAGCGCGACGCCGCGCAGGGTGCGCTGGAACGAGGCCTGTTCCCCGGGGCCGAACGGGAGGCCGTAGCCCTCGCGGACGCGGGGCGGGAGCAGGCCAGTCGTCAGCGCTCCATAGCCACGCATCAGCGGCGCGAGCGCCCCGCGCGGCGGCGTGAGCAGGAAGCGCGCGGTGTCCAGCGCCGGCCGGCCCACGGCGAGGGCGTCGCTCGAGGCCATGTCGGCGCAGTAGGCCTTGAACGCCGGCCAGTCGGGCGGCAGCGCGGCGTCGGCGATCCCGAAGAGCGCGGCGAATAGCTTCGACTCCTCGTAATAGGCATTCTTCTCGGCGGGTGACAGCGTGGCTATCCCGAGCTCGTAGGCCATCACGCTGGTCTCGATCAGCGTGGCGAAGACCCAGAGGAGCGCGCCCTCGTCGTGGGCCGTGTAGCGCTGCCCGCGGTGGTACGCGCCGACGTCTTCGTCGATTGGCCCGTGGATGCGATCGTGGACGCCGCGGACGCGCCGCGCGGCGCCGATGACGCTGTCGAGATCGCCGAAGATCATCCCGTAGACGTGGAGGAAGGTGCGGTTGAAGCGCCCGACCGGATCGGCCCGCGTGGCCGAGTGCTGCTCGATCGCATGAGCCACGAACGGGTGCGCGAGCTGGAGCAGCGCGGCCCGGCCGGCGCCGAGGAAGACGATCGACTCGCGCGAGATGCGCCACGTCATCGAGCCGGGCCCGAAGAGGCCGACGCGGCGGTCGGTGACCCGTGCTGTGGCCTCGTCGATCCGGCGCTCGATCTGGCTCTGGGTGACGATCATCGGCCCGCTCCTCCCCGCGGCCGAGTATGCGCGAACCCGCGACGCGCCGCACGACGATCGCCTCGTGGATCACCGCGAAACGGAGGCCTCGCACGGTTCCGTCGCGGTCGACCCGACTAGAAGCGATACCCCAGCGAGAGGCCCATCACCGGCATCTTGGCGTACCTCGTGAAGCTGGTGTTCAGCGTCGAGTCGATGGCCTGGCTCACCTGCGCGACACGCGCGGCCGCGCCCGGGACCGCCGAGATCGACGCGGGCACGGCGAGGCTCGACGACGATCCCACGGCCTGGAGGTACGCGAGCGACGCGCGCACCACGAAGTGATCGCCCACGATCCAGCGCCACCCGACCGACGCGTGGACGCTGTGGATGGTGGTCTTGAGCTGGATCTGCGCGTCGGGGATCTCGGCGGGGATCGTCAGGCCGGCGGCGGCCTCGACGGCGGAGCGCGCGCTCACGCCGCCGCCGAGCGAGGTCAGCGTGTAGCCGCCCATGATCTCGAGGCCGTGATCGGTGAAGGGGCGAAACCCCGCCGAGGCGCGGACGACGAGCGAGCTCTGCAGCGTGCTGCGGACCAGCGACGACGTCGTCGCGTCATAGGCGCCGCTGCCGACGAGCACGCTGTCGATCCCGTTGACATAGGCCGCTGGGAGCACGCCGACCTCGCCCTGCAGCAAGATCCGATACGGCAGCTCCAGCGTCAGCTGGCCCCCGACCATCAAGGGGACCTCGGTCGCGCAGCCGAGGTCGAAGCTCGGCGAGCTCGCGTCCTTCGGGGCCGGCGTCACCGCGTCCGGGGGCGGCCGCGTCGGTGCCTCGATCTGCACCTCGATCGAGCCGTCGAAACGCGTGGGTGGCGGCCAGGATCCGGACGCGTACCCCATCAACGGCGGCGGCTCGGCGGCGGCGGTGGAGGCCGCGAAGATCGTCGCCAGCGCGGCGATCACGGAGAAGGCCGATGTCGCTCTCCAGGCGCGACGGCGAGGCGAACAGCGAGGCGGACCCTTCGAGGACACATGGCTCATGAATCGGTTCCCTGGCGTGCGCGGACGCGCGCCGGTGAAGCCCCGCCGGAGCGGCGAGGCCAGTGCTGGCGTAGTGACGAAATCGAGCGACCTCGGCCGCGTGGGCGCGCGCGTGGTGCCTCGGCGCGGGCGGTGTCGCGTCCAGCGCTCGTCGACCGCTTCGTCGATCGATCGGATGCACAGCCGGCGCGCTGCGTTCATGCTTTCGTACCGGGCTCGGGCCTCGCGCGTCGGCCCCTCGCTGTTGACACCGGCCCACGGCTTCGCCGTACCCTCTGCCGCGATGACCTCTCCCTTCGCCGCGCTCCTGTTTCGCCCCGCCGAGGTCACGGATCGAGCCCTCTCGCGGGGCTTCGCGGTGGCGCTCGCCGGCTTCGACGTGCCCGCGCCGCACCTGATGATCGCCGAGCTGCGCGGCGTCCCCGGGTACTCGGTCGCGTTCTACGCGAGCGGCCTCGGCCGTGACGGCGAGGACCTCGAGCACCTGGTCGAGCTCTTCGAGGCCGAGGTCTCGCCCGCGGTCGGGGTGATCGACGCGGCCGCCGAGCTCGGCGCGCCCGACGCGCGCGTGCTCTGCGCGATCTTCGCGGAGGACGTGATCCACGACGACGGGTGGAGCTTCGCTTCTGGCACGTTTCAGCGGCATTTCGTGCGCGAGAGCGAGGAAGGGATCGAGGCCGGCGTCGAGAGCGCCGAGGCCAGCGAGGTGCACGAGATCGCGATCGCGATCGACGACGACGCGACCGACGCCGAGGAGCGCGCCGCCGAGGCCACCGCGATCCGGCCGCACCGCGGCTCGACGTTCCTCTCGAGCGAGCTCCGCGCGCCCGCGCTCCCGGCGCTGATGGGCGCGCTGTTCGACACCGAGCGGCGCGTCGACGTGCGGCTGATCGCGCCGGGGCCAGAGGCCATCGCCGACGAGGCGCGCCGGCTCGTGCGCGCGCTTCGCCGCACCCCGGGCCGTGGCGCATTCACCGCGCCACCAGCACTCCGCGGCGTCGCGCAGCCCGCAGGCCACGCAGCCTTCGTCAGCGTCTACGACTGGGTCGATCCCGGCGATCCGACGGACCGCTATCGCGAGCTCTCGATCGGCGCGATCGAAGGCACGCTCCAGTTTCTCCGCGAGGCCGAGCTCCGGGCCCTCGAGAGCGACGACGCGTGGGAGCGCGGCGCCGCCGCCGGCCTCTACCCGGTGGCGAGGATCCTGGGCTCGGCGCTGGGCGCGTCCTCGACGCAGGCGATCGTGGGCCTCGCAGCGGACGGCGAGCAGCTGGCGATCGTGCGCCCCGGCCGTGTCACGCCGAGCGGCACCACCCTCGGCGAGCTGCTCTGTTACCTGGCCCTCGGGTGGTCGCAGCGCAGCGACGCCGACGAGGACCTGATCGGCGCGCTCATGCTCCGCGCGCGGATCAGGCTCGGCGGAGACTGAGTGAGCTGCTTCGCTCGGGGGATAGCGCGTCTCCATCAAGCCTGGAGAGAACGGCCGCCCATTGTCGGGGCTTAACAGTTTTTACCACTTCACCCGCGCCTGACCCGCTACACGAGAGCGTGATGGCAGCCGATCCGAAGCCGATGTTTCGCCCCGACTCCTTCCGACGAGTGCTGCGGCTAGCGCGCCCGGAGGGCCGCAGCCTGGTGCTCGGCACGTTGTTCCTGGCGATCGGCAGCGTCGCGGGCCTGGTGCTTCCGAAGGCGATCGGCAACATCGTCGACAGCGCCGCGGGCCCGGGAAAGAGCGTCGCCGCGCTCGATCACGCCGCCCTCGCGCTGCTGGGGATCGCCGTCGTCCAGGCCGTCGCGGTGGCGGCCCGATCGGCCCTCTTCACCATCGCCGGCGAGCGCGTCGTGGCGCGGCTGCGATCGGATCTCTTCGCGCGGCTGATGGATCAGGAGATCGCCTTCTTCGACGCGCGCAAGACGGGTGAGCTGACCAACCGCCTCGCGGCCGACACCACCGTGCTGCAGAGCACGGTGAGCGTGAACATCTCGATGGGGCTGCGCTTCATGGCCACGATCCTCGGCGGGATCGGCTGCCTGTTCTACACCTCGGGCGAGCTGACGCTGGTGATGCTCGCGGTCGTGCCGCCGGTCGCGCTCGGCGCCGTCGCCTACGGGCGCCGCGTCCGCAAGCTTTCCCGCGACGTACAGGACAAGCTCGCCAAGAGCAGCGAGGTCGCCGAGGAGACGCTCTCGGGCATCCGCACGGTGCGCTCGTTCGCCGCCGAGCAGATCGAGGTCGCGCGCTACGCCGCGGCCGTCACCGGCTCGTTCGATCTGGCCCGGACGCGCGCGATGATGGCCTCCACGTTCATCGGCGTCGCCTCGTTCGCGGCCTACGCGGCCATCGCGGCGGTGCTCTGGCGCGGCGGTCGCCTGGTGGCCGCGGGCACGCTCAGCGCGGGCGGCCTCACGTCGTTCCTCGTCTACACGATGCTCGTCGCCGTCTCGCTCGGCGGCCTCACCGATCTCTGGGCCGACTTCATGAAGGCCAGCGGCGCGGCCGAGCGCATCTTCGAGCTGCTCGATCGCACGCCGGCGATCGCGCCCACCGGCGGCCTCGAGCTCGCGTCGATCGAGGGCCGCGTCGAGCTCGACGACGTGACGTTCTCGTACCCGACGCGCCCCGACGCCCGCGTGCTCAACGGCATCAATCTCGCGGTGAAGCCGGGCGAGGTCGTCGCGCTCGTCGGGCCTTCAGGCGCCGGCAAATCGACGATCGCCGGGCTCCTCACGCGCCTCTACGATCCCGACGGCGGCGCCATCCGCATCGACGGCCACGATCTGCGCGACCTCGCCCCCGACGGCCTCCGCCGCAAGATCGGCGTCGTCGCGCAGGAGCCGATCCTCTTCTCGTGCAGCATCCTCGAGAACATCCGCTACGGCCGCCTCGGCGCGACCGACGCCGAGATCTACGCGGCCGCTCGCACGGCCAACGCGCACGACTTCATCGAGAAATTCCCCGAGGGCTACGCGACCCTGGTGGGCGAGCGCGGCGTGCAGCTCTCGGGCGGCCAGAAGCAGCGCGTCGCCATCGCGCGCGCCGTGCTCAAGGATCCGCGCATCCTCGTGCTCGACGAGGCCACGAGCGCCCTCGACGCCGAGAGCGAGCACCTCGTGAAAGAGGCCCTGGAGCGCCTGATGAAGGGCCGCACGACGCTGATCATCGCCCACCGCCTCTCGACGGTGGCGGGCGCGGATCGGGTGTGCGTGATCGACGGCGGAAAGATCGTGCAGAGCGGCGCGCACGGCGCCCTGATGGGGCAAGAGGGGCTCTATCGCCGCTTGGTCGAGAGGCAGCTCGCCACGGCGTGACTACTTCGCCGCGGGATCGCTGACGCGGCCCATGAACAGGATCGCCCCCGACTTCAGGTGGCGGAGCACGAACAGGAACGGGTGATCGGCCTTGAAGGTCACCGACGGGCTCGGGACCATCGCGGTCTCGACGTTGATCACCACCGCGGTCGCCGCGGCCGCCTCGGTGCCCTTCTCGTCGAGCTTCACGAAGGCCTTGTGAAAGACCTTGTCGAGGTAGAGCCGATCCGCGGCGATCGGCGGGTTGGCCATCCCGGTGAAGTCGGCCTTGCCCGCCGTGAAAGCGAGCGGCATCCCGAGCTCTCTCAGCGTGTCGCCGAGCGAGATCGACGCCGCCGGGTTGATCTCGAACTTCGGCAGCGCGACGTCCACGTGCTCCGACTTCATCGCGCCGATCCAGGCGTCGATCGCCGCGGTCGAGAGCCGCTTCTCCACCGCGTCGAGCCCGTCGGCCGCGTCGGGTAGCACGAAGTCCATCGCCACTTCGCCGCCCTCGTACGGCATCTCCAGGACCTTCACGCCGTCGGTCGCCGCGAAGCGAAGGCGCGCGTCCTGGTTCATCGTCGGCACGTCGCGCGACGCGCTCGCCGTCACGTGGAAGGCCGCGGGGCGCGTGGCCTCCTTCGTGAACGGCGACATCCAGTTCCCCAGAAAATAGATGGCGTTGGTGAGCACGAGGCGGGTGTCGCCGCTGACCCCGCCTGCGGGGATGAGATCCTTGATCCGATCCTGCGTCTGGCCGGCCACCCAGGCGTTGATGTGCACGCGGCTGGGCTCGACGTTGCCCTTGAAATCCAGGGCCTCCAGGGGCGCTCCGAAGGCCGCCTTGGTGTGATCCAGATAGGCCTGCTCGAAGGCATAGGTCTTCTCGCCGAAGAGGCGGTTGGCCACGCGCAGCGTGACCTTGCTGCCCTCGCCGCCGAAGCTCGCGAGGAGCTGGCCCGCGACGTCCATCGCCGGACCCGACTCGCCCTCGGCGTGGAGCACCTTCTTCATCTGCGCCGCGGTCTCGCCGCGCGCCCCGCCCCACGTCATCGTCAGCGCCGCGGCGACGCTGATCGGCGAGAGCGCCAGGTTCCCCGGCCGCGCGCGCGCCCTGGCGTACAGATCGAGCCCGAGCGCGTTGCTGCTCTTCGCGAAGCTGCCGACGTCGGCCGCGCCGGGTGGCGGCGGGTGGGCGTCGTCGCCCCCCGTCGCGGGGGTGATGGGGGAGCCGCTGCAAGCAGCGCCGAGGAGCGCGAAGGCGCAAGTCGAAACAATCAATCGCAGGTGCACGACAGCCTCTTCCATTCGTGGATGCAGGGGGACACGCGCGAGGCTCGTCCTCGCGCGGTCACTTCTTCGAAGGGTCGGAGACGCGGCCCATGAAGAGCACCGCGCCCGATTTCACGTGGCGAAGCAGGAACAGGAACGGGTGATCGGCCTTGAACGCCGACGGCGGCGCGCTCGGCGCGACCCCGCCGGGCCCGCTCATCACCACCGCGCTGGCCGCGGCGGCCTCGGTCCCCTTCTCGTCGAGCTTCACGAAGGCCTTGTGGAAGACCTTGCTGATGAAGAGCCGATCGGCGGGGCTCTTCGCGTTGATCATGCCGCTGAAATCAGCCTTGCTCTTGTCGAACGCGATCGGCATGCCGAGCTCTTGCAGCGCGCCGCCGAGAGCGAGCGACGCCGCCGGGGCGATCTCGAATTTCGGTAGCGCGACCGCCACGCGATCGGGCTTCAGCGCGCTCGTCCACGCGTCGATCGTCGCCGTCGAGAGCCGCTTCTCCACGGCGTCGAGCCCGTCGGGCGCGTCCGGCAAGACGAACGTCATCGCCACGTCGCCGCCCGCGTACGGCATCTCGAGCACCCGCACGCCGTCGGTCGCCGCGAATCGAAACTGCTCGGTCTGGCTCATCGTCGGCACGTCGCTCGCGGCCTTCGCGGTCGCGTGGAACGGCGCCGGGCGCGTCGCCGCGATCGCGAACGGCGAGGCCCACGCGCCGAGGAAATAGATGGCGTTCGTGAGCACGAGGCTGGTGTCCGCGTCGAGCGCGCCCGCGGGCAGCAGCTCCTTGATCCGATCCTGCGTCTGCCCCGCGACCCAGTCGTTGATGTGCCCGCGGCTCGCCTCGAACGCCCCCTTGAAGTCGAGGCTTTCGAGCGGCGCCCCGAACGCGGCCCTGGTGTGATCGAGGTAGGCCGGATCGAACGCGTACGTCTTCTCGCCGAAGAGGCGGTTGGCGACGCGCAACGTCACCTTGTTGCCGTCGTTGCCGAAGCTCCCGACAAGCTTCCCGGCGACGTCCATCGCGGGCCCCGCGTCGCCCTCGGCGTGGAGCACCTTCTTCATCTGCGCCGCGGTCTCGCCGCGCGCCCCGCCCCACGTCATCGTCAGCGCCGACGTGACGCTGATCGGCGCGATCGCCACGTTCCCGGCCTGCGCGCGCGCCTTCCCGTACAGATCGAGCCCGAACGCGTTGTTGCTCTTCGCGAACACCGCGATCTCGGCGTCCGTGGGCGCATCGACGCGCGGTGCGGGCTTCACCGGCGCGAGCGCGCGCGTGGTGGCGAAGACGATCGGCGGTCGCGTCGCGGCGGACGGCGTCGTCGCCTCGGCGGACGCGGTCGACGCGGTCGACGGCGGCGGATTGCACCCCGCGCCGACGATCGCGAAAGGGAAAATCGAAGCGAGCAAGCGCATGCGCAGGGGTCTCTCGTCGGTGGCTGGGGAGGGAGAACGGGACACGGCGACCGCGACGATCTCGGCGCCGCGAGGCGCGATCGGCGCGATCGCCGCGGCGGGGCTACTTCGCCGCGGGATCGCTGACGCGGCCCATGAACAGGATCGCGCCCGACTTCACGTGGCGGAGCACGAACAGGAACGGGTGGTCGGCCTTGAACACCGAGGGCGGCTGAGTCGGCGCGGCGGCGCCGGCGCGCGCCATCACCACGGCGGTCGCCGCGGCGGCCTCGGTCCCCTTCTCGTCGAGCTTCACGAAGGCCTTGTGGAAGACCTTGCTGATGTAGAGCCGATCGGCCGGGCTCGGCGGGTTGGCCATCCCGGTGAAGTCGGCCTTGTCCTTGTCGAACGCGAGCGGCATCCCGAGCTCTTTCAGCGTGTCGCCGAGCGAGAGCGACGCCGCCGGGTTGATCTCGAACTTCGGCAGCGCGACGTTCACCTGGTCGAACTTCATCGCGCCGATCCACGCGTCGAAGGTCGCCGTCGAGAGGCGCTTCTCCACCGCGTCGAGGCCCGCGGGCGCGTCCGGCAGGACGAAGTCCATCGCCACCTCGCCGCCCTGGTAAGGCATCTCGAGGACCTTCACGCCATCGGTCGCCGCGAAGCGGAAGTGCGCCGCCTGGTTCATCGTCGGCACGTCGCTCGTCGCGCTCGCGGTCGCGTGGAACGCCGCGGGGCGCGTCTGCTCTTTCGCGAACGGCTCCATCCAGTCGCCGAGGAAGTAGATGGCGTTGGTGAGCACGAGCCGCGTGTCGATGGTGAGGGCGCCGCTCGGGATGAGATCCTTGATCCGATCCTGGGTCTGCTTCGCGACCCACTCGTTGATGTGGACGCGCGACGGATCGGCCGCGTGCTTGAAATCGAGGGCTTCGAGCGGCGCGCCGAACGCGGCCTTGGTGCGATCGAGGTAGCTCTGCTCGAAGGCGTACGTCTTCTCGCCGAAGAGGCGGTTGGCCACGCGCAGGGTGACCTTGTTGCCGTCGTTGCCGAAGCTCGCGAGCAGCTTTCCCGAGACGTCCATCGCCGCGGTCGGCTCGCCCTCGGCGTGGAGCACCTTCTTCATCTGCGCGGCGGTCTCGCCCTTCGCGCCGCCCCACGTCATCGTCAGCGCCGTCGAGATGCTGATCGGCGACAGCGCGAGGTTGCCGGCCTGCGCGCGCGCCTTGCCGTAGAGATCGATCGCGAGAGCGTTGTTGCTCTTCGCGAGCGCGCCGAGCTCACCGGCGGCGGGCGGAGCGACGGGCGGCGTCGAGGCGGTGGGCGCGGGCGTCGCCGACTCCGCGGGAGCGACCTGGCTGGCCGAGGGCGGCGGCATCGGCGCGCCGCCGGACGACGACGTGGCGGCCGGCGTCGGGGGATCACACGCCGTGAGAAGGCACGCGAGCGAGAGCAGCGGAGCGAACGAGCGCATCGGGATCCTCGTGGGGTTCTGCCTGGCCCACGGCAGCGTCGATCGCCGCCGCGGTGGCGGCGAGCATCGTAGTGCCGGAGGCCGGGGGAGTGGCCAGCGAACTCGCGCGCGGGCTGGACCCGAGCAGCGGGGCTCGCTTCTTCGCGGCGATCAACGCGGTCAGCTCGTCGCGGGTTACACCGAGGCGCGCGGCGGTCTTGTGCGCGAGCGAGGTGCGGGCCACGCCGGGGATGAACCCGTACGTCGCGCGCTCGTGCTCGTCGAGCTCGACCTGGAGAAACTCGGTGCGCGAGAACGAGGGCTCCTCGGCGAGGCGAGCCGCGAAATGCAGCAGATGCGTCGTCACGAACACCTGCGCTCCGAGCTCGGGCAGGAGCGAGATCACGAGGCGGGCGATCTCTTCGCCCTCCGACGGGTTCGTCCCCGAGCAGAGCTCGTCGAGCAGCACCAGCGAGCCCGGGCCGAGCTCCTCGAACATCCGCCGGATCCGCAAGAGCTCCATCCCGAGCTGCCCCTCGGGCTGATCGGCCCGCGAATCGTCGACGATCGACACGAACAGCCCCGACACCCGCGGGAGCCGCGCCGCGCGCGCCGGCACGAACATCCCCGCTTCGCCGAGGAGCTGCGCGAAGGCCACCGACTGGAGCAGCCGCGTCTTGCCGCCGGAGTTCGGGCCAGTGACGATCACCACCGAGCCGGCCCGCGCCACGTCGATGTCGCAGGGCACGGGAGCGCGCTTTTCGCCGAGCAAGAGCGGGTTGAAGAGGCCCGCGAGCTTGATCCCGGGCGCGCCCTCCGCGTCGTCCACGACCAGCTCGGGGAAGCAGACCGCGAGGCCCTTCGCCGCGGCGAGATCGCGGAAGCCGAGCGCCGCGAGGTGGAACTCCATGTCGCCGAGGAGCTGGAAGATCAGCACCAGGCTCTCTTCCAGGCCGGTGAACACGTCGTCGAAGATCCGCTCGGTGACCTCGCCGCCGTCGACGCGATATCCCCGCAAAAACAGGCGTATCTTCGCGATCCATCGGCCGATGGCCGAGGCGTGGAACGGGTTGTCGTGGTTCTCGGTGACGGCCGTGATCTGGAAGGCGCGGATCTCGCCGTCGGTGCCGATGCGCACGCGCAGGTCCACCGTCGCGAGGTGCTGCTCGTGCTCGAGCAGCGCGTCGAGTCGACGGTACGACTCGCCCGCGCGCACGGCCTCGCCGAAGTCGCGGACCCGCGCGAGCCCCGAGGTCGCGCCCTCGAACGAGCCCGCCAGGGTGCCGATCACGTCGTGAACGGCGCGCAGAATTTCCAGGCGACGCAGCCGCTCGCCGGTGCGCCTCCCCGCGCAGAGCAGCGTCCGCAGCTCGACGATCTTCAGGTAGCAGCGCTCGAGCTCGGCGCGACGATCCTTCGAGGAAACAAGCTCTTCCAGCACCTCGCGACGGAACGCCGTCACCGCCGCGTCGCGCGGAGGATCGGCGATCGCCCGGAGCAGGTACGCCGCGCACGGCGCGTGATCGCGCCCGCCGATCCGCACCGGCAGGCAGCGCTCGATCAGCTGATCGAGGAAGAGATCCCTGGAGAAATGCCCGCGATCCCAGCGCGATCGCGGCAGCGTCGCGCCGACGAGGGCGCTGTCGAAGGCGTCGACCGCGCTCCCGGCCGCGAAGGCGAAGATCAGGGTTTGCTTCAGCTCGGCTCGATCGACGCGCAGCTCGGGATCGGCGGAGAGCAGGTCCGGGATCGTGGGCACGAGGCGGGGTGAGGGCATGAGGCGTCTCCGACACGCGGCGTCGCGCGGGGTTCCCCGTAGAAGTACGTGATCCAGGCCTCACGCTTCAACCTTCGTGACCCGCGCGCGACGCGGTGCGGCGTGGTCTGGGGCGTGATTTGTGACGAAGCGCTGATGGTCGCACCCACCCCCGCGAGGTTACTGTGAGGGCACCTTGTCCAAGCCTGCCTACGACGCCCCGGCAGTGGAGATCGGCGACATCGCCTTCGAGGCGCCCGTCCCCGCCCCTGCCCAGGTTGCCCGCCCTGCGAATTACACCCGCAGCATTTTCCATGTCGCGTCGGGCGGCCTGTCGCTCGCGCTGCTGCGGCTGATGCCGGGACGTGGATCGCTGATCGCCATCGCCGCGACGTTCGTCGTCGTCGCGTGGACGCTGGAGGCGATCCGCCGCCAGAGCCCCGCGGCGAACGATCTGCTGATGAAGATCCTGAGGCCGATCGCCCACCCGCGCGAGCGCTACCACGTCAACTCGTCGACCTGGTACTGCACGGCGCTGCTGATCCTCACGCTCTTCTTTCCGCTCCGCGCCGCCGAGATCGGCGTCGTCGTCCTCGGCCTGGCCGATCCCGCCGCGGGCTTCATCGGCCGTCGCTTCGGGCGTACGCGCCTTCGCACCGGGCGCTCGCTCGAGGGCACGCTCACCTTCGTCGTCGCCGGCACCGTCGGCGCCCTGGCCTCGCTCGCGGTGTTCTACGCCATGCCGTGGTCGTCGCGGATCATCCTGGCGATCGCGGGCGCAGTCGCCGGCGCGATCGCCGAGCTCGTCTCCACGCGCCTCGACGACAACTTCACGATCCCGCTGACCACGGCCCTCGCCGTCACCGCGACGCAGCTGATTTTCCCCGGGATGTGAACGCGATTTCGCGGCGGATCGTGACGCAAAGCTGAAGCGCGCGGCCGCGACAAACGCTACGCTCGGCCGGTGATTTCAGCAGAAACCGCGCCGCCGAGCGTGATCGACGGACGGGCCCGCAAAGACGGCACCACGATCGCGACGATCCGCACCCTCATCCCGAAGGAGTGCTTCGAGATCGACGAGGCCCGCTCGTGGCGCGGCGTCTTCATGGCGTTTGCGCGCCTGGCCTTCGCCACGGCGATCCTCACGCAGATAAGGCCGGTGTGGGGCCCCGGCCTCGCCTGGCAGATCCCCGCGCTGCTGGCGGCCTGGCTCTTCTCGGGCTGGTGCTTCACTGGCATCTTCGTCATCGGCCACGACTGCGCGCACATGGCCTTCTCGAAGCGACGCTGGGTGAACGAGGCCGTCGGCCACGTCTGCCTCGCCGTCGGCTACACGGCCTTTCACAACTGGCGGATCTGGCACAACCACCATCACGGCAAGACGCAGCTCCGCGGCCAGGATCCCGACTGGCCGGAGCGGATGCTCACCCGCGACGAGTACGATCACGCTCCTCTCGGCGACAAGGCCCATGTGCGCCTCGGCTTCGGGACGCCGCTCGGCATGCTGGTGGGCTTCTGGGTCGGCATGTTCCGCCGCACCTTCATGAAGCAGCTCGCGCCGCAGATCCCGATCACCCGCGAGGCGCCGCGTCAGCTGCTATTTTCGTCGATCTTCATGCTCACCGTCAGCGGCTCGATCATCGCGCTGCTGGTGCACTTCGGCGGCGCGTGGATGGCCGCCAAGTACTACCTCGTGCCCACGTTCATCGCGGCGACCCACGGCGCGCTGCTCACGTACCTCCACCACACCAGCGCCGACGCCCTCGTCTTCGACGCCAGGGACTGGACCCCTCTCCGCGGCCAGGTGATCTCCACGTTCAACGTGCGATTCCCCCGCTGGATCGAGGCGATGTGGTTCGACATCAACATTCACCTCCCCCATCACCTCGCCCCGAAGATCCCCTGGTACAACCTGCGCAAGGCCGCCGAGGCGATCAAGAAAGAGCGCCCCGAGATGTACCAGGAGCGCGTCTTCAGCTTCGGTTACCTGCGCCGATCGTGGGCCCGGCCGATGATCGCGCGCTCGCCCGGCCACGACTTCTACGAGATGGCCAGCTTCGAGGCCGCGCGCGAAGAAGCCTTCGACGCCGCCGAATAGCCTCTCGGATACACCCCTCAGATACCGGACCAGCTCGCCGCCTGCGGTCCAGCCGCGGGCACCACGTCGACGACGAAGCCGGTGAGATGGGCCATCCCCGACACCGCTTCGAGGTGGGTCGGGCCGTCGGCGGCCAAGAGGTTCACGTTCACGCCGCGCGTCTTGCCGGCCACGGTGAGGCCCTTGGCGTGCTGGTGGCCCCAGCCGTGCGGGAGGGCGACCGTGCCCGGCATCAGGTCGGAAAGAAGACGCACCGGGACGCGCACAGTGGCCGTGTCGGTCGAGACATCGGCGAGGTCTCCCGAGGCGATCCCGGCGCGCTCGGCGTCGTCGGGGTGCATGTAAAGATAGTTGGTGCCGCGGTCGCCCTCGACGAACTCGGGCAGGTTGTGCGTCCACGAGTTGTGGGTGGTGACGGCGCGCCTGGTGATCAGCTTGAGCCGCCGGCTCTCGTGGATCTCGCGCTCGAACGTGGACTCGAGGCGATCCCTGGCCTGCTTCATCAGCACCGGGGGCGCGAGCTGCACCTTGCCGTCGTCCGTCAGCACGCGTGAGCCGAGGAAGCTCCCCGCCACGTGGCCGGGGCGCAGGCGGCCGTGGGCGTGCTCCAGCAGCGCGTCGAAGCTCCCCTGCCCCGTCAAGCGCAGGATCATCGACAGGAGCGCTTCTTGCGGCACCGCGGGCTGCTCGTCCGGCGCGCGCCGCGACGACCACGCCTTCAGCCCTTCGAGGAGCCTCTGCGCGATCTTCGAACCGAAGAGGCCCACGCCCACGGCCCGGCACAGATCGAGGTAAATCGTCGCCTCGTCGCGCTGCTCGCCCTTCGCGCGGACGACGCGCTTCGTCGCCTGGAGATACGGCTTCTGCTGGAGCCCGAGCATCAGCGGGAAGATGAAGGGCAGATCCGGCCGCTCCAGCGGCGAGGTCGCCGGGAGCAGGTAGTGCGCGAGAGTGCCAGTCTCGTTCTTGTAGATGTCGAGCGTCACGAGGAGGTCGAGCTTCGAGAAGGCCTCGCGGAGGCGGCCCGAGTTGGGCATGGTGATCAGGGGATTGCCCCCGGTGACGAAGAGCGCCTTGACCTGCTTCGGGCCCGGCGTGAGGATCTCGTCGGCGAGGAGGCCGCCCGGGAAGGCGTCGTTGACCGAGCGGAAGCCGCCGACGCGCGAGCGATCGTCGCGGAGGAGAGTGCCAGTCTGCTTGCCGAAGGCCGGAAAATCGAACACGCCGCGCCCGACGAGCAGGCCGCCCTTGCGATCGAGGTTGCCGGAGATGGCGTTGATGCACTCCTGGAGCCAGAAGCAGAGCGATCCGTTGGAGCCCATGTTGACGCCGGTGGACGAGTAGAGCGCCGCGCCCTTCGCGGTGCGATAGGCCGTGACCAGCTCGCGCAGGCGGGCCGCGGGGATCCGCGTGACGCGCTCGCAGCGCTCGGGAGACCAGGGCGCGACCAGGGCCGAGAGAGCCTCGAATCCCGCGGTGTGCTCGGCGATCTTCGCCCGATCGATCCCGCCCTGCGCCAGGAGCTCGTGGAGGAACGCGAGGTAGAAGAACACGTCGGTGTCGGGGCGGATGAACACGTGCTCTCCCGCGCTCTTGGCCGACTCGGTGCGCCGGGGATCGACGAAGAACACCCGCCCTCCGCGCGCGGTGATCGCCTTGAGCTTCCCGGCCGGATTGGGCACCTGGAGGAAGCTCCACTTGGAGACGACGGGGTTGGCGCCCACGACGATGAGGCAGCGGGTCTCGTCGAGATCCGGGAACGGCTGGGTGAAGGGAAACCCGTACATTTCCCGCGCCACGGCGAACTTGTTCGAGCAGTCCTGGGTGGCCGAGGAGTACATGCTCTTCGAGCCGAGGCCGGTCATGAAGCCCTGGGCGAAGACGGGGTGGAGCACGCTGAAGCCGGCGGCCGTACCCACGTACATGGCGATGGAATCGGGGCCGTGCTCGTCGCGAATGCGGCGCACCTTCGCGCCGATCTCGGAGGTCGCGTCGTCCCACGAGACGCGCTTCCAGGCGTCGCCGTCGCGCTTCTCCGGGTAAAGGAGGCGATCGGGCGAGGCATAGAGCTTGTGCTGCTTCAGCCCCTTGGGGCAGGCGAAGCCCGCCGTGGCCACGTGGGCCGGATCGGGGCGGAGCTCGACGACCTCGTCGCCGTCGACGTCGGCCTCGAGGCCACAGAGCACTTCACAGATGCGACAGAAGGTGGTGACGGTCTCGGTCATCGGGCTTCGGGACCGGCGTCGTCGGCGCGTCGCGCCCGGATCGGCGCGATCGGCGTGAGGCGCGGGGTGTCCGTCGTCACCGCGTACCAAGGCGCGCGTCGCCCTGCAAGCGCGCTTTGCCCTGCGGCGCGCGCTCCGGCGGCGATCAGGCCGCGATCGCCGCGCGCCCGCGCCGCATCGTCGCCAGCGCGGCCATCGCGCGCGCCGCGTGGGGCTCGTTCAGATCGAGGTGCGCCACCGCCGCGCCGACGTCGTCCCACGAGAACGCCGAGACGTTGTTCGAGGTCAGCGCGGCGAAGGCGGCATACGCGGCCGCCTGCGCCGGCTCGACCATCAACGCGACCTGGATGTTCTTGCTCGCGCACAGCTCGCCGCAGGCTTTCCGCTCCTCGTCGAGCGCGTCGGAGGCGCTGAACGGCATCGCGAGCATTCGTCGGACTGGCTTCGTCCGCAGATCGTCGAGGAAGCTCGCGACGGTCGGCGCGTCGGGCGTCTCCGCCGATGTCACGCACACCATCAGGTCGTCCACAATCATCCACTGCATCGCGCTTCGCATGTTGCCCGGGTCTCCTTCTGCTTGATCCACCCCTTTCGGCGGCGGGCGAGGAGACTTGAGCGCAAAGCCGGGGCCGCCGGGCTCAAGGCAGCTTGGCGGCCTCGGCGCGGACGCGCTCGATCATGTCCGGGAGGGCCTTCTTCTGGGCGCTCTCGCGGATGAAGGCCGGGATTGCCGTGTTGGGCTCGGCGTGCACGGTGTACGTCACCAGGCTGGAGGTACCCTCCTTGTCGAGGGGCTTCACCTCCCAGCTCCCCTCGTTGACCTTGTAATCCCCGCTCACCAGTTTCCACCGGCGCGTCATCCCGAGCTCGCTCTCCTCGTGGACGGCCTCGGTCGTGGCGGTGAGGTTGGAGAGCGGGAATGGCATGGCGATCGTCACCTTGCAGGTGTGGACGTTGCCAGCCTTCTTGAGGAGCTCCGACGCAGCGACCCGCGGCATACGGTCCTTGTAGTGGGCGCAGTCGGAGACGATTTGCCAGATCTTCTTCGCGGGCAGCTCCATCACGGCGCGGACGACGATCTTCGGGGCGTCGCTGCCGGCCACCGGGAAGGCCTTGACCTCGACCTCGCCCTTGGCCGGGAGGGCGGGATCAGCCGCGACCGGGCGCGCCGCGCCGGCGAGCATCAGCACGACGAGCGCGGCGAGAGGACGAACGACGAGCTTCGAAGAGGACATTGCGCTTACGCGTATCAAAGCTCGCGCCGCGAGGCAAGCCCGGAGTCGGACGGAGGCTTCCGTCGCGGCGCGGACACTCTTGATTCGTTGCTTCGTCGATTCGTCATTCGTCGCGAGCGATGGCAGCATTGGATTGTTACAACAATCACGCGATCTCGACGAGAAAAAAGGCTAGATTTTCTCCCAGGAAGAACCGAGCATCCCCGTTCTTTTGGTGTACGGTGGGAGGCTCCGCGGGCGCGATCCAGCGCCCGCAACCCGTGAGTAACGAGGAGGCCCTGATGCCCTGGCGAACGCGATCGAAAAGCACGTTGAACTCGCTGGTGTCGCTGGTCTCGTTGGTCGCGCTGGCCGCTTCCGTCGTGATCGGGTGTGGCGGCGAGGCCACCGGGACGAGCGGGTTCTCGACCACGACGTCGGGCGCGGGCGGGGCCTCAACGAGCACCGGCGGCGCCCCGGACGGCGCCGGCGGCGATCTCTTCAGCACCAGCGCTGGAATGCAGGGCAGCGGCGGGACGACATCCGGCGGCACGGGCGGAAAGGGCAGCTGCGATCCGCAGCTCGTCGGCGTAATCCGCGACTTCAAGCTCTACACGACCGGCGGTCACCCCGACTTCGAGCACTACAGCGGTGACGGCCAGAAGGGCATCGTGAAGTTCGATCTCGGCGCCGACCACAAGCCTGTTTACGCGCCCCCGGGGCCGACGCCCAACACCACTGGAAAGGCCGAGTTCGACCAGTGGTATCGCGACGTCCCGGGCGTCAACTACAACATCCCGCTCACCATCCCGCTCACCGCCGACGCCAAGGGCATCGGGACGTACGAAAACGAAGACTTCTTTCCCATCGACAACCAGGGCTGGGGCAACGAGGGCCTGGACCACAACTTCGGGTTCACCTACGAGCTCCACATGGTGTTCCAGTACAGCGGCGGCGAGGTCTTCTCGTTCACCGGGGACGACGATCTGTGGGTGTTCATCAACAACCGCCTCGCGATCGATCTCGGCGGGCTCCACTCGTCGCAGAGCGCCACGCTCGACGTCGACGCCCAGGCGGCGACGCTGGGGATCGTCAAGGGTCAGCAGTACGCGCTCGACCTGTTCCAGGCCGAGCGCCACAGCACCGGATCGCACTTCAAGGTGCAGTCCTCGCTGAACTTCACCAACTGCGATCCGATCATCATCCCGCAGTGAGGGTGACGGGCCGCGCTCTCAAAGCACCTTCCGGCGAAGGATCGGTGAGAGCTCGGCCTCGGTGAGCTCGTCGTCGACGGCGGCCTGGAGCGCGACGCGCAGGCGGTCGTCGGCGCAGGCGCGGACGACGCCCTCGATCCGTAAGCGGACCGCTGGATCGCCGATCGGCGCGAGGGCCAGCGCCGCGGCGATCCGGCGCTCGGGCGGGGCGCCCGCGTCCTCGAGGACGGAGGCGATCTCGTCGTTGACGACGGCGGGCCGGCGGTACGAGGCGCCCGACGTGAGGCCGCGCAGGTGCTCGCGCCAGCCGTCGAGGGTGCGGCCGGCGCGATCGAGATCGACGGCCCGGGCGCCGCGGCTCGATCCGGCGCGGCCGGCGGCGCGGGCCTCCTCGATCCGGTTGAGCAGCGCGCTGTGCGGAGACTCGTCGGCGCGGGTGCGCGCGCTCGCGTAGCGCGATCCCGTGGGCAACCACAGGGGGCGTCCGCCGCGGATCTGGAGCACGACGGCGCCTCCGGTCGAGACCACGTCGGTGATCCGCGCGTGCGGCACGAACGTCCGCCCGAGGATGCGTTCGACCGCGATCCCGTCGGTGCCGATCACCACCTGCCTCGGGATCAACGCGCGCACGAGGAGCGTGAACACCATCGTCGCCATCGCCAGGATCAGCACGGCGGTGCCGCGCGCTGTGTCGCCCGCGGGCGCGCTGACGATGGCGATCCCGGCGATGATCGCCACGATCGGGAGGGCGAAGCTGCCGAGCGCCGCGATGCAGCCGCCGACCGGCACCTGCGACATCGCGTTGGCGAGGCGCATCCGCAAGACCTGCTGATCGGCGCCGACGCCCGCGGACCGCAGCACGGCCCGCGCTTCCTTCAGCGTCGGCGCTTCGATCGAGATCACGTCGCCGCCGCGCATGCGGAGCACGACGGAGACGACCTCGCCTGCGTCGTCGATCCAGCCGTCGACGACGCTGCCCGGGCCATAGGCTCGATTCGCGCGGCGCGAGTGAACGGTCAGGCCCTCGCGGCCGACGCTGAGCTCGCCGCGCGATCGCTCGTGCGCCGCGGCGGATCGAGGCGGATTGAAGCGATGGCGGAGGACCACCGTCGCGCCGCCGAGCCCGACGAAGAGCGCCGCCAGCAGCGTCCAGAGGGCGTCCGCGGTCGGCGGGCCGGCGCCGAAGAAGCGCCACGCCGCCGCCGTGAAGATCCCGAGGGCAACGACGGCGACTCCTGCGGCGACCCTGGCAGAGCGCCCGCGGCGCTCGACAGCGAGCCCGTCGCTCTGGATCCGCAGGGTCGGCTCGGACATCGTCGGCGCAGGGTAGCGCACCCGTCGACGCCGGCGAGGACGGCCACGCGCTACGTCCGCCGCGATGGACGCGGCCGGGCCGCTGGCTTACGCCCCGCCGCACCGATGCGCTCCGCCGATTTTGCCCTGCGTTTCGCCTTCTTCGCGATCGTGCCCTTCCTCGCGACGTGGATCTCGGCGCTGTTCCCGATGACCGCCGTGCTCGTCAACGTGGCGATCACGCTGGCGATCTTCGCGACCGCGGAGGCCATCCGCGAGCGCGCCGAGCGATCACCCCTCCTCGCGCGGGTGGTCAAGCGCCACCTGGCCTTCGAGGCCCACTATCGCGAGAACCCGCCCCGGCAGTTTCTCTTCTACGTCTTCTATCCTCTGCTGCTGCCTTACGTGCTCTTCCGCGCCGACATGCGCAAGGAGCTCTGGCTTTACCGGGGCTTCACCGGCGGTGGCGTCGGTATCCTCATCGCGGCGGCGGGGCTCGATTACTGGCGCAACTGGCTCCCTCACCTCGGCTTCGGCGAGTTCCTGTTCACCTGGATGCTGCTCTTCGGCGTCCAGACACTCTGTATCTTCCTGTTCCTCTTGCCCATCGCCACGACGGTGGTGAAGCTCCACGCCGAGCGCCGCTTCAAGGCCCTCTGGGTCCTCTTCGGCACCGCGGCGCTCTCGGTCACGGTGGCTGTCGTGGGGATCGAGCACCGGCACGGCCACCTCGTCTCGTGGGTCACCACGCAGCGCGTCCGCCTGCGCACGAAGTCGGCCCCGAGCGCCGCCAAGGCCGCTCAGCTCCAGGCCTTGAAGGTGGTCTGGGCCAACGCGCCCGAGCTGAAAGAGTCGACCGACGCCGAGGGCTGGGTCGAGGGCGACGCGCTCGATCGGGCCGAGGAGCAGCTCGCCGCCTTCTACAAGGCCGATGAAGCCTATGCGTTCTCGCTCCACGCCTTGCCCGTCGGAGCGCCCGAGGTGCTCTTGCTGCAATGCGATCTCGGCAAGGGGCCGCCGGTGTGGCGCGCCCTCAAGCGCTCCGGCGCGGAGATCACCTCGATCGCGGATCTGCCTCGCGGCGTGCTCGGCCTGGCCCGACGAACCACGGTGCGGCCGCCGAAGACGCGGGTCACCGGCTGGCGCAACGTGAAGTGATTGGCACTCTACGGCGATGGCGACGGCGGCGCGGCCTCGCCCTCCAGGACCACGCCGTCGTCGAAGATTTGCACGAGGCGGAAGGGGGCCATGTCGAAGTGGAAGTGGCTCCCGTGCGCGGGATAGCCCGGGCCGAGGAGCACCCGGAAGATGTCGTTGCGGGCGATGAGGCGACGCGCGAGCGTCTTCAGGAAGCGGGCGTGGACGGCGGCGTGACCGTTCTTTGCGTTCCAGTGCGTTTGCACGCGGACCTCGAAGCCGTTCTTGAAGGCGCGATCGAGGCCGGCGGGCAGAGTGGCCCCCTTCGGGAGAGGACCGAAGTCGAAGCCGGCGACGTCGATGGCGTTGCCGAGGCCGTGCTCGCTGAGATAGCGCGGGTGACCTTCCATGCGGCGGCAGGCGAAGGTGCCGAGATCGACGAGCGAGAGCGGCGGCCTGCCGTAGACCTCGGTGGCCACCGTCGCGACGACGGCCGACAGCTTCTCGAGGCGCTCCCGGAACTCGGAGATCACCTTGGCGGGCGGGCGGAAGCGGATCGTGTCACCGCGGTAATCGACGAGATCGACGGGCGGACAGCCGAAGGGGATGCCGGGCGCGAGCTGCCGCGAGATGGCGTCGAGCGGATACGGGGCCTCGGCGGTGGGCGAGGCGACGGCGACCGCGTCGAGGGTGAACGTCGCGAGCGAGGCACCCAGGAGCAACAGCGCGCGTCGGATCATCGCGAAGAGAATGCGGGAGCGCACTCCGCGGCGCAACGCCGAAGAAGATCGTGTACAGGAGCCGGCGCCGCCATGTCCGACGCCCTCACGCTCGCTCCGACCGCCGATCCTCGGGTGTTTCGCGCGCCCGACGGAACCCTGCTCACCGCCCCGGCCGGGTGGGCGTGCCTGCCTCCCGGCGACGCCGGGCTCACCCGCCGCGTGAAGGCCGCGGGCCCTTCGTGGGCCGTGCTCGAGAAGCGCGGACGCAAGCTGTTCTCGAAGGGCCTGTGGGCGCCCGCGGCGAACATCGAGGCTGCGCGCGCGGGGCTCGACGTCGAGCGATCCACCGAGGCATACGCGAAGAAGCGCGCGTCGAGCACCGCGCGACGCGCGCGTGAGCAGGCCGATTACGTCGTCGAGTTCGGCGCCGAGGTGACGGCGTTCCTGCGCTTCGCCTCGCGCTGGACCGAGCTCGCGACGGAGCTCGCGGCGCGGGTGACGGCGCACGCCACGCCGGTCGGGAGCGGCACCGTGGCGCGCACCGAGCGCATCCCCGTCGAGCAGCGCGCCGAGTCCGCCGTCATCGCCTGGATGCGCCACCAGACCACGGCGTACGACAACCTCGCGATCCCGAACATCAAGGGCAAGCGCCGCGAGGTGCGCCGCGAGCTGGCGGAGATCTCGCGCGGCGTGCTCGATCGACATCGCCGCGACGACGGGCACGGGCCGACGGGCTGTCCGCTATGCGTCGCGCTCGCGTCGCCGCCGCGCTGACCGCTCCCGATCAGGAGTCGCCGCCGCTGTCGGCGAGCAGCGCTTGCACGGCATACGGCACCGACGCAACCCCCGCGAGCTCGGCCAGCGCATAAGCGATGTGCTCCCGGCTGGCGTGCGGCGGGATCCCCACCAGCGCGAACGTCGCCCCTTTGCCGCGGCGCGGATCATTGCCCCGCTCGATCTGGAGCGTCGACATCGTCGTGTAGACGACGACGCGCATCTGCCGGGTGCGCAGGCGCCGCAGCGCCCGCATCGCGAAGGCGATTCGATCGAACTCGGTCGCGTCGCGAAACTCCGTCTGTCGCCGCGGCGCGAGCTTCTCGAAATGGGTTTCGTCGGTAGCCAAGCGAGAACTCTACAGTGACGTTGGTGAATGATCGAACCCGGGCGCGATCGATCCCCGTTCTTCAGGCATGGTCGGGTACGCTCGCTGACTCGGCTCAGTTACAACCCAATCGTGACACTCGTCGGGGGCGAAAGAGAGTCCAATCTGCAATCCATGGATCAAGACGCCCTCGCTCCGACGCCCGCTGCGCCGCCCCGCGTCCGCTTCGCCGCCAGCAGCCCGTTCTCGCGCGAGCTCAAGCGCCGCACCGACGCGTACTTCGATGGGCCCGGCGGGAGGCGCCGCGATCTCCCGGCGATGTACCTGAAGTCGGCCGTGATCCTCACGTGGTTCGTGGGCTCGTGGGTGCTGCTCGTGTTCTTCGCGACGACCTGGTGGCAAGCCACGCTCCTGGCCATGTCGCTCGGCCTCTCGATCGCCGGTGTCGGCATGAGCATCCAGCACGACGCCAACCACGGCGCGTACTCGAGCCACCCGATCATCAACAAAGCGTTCCGCCTCTCGCTCGACATCATGGGCGTGGCGTCGTTCATCTGGCGGCAGAAGCACAACGTTTTTCATCACACCTTCACCAACATCGAGGGCATCGATTTCGACCTCGATTTCGCGCCCGTCGCGCGCCTGTCGCCGGAGCAGACTCGGCGCTTCGGGCACCGCTTCCAGCACGTGTATCTGTGGGCGCTCTACGGGCTGCTCCTGCCGAAGTGGGTGTTCGTCGACGACTGGAACCATCTGCGCACGCGCCGCGCCGGCCCGCACCACCTCGGCAAGCCGAGCCGCGGCGACCTCGCGATGTTCGCCTTCGGCAAGGCGTTCTTCGCGGCGTGGTCGATCATCATCCCCGCGCTCTACCACCCGCTCTGGCAGGTGGCCTTGTTCCACTTCGTGATGGTGATGGCCCTCGGCGTCACGCTGTCGAGCGTGTTCCAGCTCGCGCACGTCGTCGAAGAGGTGGCGTTCTTCCCGCTCCCGCGGCGCGGCGACGCGCTCGCGATGTGCGTCGCCGAGCACCAGCTCGCGACGAGCGTGAGCTTCGCGCGCGAGAACGCGATCGCCTCGTGGTACTTCGGCGGCCTCAACTTCCAGGTCGAGCACCACCTGTTCCCCAAGGTCTGCCACCTGCACTACCCGGCGCTCTCGCGCATCGTGCAGGAGGTCGCCGCCGAGCACGGCGTCAGCTACCGCGAGAACCGTACGCTCGGCGACGCCATCGCATCGCACTACCGCCTGCTGCGCAAGCTCGGGCGCCCCGACGTCGAGACGGCGCCAGTCGCGCCGGAAGGCGAAGCCGCGGTGTAGCGTCAGTGCCGTGAGCCGTGCGGCGAGCTCCGACGCTCGCCGCGGCCCGGAATCAGCTCGCCGCGGGGGCTTCCGGCTCTTCGTCGAGGAGCTGATCGCGCCACGCGAGCAAGTCGCTCGCGCGGTGCGCGGCGGTCGCCGTCGAGAGGCCGGTGAGCTTCTCGATCCGGCCGGCCAGCACCTTCTTCGTCGGGGGCGTCGGCGAGAGGAGCGTCGGCGCGATCGCCTGAAGGATCGCGCTCTGCTCGATGCTCGCGCGGAAGGCCCCGCGCTCCGCCTCGCTCTCCTGATCCGTCTCGATCAGCGCGAGGCCCGCCGTCGTGGGCCGGCGCGCGCTGTCGAGGAGATCGAGCGTCTGGGCTGCGCGCAGGGCGTAGCCGAGGTGGCGCGCGGAGATGTCGGTCTCCTCCGCGATCTCGTCGATCGTCGCGGCGCCGCCGGCGATCGCGGCGATCACGAGCCGGACGCGCGCGAGGTTCGGAGCCTGGGGTACGTCGCTGCTGCTGATTTGAAGGGTGGTTCGAGGCATGGTTCGCGGGTGCGTCGGGGACCGTACCACCCACCGACGGTAGACACCAAATCGACATGCGTGATCTTCGCAATCCGCCGCGCGAAGGCGGGCTTGACCGCGGGGCGATTGCCTCGTTCTCTGCGCGCGCCATGCCCCTCGACGTCCCGAGCGCCCTCGACGACGCGCTCCGCGCGCTGCTCCCCGTGCACGACATCCTCGACGGTCGCGTCGACGACGTCGATCCGCCTGCGTGGTGCGTCGATCGTGGATGGGTCGATTTCCTGCTCGGGCTCGGCGACGACGAGCTCGCGCGCTGCGAAGCCGGAGGGCTCGCGGAGCGCGCGCCGGATCTCGACGGCGCGCCAGCGAGCCTCGTCGCGCTCGCCGCGGCCGTGACGACCTCGACGCAGATCCCCGTCCTCGACGCCGCTCGCCACGCGCCGCCGGCGTCGGCGCTGCGCTCGGTGCGCGAGCGCAAGCGCGAGCAGCTCGCGGCGCTGCTCGGCGCCGTCGCGCCGATGGCCGCGCGCGCGGCGCGCATCGTCGACGTCGGCGCGGGCGAAGGACACTTCACGCGCCTCGCGGCCGAGCTCTTCGATCGCGAGGCCCTCGGGATCGAGCGCAGCGCCGTCAGCGTGGCCTCCGCGACGGCCCGCGCCGCTTCGCGCGCGCACGAGATCGACGCGCCCGGCAGCGTGGCGCGCTTCGTCGCGTACGACGCCTGCCGCGAAGAGCTCCGCTTCGCGCGCGACGATCTCGCCGTCGGACTGCACGCGTGCGGCGAGGTCGGCGATCGCCTGATCACCGCCGCGGCCGACGCCCGCTGCGAGGTCGCGCTCGTCTCGTGCTGCTTGCAGAAAATCGCCGGATCGGTGCGCGCGCCGCTCTCGCGCGCCGCCGCGCGCCTCGCGCTCCGCACGGACACGCTCGGGCTCACCAACCTCACCGCGCAGCCCGTCGGCGTCGAGACGACGATCGAGGCGACGATCGCGGCGCGGCAGGTCCGCTTCGCGTTGCTGCAGCTGCTGCGCGCGCGCGGGGTGGTGCTCGATCCCGGCGAGGAGATGCGCGGCATCAACCGGCGCCGCGCCCGCAAGGGCCTGCGCGACGTCGCGACCATGGCGCTCGCGCTGCGCGATCTGCCCGCGCCCACCGACGCCGAGATCGCCCATCACACCGAGGCGTCGCGCCGACTCTACGGCGTCATCCGCCGGCTCTCGCTGCCGCGCAGCATGCTCGCGCGCCTGGTCGAAGTCGCCGTCGTGCTCGATCGCGCCGCGGCCCTCGTCGAGAGCGGCGCGCGGGTCACGGTGGCGACCTTTGTGGAACGCGCGGTCACGCCGCGCAACATCGTCATCCTCGCGGACCGCTGACGCTGGATCAGGGGCGCCGCGCGCGAACTCCGGCTATAAAGGGAGCCATGGTGCCCCCGTTGCGCGCGCTGCGCTGGCTCGTCGTCCTCCCCCTCGCCTGGGCCGCATGCAGCTCGAACGAGACGATCACGCCCCTCGTCACGACGACCGCGACCGGCTCCGGCGGCAGCGGCGGCGCAGGCGGCAGCGGCGCGAGCACCGGCAGCGTCGGCGGCGCGGGCGGCGCGAGCAGCAGCGCGAGCGCCAGCACCGGCAGCGCGGCGTCGACCAGCAGCGGCGGCGGCGCGGGCGGCGCGGGCGGCGGCCCGGCAGGGACCCGGATGCGCATCGTCGCGGCCAACCTCACGAGCGGCAACTCGCAGTCGTACGATCCCGGCGACGGGATCCGGATCCTTCAGGGCGTTCACGCCGACGTCGTGCTGATGCAGGAGACGAATTTCGGCATCAACGCGGTCGACGATCTCCGCCAGCTCACCGACGAGGTCTGCGGGACGGAGTGCACGATGGCGCGCGGCGGCGGCGAGATCCCCAACGCCGTCATCAGCCGCTACCCGGTCCTCGACAGCGGCGTGTGGATCGATCCGCAGGTCGGTAACCGCGACTTCGCCTGGGCGCGCCTCGACGTCCCCGGCCCGGTCGATCTCTGGGCCGTGAGCGTCCACCTGCTGACGTCGAACGCGAGCGAGCGCAACGCCGAGGCGATGGCGCTCGTCGCCCTGATGAGCACGATGGTGCCGCCCGGCGATTTCCTGGTGCTGGGCGGCGACTTCAACACCACGGTTCGCGACGAGCCCGCGCTCGGGACGCTCGCCGCGCGCTTCACGGTGACGGCCCCCTACCCCGTCGACGGCCTCGGGAACGGCTTCACCAACGGTCCTCGATCGAAGCCTCACGACTGGGTGCTGGTCTCGCCCGCGCTCCACGCGCTCGGGACTTCCGTGCTCATCGGCGCCGCGCATTTCGACGCGGGGCTCGTCGTCGACACCCGCGTCTACACGCCGCTCGGCGACATCGCCCCGGCCCAGATCGCCGACAGCGGCGCGGTGGGCATGCAGCACATGGGCGTGGTGCGCGATTTCCTCCTGCCAGGCGACCGCGTGACGACGGGCGGGATCTGATCCTCCGCCCGGCGTCCCGGCGCGCGACTCAATAGCAGCCGCTCTCCTGCGTCGAGGGGTCCACGCCGCAGAGGAGGCCACTCTTGGCGCAGTCGATCGACTGGACGCTGCCGTCGCACCACATCAGCACCTCGCCGTGACAGGCACCCTCGGCCGGCACGTTGCCGCACGCCGAGCTCGGTTTCCCGCCACAGGCGGCCGGACAGACGGACTTCACCTCGCTCGCGCACCGGGCGTCCCACTGGCCCGCGCAGCAGAACGAGTCCGCCGCGCAGACCTCGGCGACGCAGGGATCGCAGCTCGCGTCGAGGTGGCCTCCGGCGGAGCAGACATCGTGGCTGCAGCTCGCGGGCTTCTTCGGGGCGCCCGGCTTGACCGGCTTGGCGCCGGCGGCGTGGGAGCTCATCTGACCGGCGAGCCACGAGGCCACCAGATCGACGCGCGCCAGGACCTCGGTCGAGCTGTTGGCGCCGGAGTTCACCGCGACGATGGTGTGCGGCGCCGCGCCGGGGAGCACGTCGGGACCACCCGAGTCGCCGGACTCGATCCGATCGACGGCCGCATAATCGTAGGGGAAGCCCAGGCTCTGGCCGGGAGTCACGGTGACGGGCTTGCTAACGTAAAGAGAGCTGTTCGAGACCTGCCCCTGGTGAATGCGGCCGAGGTTGAGGATCTTCGCGCCCGCGGCGACGGGCTTCTGCGCAATCTGCGGATAGGCCGAGAGGGTGATCGGCGACGAGAGGAACACCAGGCCGATGTCGTGCTCGCCGGGATCGACGCCCTCGCCCGCAGCATTCCAGTCGTAGGTGGCGCCCGAGGCCCCGCTGGCCTGCTGCGCGCCGGCGTGCGGCGCGATCACGTGCCACGAGCTCCAGCCGTGGACGCAGTGTCCCGCCGTGAGCACCACGGTCGGCGCGATCAGCGAGCCCGAGCACGCGGCGACCACCTGGCCGCCCTGGAGCATGTTGACGAGCACCGCCTCGGGGTACGCCTGCGCGCCCGTACCAGCGATGATGTCGTCGCTCTCGGCCGCAGGATCGGTGGAGTCGGCGGCGGGGGCGCACGCCGGGAGGGCGGCGAGGAGCGAGGCGAAGAGGGCGCGAGCAAGGGTCGAGTCGAGTTTCATGAGAGGCTCCCTGGAAAGCGCCGCGACATTGCGGCGTGCTGGCCCCTTCAGCAAGCGACGGGCCGCGCGCGCGAGAGCCTGATTTCCCTGCAAATCGAGGGAGAACGAGGCCTGAAGGGGGTGGCGGCGCCAGGGCGGGCGGCGCCGGCCGCGCGTCAGGGAGGTGCCGAGTCGAGAATGCTCAAGACCTTCTCCACCGGCAGCCGCTTCGTGCGCAGGAGGGCGGGCATCGCGGGCGAGAGGCCCACGCGAAAGAGCCAGAGCGGCCGTTCATTCGCGGCGAGCCCGAAGGCGCGCGCGATCGTCGCCGGGCCGCCGCGGAAGAGCTCGACGAACTCGGGGAGCGTCCCGGGCGCGGGATCGCCCTCGGCGAAGGCATGAGCGAAGAGCGATTGCACGATGTACGGCTGGACGCCGAAGCCAGCTCCGTTGAGCCGCAGCCAGGCGAAGAGCCCGAGTCGCCCCGCGCGCACGAAGTCGATCGGTGAGCCCGAAGGCGCGGTGACGCAGAACAGGCCCGCCGACGAGTCGAGCTGGGTTTGCAGGCGATACCGCCAGATCCGCGAGAGGCCCCCGCGATCGAGGAGGGTTTGCACCAGGCGCGAGCGCGCGAAGCCGAGGCCGGGCAGCTCCGGGATGTCGAGGCCGAGGCTTCGCCAGGGGGCGCCGTCGCGGGTCGCGTCGATCTCGCGCTGGGTGAAGCGGAACCAGCGCATGATGTCGCGATAGACGCGGTCGTGATGCCAGACGTAGCCGTCGCCGCGAAGGAGGTAGTCGCGGAGCGCGGGTGGGCAGCCCTCGACGAAGCGCACGTGGCAGCCCGGATCGCCCGCCGCGTCGCCCTCGATGGCGGACCGCACCGACGCGGGGACGGAGCCTCCCTGGTAGAGCCGTCGGTCGGTGCAGCGACGCTCGAGCCAGCCGTGGAGCTCGTGCGGCGCGGCCTCGCCGAGGGGCTCGAATCGCGCGGTCGCCCAGGCGGTGCCGGGGAGACCGGGAGTCAGATCGAGGCGCGCCGTGAAGCCCTCGGCAGAGGCTGCGATGCTGAGCGCCGCCGCCACGCCGCCGAGCGTGATCTGGCTGGCTCGCCCGCGGTGATCGAGGATGTTCCGCGCGCGGTCCTCGTCGTGGAAGATCGTCAGCGCCTCGCCGTCCCACGCGAAGCGGAAAGGCTGGCAGTTGTCGGCGCTGGGCGCGGTGTTCGTGGCCGCGACGAGGCGCGCCACCTGGGCGCGCGAGGGCGAGGCGCCGGGAGTCGCTAGTTCGAGCATCAACGGTTCTTCCGGGCCCTTCACGCGTCGACTACTTGAACTGACGGAGGCCGGGTACGTCTGCCCGTCCTTCCACTTGTCGAGCGTCTGCTCGACGCTCTGACCGTCATTCGCGGGGCGGGGACGCCCGCACGAACGGCGCCATCGCGGCGCGAAACGCGCGGATCCGGCCCTGCGTGGCCGCGTCGAGCCCGAAGAGCCCGGCCACGATCGCGTCGAGGTCGTCCTGCTCCGCGGCGGAGATCCCGCGGTTGCGCTCGCCGAGGTCCCGGCCGATCCGGGTCAGGGCCTCTCCGGCGTCGCCGGAGAGCGGCGGAGCCGGGACGGCGCGGAGGTGCGCTATCTTGAGCTGAGGCATCCCCTGGCGCGCGTCCCGGTGACGCGTGTAATGGAGCCAGCGCACGGGCGTGGAGTTGAGGTACGCGAGGAGCAGGTGAGCGCTCCACGCTTCGTCGGCGAAGCCCGCGAGGATCGAGTTGCGGAAGGCCGCGCCGTCGGAGAGGACCGCCATCGGGTAGCGCGCGGTCTGGCGGAACAGGAGCTTCACGGTCTGCCATTCGGCCGCCGGCCGGAGCCGCCCCGCAAAGGCCTCTGGATCGCAGTGGATCTCGGCCGGTCGTCGCAGGAAAGGAGCGATGTCGCCCCCGACGCGGACCGGGACGGTGAAGCTCGCTTCCGGGGCGCGGAGGGCGTGAAAGTGGCGGAGATCGGCGCCGGTGGACTGGAATCCTCGCTCGCCGAACAGCCGCGCCGGCAGCGGCGGGAGCGCGCTCAACCGCTCGACGACAGCGCGGGTGTCGGCGTCGATATCCCCGCGTTCGAGCGGCCAGGGAGAGGCCGACTCGATCGACACGCGCTCGCGCCGACGGGTGGAGAGCAGCCCCATCGAGGGCTGAAAGACGCCGTCGAAGGCCTTCTCGCCGAAGTCGGGCAGCTCGTCGTCGCAGACCGAGAGCGCGTCGTGAGCGCGGCGCGTGGGCTCGTAGCCACCGAGATCCGAGGTCGAGGTGGGGAGCACCAGGCCGAGGCGTCCGCCCGGGCGGAGCATGGCGGCGAAGCGATGGACGAAGAGGCCTTGAAGGTTGCGAAACCCGTGGAATGCAGGGCTCGTGGCCGCGTAGAAATCGCGGAGCTCGTCCGCGAGAGGCTGCGCGGCGCGGCCGGAGTACGATACCCACGGTGGGTTTCCGACGATGGCGTCGAAGCCTGGCGCGGCCCCGGCGAAGACCGCGGGGAACTCGACGCTCCAGTGGAAGGGGGCATAGCGCGCCCGGACGTCGGCGAGCCTCGCCGCGAGCGCCGGCGCGTGGGGATCCTCGCTGGCCTCCGCCGCGATCGCCGTGATCGCCTGGGCCCGGGCGCGCTTGTCCCGGGTGCTGAAGAACGCCGAGAGCGCCAGATCGCCGCGCGCGCGCGCCGCGGAGAGTGCCTGTTCGTCGGCGCCGGCGAGCGGCGCGATCAGGGCGCCGGCGACGGGCTCGGCCGGGAGCCCCACGAGGGAGTCCCCGTGCCGGAGGGCGTGATCGACGAAGGTGAACGGCTCATCCGGTGACGCGGCGACGAGCCAGAGCGAGAGCCGCGCGAGGTGGACCGCGAGAGGGTTCCTGTCGACGCCGTGAAGGCAGCTCGTGGCCACGCGAAGGCGGGCCTCGGTGAGGCGCAGATCCCCGGGAATCGAAGCGGGATCGTCCCCTGCCCCCGCGCGCTGCCAGGCGCCGGCGAGGTGGTCGCCGAGCTGCCGACAGGCCTCGATCAGGAGCGCGCCCCCGCCCATCGCGGGATCGCAGATCTTCAAGGCCAGGGTAGCCTCGGGCGAGGTGGCCTCGGCGAGGAGCGGAGCGAGAGCGCGCTCGACGAGGACGCGAGTGACGGCGCGCGAGGTGTAGTGCGCGCCGGAGCGACGGCGATCCTCGCCGGGCTGGAGAAAGACCTCGCCCGCGCCGATCGGCTCGCGGCGGCGCGGAGAGGCCTTTGAAGCGAGGGCCGCCACGAGGGCCTCCGGCGTCGTCGCGGCCTCGACGGCCCGGGCGACCTTGCCTTTGATCTCGAGCCCTGCCTCCTCGGCGAGGCGCTCGATCCGGCCCTCGCCGGGCAGCGCCAAGAGCTGCTCGAGATCGACGACCACGTCCGCGGGCCTGAGGGTCAGACACGGCCCCTGCGCTACCTTCACCTCGTAGCCCATCAGTCCTTCGTAGACGGTCCCGAGGTGCTCGACGTCGAGGTCGCCGTAGCGCAGGGGCTCGCCGTCGAGCACCAGGAGCGGATCGAGCGCGCGGAGCACGGCGCCGTCGGAGAGGCGCGGGAGCTCCATCGGATAGGCGTCGGGATCGAAGAGCGCTCCATACCGCGCTGGCAAGGTGAAATCCCCCGCGGTCCCGGAGCCATCGTGGAGCGCGCGAAAGAGGGAAAGGATCCGCTCCCACGCGCCGACGCGGTCTTCGAGGCCGGCGCCGAGGCGCGCCGCGTCCGCGCGGAGCTGGGCGTGAAGGCCGGTGAGCGACCACGATCGCGCGTAGACCTCGGACTCCATCGGGAGGAGCCGGCGGTCCTCCGCGAAGAGCACGAAGCAGAGGCGGAGGACGACCGAGACGAGGCCCGCAGTAGCCGCCTCTACGTGCGCCGCGAGCGGCCCTCGCGACGCAGGGAGATTCGCGCCGCGGAGGCCGAGGAGCAGTTCGCGCAGCGAGGAGAGCGCCTGTCCCCGGAGCGCCTTCGAGAGCGTGGCGCCATGGCCCGGGGGATCGATGGACGGACGTGTGCTGGTCGACATCATCTCGATATCATCGCGCCATCGCCTCGACCTCGAGCCCCTCGGGCAGAAGGGCGCTCCGGGCGATCCCGGGCACGGGGCGCCCCTCGGATCGAGCGAATCGCGAGCGGCGCGGCCGGTCGGAGTGATACGGCTCTGGTCTCGACGGTCTGCGACTGAACACGGAGCGGCAAGATACTCCACGCGCGGCCAGAGAAGCTCGAAATCTTGCTCGGCAGAGGCCACCCCGGCGTCTCTGCCCGGACTCCGTGGAGCCATCGAGGATCCGGGGTCAGTGTCTTTACATTCATCATGACCCGTGCGAAGGGTCAACGCTGCTGGGTGCGCACGCCGATCGATCGGGGCGACACTCGATCCCTCAACTGGAGACGCGAATGCCGATTATCGAGCTTCACGGCGCCGGCCCACACCCGTGGCCCAGCGTCGAGCGAACGCGAAGATTCTATCTCCGCGCCCTCGAGGAGTCGTTCGAGCTCCGCCACGCCTCGGATCCGGCGACGAAGGCTCCTGACGCGTCTCTTCATTTTTCCGGCGGCGCCTCCTGGCGAGTCGACGCGCACCCGGACTGGCCGCTCGTCCTCGCCATGCACGGCGGACCAATCCTCGATCACGACATGCTGCAAAACAGCATCGGCAAGCTCGAAACCTCGGATGTCTTGCTGGTCAACTGTCTCTCGGACATGCGCATTCTCGCCGCCATGGTGAACGGCGAAGGTCCCCTCCTTCGGCATCTTCCACTGCCGGTGGACACCTCGGTCTTTCACCGGCAGGACAAGGCCAAGGCGCGCGATCTTCTGCCGCTTCACCCCACCGACCACGTCGTGGGGTTCGTCGGGCGCTTGCTCCCGCAGAAGAACCTTCACGGCTTCTTGCGAATGTTCGCGGAGGTGAAGCGCCGCATTGCCCCCAGGACGGCGTGCGCCGTCGTGATTGGCAATTACTGGGTCGACTATCCAGTGCTCCCCTACGTGACCGCCGACTATCCGAACATCATCAGCAAGCTCCTCGGGTCGCTGAGGATCGCTGACGATGTCATCTATCTGCCGGCGAACCTGTCGAACGACGATCTGGCCACCGCCTACAACGCGATGGATGTCCTCGTGCACCCAACGACCTCGATCGACGAAAACTTCGGCTATGCCCCCGTCGAGGCGATGGCCTGCGGAGTACCGGTGGTGGGCGCGGCGTACGGTGGATTGAAAGACACGATCGGCGACGGCGAGACGGGCTTTCTCGTAGACACCTGGATCACGGACAGCGGGATCCGCCTGGATGTCGCGCGTGCCATCGCTGCGACGCAGCGACTGCTCGAAGACGCCTCGCTGGCCGCGCGCTGCGGCGCGGCGGGCGTCGAGCGGATGCGCGCTCGATATTCCGTTGAAACGTGTGGAGAAGCGCTGAGGAGCGCCGTCCGCGACGGGGTCGAGATGCGGTGGAGCGGGCGCTCGCGCCCCGTCGTCACCGCGACGCCGCGGATCCCCCACCCCGAGGCGGGCTTGCTCCCGCGCGTGCCCAACGAGCCCTGGGAGCACTACCGTGATGTCGTGGCCCATTACGTGAGCGGCCCCGCCCCGCGGATTGCCGAGGCTGCGTCGATCCGACTCGCCGCACCGCTGGAGCAAGAGGCGGACACGCGGTTCCGACTGCTGGATCCCGCCTGGCCGGCGCGCTTCGAGCTCGACGGGACCGCGCGAGCGATCGTCGACCACCTCGTCGCGGGCGGGACGCTCGAGAGCCTTCGCGCCGGGCAACTCGGCAGCGACGAGGCCCTCCAGGCCATGCTTGAGTCAGGCCTGCTCATCGCGAGCCGCACCGAGCCCTCGAATGCCTGAGCGGTCCCTCACCGTGGTGATCGCGTGGTGCGACCGCGCCGAGCTCCGGGAGACGCTCCGACGCAATCGAGGCGAGCTGGCTTCAGCGCGCGCGGAGGTGATAGTCGTCGACTGCGGCGGCGCCGAGGATCACCTCGCGAGCCTCACGACGGGAATCGAGCTGCCATCGCTCCGTCGGATACGCGTCGACACGGCCTTCAACAAGTGCCTCGCGCTCAACCTCGGCGCGAGCCTCGCCCGCACCGGCCTGCTCGCGTTCCTGGACGCCGATGTCGTGCTCCGCCGAGGATTCTTCGACGAGATGCGCGCGAGCCTCGCGCCCGGAACGTTCGTCACCGTCGACCGTGTCCACGAGTCCGCCGCGCTCGCCGCTCCGCCTCGCGAGTCGCAAGGCCTACACACGATCGCGCACTCGGTGAAGCTCCTCGGCCCGCGGCTCGCGCTCGACCTCGAGACGAACCGTACCCACCTCGAAGACGGGAGTCGCAGCGGCCCCGGCCTCATCGTGATGCACCGGGACGACTTCGTCGCCGTGGGCGGTATGAACTCCGATCTGGAAGGCTGGGGCTGGGAAGATCTCGATCTGGTGGCCCGCTTGAAGCTCGCGCGTGGGCTCGAACATCGGCGCGCGGGCGCCGTGCTGCACCTCACGCACGGCGACGACGTGCGCGCGCTCGCCGGGAGCACGCGCGCCGCGACGGAGAGCTTGAACTTTGCAACCTGCATTCACAACTACGGGCTCGGCCATTTTCTGGGCACCTACGAGGACGACGTCGCAACGTGGCAAGCGCGCATGCAGCTCGGCGCAGAAACGCGCGCTTCGGTCGAACCGCACGGCGCGGTGGAGGGCTCGAGCGCCGGGGGGATCGCCGTCGTCCCCCGCGTCGAGCCGTTGCGCGTGAATCCGGCTACGCGCGCGGGCGCGCCTGCGTCTCACGATCCTTCCTCGACACCGGATCGCGACGCCCCCGCCCCGCGGATCGCGATCACCTTCACCCCCGGCACCGAGAACATCCCCGGCGTGGACTTGAACCACCCGGCGCAACTGGCTCTGATCGAGCATTTTCGCGAATTTCACGCCGATCAACCGTTCTCGGCGCGCCCGCAACCAGGGCTGCGTTACTACTTCGACAATGGCTCCTTCCCGCGCGCAGACGCGCTGGCGCTGCAATTCATGCTGCGCCACCTGCGCCCTGGCCGATATGTCGCGATCGGCGCCGGGTTCGCCTTCGCGGCGGCGGTCGACGTGAACGATCGCTTCCTGGGCGGCACCATGCACATGACGCTGATCGATCCCGCTCCGGTTCACCTGTTCTCGTGGTTCAAGCCCGGAGATCGCGAGCGGGTCGAGCTGCTTTCGACGAAGCTGCAAGACGTGGATCTCGGCCTCTTTGCTGCACTTCGTCCGGGCGACATCCTGTTCACGACGTCGACCGACGAGCGTGACATGATCCGGATCCTCCACGAAATTCTGCCGAGCCTGCAGCCCGGTGTGTACATCCACGTGCACGCGGCCCTCGATCCGCTCCCGTCCTCGAACGACCTCCTCGACGCCCGCGCCCGGACAGCCCCGCTCCTTGCCCGTGCATTCCTCCAGTACAACCGCACCTTCGAGATCGTCTATCACACCGACCCTACGGCGCGCGCTCACGGCGACGACCTCGCGGAGCAAACGTCGCCAAGCCTCGGCGGCGGAGGGCAGAGCGTGTGGCTGCGCAAGACCCGATGAGCACGCCTCCGGCATCTCACTTCGCATTCGCAGTCATGCATGCCGCGTTCGAGCCGGCGCGGGTGAGCATGACCGCGACCCTGAGCGCGACGCTGACGGCGCAGCTCCGGCCCGGAGACGCGTTGCACATCGAGCGCGATACGACGCGTCGCGGCGTCTGGAGCGTGGCCAGGGCATGCTGGGAATGGGGGCTCCGCCAGGATGCCTCGCATGTCGTGCTCCTCAACGACGACGCGCTTCCATGTCCGCTCTTCGTCGAGGCCGTTCACGCCGCCCTGGCGGTGCGCAGCGACGATCTGGTGTGCTTCTACGCGAACCACGAGACGGAGCTCGACGCCACCGAGGCGAACGAGTCGTGGTGGACGTCCGACGATGGCTTCGTCACCGTCGCCTGCGCCATCCCGCGCGCACGCTTGCTAGAGTTCCTGAGCTGGCAAGACGCGGCCATCGTTCCCGAAGAGCAGGCCTTGCCCGAGGACGCGCGCATCGATCTCTGGGCAATGGCGCATCACCGACGCATCTGGCACGCACGCGGGCTCGTCGAACACGGCGCTCCACTGGCCAGCCTGGTCGGCAACAACGGACACGAAGGGCGAAGCGCCGTCGTCTCGCCCCCCGCAGCGAGCGAGGCCGTGGAGAGTATCGACTGGCTGAGCGGGGCGGACAATCCGTATCACGTTGGCCTGATCTACTCCATCTCACCGGCTCATCTACTCCGTACACTTCGCAAAGATATCCAGCTCGAGCTCAACATCGAAGCGACGGTCGACCAGCTCTGGGGCGATGAATCCGCGTGCTACCGAGCCGCCTTCCGCGACAGGTGTGGAGCGCCCGGGAGCACCGGGAGCACGCCGTGAATCAGGGGGCGCGCAAGAGCACCCGGCTCCCGACGGGATCGATCGCGAAGCGAAGCTCCCCCTGTCCGGCGAGCGCGCGGCGGAGCGCCGGGGCGCGCTCCACCGGCGCCACGAGCAGCAGAGTCCCCGTCTGCCCCGCCCCGAGGAGCTTCCCGCCAAGCGCTCCATGTTCGCGCGCCAGGGCGTAGGCCGCGTCGACCTCGGGCGTGGAAGCTCCGAGCTCACGCTTCAAGATCCAGCCGCGATGAAGCATCTCTCCGATCCGAGCGAGACTGCACCCGTCTTCGATCTCGCGGACGAGATCGCTGACGGAATCGCGCATGCGTCCGAGGATTTCCTGGCGATGGTCCGCCGCCAGATCGAGGCGACGGAGGACCTCGGCCGCTGACCGCGTTCCCGCGAGCCGGAACAGAAGGAACGACGACTGCAGGCGCGCCAAACCGGCGCCCGACAGCACGCGCGAGCGCACGCCGCCGTCGGCGTCGAACCTCAGCTCGCGTAACCCACCGAGCGCTGCAAACGCGTGATCTTGCCGGCCAATTGGACACCCCACCCGCTCCGCCTCGACGCAGAAGGCGTCGCGAGCGAGCTGCATCGGCGTCACGGCCTGGTCGCGTCGAGCGTACAGCGCGTGCAACAGGCCAACGGTGAACGATGAAGACGACCCCAGACCGGTTCCCGCGGGCACCGAAGCCATGGAATGGATCTCCAGCGGCTCGTCCGTCTGTGTGAACCGAAGCGCCTCACGCACGATCGGATGCGCTATCGCGCCGACGCAATCAGCGGTCTCGTAGCCTCCACACGCCACGACGAAGCGGTGGGGCTCGTGTTCGAGGCGCGGCCGAACGGCGACGTCGATCCAGGCGGCGAGCGCGGCTCCAACCGTGGCGCCACCGCCGCGACTGTACACGGCGGGGAGATCGGTCCCGCCGCCGAGCAAGCTGACACGAAGCGGCGTCCGGGTGATCAGCACGAGGTCTCGCTTTGCGCCAGCCAGGCCTTCACGGCATCTTCGAGCGGGGCCGTGTCGCTCACCAGGAAGCCAGGCATCCGCGCGTTTTCGGCCATCGCCAGGTCCCGCCAGGTGTCGCCAAATACGGCGGAGCGATCGCGATCGATGTTCAGGTCGAGGAGCGCAGTGTCGACCATCCCGGTCCCCGGCTTGCGACAAGCGCACTCGATCTTGAGCGCCGACACCTCCCCGAGGTGACCAGACTCGGGGTGATGAGGGCAAACATAGATCGCGTCGAGGAAAGCCCCCTCGTTGCCGAGCGCCATCTCGAGCTGCGCGTGGATCCGCTCGAGCTCCGCTTCACTGCACTCGCCGCGGGCCAGAACCGGTTGATTCGTGACACAGACGGCGAGGACGCCGGCCTCGTTGAGCCGTCGAATCGCGCGAGCGGCCATGGGGAGCAGCTCGATGTGATCGGCGCGGCGAAGGTGCCCAACGTGCTGGTTCAGCGTGCCATCACGATCGATGAAGGCGGCGCGGCGCCGCTGGGACCGGTGGCAGGCGAGCACCCGCCCGCTCGAGTAATCCTCCGTGACGCGTCGGTAGCGATCCGGGGTCCCCATGTCCTTCAAGTACTCCGCCGTGGCGTAAGCATGCACTCGCGCGCCCCCGTCGACCGCCGTGGCGATGATGTCGTGGGTCAGGTCGGCAGCCGCATGTCGGGGGATGCGTCGAAGGATGGACGGCTCCAAAACGTACACCCCGGCAACCACCGCGTTGCGGGCCAGGAGGCCCGCCGCGTGCGGCTTGCGGTGGATCCGACGGACTCGCCCGGCGGCGTCGTGGTCGACCAGATCGCTGTCCCAGGGGTGATCGTTGGGGTGGACGGCGATGGTCGCTTCCGCCCCGCTCCGCCGGTGGGAATCGAGCAGCGCCGTGAGGTCCATGTGCATCATGACGTCGCCGAGCAGGACGACGAGGGTCCGATCGTCGGGCGCGGCCGAGAGGCATCCGCCTGAGCCGCGCGGCGTCGGCTCGCATACGACCGTCGTGCGAGCGGACGTCGGCTCCCGACGCGCGAGGTGCGCCTCGATGGCGTCGCCGAGGTACCCCACGAAGACCGTGATCTCGTCGATACCGGCGGCGTCGAGTATCTCGAGCTGATGGTCGAGCACCGGGCGACCGCCGACCACGAACAACGATTTGGGAAGCGAACCAGCCAGTGCGCCCATCCTCGCCGCGCGTCCGCCAGCGACGATCGCTCCGCGAGCCCTCATGGGCTCAGCGCAACAGCCGACGAGTGGCCACGAAGCTGCTCGACGGCCTCCGTGAGGGAGCGCGAGGTGCCGTGGATCAGGTCGACCATCGCTTGAGCCACGCGCTCCGGCGCCGTCTCGGAAGGGAAACGCACACGAAAGCGCCCCGCCATCCAGGCGTCGTCCCAGTCCACCCGCGCATCGGGGAAGCGCGCGCGCCCCTCCACCAGCAGGCCGCGCAACGGCTCGGCGAGAGGGCGAAGCGACGCGTCCTCCAGGTGGATCTCCACGCCGACCTCGTCGCCATCGTCGAGTAACTCGTAATGGAGGGCGCGTGGCCAGCCTTGCGGCGCCGCACGCCGGAAGTGCGCGAGCACGCCTCGTGGATGCAAACCGGCCGGCGCGATGGCCCGAAAGCACTCGATGGTCGCAGCAAATCGCGGCCGCGGCACCGCCGGTTGCGCCAAGAGGCGAAACACGCGCTGAGCATCCTCCGGGGGGCTCTCCGGCAACCGAGCCGGAGCCACGGCGTCGAAGTTGACCGAGAACGCCGACAGATCACCGGGAGAAAGCTCGCCTACAAAGCCGCGATCCTCGAGCAAGGACAGCAAGCTGAGCCCGCGCCGATAGTGCCCCAGATGGAGGAAACAAAGGGGCCATGCTATCCCGCCCGCGAAGACTGGCAAGAGTCGATTGAGTGCATTCGCGATATACGCCATTGCGCGTCGATGCGCGAGAGACACGGTATACCCGAGGCCGTGTGCAAGGCAGGCCAGCTCCATCAGGTGTCCCGCCAAGTAGGCATGATTCTCGATGAGGGGGTTGATCGCGAGCTTGTCCCACAGGCGCTCGACAAGCCCACCTGCGTCGGGTGACCGCCGCGCGTCGTGGAGCGCGACAGCATGCTCCAGGAGCGCGCCCACCGCGAACAAGACGTCCATCTGGCCTTCGAGGAAGCCCTGTGCGGCCTCGCGGTACTCGCTCAGCCCTTCTATGCGCGCGGCCACGGCGCACAATCCCTCGGTGAGGTGAAACTTCCGACAGACGCGAAAAGTGCCCTCGTGATGGGCGCGAACGGCCATCGCAACGAGTTGCCTGGTGGTGTGACGCTCCCCTTCCAGCGAGAAGTGGACGCCGGCGTCCGGCTCGATTGTCGCGAGCGCGTAAAGCAGGTGCCCGAACTCGTCGGCGTCGCGCGTGGGGAGCGCACGCGATCCCAGAGCGAGGTCGCGCAACGTGGGACCTCCGTCGTAGAGGATCCGGGCCGGCGCGATGCCAGCCATGGTGGCATAGGCAAAGGTCTGCCAGGGGTGAACTTCCCCCTCGGGGTTCATCTGGAGGAGGCACCAGCCGCCTCCAGGGCCACGCTGCGTGAAGTTGGCGAGCGACGCGGTCAGCTTCGCGCCGTTCACGATCAAGTCGCCCCACCCATTCAGCAGATGGCAAAAGCTGCCGAGCCTATCGTCGACGGCGAGGCCCTGGATGTGATGGCGCATTCCCATCGTCAGCATGCCAATCGTGGCGCTCGCCGCCACCTGATCGAGAACCACCGGCTCCTCGCGCATACGGGCCTGGAAGGCACCGAATGCAGTCCGCTCCTCGCCGATCAGGTCGAGCGGCCACCAGTACTTCGAGTCACACATTCGGATGCCTTTGGAAAGAAGTGTTATGCGCGCGGAGCTCGAAGCCGCTCAGCCGCGCCTGAGGGCGCGGGCGAGGCTGTGTGCGACCACCATGTGCACGTCCTCGACGACGAGGTAATCATCGCACCGCACATGCACGGACACGTCGCTCTGCGCGAGCATTCTGCCGCCGTCGAAGCCCAATATCCCGACGCATGTCGCGCCAGCCCGGCGCGCGCAATCAAAGGCATTCACACAATTGGGCGAATTCCCGGAGCCGGAGATACCAATGACCACGTCGCCCCGGCGAACCAGCGAAGCGAGCTGCCTCGAGAAGACCTGGTCATATCCGAAATCGTTCGCGATGGCGGTGATAAGGCTCAGGTTCGCGCTCAAGCAGGTCACCCGGAGACCAGGCCGGCCGACCGCGCATGCCATGGTGAGATCGTTCGCCAGATGCAGCGCAGTGGCCGCGCTGCCCCCATTGCCAAACACGAAGACCGATGCCCCGTCATCGCGGGCGCGCCGCAGAGAGGCGACGACAGAACAAACCGATTCGAGGAGCACTCCCTGGAGAGTGTTCGACACAACCAGGAAGTGCTCCTCGACGACCCCGAAAGTCACTCCGTCTCCGGAGAGCTCTCGCGCCGCAGTGAATAAAACGTCGCTGGATTTCGCGCTCATGAAATCCTGTCGAGAGTCCAGTGGATCGACGACTTCACTCGAGACCTGGGTCCGCCGCCGCAAGCTTCACGGCGTCGTCGACGAGCACGTCACTCGTTCCAGCCGAAGCCCTTGACCGAAGGCTGCGCGTCTGCAGCCGTCGGTGAAGCGCTGCCGGCGCCGCCCGGACACCCCTGGGTGCCACACCCCTTGACGGGCGGTAAGCCTCCGACAACTCGCTCGAGATCCTCCTTCGCGAGCTTGCGGCCAGGAGTGCGCGTCTTCTTCTGTTCGTCGTTCATGTGAAAGTACCTCCCAAGAATCGTGAAATACGAGACTACACTCGTCAGAAGAAATTCGCACTACCTATTTCGGGTTCGCGTCGCGAGATCGCAACGTGCGCTCGGATGGCACACTTGCTCGCCGCGCCATGGCGAAGAAAACGAGATAAACAGCGCTCAAACCTCCCCTTCTGGAGACGCGCCGCAATGCCACTCAACGCGCTTCACTGCTTCAGTGGCACAGTCGCGCGACGTCGCAACATCCGTGCCAGATGAGCTGACCGGCGCCACGGCCAGAACTGGCTATCTGCTTCTGTCACCAGATATGCCACAATCCAGCACACCAGAGTCATCGTTACTTTCACATGGATCACATAACGAGGGGCCGTCAACGCCGAGCCCGGCGCGAGCGTCGACTGGCACCGAGCCAGCCCAGCTAGTTTGCTGCCACCTCGGTAGGTAATGCAACGGGGCTCGTCGCTCCGCACTTTGAAATTGACAGCGTAATGGATCGCCTTTATTCGTGACCGAGCCGCCAACGAGCCCGCCGATGGGAGAACTGGCCTCGTCACGAATCCATGCACCTGCGAGGGTTTTCATTCTCATGAGTCGAATAATCGGCATCAATCGAACCCAGGACGCCAGCGTGTGCCTTCTCGACGATGGCAATCCGACGCTTCTACAGAAAGAGCGTATCACGCGGCGCAAGCACGACTGGGGACGTCTCGGAGATCTGCCGCGCTATGCGGAGCGCCTCAAGCTGGGCGTTCGCCCCGTCGATCTCGTGGTCGAGTGCTACTCGTCCGATGCCGAGGTCGAGAACCAAGCAGCCTACGCCGACGAGATCCGAGCGGTCCTCGGCCCCTGCGAGCACGCCACCATCTCGCATCACCTGGCGCACGCGTACTCGGCGTTCTTTCCGTCCGGGTTCACCGACGCAGCCGTGCTCGTCGTCGATTGTCAGGGTAGCCCGGTGCGCGACTTCCGCGAGCAGTGGTCAGCTCCCGATGCCATCGATCCAGGCTGGCTCGAGGTCAACAGCATGTACGACGCCGAAGGGATGACGTTGAGATGCGTAGCCAAGCAGCTGTGGGACGGCGATCGTGGGCTGCCCGTCGGACTCGGCTTCTTCTACCTCCTGCTGACGCAAGCGATTTTTCCTGACGGCGAAGGTCAAGAAGGCAAGGTCATGGGGATGGCACCTTACGGCGATCCGATGGCGCTCGATCTCCCCGACCTCGTCGTGGAAGATCACAGCGTGTTTCTCACGCCCGAGTGGGCAGAGGTGCTGCTCGGCCGCTCAAGTTACCAGTACTCCGGCGACGATCGCGCCCAGTTCCAGCGCGCGGCCGACCTCGCGGCGGCCGGTCAAGCCGTCTTCGAGACCGCGCTCGTGCAGGTTGCGCGCTGGCTCCATGCGACCACGGGAAGATCGCGTCTCTGCTTCGCCGGAGGTACCGCGCTCAACTGCGTCGCGAATGGGCGCCTCCTGCGCGAGACGCCGTTTCGCGAGATCTTCGTCCCTCCGTCGCCTCACGACGGTGGAACCGCTCTTGGATGCGCGCTGTTCGGGGCCATCGCGCTCCGCGGAGAGCGACCCGATTTCATTTGGAAAGACGACTTTCTCGGCCCCGACCCCGGCCCAGCGTCCCCGAGCTCTCTTCGCGAGCAAGAGGACCTCATCGTCGAGCAGCCCGAGAACCTGGCGGAGCGGACCGCCGAGGCGCTCCAGAACGGCCAGGTGATCGGGACCTTCCATGGGCGCAGTGAGTCCGGGCCACGCGCGCTAGGTCACCGCAGCATGCTCGCCGACGCCCGGTCACCGGGCGCGACGAGCTGGATCAATCAGCATGTCAAGGGCCGGGAGTGGTTTCGTCCGCTCGCCCCCCTCGTCCTGCTCGAGCACGCGAGTGAAATTTTCGAGACCGACCGAGCTTTGCCTTTCATGCAGTTCGCTGCCGCTGTACGCGCGGACTACCGCGCGAAGCTCCCGGCGATAACTCACGTTGATGGGAGCGCGCGGATTCAAACGGTCGATCGCGCGACCAACCCTTTCGCCCACGATATCCTGTCGGCGTTTCATCGGCGAACAGGAATGCCGGTACTCATCAACACCTCGCTCAACGGCCCCGGCGGGCCGCTCGTCGAGACGTTCGAGGAGGCGCTCGCGCTCTTTCGTACGAGCCCTCTGCACGCACTCGTCGCCCCCCCGTACTTCATTCGAAAACGTGTCGCCCCGCCGTTCGTGCCCGGAGCCTGAGGCCGGCGACATGCCGCTTCCTCGCGTGCTCGTGCTCGCGCCCCACCACGACGACACGGCTCTCTCTCTCGGCTCCACGCTGTGGACCTGGGCCGGCGCCCCGATTCCCATCCACGTGGTCAACTGCTTCACACGAAGCGCGTGGGCACCTTGCTCGGAGACACACGGGAGCGTGGAGGCGGTCTCTTCGCTGCGCTGCCGCGAGGACGAAGCGTTCCTCTCCTCGTTGGGAGGGCACACTCGAGCCACGAACCTCGGCTGCCTGGACGCCCCGCTCCGCCGCCCCGGCACCGGAGTCTTCGACCACGACGAGGAGACGATCCGCTCCGAGGCGCGCGCGCTCGTCGAGGCGCTTCAGCCCGTCGTCGCGGATCATCGACACGATCTGTGGGTCCTTCCAATGGGCCTTGGTGGGCACGTCGATCACGTCATCACGCGCGAAGCGGGGCTTCAGCTCGCCGCAGATTCGCCAATCGCGTTCTTCGAGGACATACCGTATGCGCTCCCCAGAGCTCCGGAAGAGATTTGCCGGTCCGTCGGCGAGATCATGCGCGCGACCGGACTGGAGCTGAACCTGCTCGAGACGCCTTTCGACGACGATCGACTCAGCGCGTGGTACACCGCCGTGAGATTCCACGAGTCCCAGTTCACCAACCACGAGGTGCTGTGTATCGCCCGCGCCCTGCTCGACCGCGGCGGTGAGCACCTGTGGACAACCCGAGCGTTCCGCGAGCGCCTCCCCTGACGAGCGCCGGGATAGCCTGGCACCCCACGTCGACCACGGCCACTCGGTCCAGGCTCGATTCATCCCTCAGTGATGCGTCGGCGCCCGCCGTTCGTCGCGCACGACGCGCCCTTCCTTCATGACGAAGACCGGCTCGGCCAGCGCCCGCAGATCGTGCATCGGGTCCCCGCGCACCGCCACCAGATCAGCAATCGCGCTCGGCGCCACGGTGCCCAAGCGGCCTTGAAAACGGAGCATACGAGCGGTGTCCCGTGTCGCCAGACGAAGCACCTCTTCCGCCGAGAAGCCCAGATCGCCGTACTCGATCAGCTGCTGAACGATGGCCTGGCCGCGGGTATATCCGAGGTCCTCGACGCGATTGTAGAAGTCCGATCCGAAGGCGAGCGGCACGTTCAGCCGACGGGCGAGCTCCAGATCTCGGCGGAGCCCCGCTCGGCGCGTCCGGATCCCCGTTTCGCGCGCCCGAACCTCGTCGGCGGTCGGCCGGCCGGTCGCGCTGAAGCGTGCCAGTGACAGCTGGACCGAGTGAGCTGTCGGCACGAGCCACGTCCCTTGCGCCGCCATGCGCGTCAGCGTCTTTTCGGAGATGAGGCGCCCGTGCTCGAGGGAATCGACGCCCGCCGCGACGGCGATCTCGGTCGATAGCTCTCCTATTGCATGTGCTGCGACCTGCACGTGAGCTCGGTGCGCCTCCTCGGTGATCGCCGTCAGCTCCGCCAGCGAGAGGATGCTGTTCTCCTCGCTCACGATCACCTTGATCCAGTCGGCCCGCCGCTGGAGCGCGCGACGCACGGCCTGTCGAGCGTCCTCGGCGCCTCGGACGACAGCGTACTCGGTGGCGATGAGCGGCTCCGCCTCCGGCGCGAGCGGCGAAAACTGGCCCCCGACCGGAGCGAGCGCTCGAGTCGAAACGACCATGCGTGGGCCGTCCATCCAGCCCGCCGCGATGGCGTCACGCAGCGCCACATCGCCTCCATCGCCCGAGTTGCCCACGTCGCGCACGGTGGTGAAGCCGGCCATCAGGAGATCTCGGACGACGGGGACGGCTCTCAACACACGAGTTGCCATTGGCACCTCCAGCACGGTGAGGAGGATATCCCGGTTTCCGGAGAGGGCCGGATCGCTCTCGAGCATGACGTGCGTGTGCGCGTCGATCAGCCCCGGCAGCATCGTCACGTCGCCGAGATCGATGTCCTCGAAGCCCTCCCGCGCTCCCCCGTCGGGGTCCACGGCGACAATGATGGCTCCTTCCACGAACACCGTGGGACGACGTCCCTCAACGCGCGCCGAGCCGTCGAATAATCGGGCGACGTGGAGCGCGGAGCGGCGGACCGGCTCGGGGCCAGGGAGTCTCATCTGTGGAGTCTGCGCGACCACCGGAGACGATGGTGACGGTGGCCGTCCTGAGCTCGACGTGCATCCAGCCAGACCGCCCGAGGGGAGCATCGAAACGAGGATGGTTGTCAGGACGCTCAAGACACGCATGGCGCGCATGCTCGCAAATATCGAGCGGCGTGTAAATGATGATGATGCTTCCCCGGCATCACGGGGTCTTTCGATCGTGGCCTCTCGAACGGATCAACGTGGTTCCAGACGAGCGGCGCGAGCTCGCCGGGAGAAACACCATCGGCCTGGTGCGTCGATGGCCCGGCCCGCCGCCCGCCGCCGATTCAGATCAGGTATCCGAGCTGCGCCGCGATGGGGCCGCAGATCCGGCGCAGAGTCCCCTGAGTTTCGTCGTCGCACGCGTCGAAGCGGGGGAGGATGTCGCTCTTGGTCCGTGCGATGGTTTTCTTCTCATCCACCTTGGTGTTGACCCGCGTCGCCAGAGCCCGTCGCACGTCTTCCATCGAGGCCACCGGAAGAGCGAAGAAGCGATAGATACCCCGGATCGCCTCATCGTCGCTCAGATCCTCGAGCCGGCGCAGGAGATAGCGTTCGGGCTGCGAAGAGAGAGCGGCGAGAATCAGGCGGTGGGTCTCCACCCAGAACACACAATTGCGCGCGAAAGGAGAGAGCGTCTCCCACTCGGACCGCCGAATTCTCGGGAGCGCCCGGAGCCACTGGACCATGACCTCGTACCCCGCTTCGGCCGGGAGCGACGCGCTCTGGCCGTAGTAATCGAGGTTGTGGCAGGCGATCACGTTGACCCGCGGATCGCGGACGAGGTGGAGAAACCGGGCGTCGGCGAAGAGCTCGATCAGAGGCGGCAGGATCCAGGTGTTCTTCCAGTTACAATCGATCTCGATGGCCGGTGATAGGTAGCAGTCTGCGAGCAGTCTCTTGATGTCTTCACCGGAGCAGAGGCCCTCGTAGTAGCGCGAAGCTCCCTCGACCAGGGCTTGCCCGGACTGGTCGATCAGGTACTCGTGCCTGGCCACCTCCCCCCCACTCGCATTCAAGAGGTGAGTCATCATTGCTGTTCCGGAACGAGGGTGGCCGACCACGAAATGCATCAGTTCAGACTACAAGTCGCCAGCGTCGCTGTCCAGGGAGTCGAGGCGGCTGCCGCCTCGACGCGAAAGTGACGCTCGGGGGCGGCCCGCGACGGACACCGAGGCATCGTCCGTCAGCCTGGCTCATGACCGATGCTGACGATCGTGCGCCCCGCGAACAGATCCGCTCCTCGCAGGCGCGCCCGCGCAAGCCGATCCAGGTGCGCCATCGACTCGTCGAGCAGCAAGATCGGGCGCGGTGACGCCACGCAGGCCGTGAGCACGATCAGCTGCCGTTGCCCGCTCGACACGTTCGTGCCCCCCGCCGTGACGCGCGTGTCGAAGCGCATGGGCCATTCCTCGACGAGGCTCTTCAGGCCGGTCGCCTCGGCGGCAGCCATCAGACGTTTGAAGTCGGCGCCGCCCGAGAGGATGCGCAGGTTTTCAAGGACCGACTCGTTGAATAGATGTGTCGTCTGAGGCAGGTACGCGACGAGCGGCCGCGCGAGCCGAGGCGCGTGGCCCGCGACGGTGATCGTGCCGCGATCAGGCTCGTAAAGCCCCGCGACGAGACGCATCAGCGTCGTCTTCCCCGCGCCGGAAGGCCACGAGAGCTCCAGTGTCTCGCCGAATTTCACGCTGAGATTCAGGCGCTCGAAGATCCATGGGGAGTCCGAGGAGTGCCGGAACCACACGTCGTCGAACGTGATCGCGTCCGCGGAATTCCCCACCTTGACGGAGGCCCCCGTCGGGATCGGCGGCTCGCCGGTCGTCGCGAGCAGCTCGTTCACTCGATCGAGGTGATGCCGCGCGGACCCGAGCCGGATCGGCACGGTCGCGAGCCGCACGGACAGAGCGAGAAAGCTGCTGCTCGCCTGGAGACCGGCCATCACCTGCCCGAGCGACATCTCGCCGGCCAGGCACCTCTGCGCGCTCCACACGAGCACTCCGCAGTTCACCACCTGAACGATGAAGTCGACGAAGCGCTGGAATCCGAGCTCGACCGATTGTCGATCGAGCGCGGCGAGCTGCTCATCGATCAGCGCCGACAGCCACTTCGCCACGAAGGCGCGCTCTGCCGACGCGACCTTGATCGTGGGCGCGCCGGCGAGCAGCTGACGAAGCTCGTTTTGCTGGCGGCGCTGCGCCTCGAGGAGCCTGGCGTTGCGGGCCGCGACGAGCTTGCCGGCGACATATCCGAGCACACCGAGGATCGCTGCGGCCGCGACCGTGACCGCGCCGATGACCCCCTCGCTCGCGAAGAGGATCACCAGATAGCCGAGGGCCATGGCGCCGTCGAGAACTGGCACGATGATCTGCGAGACGAGCAGCTGGCTCAGCATCTCGCCAGAGCTGATGGCCTGGTAGCTCTGACCGATGTCTCGATCTTGCAAGACCGAGAAGGGCAACCGCAGCGTGTACTCGAAGAGGTCTTGCGTCGTGCGGTGACGGAGGCGCGCCTCGAGGTAACGCACCGTCTTTGCCCGCAGCCAGCTGGTCCACGCGCCGTGGATCGCCAGTGCGATCGTGCCGAGCGCGATCACCTTCAACAGCCCACGGTCGCCTCCAGGGAGCGCGTCGTCGAGCGCGATGCGCGAGATGATCGGCGTGACCAGGCCGAATGAGTTGACGAGGAGGCTCAACACGATGAGCTTCACGATGGCAGCCTGGAGCGGCCCGGACGCGGAGGAGAGATCGAGAATGCGCTGAACCAGGCCTCCGAGCCGCGGGAGCGCCGGAAACACGTCGAGCGCGTGGCCCTCGAGGATCCGGTCGGCTTCGCTGCGTGATAGCCTCTTCGTCGCGCCGACCCCGTCCTCCACGGTGACGGAGAATCGGTCGACCGCGACGAGGAGCGCGCACCCGTTCTCCTTCAACGTGATCAGCGTCGGGAGCGTCAAGCCGTCGAGATCTTCCGTCGCGATGCGATGAACGCGAGCCGCGATCCCATGCTCCCGGAGGTGCTGCGCAACCGCGCTGAGCGTGAAGATGGGAGCAAACGACTCCCGGAGCACCTCGAGGCTCGCCTCGATGCCGAGGCGCAAGAAGAAGCGCCGCAGGGTGATGAGATGCTGGGGACCGAGCGATTGGGAGGCCTGAGGCTGCATCGGCGTCAGTGGCTCAGGGTGGCGACCATCCGCTGGAATATCCCCGGCTGGCAGGCGAGCTCGTCGTAGGTCCCTGTCTGCACGACGCGGCCGGCGTCGACGACGACGATGCGATCGGCGTCTCGCACGGTCGCGAGGCGGTGCGCGATGACCACGCGCGTGCAGCAGAGCGCCGTGAGATTTTCGTGCAAGCGAGCTTCCACGGGCAGATCGAGCGAGCTGGTCGCCTCGTCGAGGAGCAGGATGCGTGGGTTCTTGACCAGCGCGCGTGCGAGCACGAGGCGCTGACGCTGGCCTCCGGACAGGCGACCTGCGTTCGCGCCGAGGCGGGTCTCGAAGCCCTTCGGCAAGCCATCAATCACGGCGCTGAGGCACGCGACGTCCGTCGCGCGTCGCAGGAGAGAGAGAGACACATCTTCGCCGAGGCACAGGTTGTTGCGAACGGTGTCGTCGAAGAGATAGGCGTCCTGAAGGACGACGCCCACCTGCTTGCGGAGCCGACCCATGTCGAGAGCTCGCAGGTCGTGTCCGTCGATGGCGACGGTGCCTTCCTCGGGCTGTAGCATCCCGATCAGCAGCTTGGCGATCGTCGACTTGCCAGCACCCGAGCGGCCCACGATGGCGATCTTCGCGCCGGATTCGATCGAGATGCTCACGCCGTCCACCACGTATGGTCCGGTCTTGTCGTATCGAAAGCGGACGTCGGTCAGCTGGATGGCGCCACGCAGCTCGCGTGGGCAGAGCGTCCCCTGGGGCTCCCGCTCGGTGGACCACACGTCGTCGAGTCTGATGAGCTGCTGGCGGATCTGCTGCAATTGATAGAACGTGCCCAGCAGGTTGTCGAGGGGCCGCGCCAGCAGGGCTTCAATGACCAGGAACGAGGCAAAGACCCCGACCGTCATGTTGTCACGGATGACGGCGTTTCCGCCGATCCAGAAGACAATGGCGCGACTGAGGCCGCTCAGCACCGGCATCAGCTGTGCGGCCCCCTCCACGTAGGCGCGGCGCGTCAGCGTGGCGTTGAGTCGCGTCGCCGTGCGCTGCGCATAGCGCTCGATTTGCTGGTGCTCGGCGCAGAACGCCTTCGTCGCTTCGGGGTAGGAGAGAGCCTCCACCAGCGTTGTCGCCTCACGACCTCCCGCCACGAGCTCGAAGGCGGTGAGATCGCGCGCGCGCTTGCGTATCCGAGCGATCACAAGCACCTGCACGAGCGCCGTGGCGATGACGGCGGCGCCGAGCCGCGCGTTGTACCCGAGCATCAAGAGGGAGTACGAGATGACGAGGAAGCTGTCCATCAGCGAGTAAGTCGCCTGGATCGTGGCGTCGCGCAGCGCGATGTTCCCCCGCACGCGGTCCATGAGATCGCCTGTCGAGCGCTGCTCAAAGAAGCCGAGAGGCAGCGCGAGCAGGTGGTCCATGAAGCTGCCCATCAGCTTCGTGTCGAGGACGATGCGCATCCCCGTGATGATCCGATCGCGCGCGGCGGAGACGGCAAACCGCAGGGCGGTGACGACGAGCAGCCCTGCCGCGACGAACGATAGCCACTGATCCTGGCCCGGCTTGATGACGAGATCGATCACCACCTGAGTCGCCGCAGGAAAGATGAAAGACAGCACCTCCAGCATGAAAATCGCGATAATGAGCAGAGCGGCTGGCCGGGCGACGGCACGAAACGCGGACGCATGGCGCGAGAGGCTCGGGCTCACTTCGCGCCGGCGCACGAAGTCTGCATCGGGCTCGAGGAACAAGGCGACGCCGGAGAACTCCTCGCGGAGCTGCTCCATCGACACCTCGCTGGGAGCACCGGCGGGATCGACGATGAACACGCGGTCGGACGCGGCGTGATCGAAGACGACGAAGTGGTTGAGACGCCAGTGCAGGATGGCCGGCCCAGTGGCGCTGAGGAGCTCGTCCACTTCGAGGCGCACGGGGGTCACGTCGAGACCATATCGGGTCGCCGCCGCGGCGATGTCGAGCGCCGTCACGCCATCGCGGGATGTCCGACATTGCTGGCGTACCTCGGCGAGCGGCGCGTGGTGCTCGTAATAGGCGAGCACCATTGCCAGACACGCAGCGCCGCACTCCGTGGCTTCCATCTGCGGGATGTACGGCACGCGACGCGCGACACGAGCGAACGACAGCATCGATGCTAGTTCAGCCACCGTCGCAACGGCTCGACGAACAGCGTGATCAACCGACGCTGGCGGAGCGTGTAACGGACGCTCAGCAGGCTGTTGGAGTGCAGATGGTGCGCCATCCGTCGCGAGTGAGCGTCATCGTCGAGCGCGACCTCGACGCGCACCAGAGGTCCGGTGAGCTGCGCTTGATCGCCCAGCGCCTCGCGGATCTCCTCGGCCGACGCCAGGTCGCTCCCGATGCGTGTGATTCGCCCCTGGAATGCGCCGAACTCCGAAACCGGTAGTTGATCGATCTCGATGCGAGCTGCCGCCCCCTCCGCCAGGAAAGCACGATCGCGCTCCGGAATGAACGAGACCACCCGAGTCGGAAGATCGAGGGGAATGAGCTTGCCAATCGTCGCACCGGCGGTGAGGCTGTCGCCGACCCGAAGAGGCGTGGCCTCGAGGCGGCCAGCGCGCGGGGCGATGACCTCGATCCGTTCCTGCGCGCCGGGGATCGCGGCGTGCTTCACCCGCGCCTCCAGCGCTTCGTTCGCCGGGTCCCGCAGCTCCGCGTCGATCTCGGAATCCAGGTTTGCTAGCTGGTTTTTCGTCGTCAGGAGCTCGTCTTCGAGGAGCAGCTCCTGGTTCTTGACGGTTTCGAGCTCGACGCGCTGGTCGGCTGGCGCCGATGCGGCGGGGCGGGGCGCCTTGCCTTCGAGTCGCACCGCGCTCTTCTTCTCGCTGTCGATGCGCAGCTCGAGCAGCGCGACGCGCTTGGTGAGGAGCGCTCGGCGCGTCGGGTGGGGCTCGCTGCGCCGCCGTTCGACGGCCTCCATCGACGCCTCGATCGCCGCAACTCTCCGCACTGCGTCGAGCCCGGAGGCCTTTCGGTCGATGCGATGCATCGTCAAGACGACGTCGCCGGCATTGACCACGTCGTCGGAGCTCGCGCGGACGTCGTCCACGAGTCCTGCGCTCGGCGCGGCGAGCGTCAACGCATTGCCGCGCGCCCGCAGCACGCCGCGACCTCTGCTCGTGATCTCGACTCTCCCCACCACCGCGATCACCAGCGCCGTTGTCACCAGGCTCGCGGCCACCACGAGTATCGTGGATGTCCACGGAGGAGCAGCGCGCAGCACGTTGCTCTCGCGATCGCCGCGAAGATAAGCATTCACTGCCTCTTCACGAAAGAGCGCTGATCCGGGAAACGATGCGACCTTCGGCTCGTCCGATCCAGAGGAGCTCGACGGCGCTCCGGGCGCCGCGGCGGCGGTCTCGTCGACGCGAGCTTCCTCGCCGGTCGGTGCATTCTGGTCGGGGGTCATATGGGATGCACGGCGGTTCAGCGCGGCGCGGGAGTACGAATATCACGATGGGAACGCCCGGTCGATGAGCAAATTCCCTTGGCGCCGGCGGGGACGACCGCTGGCGAATACGATGAATGGGAAGTGCTGTCCCTCGCCGATGAAGAGCCGACTCGCGCGTGGGCCGCGGTCCGCAATCGTCGGCGCGATGGCCAATGGCTTCAACGCGGGATTGCAATCGACAGTGGCCCCGTCCGCGAGAAGATGAGTTTGAACTCCGACGCATGAACGCCGAACGTGGTCACGTGGTCGACGACGAAGCCCGTGTGCCACCCCTCCGTCCACACCGGCGGCCGCAGCGCATACTCGATGGCCAGATCGTCCACGATCCGATCACCGAAGCTCGATTAGACCTGGACGAGCAGGCTGTAAATCGCGCGGCGGAACTTCATCTCGACGATAATCATTGCTGTTCACGCGGGGGCATCGGGGCTCATGCGGCTCGACGATGGCGACCGTGATGCCTTCGAGGCGCCCGAACGCGCTCGTGAGCGCCCCGACGAAGGTGAGGACGCTCCCGGCCGCCTTTTCGATCGCGCCTGGGCCTACGCCTCCCGCTGGCCGCTTCCGCGCCCGTCGCGCCCGTCGCGGCCGTGGTCGACGTCGAAGCCGTCGTCTCGATGGCCGGCCTGCACCCGAGCCGCGCGACGAACGTCGGCGAGAGCGACGTGAGGCGGAGGGGCCCAGACGAGCTCGGTCGCATCACGAATAACCGACTACCGTGACAAAAACGCCGACGTGTCCGCTCGCCGCGCGTCCGCTCCCTTCCGCGCGGCCCTCGGTGTGCTATACGGCCGCGCTTCGATGATCACGCTCGACAAGCTCACCAAACGGTTCGGCCCGAAAATCCTCTTCGAGAACGTCTCGATGCGCTTCGATCCCGGCAAGCGCTACTCGCTCGTCGGGGCGAACGGGGCCGGTAAATCGACGCTGCTCAAGGTCATCTCGGGCGAGCAGGAGTCCGATCAGGGCGCCGTCGAGATCCCGAAGAAGCTGAAGATCGGCGTGCTCAAGCAGGACCACTTCGCCTACGAGAACAGGCGGATCCTCGACAGCGTGCTGATGGGCAACCAGACGCTCTGGAACGCCATGCAGGAGAAAGAGCGCCTGCTCGAGCTCGAGATGACGGACGAGATCGGCATGCAGCTGGCCGAGCTCGAGGGCGTCGTCGGCGAGGAGGACGGGTACACCGCCGAGTCGCGCGCCGCCGCGCTGCTCGAGGGCCTCGGCATCGACACCTCGCGCCACCTCGATGAGATGAGCTCGCTCGCGGGCGGCTACAAGCTCCGCGTGCTCATCGCCCAGACGCTCTTCGCCGGGGCCGACGTGCTCCTGCTCGACGAGCCGACCAACCATCTCGATCTCGACTCGATCCGCTGGCTCGAGAACTACCTGGTGGACGAGTTCACCGGGACGCTCCTCGTCGTCAGCCACGATCGTCACTTCATGAACGCCATCGCCACCCACGTGGCCGACGTCGACTACCAGACGGTCACGGTCTACACGGGCGATTACGACGATTTCGTCGAGCAGAAGACGACGGGCCGCCGCCAGGTCGAGGCCGACGCGAGCCAGAAGAAGAAGAAGATCTCGGAGCTGAAAGACTTCGTGGCGCGCTTCGGCGCGAGCGCGAGCCGGTCGAGCCAGGCGCAGTCGCGCGTGAAGGAGATAGAGAAGCTCCAGGACGGCATCCAGACGCGGCGCTCCAGCGTCGTGCGCCCGTTCATCAAGTTCGAGATCGACAAGGCCTCGGGCCGCGACGTGATGCGCGTCGAGGGGCTGAAGAAGGCCTTCGGCGAGAAGGTCATCTTCGACGGCCTCTCGTTCAACATCGATCGCGGCGACAAGCTCGCGATCATCGGGCCGAGCGGCATCGGTAAATCCACGCTGCTCAAGCTCCTCGTGGGCGAGTACGCGCCCGACGCCGGGACGCTGATCTGGGGCCACGAGACCAACGTCGGGTACTTCGCCCAGGACCACCACGAGTCGCTGGAGTCGGGCTTTCGGGCCTACGAGTGGCTCTATCGCTTCGATCCGACGGCGCAGGTCGAGCAGGTGCGCGGCGTGCTCGGGCGGCTGCTCTTCACCGGCGACGCCGGCCTGAAGATGACGGAGAACCTCTCGGGCGGAGAGGCCGCTCGGCTGGTGCTCGCCAAGCTTATCCTGCTCAAGAACAACGTGGTGGTGCTCGACGAGCCGACCAACCACCTCGACGTCGAGAGCATCGACGCCCTGTTGCAAGCGCTGATCGAGTTCAAGGGCACCGTGGTGTGCACGAGCCACGATCGGCACTTCGTCGGCAAGCTGGCGACGCGGATCCTGGCGCTCTCCTCCAAGGGGCCGCGCCTCTTCAACGGCTCCTACGACGACTTCCTCGAGCGCCACGGCGCCGAGCACGCCGAGGGCTGAGAGGGCCGCTTCAGCGCGACGCGAGCCAGGCGCTCACGTCGCGCGTGAAGCCCTTGGCGTCGATCATCGTCACCATGTGCCCGGCGTCGGGGTACGCGCCTAGATCGAGGAAGTGATCGCCGTCGGGGGTGCTCACGCGCACGCGCGGCGGCGTGAGCAGCGTGACGCCGGCGTCGCCGACGAGGGCGCGCAGCGCGGGGACGAGGGCGCGAGTCGGCACCACGAGATCGCGCGCGCCGTCGGTCACGAAGGCCGGGACTTCGCGGAGATTGTCGAGGAACGCCGCGCCGAGGTAATTCTCTTCGCGCCAGTCGAGCTTGGTGGGCGCCGTCTCCTTCCCGGGGAGCAATGGTGAGTAAGGCACGTAGTAGACTTGCCCCGCGGGCAGCGCGCCGAGCGCGGCGTTCAAGGCCGCTTGATCCGGGACGTCGGCGTCGGGTGGGCTGCATTTGAAGCCCTTCGCGCGTTCGGTGGAGCCGAGTCCGGCGATGGAATCGACCGCCACGCCGAGGAGCTTCTCGGCGCGATCCGGGAGGACATGGGCCTGCGAGGCCTCGAGCTCGCGCGCGCTCTGCCGGATCACCGGATAGGTGGTGTTGTAGCGACTGAGGTGGTGGGCGTCGGCGCAGGCACAGGCGCTGTCGCCTTCGCACGGGGCGGCGAGGCTCGATGAGACGCCAGCGATCTCGGCTGGATCGAGGCAGGCCGCCGCGATGGCGTCGGTGTGGGCTTTGCCGGCGAGCCAGGGTTGAATCAATATCTGCCCGGCGCGGAGGGAGGTCTGGCGCTTCGAGGCCGCGATCGCCGCCGCGAGCGCGTCGTCGTGGTAGCTCGCGAGATCCCAGCGGCCGCGGAGATAGGCCAGGATCCACTGGATGCGGACGCCCGCGTAGCTCTCGCCGAGCCAGTACACCGGGCCACGGAGCGTGGGATGCGCATCGAGGAATTTCAGCGTGGCGAGGAGGATGTCGGCGGCGTCGACGTACTCGTTGAAGACGCCGCTGGAGCAGTCGGCCGCCGTGGGCGCCCCGCCCGCGGGCACGTCGTACGAGAACCCCGATTGCCGGGGATCGAGGTAGACGAGATTGGCAATCCTGGTGAGCGAAGCGGGGTTGTCGACGACGGCGCCGCCCTCGGCGACGGTCGTCGGCCCGGTGCCGAAGCCACGGACGATCTCGGCCGCGAAGCCGTTGAACGCGATGAAGATGGGTTTACTCTCGGGATCGTCGTCGGCCGGGCGGAGGTTGTAGAAGAGGCGCGCTGTCGTCGCCAGGTGGACGAGGTGCCCTTTCGTGGTCACGTCGCGCGGGGCGAGGTCGAGGAAGCCCGCCTCGGGCGGCATCGGGAGCGAGGGAGTCGGCGGAGCAGGAGGACCGGACGGCGGCGACTCGGCTCCACAGTGGGTCGAGAGCGCCGCGAGCGCGAGGGCCGCCAGGCGCGCGGCGCGCGTCACGGCTGGCAGCAGACGGTGATCGGGTTGTTCGGCTCGATCGTCCCCGTCAGCGCGGGCTTCGCGCTCGACGGCGAGCACGTCGTGACGTTGGGAGTCGCCTGGTAGACGAAGTGAGTGTCGTTCTGGAACGACTGGCCGTTGTTTCCGGCCGAGCAGGAGCCGTCGATGGTGGCCGACACCGGGTTCATCATGCAGTTGACGTCGGTGTAGGCGGTGAGCGTGCAGCCGGAGCAGGTGGACGCGTTCGACATGCACGTGCAGGCGCCGCAGCTCCGTTGATCGCTCACGTCGCCGGGGCTCCCCACCACGCTGCGACTGGTGAACGGCGCGCCCGAGGGACAGGGCTTGTCTCCCATCGTCTGAATACAGAGCTTGGCCGAGGTGGCCTTGGGCAAACAGGCCTGGTTTCCCGCGCACCCGCCCGCGGCGCTCGCGGTCGGCGCGCAGAGCAGCTCGGCGCTGGACGACACCTGACCCGGCTTCTTCAGCGTGACGCCGCACGCCACCGGCGTGGCCGCGAGCGCCGGCCCTCCGAAGCTCTTGTGCGGTCCGACGAGCGTCGTGCCGAACGCGTCGCAGGCGCCGGTGACGGTCGAGGTGATCGTGACGATGGTGCAGGTCATCCCGCTCTTCACGGTGAGCGAGCCCTGGGTGCACGGGTTCGAGAGCGTCGCGCCGCAGGTGCAATCGCACGTGGCGGCGGCGGAGGTCGGGGCAGCGGCGACCGTGACCGGGGCGTCGTAGCCGGCCGGGCAGCTGCCGCCCGCGTCGGGTGCGACTGCGGTGAGCGTCCAGCCGGCGGGCGCGGCGGGGACGCAGGCGCGGCCGTCCGTCGGCCCGCTGCAGTCGCTGTCAGCGCAGTCGGTGTCGCCGTCGCAGTCGTTGTCGAGGCCGTCGTCGCACACCTCTTGCGTGGGCATGCACGTGCCGGTGCTGGACGCGGTGACCGCGACGGTGCTCCCGCCAGCGCCGCCCGCGCTGCTCGTGGTGGTCGTGCTCGTGGTCGTGGTCGCGGTCGTACCGCCCGATCCCGAGACGGCCGAGGTGCTCGGATCGACGCCGCCCGCGCTCGATGTGCCCGGCTGGATCCCGGTAAGGTCGAGCGCGCAGCCGTACGCGGTGAACCCGGCGAGCAACGTGAGAAACGATCCGGCGATCGGCAGGGTGCGCATCGAGCCCGAGACTATCACTCCGCGCAATTCGCGGGGGGCACGACCTCGACGATCCGGCGTCGGATCGATCAACCGCGCGCCTTGCGGAGGCGGAACGGACCGGCCTTGTGGACCTTGCCCGGGAGCGGATGTCCGATGACCTGCTCGGCGACGTTGCCCGCGAGGATCAGCTTGTCGAGATCGATCCCCGTCTGCACGCCCATGCCGTGGAGCAGGTACACGAGGTCCTCGGTGGCGAGGTTGCCCGCGGCGCCCGGCGCGTACGGGCAGCCGCCGACGCCGCCGACCGAGGCGTCGAAGTCGCGCACGCCGAGCTCGAGCCCGACGAGGGCGTTCGCGAGCGCGGTGCCGCGGGTGTCGTGGAGGTGGAGCGCGAAGCTCGACGAGGGCATCTCGCCCTGGAAAAGGCGCACTATTTCCCGGGTTTGGCGGGGGTTTCCCACGCCGATCGTGTCGCCGAGGGAGACCTGGTAGCAGCCGAGCGCGAGGAGCTGCTGCGAGATGCGGAGCGCCACCTTCGGATCGACGTCGCCCTCGTAGGGGCAGCCCCACACCGTCGAGAGGTAGGCGCGCACGCGCAGCCCCGCCTCGCGCGCGGGCGGGACGATCTCCTCGAACACGCTGAGCGTGTCGGCGATCGTCTTGTTGATGTTGGCCTTGTTGTGGGCCTCGCTCGAGCTGAGGAAGACGGCGATCTCTTCGAGGCCGACGGCGAGCGCGCGCTCGAGGCCGCGCGCGTTGGGGCAGAGCGCGCTGAAGCTGACGCCCGGCGGCGGCTTGATCGATCGCGCGAGCTCCTCGGCGTCGGAGAGCTGCGGGACCCACTTCGGCGAAACGAAGCTGGTGATCTCGATCCGGGTGAGGCCGGCTTCGACGAGCGCGGCGATGAGGCGGCGCTTCCCGTCGAGGGGGATCATCGCGTCCTCGTTCTGGAGGCCATCCCGCGGGCTGACCTCGTAGACCGAGGCTCGATCCGGCACCTGGCCGAAGAGATCGGGCGAGGCTTCGCCGTGCGTCATGGTCGCCATGATCGAACCTCAGCGCGCTCGGGGCGCCGCGTCAACCACCGACCAGACGGAGGTGGCGGCCCTGGGCGCTCGGGGCGAACGGGATGGCGTACTCGCCGGAAAAACAAGCGTGGCAGTAGCTCGTCGGGGCGGGCCCTTCGCCGCCCGTGGCGCGGCGCTCGACCGATCGCACCGACGCGATCAGGCCTTCGAGCGAGAGGTAGCCGATGGAGTCCGCGGTGACGTACCGGCCGATCTCGTCCACGGTGTGCGTCGCCGCGATCAGCTCCGAGCGCGTCGGCGTGTCGATGCCGTAGAAGCACGGCCACTGCGTCGGCGGGCTCGAGATGCGGAGGTGGACCTCGCGCGCGCCGGCGTCGCGGACCATCTTCATGATCTTGCGGCTGGTGGTGCCGCGGACGATCGAGTCGTCGACGACGACGACGCGCTTGCCGGCGATGACGGGCCGGTTGGGGCTGAGCTTGAGGCGCACGCCGAAGTGGCGGATCGACTGCTGCGGCTCGATGAAGGTGCGGCCCACGTAATGGCTGCGGATCAAGCCCATCTCGAACGCGGCGCCAGAGCGTTCGGCGAACCCGATGGCCGCGGGGACGCCGGAGTCAGGGACGGGGATCACCACGAGGTCGTCGGTGCCGCCGGGGATCGGCTGCTCTTCGGCGAGGCGACGACCGAGGGCCTTGCGCACCTCGTACACGCTCGACTGCTCGAGGCGCGCGTCGGGCCGCGCGAAGTAGACGTACTCGAAGAGGCACATCTTGCGCTCTTTCTGGGCGAACGGCTTGACGCTGCGCAGGCCGCTCTCGTCGACGATGATCATCTCGCCCGGCTCGACGTCGCGCACCAGCTCGGCGCCGATGAGGTCGAAGCTGACGGGCTCGCTGGCGACGACCCAGGCCGGCGCGACGCCCTCGCCCTGATCGATGCGGCCGAGGACGAGCGGGCGGATGCCCATCGGATCGCGGACGGCGATCATCTCGCGCTCGGTGAGGAAGAGCAGCGAGTAGGCGCCCTCGACCTGCTTGAGCGCGTCGGCGATCTGCTCGGCGGCGCCGCGCTGCATGCTCATCGCGATGAGGTGGACGATGGCCTCGGTGTCGGCGGCGCTCTGGAAGATCGAGCCGCGGGCCTCGAGCTGCTCGCGGAGCTGGGTGTGGTTGGTGAGGTTGCCGTTGTGGGCGACGGCGATCGAGCCGCGCGCGTAGTCGACGGCGAGGGGCTGCACGTTCTTGAGGTGCGAGCCGCCCGCCGTGGAGTAGCGCACGTGGCCAATGGCGGCCGAGCCGGGCAGCGCCGCGAGATCGGGCGGGCTGAACACGGCCTGGACGAGGCCCATCGCCCGGTGCGCGTAGAGCCGCTCGCCGTCGCTGGCGACGATGCCCGCGGACTCTTGCCCGCGATGCTGGAGCGCATGCAACCCGAGGTAAGTGAGGTTCGCCGCCTCGGCGTGACCGTGGATCCCGAAGATGCCGCACATGCGCGGCTTCATAGTACGGATCGCGGAGCCGCGCGACAGACCCCGCTACTTCGCCCCGATGCCCCAGAGCTTCGCGATGATGTCGGGCTGCATGGGCGTGCCGTGGCACGTGGCGCAGCCGTTGTCGGCCTTGTCTGCCCGCGTGAGCCTGGCGACGTAGTTCTCGTGCATGAACTTGCCGACGGTCTTGTGATCCATGCGGTTCAGGACCTTGTTCGCGCCGTTGTGGCAGCTGTCGCAGAAAACGGCCCCGCCCTTGTCGTCGCGCAGCGCGGCGACGAACTGGCTCCACATCTTGCGGGAGATCTTCATGTTGCGCGTCGACGTGTGGTAGTCGCCGTCGGACGCGTGGCAGCCGGTGCACTCGGTGTAGCCGAGGGCCTTCGTGAAGAGCGGCATCAGCTTCTTCTTGGCCGCGAGATCCATCTTCTCGAGATCGGGCATCGCCTTCTTGCCGTCGAGGCCGAGCTTCTTGAGCTCGTCGGCGAACTTCGTCGCGGAGAGCGGCGCGCTCGTCGCGGGCATGCCCGGGGGCAGCGCGATCGGCGCGGCGGTGGGGGCGACCGTCGGCGCTGCGGTCGGCGTCGCGCTCGGTGTTGTCGACGGCATGGCGGTGGGCGCCTCGACGGCGCTCGGCGCGCTCGTGGGCGAAGGAGGCGCGTCGACGGGCGGCGGCGGGCCGCACGCCGCGACAAGGGCCGCGAAGCCGAGGGAGAGCGTGAGGGCGGAGGTCGTGAGCCGCGAGCGCGTGTACATGCGATCCCTTATTCGAATTTACCGGTGACCGAGAGGAAGGTCAGCTTGTCGTTGGTCTCGCGGAGCCGCCCCGTCAGCATGCGGACGACGCTCCACAGCACCTCGTACGCGAGATCTTTGTGCAAGAACAGCAGGTCCTCGAAGGCGTCCTTCGGCAGCGCGAGGAGGCGGCAGCGCTCGTGCACGCGGGCGTCGGCGGAGCGCGGCGCCTCGTCGAGCAGGGCCATCTCGCCGAAGACGGCGCCGGGGCCGAGCACCGCCAGCGCTTCCTCGCCCATGCCGGGCACGTCGCGGCTGATGCGGACCTTGCCGTCCATGATGATGTAGAGCTTGTCGCCCGGATCGCCGTGCTGGAAAATCTTGGTGCCGAGCGCGTGAGACTCCTCGGTGGCGACGCGCGAGATCAGCTCGAGCGCGACGGGGGTCAGGCCCGCGAAGAGCGGCACCTTTCCGAGCTGGGCAATGCGTTCGGCGACGTCCACGTGAGCTCCCGGGCGCGCGCATGGCGCCTCAGCGTCGAGCACGATACCGGAGAGTCGCCCGCCGCGAGAAGAAAGCGGCGGGCGCGCTCGCCGATCACTGCCTGCGAAAGTTGACGCCGATCGGCGGCGTGGTGCTGGTGATCGGCTGGCCGGTCCTGTCGAGCGCGGGCGTATAACGGCGGGTGAGCGCACACATCCGCGCGGCGCGGCCGAAGCCATGTCCGGGATCGAGCGCGACCGTGACCGAGAGCGGCGTCCCATCCGGGCGCACCGTGACGACCACCGAGGCGCGGGCCTCGTCGATCTGATCGGCGTCGGCCTCGGGCGGGAACGGGCAGTTCCAGCTCGATCCGCCGAGCGTCGTGGCCCCGCGCGAGAGATCGGGCCCGGTGGGCGGCGGAGGCGGCGCCGGAGGCCCCTTGCTGGACCCGGTGCCTCCCGGGACGCCGGTGAGCGAGGCGGCCGGGTTGAGCACCGGCTTGTCGCCCTTGCCCGCCGCGGACTGCTGCCCGAAGGCCGCCGTCCCCTCCCCGTTCACGATGGTGTTGCCGGTGAGATCCTCGATTTTATCGGGATCGTCTTTCTGCGTGAGCACCTTCGCGGCCTGCGCGGGGGGCGGCGGAGCGTCGTACGGATCCTTCGGCGCGGGCGCGGCCTTCGGCGCGGGCGCGGGCGGCTCCGGCGGCGCTTCGGGCGGCGGCGGCGAGTCGATCGGCTTCGGCGGCGGCGGCTTGTTCTCCGGCACCACCTCGTACATCTGCCAGAAATACTCGTGCACCCAGGCGCGGGTGTCGACGAGGAGCGCCTTCATTTCATGGAGAAGATGCGCGCGCATCGCCAGGAGCACGATCACGATGTGCAGCGCGAGCGCGGCGCTGAGGTTGACGTAAAACCAGTCGAACCCGCGGCGTTTCGGCCCGAGGATCGCCGCGAGCGCCTCGTTCGAAAGCGGCTGGCGTCGGCGCGCCCCCGAGGCGCTGGGGCCGAGGGGGCTCGTGTCGATCGGGTTGCTCGCGACCTCCGCCATGGTGCGCCTACTTGTTCGCCGGCGCGGGCTCGGGGGCCTTCGGCGCGGGCGCTACGCCGGTCGCGGGCGCGGCGCCCGGCTCTGCCGCCACCGGCGTCACGCCGAACGCGATCTTGGCGATGCCCGCCTGCTTGAGCAGATCGAGCGCGCGGATCACCCGCCCGTGCTGCACCGCCGTGTCGGCGCGGATCACCGCGCGGAGATCCGGCGTCCGCGCGATGGCTTCCTTCGCGAGCGGGAAGATCGCGTCGTCGTTCTTGACGGGCTTGCCGTCGACGATCGTGTCGCCGTTGGCGTGGAGCTCGAGCCCGAAGATCAGCTGGATTTCCTGGCCGTTCGCGGCCTTCGGGAGATCGAGCGGGAGCGACTGCGAGACGATGATCTTCGCCGTCACCATGAAGATTATCAGGAGCACGAGGGTGATGTCGACGAGCGGGGTGACGTTGATCCCCGACACCATCCCGTCGTCGTCGCCCGAAGGGCCAGCGGCCATCAGCCTTCCTCCTCGTCGTCGACGGGCGCCGGCGTCTCCGCCTTCTTGCCACCCTTCACGGCGGCCTTCGCCGGCGCGGGGGCTGCGGCGGGCGTCTTCGCGAACGCGCGCGAGCCGGGGTTGTCCTGGTAGGGCTCCGACTTCAAGTGCGCGAGCAGGATGCGCGTCAGGGCCTCGGTGTTGGCCAGCGTCGACTTGATCATCCGCTGGAAGTAGTTGTTCGCGGCGACGGCCGGGATGGCGACGACGAGGCCGACGGCCGTGGCGACGAGCGCTTCAGCGATGTTCGACATGACGGCGGTGGGCGCGACCGCCGAGGCGGCCTGGCCGGCGACCGGGTTCTTCGTCGGATCGCCGAGGGCGGCGAAGGCGCCGATGACGCCGATGACGGTGCCGAAGAGGCCGATGAACGGAGCGTTGTTGCCGAGCGTGCCGAGGTACGCGAGGCGGCGCTCGAGCTTCATGCGCTGCAGGGCGACGGCGCCGGCCATGGCTTCTTCCGCCGCGTGCGCGCCGCGGTGGGCCATCGCGAGGCCGGCCGAGACCACCGCGGCCTCCGCCGACGGCGACGCGTCCATCCGCTTCTTCGCGACCTCGATCGAGTCGTCGAGCGAGGTGCGGAGCTCCTTCGCGAGGACGTCGAGATCGTCGCGCAGGGACCAGAAGAACCAGGCACGCTCGAGGATGATCGCCACCGAGATCACGCTCAGGCCGAGCATGACGTACATGACCCATTGAGCGCCTGAGCCGACCATGATGCGCTGGATCCACTCGCTGAGATTCATCTTCTCCTGGAGCCTTTCGGGCGGGGCCTCTCTACGAGAGGGATTCGGGGGGAGTCAGGGGCGAAATCGGCCCGCGGGAAGGCGGACAGCGCAGTTTTGCCGGGGAACCCGCGACGTCGTCGCTTTGTTTCAGGCCGGCTCTTCTTCGGCCTCGGGCTCGGCGTCCGAGGGCCTTTCTTGGGCGGCGTCGCGAAGGCGGAAAGCGCGACCAAGCACCGTCGTGGCGTAGCCCCCCTTCGGTAGCACGAATCGCACGACGATACCCGGCGGAGAACCGACCGATCCCGCGGCTTTCGTGCCGTGGTCGCCGACTATTTCCGGGGTCGCGCTCATCTCTTTGACCTCGAGGCGCAGAGCCCGGCGGGTACCTTCGCCGAGCGCCTTGCGCGCTTCGAGGAGGGCGTCGTCGATCGCCGAAGCGTCGAGGACCGCGCGCTCGATCGCCAGCGGCTCGCCCTGCGGCCAGCGCATCTTCGCGCCGTACATCGGGCCTGTGGCGGTGATACCACCGCCAACGGCGCGGGCGCGCGCGTCGTCGAGCTCGGCGCCCTCGAGCGGCACGTCGAAGAGGCCGCCGCTGTCGTGCTTCTTCGCGACGTCGCCGGCGAGCACCGATGCCCACGTATTCGAGGCGATCCGCTTCTCCAGGACCTCGTTGAAGAGCAGCGATTGCAGCGCCGAGAACAGCATCCGCTGATCGCGCTTGTCGCGCGGCCCGCGCTCTTTGCCGGCGAGCCACGCCAGCGCCCGCTCGGGGTTCTCGCCGTCGCGGCCGAAGCGCTGCGGCCCGAACGCGTTGGGGACGCCGACGCGCCCCGCCTCTTCCAGCACGGCGATCGCCGCGGCGACGCGATCGGCCGGGATCCCCCGGAGGATCAGCGAGAAGCGGTTGCCGATGAGGTGCCCCGGCTTGAGCTTGTTGTCGTGCCGCTTGGCCTCGATCACCTCGAGGCCCGGGATGGAGATCTTCGCCGCCGCGGCCTCGGCGTCGCGCGCCATCGGGAGCGAGAAGCTCACCGTCTGCGTCGTCACCGCGTGGCGATCCTTCATGCCCGCCCAGCCGGCGAAGCGCGGATCGACGCCGAGCGCCCGGCCCAGCGCGCGCACCGCGTCGGGCGTCGTCAGCCCGCGCTTGCGGAAGGTCACGAAGAGGTGCTCGCCCTTGCCGCTCGCGGCGTAGGCCGGCAGCTCCTCCACGACGAAATCCTCGGGGCTCGTGCGGATCACCGCCTCGGGAAGGTCGCTCGTCTCGGCGTTCATGGGGGCGCGCACACTGACCGAAAACCCGTTCGCTTCCAATGTCGGCGACGCGCCCGGGTGGCGATTTGCCATCCCGCCCTCGCCCCGCTATGGGTGGGGACTCCAGTTTTTCGCCTGGATCTTCGCATGCCCAAGCTTTCCCTGCCCCCGCTCCTCTGCGCCGCTGCGGCCGCCGCGTTCCTGGTGGCGGGCGTGCCCGGGAGCGACGAGGCCGAGGCCAAGGGCCGCGGCTGCACCGACGGGATGGCGTCGATCCTCGGCAAGTTCTGCATCGACAAGTTCGAGGCGACGACGGTCGAGCTCCTGGGCAAGGGCAAGACGCGGCCGCACTCGGCGTTCCTCGCCGTCGACTCGCTCAAGGTCAAGGCCGTGACCAGGCGCGGGGTGAAGCCCCAGGGCCACATCAGCCGCGATCAGGCCGAGTCCGCGTGCCAGAACGCGGGCAAGCGCCTCTGCTCCGACGACGAGTGGCTCCTCGCCTGCAAGGGCAAGAAGGCCACGCAGTACCCGTACGGCGACGAGCGGCACGCGGGCCGCTGCAACGACACCGGCGTCTCGTCGTTCAATTTGTACTACGGCTCCGCTGGCGCGGAGCCGCCGCAGGAGATGTACACCTTCGTCAACATGAACGATCCGCGTCTCAACCAGGTGAAGGGATCGCTCGCGCCGACGGGCTCGTTCAAGAGCTGCAAGAACGCGTTCGGCGTCTTCGACATGGTGGGCAACCTCCACGAGTGGACGGCCGCGAAGGCCGGCACGTTCCGCGGCGGCTACTACCTCGACACGCAGATCAACGGCGCGGGCTGCGACTACCGCACGACGGCGCACGCGCCGACCTACCACGACTACTCGACGGGCTTTCGCTGCTGCAAGTGAGCGCAGCTCAGGGCGCGCACGCTCCGGACGACGGGCCGTCGCACGAGACCGGGCACGCCGTGCAGAGCACGCACGTCGTCACGGCCAGGTAGAGATCGAGGCCGCCGGGGTAGCTGTTCGCGCACGCGTCGGCGCACGCTTGATCCGTGCAGGTGTTCAGGCAGTCGAGCAGCCCCACGCACGACTGGTTTGAGCTGCAACCATTGGCCGCGGCCGCGCACGCGCCGTTGACCGCGCAGTTGCCGCACGCGCCGCAGTCCCCCGACGCTTCGCAGGTGCCGCCCGAGCCCGTCGACGGCCCCCCCGAGGTGGCGCTCACCTGTGCGCTGCTGCTCGCGCTGGTCGTCGCGGACGTCCCCGGCGCGCCGCCGGTGCCCGCCGAGGTCGAGGCGACGGATCCCGTCGTGGTGGCCGGCTCCGCGCCGCTGGTGACGCCGCTCGTGCTGCCGCCATCGCTCGCGTACTGGCCCTCGATCACCGTCTCGGTCCCCTCGCTGACCGCGTGCGCGCACGCCGCCGAGCCCAGCCCGAGCGCCGAAAAAAAGACGAGCTTCCCCACCAACCCGAGCGTCGAGCGAGCCATTGAATCCTCCAGCGGATCGCGCCTTTTCACGCGGCCCATCGCTCCCCCGGAGCGGCCCGCGCGACGCGATGTCATGTGGCCGGATGTGTTGCGGTCGTCGCCGTCTGTGTTCAGAACGGCGCCCAGAAATTCGATCCACGTGGCGAAAGGCGATCGAGCCCCCGTGGTACGATCCCGGCATCCGCGCGCGACCGAAGGGGACGATCGCCATGAACGCCGAGGCTCACGAGATCGAGTCGCTCGCTTCCGGTGAGGGCGACGCGCCCGCGGAGAGCCGGGTGGAGCGCATCGAGGCGGCGCTGGCCGAGCTCCGCTCCGCCGCTCCCGACGTGATCGGCGCAGCGGTCGTCAGCGCCGACGGGTTCCTCCTCGCGTCCACGCTGCCGCGCGACGCCGACGAGGAGCTGATCGCGGCGATGGCCGCGGCGCTCCTCGGCACGGGCGAGCGCATCGCGGGCGAGGTCCTCGGCGGCGAGCTCACCCAGGCGCTGGTGCGCGGCCGCCTCGGCTGGCTCGTGCTCTGCGCCATCGGCCGCGACGCGGCGCTGGCGGCCCTCACCACCCCCGACGCCCGCGTCGGCCTGGTGCTCCTCGAGGCGAAGCGCCAGGCCGCGAGGCTCACCCGGATCGTTTGAGCTGCAACGATCTCGTTTGAGCCCCAACCATTTCAGGGAGGCGGCGGCCCGCCGGCGACGCAGGCCAGGCGGGCGAACCACACGTCCTGCTCGCCGAGGCGATCGTCGCGGAAGAGCACGCCGACGTTCCCGTCCGGCCCGAAGGACGCGACGGGGTGGAGGCTGTCGCCCGGCGCCTTGGTGATGCGCTGCTCGCTGCCGATCGGCCCGAGCTGGTTGTCGATCATCCGCGAGTAGATCTCGTAGCCCGCGTTCTGATCGTCGCGATCGTCCGAGTAGACGAGCAGGAGCCGGTCGCCGAGGGGCTTGAGGAACGGCCAGCGCGAGTGGAACTGGCCCGGGTTGGTGATGGCCTTGGGCGCCACGAGCATCGTGCCGTCCGGGCCGATCGCCGTCGCGTAGATGGCGCGCGGCTTGGCCGACCAGTCGGCCCAGGCGACGATGTAGCGATCCTTGTTCCACACCACGGTCGGGTACACCGCGTTGGTGGTGCCGTCGGTGAGGACCATCGGCGGGATCGTGGGCTTGGTGAGATCGGTCGAGAAGATCTGGAAGCTCACCGTCTTGCTGAGCGCGTCGCCGACGAACCACGCGACGCCGACGCCGTCCTTGCCCGCGGTGAGGCTCGGCGACTCGTTGCCGAGGCCGTTGTCCGAATTGGTGAGGGCGACGGGCGCGCCGATCGGGGCGCCGTCGACGCTCACGCGCGCGCCGAAGAGGTTGTAGATGCCGCCCGGCGCGAGCTGCCAGGCGACGAGGAACTCGGTCCCGTTCCAGGCCATCGACGGGTTGACCGCGCCGACGACGCCGTCTTCGTCGAACGAGATCTGGGTGTCGGCGAGCTTCTTCGCGCCGTCCTCGCCGAGGAGGCTGAAGAAGATCTGGTAGTTGTTGTTGGCGCGGCGATCTTGCCAGATGACGCCGAAGCGATCGCCGACCCAGGTCGTCGGCCCGGCGAACGAGTCGGCGTTGACGAAGGTGAACGGCTGCTCGCCCGGGGGCGTGACCTTGTCGCCGCCGGGGTTGAGGATCGACATGAACACGCGGTCGCCGCTGCTCTTACCCGAGTAGAGCGACGCGTAGACCTTGCCGCTCCACGCGAGGCCGCCGGGGCTCGCCGGCTGGAGGCCCTGCGACGAGACGACGACCTCACCCGAGACGGGGACGAACGTGGCGTTGTCGTCGATGATCCCGTTGCAGTCGTTGTCGACGCCGTCGCAGATCTCGGTGCCGCCGGGGTGGGCCGCGGCGTTGGTGTCGTCGCAGTCGTCGCCGCACGAGCCCGGCTGCCCGGCGATGGTGCCGGGGATCGGGCCGCGGTAGCCGTCACCGTCGAGATCGAGCGTCGCGATCTTGTACGCGCAGGCGCCCGTCTCCGGGGTGCACGTGTCGGTGGTGCACGGATCGTTGTCGTTGCAGTCGACCTTGGGCTGGTCCTCGCAGGTGCCGCCGAGCGGCTTGGTGCCCGCGTCCGGCGCGTTGGGCACGCATTTGACCGGGTTGCAGAGGTCGCCGAACGTGGGGCAGTCCGAGTCGACGACGCACTCGGGCGACGGCGGCTTCGGCGGGCCCGCCTCGAGGCCGGTGCGCGCCCCGCAGGCGACGAGGCCCAGCACCCCCGAGATCATCGCCGCGTGCGGAAACCCGATGCGCAGAGCCTTCAAAGACAGCCTCCGAACCCTTCGACGTCGATCGGCTCGCAGGAGAGGCCGGGAGCGCAGCCGTCTTTCCCGGTGAGCGGACAGAGCTGGATGCACTGGTCGCCCGAGCCCGAGACGACGCACACGAAGCCCGCGCCGCAGTCCTGGAAGCCCATGCACGGATCGCCTTGCCCGCCCGGCCCCTGGGGTGCGCAGGCGGCGCCGTAGACCTCCTGGCCGCACGGCTCCTGCGGGTACTGCACGAAGATGAAGCAGCCCTCGCCGCCCATGCAGTCGCCGTTGTTCTGGTTGAACGGATCGCACATGTACTGCGTGATCGGAGGCCCCGAGTCGGGGCAGCCGGGATCGACGTAGTCCGGCAGCGCGTCGTCGGGGCCAGAGCCGTCGGGCCCGCCCGTCGTCACGCTGGTGTGCACGTCGTGCTTGGCGTCGCCGCCGCCGCCGTCGAGCCCGTCGGGGTTGGTCTCGACGCTGACGCTGCCACAGCCGGCGCCCGCGACGCCAGCGAGCGACACGGGCAAGGAAATACCGAGGAGAAAAAGGAAGATGCGGTTACGCATGGCGGCGAGGATAGCGGGTCGGGGCGACGGTGCCCACCACGTTGACGGCGGGGGCGCGCTTCCTTCACGCGATCGTCACGGCCGGCCGATCGACGCCTACTTTCGCGTGACGGTGACCTTCTTGATCAGCACCGGCGTCGTCGGGCGCTCGCCCGCGACCTCGACCGACGCGATCTTGTGGACCTGCTCTTCCGGGCCGCATTCGCCGAAGATCGTGTAGCTGCTGTCGAGGTGGAACGCGGCCGCGTCGGTGATGAAGAACTGCGCCGAGTTGGTGTTGGGCCCGCGGTTGGCCATGCAGAGCAGGCCGGGCTTGTCGTGCGTCGCGCCCTCCCAGACCTCGTCGGGGATGACGTAGCCGGCCTCGCCGCTGCCGTTCTTCTTGGCGTCGCCGCCCTGGATCATGAAGCCCTTGATGATGCGGTGGAACGGCGTCCCGTCGTACGCGGGCTTCTTGTCCCAGGTGCCCTCGGGCGTCTTCCAGGGGCGAATTCCGCGCGCCAGGCCGACGAAGTTCGCCACGGTGATCGGCGCCTTGTCGTCGAAGAGCTTGCACTCGAGGTTGCCGAGGCTCGTCTCGATCGTCGCGACGAGCTGCTTGCCCGCGGGCAGGCCCTTGGTCGCGTCCGCCAGCGACCACACGCCCTTGACCGGATCGTCGGGCGACGGGGTTACCGAGGCGACCGGCTTCGCGGAGACCTTGCGCGGCAGCGGCGGCGACGGGCGCACCGGCGGCGTGCGCTGCGCGTCGTCGGCCGGCTTCTTCGTACCATTGGCCTGCGTGCCAGCCTGATCCTTGTCGGTCGTGGTCCGCGACGGGTCGGGCGTCGGCTCGGGCGGAGTGGCCTTGCACGCGGCGAGCGCGAGGGCGAAGACGAGCGAAGCGGGCACAGCGATCGAGGTGGGGTGTCTCACGGCGGCGGAGCTTTGCGACCGACCGCGGCCGAGGTCAAGTCCGTCGCGTGGCGAGCCGCTCCCGGGGCCGTCGTGGTAAGAGCGAGCGCATGCGAGGGCGTCCCCAGGTTTTCTCGTTCGCTCCCTTCTCGACGGCGGCGATCTTCGGATCGGCGCTGCTGCTCGCGGCGTGCGAGCGCCCCGTCGAAGAGCCGACGCCCACGCGGCCGAAGGATCCCTCGTCGATCACCGTTCCCGCGATCCCGACCGCGTCCGTCGCGGCCGTCGCCAGCGCCGTGCCCGCGGGCCGCTGCATCACGCGCACGCCCGCGAAGCCGAAGCGCACTCCTCCCGGCGGCCCCGACGCGCGCTGCCCGCGCGATCCCGAGACACCGCCGAAGCTCCGCAGCGGCAAGATCGTCTTCACCGAGGCCAAGGGCGCCCCCGTCACCACCATCGAGGTCGCCGAGAACGATCACGATCGCCAGCGCGGCCTGATGTACCGCACCAAGATGGGCGACGAAAAGGGGATGATCTTCACCTTCGGCGAGAAGGACGATCACACCTTCTGGATGCACAACACCTGCATCTCGCTCGACATGCTCTTCATCGACGACGACGGGATGATCGTCGGCATCGAGGAGAGCACCCCGACGATGAGCGACGACACGTTCTCGGTCGGCTGCGCCTCGAAGTACGTCCTCGAGCTCAACGCCGGCTGGACCCGCGCCCACGGCGTCGTCGCGGGCCAGAAGGTCAAGCTCGAGGGGATCTAGCGGCTCACGGGCAGCCCGACATGGCGCCGCCGCAGTCGTTGTAGCAAGCGCCGCAGACCACGCAGCTCGCGTAGTCGTAGTACTCCTGCTCGCCGAACGGGAAGTCGAGGCCGCAGAGCTGGAAGCAGCTCATGTCGCTCGGCGCGCACATGTTGATGCAGTCGCTGTAGTCGAGGCAGTCGACGTCGTTGATGCAGGTGGTGTACTGCGACGAGCACGCGCCGTTGCCAGCGCAGCTGCTGCACGTCATGCAGTTGCCCGAGTTGTCGCAGGGGCCGCCGCCCGACGTGACGCCGACGCTGGTGCTCGGGCCGACTCCCGCGCTGCTGCTCTGAGCGACGCTGCTGCTCGGGCCGACGCCGACCGTCGTGACCGGACCGACGCCGACCGTGGTGACCGGACCCACGCCGACCGTGGTGACCGGACCCACGCCGACGGTCGTCGAAGCCGCGTCGGTGGTGGTCGGGCCGTCGCTCGTGCTCGGGCCGTCGGTCGTGCTCGGGCCGATCGCCGAGGTGCCGCCCTGCCCGCCGGCGCCCCCCACGTCGCTCCCGCCGGTGACGACCTCGACCGAGTGAGCGCAGCCGAGCGGCGACGCGACGAGCGCGGCGAGCACCAGCGCCAGCGGAGCGAAGACAGCGAAGGATGAGCGGCGCATGGCGTCTCCAGAGACCAAGGTAGGGCCCCACGCGATCGACCACGCCCGGGGGTTTGGCCGGGAAACCCCGGACTCGTGACGATCCTGTCACAAACATGGAAGGGAAACACTAGCCTTGAGCGCCGTGGGGTGGATGACAGCGGCGGCCCCGCGGATGGCGATCTGGCCGGGGATCCTCGTCGAGATCATCGCGCTCGCGCTGATCCCGCTGGTGATCCTCCGCCGCAAAGAGCCGTCGAGCACCGCGGCGTGGATCCTCGCGCTGATCTTCCTGCCCGGGCTCGGCGCGACGCTGTTCCTGCTCTTCGGTCGCGATCGCGTGCGCCTCCCGGTGCAGTGGAAGCGCGACGCCGATCAGGCCCTCGCGCTCCGCCGCCGGCCGCACCACCGGCACGCCTCACCGGCGCAGCGTGACGCCCTCGCGCGGATCCCCACGGCCGTGGATCGCGAGCTCTTTCGCATCAGCGGCGCGCTCCCCGGCGGCGAGGCCTCGACCGGCAACGCCGCGCTGCTGCTCGTCGACGGCGCGGCGACGTACGCGGCGATCGGCGAGGCCATCGACGCGGCGACGCACCACGTCCACGCCGAGTACTACCTCGTCGCGCGCGGCGACGCGGCCGACTGGCTTTCGGGCAAGCTCGCGGCGGCGGCGGCGCGCGGCGTCGCGGTGCGGCTGCTCCTCGACGGCTTCGGCTCGTTCTGGATCGGCCGCCGCTGGGTCGCGGCGCTCCGCGCGGCTGGCGTCGAGGTCGCGTTCTTCCTGCCGGCGCGGCTGATCTTCTTCCAGCCGATGAACCTGCGCAACCACCGGAAGATCGTCGTCGTCGACGGCGAGACGGCGTTCACGGGCGGCATCAACGTGATGGACGAGTACCGCGGGGTCCGCGGCGAGGCCCCGTGGCGCGACACCCACCTCCGCGTCACCGGCCCCGCCGCGCAGGAGCTCGCCCAGGTCTTCGAGCTCGACTGGCACTTCGCGACCAGGCGAGAAATCAAGCACGATCGCGTCGCCGAGGCCGCGGCGACGACGCTCGCGCGCGCGTCGGCCGAGCCCGGCGGCGCCACCGTAGCGATCGTCCGCAGCGGGCCCGACGTCGTCGGCATGCAGCGCGAGACGATCCATCGCCTGTTCTTCAGCGCCATCACCCTGGCGCGCTCGCGCGTGTACGTGACGACGCCGTACTTCATCCCCGATCGGGCAATCATCGTCGCGCTGCAGACAGCGGCGATGCGCGGCGTCGACGTGCGCCTGCTCCTGCCCAAGCTCAACAACCACCCGTTCGTCGGCCAGGCGGGCCGCTCGTTCTACGAAGACCTGCTCTGGGCGGGCGTGGCGATCCACGAGTACGGCCCGGGGATGATCCACGCCAAGACGATGGTCGTCGACGGCACGGTGGCGATGGTCGGCAGCGCCAACATGGATCTGCGGAGCTTTCGCCTCAATTTCGAGGTCCACGCGCTGGTGCACGACGCGGCGACCGCCGCGCAGCTCGAGGCCTGCTTCGAGGCCGATCTGGCCGTCTCGTCGCGGATCGATCCGGTGAGCTTCGCGGCGCGGCCGTGGACCCAGAAGGTGATCGAGGGCGCGGCGCGGCTGCTGAGCCCGATGATGTGACGCGCCCTCGCGTCATAGCGTCATCGCCTCTTCCCTTCGCGGCCGCCGCGTTCTAGAAAATCCGAGCCGTGCCGACCCTCCCGCACGAACCTCGCCCTGACGGCGCCGCCCTCCGCGACGCCCTCGCCGCCCTCGGCTCGAAGGCCACGTCGCCGGTGCGGCCGGACGATCTCGACGCGCGCGATCCGGATTTCATTCGCCGGGTGATGCCGCTCCTCGGCTGGCTCTACGACGACTACTTTCGCTGCGAGACCGAGCTCGTCGCCGAGCTGCCGGAGGGGCCGTTCCTGGCCGTCGCGAACCACAACGCGATGACGGGGATCCCCGACATGTTCTGTCACATGGTCGCGTTCTGGCGCCACGCCTCGGTCGATCGGCCCGCTTACGGCCTGATGCACGACGTACCCTTCCACGTGCCGGCCGCGGGCGCGTGGCTCAACGCCAGCGGCGCCCTCGCCGCGCACCGCGACAACGCCCGGCGCGCCCTCGACAGCGGCGCCCCGGTGCTGGTCTTCCCCGGCGGTGATCTCGACGCGTGCAAGCCCTGGTCGGAGCGCTACGCGATCACCTTCGGCAAGCGTCGGGGCTTCATCCGCGCGGCGATCCGGCACGGCGTCCCGATCGTGCCGGTGGTCAGCGTCGGCGCGCACGACTCGCTCTACATCTTCACCGACGGCAGCAAGCTCGCCCGCGCGCTCGGGCTGCCGCGCCGCGCCCGATCGAACGTGGCGCCGCTCGGCTTCGCCTTGCCCTGGGGCCTCATCGTCGGCGTGCCGCTCCCGCACCTGCCCCCGCCCGTGAAGATCCACACCCGCTTCCTCGCGCCGATTCACCTCGATTTGCCGGTGTCCGCGGCCGAGGATCCCGTCGCCGTCGAGGCCGCGTTCGAGCGCGTCCGCTCCGTGATGCAGGCCGCCATGGACGAGCTCCGCGCCGCCGGGCGACACGGGCTCTTCCCGCGCCGCTGAGTGCTCTAGCGGGTGCGGTGCTGCGCCTTCGCGCGGCGAACGCCGAGCAGCCACACCATCGCCACGCCGAGGATCGCCAGCGAAGCGGGCCCCGCGACGAGGGGCTGCACGCGGTGGAGGATCCAGATCGGATCATCGCCGAGCGCCGCGCCCGGGTGGAAGAGCAGCTGATCGACCGTGCGGAAGCAGAGCCCGTGCAGGAGGGCGAGCGCGCCGCACGCGACGTACGCTCCGCGCTTGTGCGCCGCCCCGAGCGCCGCCCAGCGCGCGACGGGCGACTCGTGCGAGAGCTCGATCGGCCCGCGGCGCGGAGCCCGCAGCTTGCGCCGCGACACGCTCGATCGGTACGCGCCGCCGCCGCCCTCGGCCGGGCGCACGAGCACGCCGGTGGCCCAGATCTCGTCGCCGGCGGAGACGCGCGCGATCATTGCGCGGCGCGGCGACTGCCCCGGCCCGGCGGTGTACGCGCCCGGCGACGTCTCCCGAAAGCCGACGAGCGAAGCCTCGCGCGCGTCGACCTCGATCTCGGCGCCGCTCTCGAGCACCAGCACGAAAGCGCGGCCCGTCGTCGCGGTGCTGATCGCGCGCCAGAACGGACCGCTCGGTCCCCGCGCCGTGACCTCCTCGGTCCGATCGCGTCGCACCAGCTCGCCGCCGCTGCGCGCGTCGAGGTTCTGCGCGACGCCGCGGAACGTCCCGAAGCCCGCGGGGAGCTGCCCGCCCTTGCGCACGACGGCGACGGCGCGCCTGGCGCGCTCGTCGTACCAGGCCCCGATCCCGTTCGCGACGAGGAACACCGCCACGAGCGCCAGCGTGGAAATCACCACCGCGACGACCGAGGGCGCCGCGAACAGCTCGTTCAACTCCATGGGGCCGCGAGTATCGCATGCGGGGCGGCGACGCGCCGCGGATCACCAGCGCGCGCAGGCGGTATCGGGCACCTTCGGCTCGCGGATCCAGATCGATCCGTCGACCGTCTTGCCCTGCGGGAAGAACGAGATCGTCTTCTTTTTCCCATCGCGGTCGACGATCATCGTCACGGCCTTCCACGTGATCCCGATCGACACCCCGCTCCCCTTGACGTGATCGCCCTCGCGCAGGCCGGCGCGCTCCGCCGCCGAGCCGCGCACGAGGCCGACGAGCTTGTCGTCCTTGTACGACGCGGGATCGAAGCCGAGCTCGAAGCGCGGGATCGCCTTCTTCGCGGCCTTGAAGCAGGGCCCGTAAGCACCGGACGGCGGGGCCGGCGGCTCGCCGCGGGCGATGACGGCGTCGTAGCGCGCGAGCCCGTCGGGCCCGAGCTCGGCGCCGACGGTCTCGCGCAAGGCGTCCGCGGGGAGCGTCGCCGTCCCCTCGCCCCCGGCCTGCTTTCCCAGGGCGCGCGCGCGATCGAGCAGCGCGAGGAAGAGATCGTCGAGCGAGCGCTTGCCTCCCGACTTCGCGCGGACGGCGGCGTCGACCTCGGCCGCGTAGAGCATCCCCCGGTCGTACGGCAGCTTGTTGAGCGTGTCGCTCTTGAAGAAGCCCGCGGCGATGGCCTCGTTGGAGGCGGCCTTGTCGGGGTTGACGATGAAGCGCTCGGTGCGCTCGCGGAGATCGTCGAGGAACTCGGCCGGCGTCGCGAGGCCGGCGCGCAGGAGGAGCGCGCGGGTGTAGTGCACCGTGAAGCCCTCGGTGAACCAGTAGGCCGAGCCCGGGGGCCCGTCGAGCCGCACGCCGCTGCCGGCGACCCCGATCCAGGTGTGCGCGATCTCGTGCGCCACGGCGAAGCGGGCGAGGCGCGACCACTCGAGGCCATCGCCGGGCATCAACAGGAAGCTCGACGGACCGCCGTTGCCGACCCAGCCCGGCCCGAGCCCGGGTACGGGGCGGATGAAGAACGTGAAGGGCGCAGGATCGGTGTCGCGAAAGAAGGCCCTTTGCGCGCTGCGCGCCTTCGAGGCCCACACCGCAGCTTCGGCCGGATCGAAGAGCGGGTGTCCGAGCCACGCGCCGCGAAAATGCGTCGCCCCGTCGTCGAGGGTGAGGAGCCCGAGCGGGCCGGCCATGTAGAAGCCGCTCCGCAGCCGATCGAGCGTCGCCGACGTCTCGACGTCGCCTGCCCCGAACGACGACATCGCGGCTGCGCCCTCCCCCGCCCCCGCGAGCGTCCACTTCACGCGGGCGCGGTAGACATCGTTGACGTCGGGTAGCAGGAGAAACGTGGAGCCCAGGCCCTCGACGCCGCCGCCGTGCGCATGGATGCCCTGGTAGCGGTGGTTGTCGCCGCGCGCGACCTTGACGCGGTAGGTGATCACGATCGCGCCCGAGGGGTGCCGATCCGATCGCCACTCCGTGCACGGATCGCCGTCGAGCGTCGCGGGCCGCGTCTTGAGCGAGAGCGCGCCCTCGCCGTCGCGCGCGTAGACCTCCTCGATCCCGTCGGGCCAGCCCGCCTCGCCCTGCTCCGAGTCCTCGAGCATCAGCTTGAGCGGCGAGGCCTCGCCGAACTCGCCGGGCGGCTCGGACAGGCGGATCGTGACGTCGAGCGAGGTGACCTCGCCCGCGGGATCGCGCTGCGGACCGAGGGTGATCTCGATCTGGCGCGAGGCGACCGGCGGCGCGGCGGCGGCCGGCGGCGGCGTCGGCTCGGACCAGTCGGGGGCGCGTGGCGCGGGCGCGGGCGACGGCGGCGGCGGAGGTGCCGCAGCGCACGCGGCGAGGGTGGCCGCGAAGAGCGGGAAGACCAGGCGACGCGACGGGATCAGCACGGAGCCGGGAGCCTACGGGAGGCGGGCGCGAGGTGAAAGGGGCTCACCGCGGTGATGCGCGGCGACGACGAGAGCTCACCCGCGCTGGCCTTGCGCCTCGGCCACGGCGTGGATCGCTTGCGTAAGATCCTCCTCGAACGATCGGTACGCCGGGAGCGCGCGCAGCGCGTTCAACGCGACGTTTTCGCCGATGAACGCGTACACGGATTCGGGACCGCGGCGCGCTCCACCCTCCAGAAGGATCCTTCGAAGCGTCGCCTTGGGATCGAGATCGCGCTCGGGATCGGAGGGCAACGCGGGGTTCACCGCGCGACCGAGCAGGCGACGAAACGGCTCCGCGTCAGCGAGCAGCCAAGCTTCGATCTCGCGCACCGGGACGCACGCGATCGCGACGAGGGCTCGCTCGGGGCGCCTGGCCTGGGCCGCGGCGACGCCGGGATCGATGCAGGTTCGCCGCGCCGCCGAGGGATCGCCGGCGCCGTCGGAATGGATGATGAAGAACTCGCAGAGATCGAAGCTCTCGGCGACCGCCGCCGCGATCCTGTCGGAGCGCCTCGTGCTCTTCTCGCTCGCCGGCGCATCAATGCCGAGCGTGTCACCTACTTCCCAGGCGCCGGGAAACAGCGAGGCTGCGAGCGCGGCGAGCACGCGTGTGATCAGCGGGACGAGGATCCCGTAGTCCGAAGGTCCTTCGGCGTAGAGGCCGGCCCGCAGGTAGATCACTCCGCGTCCTCGGCGTCCGCGGCGTGAAGGAGCACATCGATCTCGCGCTCCGAGATCATCATTCGAGCCTGCGCGCCGGCGGCGACATCGCCGACCCCGCGAACGCGGGTGATCCGCTCGCCGTTGCGCCGCACGGTGTCCACGAAGCGCAGGTGCTCCGGATGCGCACGCAAAGCAGCGAGGACCACGGGGGAGTGCGTCGTGAGGAGGATCTGCGTGGGGAGGAGGTGCGCGAACAAGATCCCCGCGGCGCCCCTTGCTCGCCCGGGCGCCATCATCTCCTCGATTGAATCTGGATCGTCGTAGCGTCGCTCGCTCACGTCGCGCAGCAGCGAGAGCAGGGCGCGCAGCTTCCCCGGATAGATTCCATTCTCGGGCTCCTCGATCGCGATGAGTGAGGGCCGCGGGTCCAGCCGCAACGCGGTCAGCAACGCGAGCGCACGCAGCGTCCCGTCGGAGACCAATCGCGCCGGGAGACGCTGGCCGCCGGACAGCTCGAAATCGATTCGAAACCCGTCGTCCTCCGGCACGACCTCGAACGACGCAATCCCCGGCACGAGCCTCACGAGGTCTGCGCGGATTTCACCGAGCCGCGGAGCAGGAAGCCCTGCGAGGATCGTCGGTAGGTTGGAGGCGTCCACCGCGAGCGCCTCCGAGTCGATTCCCTCACTCGGCGCGCGCAGCCGGCTGGCATCGAGCTGAAGCAGCCGGTAGCCCCAGAGATCGCGGCGCACCGCGTTAGCGTTGCTGCTCCGAGCGCCGCTGAGATACGCATGCGCCGCGGAAGCCTGCCGCTCCTCCGGCCAAGCGGAGGGGCTCTCGATCACCCGTCGTTCGTTCTGCTTCAGAGTGATGAAGTCGTCCGTCCCGCCAACCGCGTAACCGGCGATCGGCGCGAAATTCGGGTGCGCGTCGATCCAGCCATCGCGCTCGCGGCGCATGCACCGAAGACGTTCATCTCGAATGATGAGGCGCTCCACGCCGGATCCGCGCGGCGCCCGTTCGATCGTGATCTCGTAGCGGAAACGATTCTGCCGGGTGCTTGCGCCTGGCTCCGCCAGCGGAACATCTCCGTGAAGGAACACCTCGACCGCCAGGCGGATCTCCTTCGCGCTGTCGCCTTCATGCCGGGTGAACTGGTCGAGGATCCGGCCGCGCCCCTGCTTCATGGCCTCCGCCACGGGCTCGGTCGCCAGACGAGCGACCAGGCCGAGCGCCTCCAGCACGTTCGACTTTCCCGCGCTGTTGGGCCCGAGGAGCACGGTGAAAGGCTCCAGATCCAGGGCGAAGTCGCGCAGCGACTTAAAGCCGTCCACCTCGATGCGCGTGATCATGGCGGACGATTTGTACCACGTACGCGTGGCGCACCTGGCGACGGGTTTCCACGATGTCCAGGCCGTTTGGCATTGCTCGTCGCGCACCGGAGACGCCGTACGAAGCGGCCCGAGCGCGCCGAACGATCCCAGGAAATCACGGAACATGGGCAACGTGAGACGAACTACTTTTCAGGCGACCGTGCGCCGCCCAACGTAAGACGACCCGCGCCTGCGGCTTCCCGCAGCCGTTCCACGTGGGTCGACTCACATCAGCACGCGTGGATCAGCCTCCGCCGCTCGTTCCAGCGGTTCCGGCCGCGGGCGGCGGGGGATCTTCCTCTGCGGCGACCTGGCCGGGCTTGCGCGTCGACGGCCTCACGCGCGCGGCGAGCGCGTCGTCGCCGACGATCCGCAGCAGCGCTGACGTCGCCCCGGCGATGCGCGCGAAGCTGTCGTCGTTGGCGCCGAGCGCGCGGTTGCGCGTGTCGCTCGCGACCTGGGCCTCGCGCACCTCGCGGGCGACGTCGACGAGCGCGGTCTCCAGCACGGCGATTGGCGTGCTGAGATCGTCGAGCCACGCCGAGTGATCGATCTTGATGCCTTTGCGCTTGGGCTTTGGCCAGACTCGCTTGGTATCCGACAGCGCAGTCACGAGGCGCTTTGCCCTCTCCAGCACCGCCTTGGGATCGGTATCCACCCGACCGTCGAGTCCCATCTCCTTGACGAACACCGTGCCAAAGGTGCTATCGAGCGTGTCGCGGATCTCGCCGATCTCGGAGGCGAGCTTGCCAGAGGCGGTATCGCGGCGCTCGCGCGGCTCGGCGTCGTCGCCCAGCTCTTTCTCGTAGGCCTCGTCGGCGGCAGCGACCAGCGCAGTCATCTTGCGTTGTTTGCGAGAGAGGAGCCGGAAGACCAGAGCGATGTCGGGGATCTTCTCCTTGCCTTCGAGGCAATCGGCGAACAGCTCGGTGAACTTCTCGGCGGCGCGCGCGGCGTGGGTCTCGGCGGCAGAAGCGACGATCTCGGTCGCGCCTTGACGATCGGTGAGCGGCTTGGACATGAATCCTCCCAGGTTGTGAACAGCGATGGAAGGTAGCGGAGCTGCGGCGCAGCGCGCAAGGGTTTGATCCTTCGTGGCGCTCAGGCATCAACGAGCCCCCCGATCGGCCGCGTAACGTGACGAATCGCGGCGGGCTCGGGGTGCGGAGCCCGCTCGACGAGGTCCTGCGTCGGCGATCGGGATCGGGATCGGGATCGGGATCGGGATCGGGATCGGGATCGGGATCGGGATCGGGATCGGGATCGGGCGGCGCGATGCCGAGGAATGGCGGTAGCGGCGGGAAAGCGCAAGAGCGCGCGAGCCGGGCGCTGCGCTGCTCGGCAGACCTGCCCGCCGATTTCGAGGAGGGGGCAGCGACGGCAACGCCGGGTCTACCCCGCGGGCTCACCTGCTGGTAGCTGAGCGATGGAGATCGGAGCGTCGGCGCCTGCGGCGACCCTTGGGCCGGCCGCATGCCTCCCTCCTGGGCCCTACCACTAAAGTAGTATTCCGTCGTTCGACCCCTACGTTCAACATGCCGGTACTCGGATGGTTACCGAGCGGCGGCGCGCTGCCCGGTTCGTATCAACGGGACACTGAGCGCGCAGACGGTAACCAGGACAGACCTGTCGGACATGTCCCTGCTCGCGTCGTGTTCGGCGGCTCGCATGTTGACTTCACTGACCGTGTCGAGATAAATATCTCATGAGAATCGGGACAGGCTACATCACGTTGGCGCTCGCCCTCCTCTTTGTCGGGTGCCACGAGACCGGGGACCGATCTGCCACTTCCATTGCCAGTGCAGCGTCGCCATCCACCCCCACCGAGCCCGCGCTGAATCAACCGCTCGCGAGCCGCGCGCCCGCGGCCGCCAGCGCTGCGCCTCCCTCTGCTCGTCTCCCAGCCTCGCCTTACGTCGAGGCGCGCGCGAAGTTCAAGACTCACCTTGTGCGCCACGAACCCGCGCCCCAGCGTTATCGATCGATCTCGCCGCCGCCGGGCACGCGCGAGATCCGGTATAGCTCTGGGGGGATGAAGCTGAAGGCGTGGGTCAGCGCGCCTCCTCCGCAAGGGCAACCCCGGTCGGCCGTCCTCTTCCTCCACGGTGGGTTCGCCTTCGGCGAAGATGATTGGGAGATGACGAAGCCCTATCGCGATGCAGGCTTCGTGGTACTGGCGCCCATGTTGCGCGGAGAGAACGGCCTGCCCGGCGACTACTCCATGTTCTTTGACGAGCTCGACGACGTCCTCGCGGCCGCCAACACGCTCGCCGCGCTCCCGTACGTGCGCGCGGATCATCTCTACGTCGCGGGGCACAGTGTCGGGGGTACACTCACGATCTTCGCGGCGATGAGCTCCGGCCGCTTCCGTGCCGCGGCCTCGTTCTCGGGCTCACCCGATCAGGTTCGCTGGAGCGCAGGCCAGCCGGAGATCGTACCGTTTGATCCGAGCGACGCGGGAGAGCTCCGCATCCGGTCGCCGATCGCCTATGCCACGAGCTTCCAGTGCCCGACGCGCCTCTATCATGGAAGCGCCGAGCAATTCTTCGCCGCTACCACCGCCAAGCTCGCCGAGCTCGCGCAGGGCGCAGGCCTCGACGTGCGCGCCGTGCCCGTGGCCGGGGACCATATGAGTCACGTCGCGGAGGCAATGAGGCAGAGCATCGAGTTCTTTCACGAGAAAGAGTAGTCGGTGGGGAATGGCGCACGCACGCGGCGGCGATCGGCGCCTTCCTCGCCCGGGGCGACATCGTCGAGCGGATCTGCAAAGAGAAGATCGCGACGCTCGGTCCCTGCTCGTTCCGGACTTCCTCGACGCGATCGTTGCGCGCTGGCCTTGAGCGCGGCCGCCACATGCACTCCGACCCCGCTCACATGACCGACGCCGCCCAACTGCGCAATGCACCCGACGGGCGCACGCGCTGCGCGCATTCCCCCGCGGGTGATTGCAATCGAGGAAATGAGATGAACCGAGAAAATCAAGAGAAGGATTCAAGCGACCGGGGAGCCGATCTGTACGAGCGGAAATTTCATCGAGATCTTGCATGGAAGCTATCGGGGACGGCGGTGGTGTGCATGAACCTGGGGATCTATTTCAGGGCCAGCGGCTTCTTGTCGCTTCTGATCCTCGGCGGGCTCAGCATCGCCTTCTTCGCAAAGGCATGGGAGCATCATCGCAAGGCGCGGGCTGTCGAGGAGCGCATCCGGCGGGGTGAGGCTAGCTAGCGACGGGCGTGAGACTCACGGACCCGAACGCGCGGTAGCCGGCGCTGGCGCATGATGCCAGGGTACTGCCGAACAAGCCGTTGCTGACCGACGGTCCGATTGGTCGAATCCACGCGGGAATCGCGAGCTTCTTTCGCGGGCTGTCCCTCGACGAGCGCCGGAGTTGAACGCAAAGAAGCAAAGACGCAGAGGCGCGGTCGGAAGAGAGCGGAATTCAGGGCTCCGAAGCCATTTCCCTCGTCTTTTTGCGCCTCTGCGCCTCCGCGCCTTTGCGTTGAATTCCCGCTCCCTCCGCGCGGTTCGCTCCCCGCTCGGCGCGCTTCGGCTATCCTCCCCGCCGTGCAGCCCCTCGCCGCCCCCCTCCCTCCAATCGGTTCCCCCCGCTCGCCGCGCCCCGCCACCCTCGAAGAGTGGC
>JANYGI010000016.1 GCA_025362495.1 Byssovorax sp. | reverse complement strand
CCTTCGAAGGCCCCGCAAGGTGGTCGCGACCTCCCGCGCGCCGCTTTTCGGGTCCCCGCCGGGCAGCCGCGGCAACAAACGCGGCCCGTTCGATCTTCGTCCTTGTCGAATCACCTATTTCCTGTAGATTGTGCGCCCGTTTCAGCCCCAGGCTTCCCGGGGGCCGGAATTGAAAATTCGCGTTTCGTCTGGAGAGGTGGCCGAGTGGCTCAAGGCACACGCTTGCTAAGCGTGCGATCGGGAAACTGATCCGCGGGTTCGAATCCCGCCTTCTCCGCAGAGTTCTCGAGAGCCTGCTCGATCACGATCGAGCAGGCTTTTTGCGTTCCAAAGCCCGCGACCACCGGAGGCCGATCCCCGACGATCGCCAGCACCGCCACGCCGCCCGCCGACCTGCGTCGCCCCGGCAGCTCCGCGCGCTCCCGCGTCGGGGTAGGCTCACTGCCATGAGAGGGCCCGCGACGACGCCGTACGCGCCCCACGCCGAATACCTCGCGCTGGAGGAGAAGAGCCTCACGAAGCAAGAGTGGCTCGACGGCGTGATCCGCTCGCGGTCCGAAAGCTCGCCCGATCATGCGGGCCTCGCCGCGGCCGTGATCGGCTCACTGGGCAATCAGCTCCGCGGCAAGCGCTGCCGTGTCTTCACCGCCGACTTGAAGGTGCGCGTCCTCGCGACGGGCCTCTCGACGTACGCCGACGTCACCGTGGTCTGCGGCGGGCTCGAGGTCGATCCCGACGACAGGAACGCCGCGACCAATCCGATGCTCATCGTCGAGGTGCTCTCGGACTCCACCGAGGCCTACGACCGCGGCGAGAAGTTCGGGCACTACCGCCGGATCCCGTCGCTCGCCGAGTACGTCCTCGTCTCGCAGCGGTCGCCGAAGATCGAGGTGTTTCGCAAGAACGAGGCGGGCAAGTGGGTCCTCGCCGAGGAGGCCTCGGCCGGCGAGACGGCCCCGCTCCTGAGCATCGGCTGCGCGCTCTCGGTCGACGACGTGTACCTCGATCCGCTCGGCGCCACCGCGTAGAGGGGCCGACGGGCGGCTTCTTCCACGAGAACGATCAGCTGCCCTGGTAGTCGCTAGCTCGGCGAGAGCAGCTCTTCGCGCGCCACGACGGCGGCGATCGTCTCGGCGAGACCGTGCGCGTCGAGGCACAGGCAGAGCTCGTTGCCGCGGATGATCGCCCCCGCGTACGGACCGGCGGTGGCGATCAGCGCCGACACGCCGCGCAGCGCGACCTCCTCGATCGCGCCGACGCCGTCGACGCCGAGCACCGGGGCGATGGCGTCTTCCTGCAGCGGCTCGAGCTCGACGGCGAACGCCGACGGCCCCGCGGGGAGAGGCGGGATCGAGCCCGAGACCCCGCGGCCTTTCACGCACACCGCGAGCGGGATCGCGCCCGTCGCCCCGGCGTCGCGCCCGAGCAGGATGCGCCGCACGCGCGTGACGGGGAGCGCGAACGTGGTGCCGGCCGCTTCGAGCCAGAGCACCTTGAGCAGCCCCGGTTCGAAGGGCACGTCGAGCGTGGCGATCAGGCCCATGCCCGGCTGGCTCGTGAGGCGGATCGTGCCGCCGAGCCGGTGCACGGCCTCGAGCGCGAGATCGAGGCCGACGCCGCGGCCAGCGAGCAGATCGGCGCTATCTTTCGTGGTGAACCCGGGCAGGAAGAGCAGCGCGAGCAGCGTCTGATCGTCGGCGGCGCGCGCCATGTCGGAGGAGATCGTCCCGCGCGCGACGGCGCGCACGCGCACGTCGGCCACGTTGACGCCGGCGCCGTCGTCCTGGACCACGAGGCGCAGGCCGCCGCTGCGCGGCTGCGCGGAGAGGCTCACCGATCCGACGCGAGGCTTGCCGCGGAGCGCGCGCTCGGCGGCCGACTCGATCCCGTGCGCGATGGCGTTGCGGGCGAGCTGGAGGATCGGATCGAAGAGCATCTCGGCGACGCGGCGGTCGATCGCCGTCTCTTCGCCGGCGAAGAAGAGGCGCACCTCGCGGCCACCGCGGCGCGCCTCGGCGCTGACAGCCGCGCCGACGCGATCGAAGAGCCAGGCGATCGAGGTGGTGCGCATCGCCGCGAGATCGGCGTGGGCGCCGGCGGACTCGGCGCGGACGCGGTCGGCCGTTTCTTTGAGCAGCAACGATTCGCGCTCGAGCGTGTCGGAGAACCCCGCGAGCTGCTGCGCCGCGGCCTCGATGCGGTGGATCGCCGCGGCGGGCGCGCCCCACGGGCGAGGTGGCCCGATCAGGCGCAGCGCCTCGGCGAGGCCGGTGCGGAGCGTGCGCGCGCGGTTGCCCATGCCCCGCACGAGGTCGGCGCCCTCGTTGACCTGCGAGCGCGCCTGGCCGAGCTGACGCACGCGCTCGAACAGGCGATCGAGCGTCGCCGTGGGCACGCGCAGCGTCGCGTCGTCGGGGTTCATCGCCGCGGGCGCCGAGGGGAGCTGCTGGCTGCGCGGCTCGCGATCGCTCATCGGCGGCTGCTCCAGCGAGGGGCGGCGCGGCGGCAGCGGCAGCGGCCCGATCGACGGCGGGAGCGAAGGAATACGGCGCGGGCGCGAGAGCATCCGCAGCGTCTCGAGCGCGCGATCGGGGGCCACGAGCATCTCGGCGAGCACGCCGCGCCACCGCGTCAGCTCGGCGAGAGCGCGCCGCGCGGCCTCCTCGGATCGCTCGGCCGCGCGCAGCCGCTCTTCGAGGCCGTGGCAGAACCAGGCCGTCACCTCGTCGGACACGGCGAGCGCCGCGCCCTTCATCGCGTGGACTTCGCGGAAGGCCGCGAGCGCCGCTTGCCCGTCGTCGCCCGTGGCCGCGAGGGCGCGATCGACGCGCTCGAGGCGGTCCTGCATCTCGGCCGTGTAGTGGACCGCGAGCGCCGCATCGATGGGCACGGCGCGGAGATCTTCGGGCGGATCCGGCCACACCGCGACGCTGATGGTGCGGCCCGCCGCGAGCGCCTCGCGGGCCTGGATGATCAGGAGGCGCGCGTCGTACACGGCCCGGGGATCGCCCGTGGCGACGCGCCGCTCGAGCCGCGCCAGAGCCTCGGAGAGGCCGCGCTCGCCGGCGATGCCCGCCGATCCTTTGAGCGCATGGATCGCGCGGCGCTGCGCGACCTCGGGCGACTCGGGCGCGAGCGCGGGCTCGTGGCGGACGAGCTCTTCGAGCAGCAGGCGCGTGAGCTCGGGATCGAGCGGGGGTGTGCTCGTCGTCACGCGCGCTCCCGGGTGGAGGGAACCGGGATGGGCGCTGCTGCGTTTCGATGCGTCGCCTGGTTCATCGATCGTCCTCGTTCCGCCGGCGACTCTACTCTGCGCCGGGGCTGCGCGTCACGTCGACCGACGCAGATCCCGCGCGCGGATCTCGCGCCTTCAGGGTGTAAGCTCTCGCGCCCATGAAGCCTCCCCGCCTCTCCGGAGCGGCGCTGACCGCCGCACGCATCGCCGCCGAGACCCCTGGAACCGACGTCGCGATCCGCGAAATCATGAAGCGCGGCCTCGGCCTCGAGCAGCTCGCGACGCTGCCCGAAGCGTGGCGCGACGAGCTGCCCCTCGACGCGCGTCCGCTCCAGGCGGGCGATCCGCGACGCTGGGGCAACGCGGGCCTCGGCGCCCTCCCGGTGCGCGCGTGGCCGCGTCCGGCTGCGGCGTATGCGTCGGCCTTTCGCGAAGGGAAATCCACGCCGAGCAAGATCGCCGAGCGCGCCCTCCGCGCCCTCGACACGCTCGCCGAGCGCCGCCCGTGCATGAACATCGCGATCGCGCGCGACGCCGAGTCGACGCGGAGAGAGGCCGACGCCGCGTCGACTCGCTTCGCCGGCCCGCACGCCATCGGCCCGCTCGACGGCGTCCCGTTCCTCGTGAAGGACGAGTACGACGTGCGCGGCCTGCCGACGACGCTCGGCTCGCGCTGCGCTCCGACCACGCCCGCCGCCGAGGACGCCACCGCGGTCGCGCGCCTGCGCCGGAGCGGCGCCGTGTTCCTCGCGAAGACGGTCCTCACCGAGTGGGGCATGTCGCCGATCGGCGGCAACGTGAACCAGTCGATGCCCCACAACGCCCACCACGGCGATCGCGCCCCCGGCGGCTCGTCGACGGGATCGGCCGTCGGCGTCGCGATGGGCCTCGCGCCGATCGCCACGGCGGGCGACGGTGGCGGATCGATCCGCATCCCGGCGGCGCTCAACGGCGTGTTCGGGATCAAGCCCACGTTCGGCCGCGTGAGCCGCGGCGGCGACGGCTTCAAAGGATCGGTCGCGCACTGC
>JANYGI010000230.1 GCA_025362495.1 Byssovorax sp. | reverse complement strand
CGTTGGGCAGCGTCCACGTCGATGTCGGCGCAGGCCTGGAAGCTGTCGGCGCTCTCCAGACCCTCAGCGCCGGTTCCACCCCAGGAAATCCGACAGCGACTCCACCAGCGATTCGAGCGGCGTTTGCTGCTGGTCCCGGATCCGGATCTCGCCGGCCAGCCACGTCGTATTCCCGCTCTCCTCCGCCCGCGCGTCCGCCGCGGCGAGCTCGCGCCTGGAGTTGCAGGCCGCGCAGGTGTGCCCGTTCTCGCGCATGAACGTGCGATCGATCGGGACGACAGAGCCGCAGTCGACGCATTTTACCTCGCCGCGCGCGACGCGATTGCCGGCCTCTCGATACGCCGATCGCCGCTGCGCGGGGCGCGCCTCGCCGCCGTCCAGCATCGACTCTGCGTACTCGTCGCCGTCGAGCCACACGCCGTGGCAATGCACGCAGAAGTCGATGGCGACGCCCAGCAACTCGACCTGATAGGGAGTGAGCCGGCAGCGCGGACACACCGCGATCCCCGCGCCGGCGGCGCCCGTCAACACCACCTCGTCGCGGTGCGCGGCCAGATGCGACACCGTCGGGCAGATCGCCATCAACGTCGCTTCGTCGAGCCAGACGCCCTTGCAGGCAGCGCAGCAATGCACCTCGGCCGGGGCTCCGCCGCCCGCGGGGATCACGTCCCGCGGCGTCAGCGACGCGTTCGGGCAGCGCGGGCAGGGGAGGTCCATCTCAGCGCGCCGCCCGCGCCAGGTAGGCCGCCAGCGTGGCGATCGGCACGCCGGTCGGCTTGCCAAACTGCCAGTCTGCGCCCTCGGCCACGGTGCCCGCGATGTCGACGTGGATGAACGGGAGCGCCCCGCCGCGCAGGCCCGCCGCGATGTCGAGGAACGCGAACGGGTACTGGTGGCCTCGCGCGGTGTTGACCGAGGCGAGGCGGTTGGCCGACACCACGTCTTCGGCGCTCGATCGCGGGGCGACCATCGTGTAATCCTCGCGGCGCGGGCGGCTCTTCTCCCAGGGCTCGGCCCAGAGCTCGCCGAGGGCGTCGAGGGCGTCGACGTGCCCGCCGGCCCGCGCAGGTGCGTTGGAGACAGCGCCGGTGTAGGGCCCGTAGGCGCGGTAAACATGGCCCGTCAGCGTCGCGAGCGACATCAGGAGAGGCCCGGGCGCGCCCTCGGCGATCTCCTTCCCGCGGGCCAGCAGATCGGCCAGCACGAGCCGCCCTTCGGCGTCGGTGTTGCCGATCCGCACCCGTTGCCCGGCGCGGGAGCGGATGATCTCGTCGCTGACGAACGCGTCCTCGCCGATGCTGTTGCGCACCATGCCGAGGAGCGCAATCACGCGGACGCCCGGGATTTGCAGGGCCGCCGCGGTGCGGAGGAAGCCCGCCGCCGCGCCGGCGCCGCCCTTGTCGCGCGACATCCCCGCCATGTGTCCATCGGTCTTGAGATCGGCGCCGCCGGTGTCGTACGTCACGCCCTTGCCACAGACGATGATCGTGCGGGTGATCTCGCCCCGAGGGCGGTAATCGAGCGTCACCACGCAGGGCTTGTGGCGCTCGACCTGCATCGAGGCGCGGGCCACGGCCGCGAGGAGGGGATACGCCGCGACGTCGCGCTCGACCGTGACGGTGACGCCGGTGCCGGCAAAGGCCTCTTCGCAGAGGGCCGCCGCGCGGAGCGGCGCCATGCGCTCGGGCTCGGTCCCCGTGATGTCGCGGCAGAGCACGCGGCCGAGCTCGATCGCCGCCAGCTCGCGCGCGCGGGCCTCGTCGAGACCGAGAACACCGAGGCATTTCGCCCCCGCCGGCGCCTTGCCGGCCTCGCGCCCTTCGAGGGGAAACCACTGGCTCCCCAGGGCCCCGAGGGTCGCGACCTCGAGCGCGCGGGCGAAGCGGGCCCCCTCGGGGGCGACGACGGCGAGGAGCGGCGCCACGGCCCCCGCGTCGACGGCGCGGGTCATCGCCGCCGACGCGGCCTCGGCGATGGCGCGGGCGTCGTCGACGTCGTCGGTCAGCGCCGCCGTCGGGGCGAGGATCACCCGTCCACCCGGCGCCCCGGGAACCGCGAGCACCACGGCCGGCCGCGGCCCGCGCGCGAGCGACGCGTCCGTCACGGCAGCCGCGGTGATCGCCGCGAGGATGGCCTCGCCGAGCGGGAGCTTCGCCGCGCTGCGCGCGATCGGCGCGGGGGCGACCACGATCAGCGCGTCGAAGCGCGTCGTGGGATCGGTGTCGGTGAGAGCCGTCGGGGCCGCGCAGCGGAGGAGGGGAGTCGCCATGGCGGCGGACTATCGCATGAATTGACCCGGATCACGGGTCAGGATTTTGCGCGATCTCGGGTGCATGAGCGCGCGGAAGGCGCCCCTACTTCGCCTCGATCGCCCCGGCCGGAGCGGCCCAGTGGTGGACGAGGTCGGGGAGCGCCGTCACCGACATCTCGATGAGGTGCATCGTGTGGTGCTCGGGCTGGTCTCCCACGTAGCCGCGGACGTGGAGCCCACCCGAATGGGCCTCGCTCCGGGGCACGAGGGGGCGAATCGACTTCTTCGCGATCACCCCGTCGATCGACGTGAGCGCCACCTGCGGCGGCGTCTCTCCGCCCAGCGTCCGCTCGACGCCGACGAGCTGGAGGAGCGCGTCCGTCGTCACGCGCGTGCCGGCGTAATTGCCAATCGGGGTGATCTCCGAGTGGGTGATCGAGAACAGCTTGCCATGGTCGATCGCGGCGCGGGCAAAGCGCTCGAACGGGGCGATTCGCTCGAGCTGAAGCTCGGTGCTTTGCGGCTTGTAGCCACAGTGAATGCCGTCGAGGAGGACCACCGCGTCGACCTGGTCGGCGAGCGCGGGCTGCTCGAGGATGCGGAGCACCGCGCCGTAACCGGCGCTCCAGGCCGAGAGCGCCAGGCGGCTCCGCGCCGGGGTCCGCAGGCCTCGCTTCTCCATCGTCGTCTGCACGCGCCCGAGGACCTCGGGGAGCGCGAGCGGGTTGGCAAACCGATCCTCGTAGGGGCCAGAGCCATTGCCGAGGTTCATGATCACCACCACCGCGTTCAGCGGAATGCGATCGTAGCTCTCCTCGACGAGATCGGTGTTGCCATGAAAATGGATCACCAGATCGTAGCGCCCGTCGGTCGAGGCGAACGCCGGAGGGATCATGAGCAGCCCGCCCGCCAGGGGGCTCCGGCCCTTGCGGACGAGCGCGGCGTCGGCACGTTCGACCCCCGCTGTCAGCGCGGGCGCCACCGTGGGCGCCTGTTCCGCCGGGACGACTGCCATCGTCGCCGCCGTGCGGAAGATGTGAACTTTGGTGATGGAGACCAGCTTCGGAAACAGGACGACCAGCGCCCCCATCAGCAGCCCGAAGGCCATCGTGGACGCCACGACGCGGCGGGGCGACCACGGCTTCCAGCGAGGCTTGAATATTTGCTCGTAAATGGAAAGCCGACTCGGACGCCCCGAGAGGCTCTGTCGGCCGAGTGGGGGCGGATGGTCGGTCGTGGGACGAAACGTGTCCTCGTCCGCGATGTTCGGCGCGATCGAGTGCCTTGGTGGCTCGTTTGCTGCCATGTAAGGCATCCTGCCAGCAAGCGGGCTCCACCGATAGCGCTATTCGCGCTTCGACCAGCGATTGGTGTGCTGGGGTGGGAGGTTCAGCGCCTGGTGGGCGGCCTGGCGACCTTCGCCGTGGCCTTCTTCGCGCGGCCAGAGCCGCTCTTTTTCCCGCCGCCGCTCACGGCGTTGACGGTGGACCACGCCCGGCTCTCCGCTTCTTTTTCGCCGACGCCGCGCTCTTCGTAGCTCTGCTCGATGTGAGCTGCCTGGCGCTTCTGCTTGTCCGTGTACTTCGATTTATCACCCTGGGGCATGGCTTCCTCCTCGCTCGGGATCGCGACCTGGGTAGTCGATGGTCCGCCGCGGCGCTGCAGGATGCGTGCCTCCGTGACCTGGTGGGATAGTCGGGTCCGAATGGAAGTCGCGTGAGCGTGGCGGCGCGGTCACGTGGGGCGCGATTGCGCAGGTACTCAGGGGTTCGTGCCCTGTCGTGCGCAGGTGCGAGGATTGGTACGCTGTCTGCACGGTGCTGCTGGTCCAGGACTGGCGTGCAGCTCGCTCGCCTCTCTCGAGAGACGATGATGTCATTGCGCAAGCTCCCGAAACCCGCGGCGGTCGATCCAGCGGTCACGGCGCGTGAAGCCCACCTCCGGTACGTCGACGATACCGCGCCTGGGTTCCGGCGAGTCCGCCACGGCAAAGGTTTCCGGTACCTCGATCTAGAGAAGGCCGTACTCGGGTTGATCCGCCGCCGGATCGCGCTGCCGAAGGCCGCTTGAGCGTCGATCAGGTCGGGTGCTCGGTGTACCCGGCCGGCGCCACAGCGCGGTAGAGCCGCGGCAGCGCGGCGCGCAGGGCCTCGGCGGTCATATCGACATGACCGTGGCCGCGCACGCCCATCCGGTGACGGCCCTCGCGATCATCGTAGTAGAAGCCGCCGTAGGTCTCGACGTAGCCAATCGCATAGCCGTGGAGCGCGACGCGGAAGAGCATCCTCGCCAGCCAGAACCGGGGGATTTCGCCGGCGACAGCGCGATCGATTCGCACCTTCACGGCGGTGGGCGAGGCGGCCTCCACCACGAGACTGCCAATCTGCACGGGCAGCTCGCCCGGCGGGGCGGCCTCGAAGACGGGGAAGGGAGCCGGCGGCAGCGCGGTCCAGCTCGGGGGCGGCTCGGCCGGCGCGGCGATCGGTGACGAGAGCCGGAGAGCCCGCAAGAGGCCCTCGGTCGGCACGGCCTCGCCCGGGGGCACGTGGATGAGATCGCCCGCAAAATGAAGGCTATCCGGCGTGGCTTCGAGCACCACCACGTACCCGCCGCGCGGGAGCGCGAGGTGACGCGGCGCGACCAGGAGATCGAGCGTCGTGTCGCCGACGGCGGCGAGGGTGGCCCCGGGATCGCGCCCGGTCTCGGCGAGGAGAAAGGGCACGACGTCGTCGCCGTAGGCCTTGGCGTCGGCCTCGCGCCCCGCGCTGACGAAGAGGGGCCGCTCGGTCGGCGGCGAGGGCTGCGACGCGCAGTAGACGAGCGAGAGGCCACAGCGCCGCATGCCGGCCGGGAAGCGCATCGGCTCGTACGGCGGCCGGAGCCGACCGGGCCAGTGGAGCAGGCCATACGGGTGCAGCACGAGATCGCCCGCGCGATGATTGACGCGCCCCACGTCGGCGAGGCTGCCCGGATCGGCGAGGAAGGTCCGGAGCGGGAAGGCGTCGAGCATCGCGTCGCCGGTGGGCAGCGACATCGCGTACTCGTCGGAGATGTTGCGGTGACCGAAGGCCAGAGGCTCCGACGCCGTGACGATCTCGAGCTGCGCCGCGCCGACCGCGGCGACCACGACGAGGTGATGCTCGAAGCGCTCGGGCCGCGCCGCGAGATCGTGCAGGTTGATCCGCCGGAGCCCGCCGGGCAGCGGCTGTCGCCCCGAGGGAGGGAATCGCCACGAGGCCGAGTACGGGTGTCGCGCCGGCGCCGGAGTGGCAAGCGCGACAGGCCCTGTCGGCGCCGCGATCTCGAAGCGCTCGCCGATCCAGGAGAGCACTCCATCCATCAAGCGATCGATGTCCGGCGTGGCCGCGACGCCGGAGTCGGGCTCGAAGTAGTGCCGCGCGTCGGGCAGCTCGACGAACGTGCGGTCGACGGCGGCGACCGCGGCGAAGATCGGTGCCGCGTCGGCGCGGGGGTAAATCTCGCGATCGCGGCCCGCGTGGACCACGAGGGTGGGAGTCGGTATCCGGCCGAGGTTGCGCAGGAGATCCGCGTTCGACGAGGCGCCGGACCAGGTGGAGAGCCACGCGCGCGGCGTGCAGATCCGGCCGAACCCGAGGAGCGCCTGGTTCATGAGATCGGGGCGATCGCTGAGGAGAGAGCCATACTCGCGGTCCGAAGGGTCGAGTCGACGATCCGTGTAATGGAGGCTCGCCATCGTGCGATAGACGACCATGACCGGCTCGCAGGCGGCGCGCCGCTCGATCGCCTGTCGGGCCGGGAAGGGCAGCGCCGCGAAGCCAGGCTCCTTTGCCGCGTCCGCGGCAGCGCGGTTGTCGGCGAGGAGCTCTCTCGCCCGCGCGTCGAGGCGGAGCACCCGGGCGCGCTGGGCCTGGCGATAGCGGGCCACGAACTCGTCCGGGTACTCGCTCCACTCGGGCGCCGGGCGAAACCCGTTGCGGACATCGTACATGTCGAGATCCGGATTGGTCGCGTGAGGATCGCTCTCGTCGATGACCGAAGGATCGATCGATTCGCCGAGGACCTTCCCCTGACCGCGGTGGGCGGCGACGTAGATCATCGCGTCGGCGGGGCTCATCTCGGCCGAGGCGAAGTGGGTGGGTCCGCCGGCCGGGGTGCGGGCGAGGCGTTCGGAGGGTGGTAGTCGGGCTTCGGCCTGGTAGAAGGCGGCGAGCGAGCCTCCGCCGCAGTTGCCGAGGAGAATGACAGTCTCGACGCCGCGCTCGGCGCGGAGGAAGCGGATGCACGCGGCGAGATCGAGGACGATGGCCTCGTGCTCGAGATCGGTGTCGTTGCCGCCGCTGCGCGTGGTGGCGCCGAGGCAGCCGATGCCGGCGTCGACCAGGCGAGGGAAGGTGTAGTGGCGCGTGAAGTCGACGCGCGGGTGCATGGCGACGACGGCGACCCGCGGGCGAGGCGCGCCCTCGGGCGTCCAGTAGAGGCCGCGGACGTCGCGGTGATCGGCGGCCTTGATGGCGACGGGCTCGACGCTGGCGCGGGGCGGGCGGCGGAAGTCGAAGGGCGCGCCCGCCCAGTAGGTCTTCGCGACGAGGATCATCGGGGAAGCGTCGGCGAACGGAGGCGCCCGCGCAACCTCGGGCGTAGCGCCATGGTCGATCCTTACCGCAGGCTCCGGCTCCTCCCGACGCTGGTGATCTGCTTCGTTCTTCGATCAGCCCGTGTTCTTCAGGCCCGCCGCGATGCCGCTGATGCTCAGCATGATCGCGTCCTCGAGCGCGGCGTGATCCGGGCCGTCGGGCGCGGCGCGGAGCCGCTCGAGCAACTCGACCTGGAGGTAGCTCATCGGATCCACGTAGGGGTTGCGGAGCGCGATCGATCGCTTGAGGACCGGGGCGTAGTCGAGGATCTCGGCGGCCCCCGCGACCCGGGCGATCATGGTGATCGAGCGGGCGTGCTCGGCCTCGATGCGGCCGAAGACGGCGCGCGCCACCGCGCGATCGGGCACGAGCTCGGCGTAGCGGGCGGCGATGTGGAGATCGGCCTTGCCGAGGATCATCTGCGCCGAGTCGAGCATGGTGCGGAAGAACGGCCACGCCGCGTACATGGTCTGGAGGAGCGCGAGCGCGTCGGGGCCGCCCGCGGTGACGAACGCTTCGAGCGCGTGGCCGAGGCCGTACCAGCCCGGCAGGGTGTGTCGGCTCTGCATCCAGGCGAAGACCCAGGGGATGGCGCGGAGATCCTCGATGCGATCGCTCTTCTTGCGGCTCGCGGGCCGGCTCCCGAGGTTGAGGCGGCCAATCTCGGCGACGGGCGTCGCGGCGCGGAAGTACTGGAGGAACGTGGGATCGTCGTACACCAGCGCGCGGTAAGCGATGCGCGCGTCCTCGGCGAGCGCCTCGATCGCGGCTTCCCAGGCCGGCTCGGGTCCGAGGTCGCGACGTAGCTCGCCGGGGACGAACGCGGCGCGGAGCACGGCGTTGACGAGCTGCTCGAGGTGGCGCTGCGCGAGGCCCGGGAGGCCGTAGCGATCGGCGATCACCTCGCCCTGCTCGGTGAGGCGGATCCGGCTGCCGACGGTGCCCGGCGGCTGCGCGAGGATCGCCTTGTTGGCGGGGCCGCCGCCGCGGCCGATGGCGCCGCCGCGCCCGTGGAAGAAGCGGAGCTCGATCCCGGCGCGAACGGCGACCTCGCGCAGCTCGCGCTGGGCGCGGTAGAGCGCCCAGTTCGCGGCGACGAAGCCCGCGTCCTTGTTGCTGTCGGAGTAGCCGAGCATCACCTCCTGCACGCCGCCGCGCAGGCGCAGGTGGGCGCTGTACGCCGGGATCCGCAGGCAGGCTTCGAGGACGCGGGGCGCCGCGGCGAGGTCGGCGAGCGTCTCGAAGAGGGGCACGATGTCGAGGCGGCTCGCGCCCTCGTCGGGGCGGTAGAGGCCCGCCTCCCGCGCGAGGACGAGCACCGCGAGCAGATCGCTCGCGCCGCGGGTCATGCTAACGATCACCGTGTGAATGGCCTCCGGCGAGAGCTCGTCGGTGACGGCGGCGATGGCGTGGAACGTGGCCACGACCTCGCGGACCTCGGGCGAGTACGACGCGCGGAGCGGGATGAGCGGGCGCGGATCGTCGAGGGTGCGCGCGAGGATCGCGGCGCGCGCGTCCTCGCCGAGGGCGCGGTACTCCGTGGACACGCCGGCGCGCGCGAGGATCTCGCCGAGCGCCGCGGCGTGGCGCTCCGAGTGCTGGCGGACGTCGAGCGTCGCGAGGTGCAGGCCGAAGACCTCGACCTCGCGGATCACGTCGCGGAGCGCCCCCGCGGCGACGGCGACGCCGCCGTGGGCGCGGAGGCTGCCATCCACGGTGGCGAGATCGGCGAGGAGCTCGTCCGCGCCGTGGTAGCGCGCGGGATCGCGCGGCGCCGGGGCGTCGCGAAAGAACACGGGCGCGTGCGTCTGCGCGTGCTCGAGCGAGCGCCGGAGCTTCTGCGCGATGTGGCCGCACTTGCGGCGGTAGGGCTCGTACGGGAGCCGCCGAAGGAGCTCGCGCCCGAGCTCGGGACAGCGGGCGTCGTCGGCGTCGAGCCCCCGCTGCAGCTCGGCGCTCACGTCGACCTCGCGCGTCGACTGGCTGAGGCGCCGGCCGAGATCCTCCACCGAGGCGAGGTGGCGGGTCAGCGCGGCGATCCGCAGGCGCCGCGCCGCCTCGACTGTGACCTCGGGCGTGACGAACGGGTTGCCGTCGCGATCGCCGCCGATCCACGAGCCGAAGCGCAGGAGCGGCGGGACGCGCCAGGCCTGCTCGGGGTAGCTCGCGGCGAGCGCGGACTCGAGATCACGGTAGAGCCGCGGGGCGAGATCGAAGAGGCCTTGTTCGAAGTAGTAGAGGCCATTTTGCACCTCATCGAGCACGGTCGGGCGGCCCGAACGCACCTCGTCGCTCTGCCACAGATTGACAATCTCCTCCTCGATCCGGCGGATCTCTTCGGCCTCTTCCTCGGGCAGGATGTCGGCCGCGTGGAGGCGCTCGACCGCGTCGTCGATGCGGCGCAGTCGCTCCAGCGTGACGCGCCGGCGCGCCTCGGTCGGGTGCGCCGTGAACACCGGGACGATCTCCGCGGTGTCGAGCCAGGCTTGCAGCGCCCCGGCGGGCACGCCCGCCGCGGCGAGCTCGGCCACCGCGGCGGCGATGGACTCCGCGCGCGGGACGCCGGGGCGAGCGCGGGCGCGATCGCGCAGCACCCAGCCGCGCTGGAGCTGCTCGGCGAGGTTCACCAGGGCGAAGTACGCGGCGAACGCGCGGACGAGGTTCCGGGCCTCGGCGACGGTGGTGCGGGCGATCACGGCGCGCAGCTCGGCCTGCCGCGTCCCGCCGGAGCGCACGTCCTTGGCGAGCGCGCGGACGTGCTCCTCGAGCTCGAAGGCGCGCTCGCCTTCCTGGGCGCGGATCACCCGGCCGAGCAGGTCGCCGAAGAAGTGAATGGTCGCGGAGAGTCGACCCGAGCTGTCGGGCTGCCGTGTATCGTTCATGCGGTGCGTCAGAGATAGGTCCAACCCGCGAGCATGGGAACCCGCCTCGCGCGATCGCGGACGGTCGGCGCGCTCGCCTGCCGCGCGGAATCGAGCCGGATGCTTGCGTTTGTCCGGGTGCTGGGCGAAGTCTGGGCCATGCAATCGTGCGCTCGCCCGGGCCTGTCGCTGGTGCCCTTCCTCGCGGCCCTCCTCGTTTCGGGCTGCAAGACCGTCGAGAAAGACGGCGATCCCCCCGACGCGATGGCCCTCCCGCTGGCCTCCGTCGCGACCGCCGATCCGCTGCCCGCGGCGACGACCGCGGCCCCCACAGTGGTCGCTCCGACGCCGACCCCGGTCGCGACCACCACGGCCGCGAAGCTCGACGCCGGCGCTCCGAGCGACGCCGGCGCACCGAAGATCGCCGACGCCGGCGCCGCCGCGAACGGCACGTTCAAGGCCTGCTCGGAGAAGTGCCAGGCCATGCTCGCGGGCTGCGCGATCCCCCAGATCCCGAAGGACGGCGGGCTGCCGCAGCTCAAGGATCCCGTCGCCTGCCAGGCCGCGGCCAACGCCTGCGTCGCGGCCTGTACGCCGTGAGGTCGACGGCGCGTCGGCCCTGCCGGCCCCGCCGTCAGTTGAGCTTCGACGCGTCCGTGAGCTGCGCGGAGAGCGTCTTGCGCAGCAGACCGAGCTTGTTGCGCGACGCCGCGACCTGCTGCCGGAGCGCCTCGGTCTGGTCGGCGAGATCGGCGACGGTGGCCGCGATCGCCGCCTGATGGAGCGCGCGGGCGAGCTCGATCAAGCTCCCCATGCGCTCCTCGACGCCTTCGAGATCGTTGACCGTCGCGCGGATCTGCGCCGGGCTCGCGGCCCCGCGCTGGCTCGCGGCGATCGCCTGGACCTGCTCGCTCACGAGCTTGCCTTCGTCGCCGAGCGCGGACCACCGCTCGTACAGCGCGCTCATGGTCTCGGCGCGGAGGCGGATCTCCTCGCCGCGCGCCTGGAGCGCGACGGCGTTGGCCTCGTGCCGCTCGCGCGCGGCGTTGATCGCCGCGACCAGCGCCCCGAGCGTGGCATTGACGCGGTCCTGGGACCCCGCCGCCTCGGTCGTCACCTTGGCTGCGCGCTCGAGGTTCTTCCGGCTGTCGAGCGGCAGGCGCTGAGCGGTGGCCGCCAGATCCTCGAAGCGATCGATCTCGTTCTCCAGCGCGAGCGCCGCCGCGGCGAGCTCGCCGAGGCCTCGATCGCGCGCCTCTTTCGTTCCGGATGGCTGGCCTGACTTGTCGCGCTTGCTCACGGTGCGTGATCCTCGTCGAGAGCGCCCTTGGCGGGGAGGGCTCGTCGCGCAGAGAATGTGCTCCGCGCCTCGACGAGCTTCCATCGGCCTTGTCGTTCGAGCAAAGTAGTCGCGCGGTGCACCCGCTGAAGGCCCCGACGCCCCGTGGCCACAACCTGCGCATCGAGCCTGAAATGACTGATCCGCGCGTCGACATTCTGCTCGCTGAAGACGACGACGATCTCCGCGAGGCGATGCTGGACACGCTGGAAGACGCCGGCTACCGCGTCGTCGCCGTTCCCAACGGGCAAGAGGCGCTGTCGTGGCTGCACGACACAGAGCAGCTCCCCTCGCTGATCCTGCTCGACCTCATGATGCCAGTCATGGACGGGTGGCAGTTCCGCGAGGCGCAGCGCAACGATCCCAAGGCCGCGACGGTCCCCGTGGTGATCCTCTCGGCGATGGGATCGCACCCGTCGATCGAAGCGGTCGAGTACCTGAAGAAGCCCACCAAGGTCGCGCCGCTGCTCGCCGTCGTCGAGCGCTTCTGCGGCGCGCGCGCGGCGAGCTGAAGCGCTCGCGCCGCGGGGGAGGCGAGGCCCCCGTCGCGGCGCGTTCAGCCCCGGATCAAGAGCGCAGCCACACGCGGAGGAGCGCGAGGAGCTGGTCCGGATTGACGGGCTTGGCGACGTAGTCGGTGGCTCCGGCGTCGAAGCACTTGGCGCGATCGCCCTTCATGGCCTTGGCGGTCACCGCGATGATCGGCAGCGCGCGGAAGGCGTCGCGCCGGCGGATCGCCCGCATCGTGTCGTAGCCGTCCATGTCCGGCATCATGATGTCCATCAGCACGATGTCGATGTCGGGCGTGCGATCGAGCACGTCGATCGCCGCGCTGCCCGTCTCGGCGGAGACGGTCTTCATGTCGTGCTCGTCGAGGATGGTGGTGATGGCGAAGATGTTGCGAATGTCGTCGTCGACGACGAGCACCTTCTTGCCGGCCAGCACCGTCCCGCTCTGCTGCAGGCTCTCGAGGATCCGGCGCGCCGCGGGCGTGCGCTTCGCGAGCTCGAGGTGGAGGAAGATCGTCACCGCGTCGACGAGCGCCTCTCGCGAGTCGACGCGCTTGATGGTGCGACCGTGGCCGGACCGCGCGAGCCGCGCCTCGTCGCTCGCGGCGACGTCGCCGCGCAGCAGCACCGGCACCCCGTTGAGCGTCTCGTCGCCGTCGATGTGGGCGAGGAGATCGAGGGCCGAGAGCTCGGGCAGATCCGAGCCGATCACCAGCAGATCGGGCGTCTGGTGCGTCAGCGCGGCGGTGCCCTCCGCCGAGGTGCTCACGCCCTCGATCGTCACGTCGTCGCCCTCGAGGATCGCGCGCACGGCCGCGAGCTCCGCGGTGTCGGCGTCCACGAGCACGAGGCGGCGCACCGGCGCGGCGACGAACCGTTGCAGCCGCGAGGCCGACTCGTCGAGCGCCTGACGCGAATGGAGCGGCACGGGGATCAGGCCGAACGCGCCCATGCCGAGAGCGCGCGCGCGATCCTTCGTCGGCGCCAGCACCTCGACGGGGATGTGCCGCGTGGTCAGGTCGTGCTTGAGGCGATCGAGCACCTGCCAGCCGTCGATGTCCGGCAGATCGACATCGAGCGCGATGGCGACCGCGCCGAGCTCGCGGGCCATCGCTGCGGCCGCGCCGCCGCGCGCGACCATCATGCCCTTGAAGCCGTGATCGCGCGCCGCGACGCCGATGGATCGCGCGCGGTCGAGGTCGCCGTCGACGATGAGCAGGACGTGATCATCGGGCGCCAGAGGATCGGTGTCGGCCGAGGGCGGATTGACCAGCTCCTCGATCGGCGGGGTGGGCTCGATCGTCCGCGGGCGCGCGCTCGCCGGCCCGAAGGCAGGCGGCTGGCTGCCCTCGCCGAGCTGGGACTCGCGTCGCCGGATCGATCGCGGCACCGCGTAGCTGTCGGGCAGGTAGAGCGTGAACGTGCTCCCGCCCATCGGCACGCTGACGAGCTTGATCTCGCCGCCGAGCATCCGCGAGATCTCGCGGCTGATCGCCAGGCCGAGGCCCGTCCCACCGTATTTGCGGCTGGTGCTCCCGTCGGCCTGCTGGAAGGCCTCGAAGATGATGAGCTGCTTGTCCGGCTGGATGCCAATCCCGGTGTCGCGCACCGTGAAGGCCAGGACCGAGGTCGCGCGGTTGAGGTGCTCGTTGTCGAGGCTCCACCCGTGCGTCGCCGGCGCGACGTGCAGGGAAACGCCGCCGCGATCGGTGAACTTGAAGGCGTTGGAGAGCAGGTTCTTCAGCACCTGCTGCAGGCGCTTGGCGTCGGTGTGGAGCGAGCGCGGGAGCGTCGGCCCGAGCTCGAGATCGAAGCGCAATTTCTTGGCGTCCGCGACGTGGCGGAACGTGCGCTCCACGTACTCGGAGAGGTCCTGGAACGAGAGATCGCCGACGTCGAGGATCACCGTGCCCGACTCGATCTTCGACAGATCGAGGATGTCATTGATCAGCGAGAGGAGATCGTTGCCCGACGAATGGATGGTCTTGGCGAACTCGACCTGCCGCCCGGTCAGGTTGTTGTCGGTGTTCTTCGAGAGCTGGTCGGAGAGGATGAGCAGGCTGTTCAGCGGCGTGCGCAGCTCGTGCGACATGTTCGCGAGGAACTCGGACTTGTACTTCGAGGTGAGGGCGAGCTGCCGGGCCTTCTCTTCGAGGGCCTGGCGCGCCTGCTCGACCTCGCGGTTCTTGCGCTCGACCTCGGCGTTCTGCTCGGCCAGGAGCCGCGCCTTCTCGCCCAGCTCGGCGTTGGTCTGCTGCAGCTCTTCCTGCTGGCTCTGGAGCTCTCCGGCGAGCGACTGAGACTGCTTGAGCAGGTTCTCGGTGCGCATGTTGGCTTCGATGGTGTTGAGCACGATGCCAATCGACTCGGTGAGCTGATCGAGGAAGGCCTGGTGGGTCGGGCTGAAGCGATCGAAGCTCGCCAGCTCGAGGACGGCCTTGACGTGCCCCTCGAAGAGCACCGGCATGACGATGATGTTGAGCGGCGGCGCCTCGCCGAGGCCGCTGGTGATCGAGATGTAGTCCTTGGGCACGTTGACGAGGAGGATCTTCTCTCGCTCGAGGGCGCACTGCCCCACCAGGCCTTCACCGAGCTTGAAGGTGTTGTCGATGTTCTTCCGCTCCTTGTAGGCATAGCTCGCCAGGAGCTTGAGCACCGGCTCTTCGCGGGTGGGCTCCATGATGTAGAACACGCCCTGCTTGGTGCCGACGACGGGCGCGAGCTCCGAGAGGATGAGCCGCCCGACGGTGAGCAGATCCTTTTGCCCCTGGAGCATCCGCGAGAACTTGGCGAGGTTGGTCTTGAGCCAATCCTGCTCGCTGTTCTTCAGCGTGGTGTCCTTGAGGTTCCGGATCATCTCGTTGATGTTGTCCTTGAGCGAGGCGACCTCGCCCAGGGCCTCGACCTTGATCGAGCGGGTCAGATCGCCCTTCGTCACGGCCGTCGCGACCTCGGCGATGGCGCGGACCTGCGTCGTCAGGTTGGCGGCGAGCTGATTGACGTTGTCCGTCAAATCCTTCCAGGTGCCGGCGGCGCCAGGCACGCTGGCCTGCCCGCCGAGCTTGCCCTCGGTGCCTACCTCGCGCGCCACCGTGGTCACCTGATCGGCGAAGGTGGCGAGCGTCTCGATCATCCCGTTGATGGTGTCGGCGAGGGCGGCGATCTCGCCCTTGGCGTCGACCGCGAGCTTGCGCTTCAAATCGCCGTTGGCGACGGCCGTGACGACCTTGGCGATGCCTCGAACCTGGTTGGTGAGGTTACCGGCCATGAAATTGACGTTGTCCGTCAAGTCTTTCCAGGTGCCGGCGACGCCGCGGACCTCGGCCTGGCCGCCGAGCTTGCCCTCGGTGCCGACCTCGCGCGCGACGCGGGTGACCTCCGAAGCGAAGGAGTTGAGCTGATCGACCATCGTGTTGATGGTGTCTTTCAGCTCGAGGATCTCCCCGCGGACATCGACGGTGATCTTCTTGGAGAGATCGCCCTTGGCGACGGCCGTGGTGACGGTGGCGATGTTGCGGACCTGGCTGGTGAGGTTACCAGCCATCGAGTTGACGGAGTCCGTCAAGTCTTTCCAGGTGCCGGCGACGCCCTTCACCTCGGCCTGGCCGCCGAGCTTGCCTTCCGTGCCTACCTCGCGGGCGACGCGGGTCACCTCGGCGGCGAACGAGCTGAGCTGATCGACCATCGTGTTGATGGTGTTCTTGAGCTCGAGGATCTCGCCCTTGACATCGACGGTGATCTTCTTGGAGAGATCGCCGTTGGCGACGGCCGTGGTGACAGCGGCGATGTTACGGACCTGGCTCGTGAGGTTACCGGCCATCGAGTTGACGGAGTCCGTCAAGTCTTTCCAGGTGCCGGCGACGCCCTTCACTTCGGCCTGACCGCCGAGCTTGCCTTCCGTGCCTACCTCGCGGGCCACGCGCGTCACTTCGGAGGCGAAGGAGCCAAGCTGATCGACCATGGTATTCACGGTCTTGGCCGTGCGGAGGAACTCGCCTTCGAGCGGCCTCCCGCCGACCTCGAGGGCCATGGTCTGCGAGAGATCGCCCTTGGCCACGGCCCCGATCACGCGCGCGGTCTCGCTCGTGGGGTGGACGAGATCGCCGACGAGGGCGTTGACGGAGGTCACCGTGTCGGCCCAGGTGCCGCGGACCTCGCCGATCGAGGCGCGCTGGGCGATCTTGCCCTCTTTGCCGACCACCCGACTGAGGCGCTCGAGCTCCTTGGCCAGCCGATCGTTGAGCTCGACGACGTCGTTGAACGCGTCGGCGATCTTGCCGTCGACGCCGGGGTAGTCGATCGGCAGCCGCACCGAGAACTCGCCCCTTCGAAGGGCCGAGAGCGCCGTCAGGAGCTGGCGACGATCGAGCGCTTCACCCTCTTCGCGCGCCGATTCGATGAGCGGCAGGCGCCCCCGCGGCGGGCTCGTGGTCGTGGATCTCACCGCGTCTCGGGGCGCGGCCGCGGGCCGGCGCTCCAGCTTGCCGTTCTTTGCCTTGGCGGGCGTGCTCGTCCCGTTGCTCTTCGTCCGCTGCTCCATCACCGTTGCTCCGCCTCCGTCGCGCCAGGGCTAGGGAGGCCGAGAATAACGGTCAGTCGGGCGTCGGCGGTACGAAAGGAGCGTTGGGAACTTGCCCGGCGGGCGGCTCGTCGCGCGACGGTTTCGGCTCGACAGGCACGCTGGACGCCGCCTCGGGCGGCACGGTGAAGCGATCCATGGGCAGCTTCACGGTGAACGTCGCGCCCGCGCCCGGCGCGCTCTCGACCGTGATCTCGGCGCGGTGCGCGGCGAGGATCTGCGCGACGATGAAGAGGCCGACACCCATCCCGCCGTAGGCTCGCGACGAGACCGCGCGCTCGAAGCGGCCGAAGATCCGCGGCTGGTCCGCCTCCGAGATCCCGATGCCGTGATCAGTCACGGTGAGGCGCGCCGCGCCCGTCTCGGCGTCGAGGCCGAGCGCGATGTGGATCGGCGCGCCCTTGCCGTACTTGATCGCGTTGTGGAGCAGGTTGGTCACGACCTGATCGAGGCGGAGGCGATCCCACGGGCCGACGACGGCGGGCTCGAGGGCGACCGAGAGCTCGGTCGCGGCGCGCTCGAGCTCGCCGCCGAAGCGGCCGACGACCTCGCGCACGAGCTCGCCGAGATCGACGTCCTCGATCACGAGCTCGAGGCGCCCCGCGTCGATCCGCGACACGTCGAGCATCTCGCTGATCAGGCGCGCGAGGCGGTCGACCTGCCGGCGGATCACGTCGGCCTTCGAGACGACGCGGGGGAGGTCGATCGGCTCCTTTCGCAGCTGGATCTGGAAGCTCTGCACCTGGAGCTCGAGGGCCGAGAGCGGCGTGCGGAGCTCGTGCGAGGCGATGGAGAGGAACTCTTCGCGGATGCGGATCGCCTGCTGCGCGGACGCGTAGAGGCGCGCGTTCTCGACGGCGAGCGCGGCGCGCTGGCTCAGGTCCACCACCAGCGCGACGTCCGACGGATCGAACCCGCGCGACGGCGTCGAGGTGACGAGCGTGAGCGCGCCGAGCACCTGCCCGCGCGCGCAGAGCGGCACCGTGAGGAACGCCGCGGCGCCGAGGCGACGGATCGTCTCGACGTTCTCGACGCCGAGCGCGGCCGCCAGCGTCACCGGATCGCACGCCGACGTCTGCGGCTGGAGGGTGCGGATCACGCCGGCGACGCCGAACGTGGCGCCCTCCGACGCGGGGTGCCGCCGCGCCAGCTCGGCGCCGGCGGAGAGCAGCGCGGGATCTTCGTGGCCGAACGCGGCCTGATCGATCGCGCCGCCTTCGCGCACCAGATCGACGACGCACCACGCGCACAGGCGCGGCGTGACCAGCGCGGTCAGCCCGTTCAGGATCCCGGTCACGTCCAGCGATCGCGTCAGCAGGGCGCTGGCCTCGGCGAGAAATTCGAGGCGCTGCAGGGCGATCTCGGCCTCGGAGCGCGCGGCCTGCTCACGGATGAGGACGCGCTGCCGCTCTTCTTCGAGGCGCTTGTTCTCGTCGAGATCGGTGAACGTGCCGAGCCACCCGCAGAGGCTCTGCTCCTGATCGTGCTCGGGGAGGATCTCGCAGAGGTGCCAGCGGTAGCTGCCTTGCGCGCGGCGGAGGCGGCACTCGCTGCGGATCGGCGTCCCGGCCTGGAGCGCGCCGTTCCACTGATCGAGGAAGCGCTGCGCGTCGTTCGGGTGGATGAACGAGGCCCACGCCGAGCCGAGCGACTGCCCGAGCGTGTAGCCCGTGTAGTCCATCCAGCGCTGGTTGAAGTAGGTGAACGCGCCGCTCGGATCCGCGGTCCACACGAGCTGCGGGACGGCGTCGGCGAGGCGGTGGTAGCGGCGCTCGGTCGCGCCGCGCAGCTCGGCGATCTCGGTCTCGCGGCGGCGCTCGTCGGCCTCGCGGAGCTGCTCGGCCTGGCGCACGATCTCCTCGCCGCGCCGGTAGAGCTCGACGAAGACCGCGACCTTGGCCCGCACCACGTCGGCGTCGATCGGCTTCAGGATGTAGTCGACGGCCCCGACCTCGTAGCCGCGGTAGATGCTCTCGACGTCCTTGATCGCCGCCGTGAGGAACACGATCGGGATGTGCCGGCTCCGCACGCGCTGCTTGATCAGGCGGGCCACCTCGAAGCCGTCCATCTCGGGCATGGACACGTCGAGGAGGATCACCGCGAAGTTGCCGCGCAGCACGCAGCGGAGCGCCTCGGCCCCGGAGCTCGCCTTGACGAGGCTCACGCCTGGTAAATCGAGCGTCACCTCGAGCGCGAGCAGGTTCTCTTCGTGGTCGTCGACGAGGAGAACGCTGACCGGTCGGATAGATGCAAGAGCCCGCTCTACCATTCCACTCCCGCGATCGCTGGCGATCGCCTTTCTCTCTGCGGATGAACGGGCGCGCGAGGGACGATACGACGAGAGCCGCGCGCGCTTTCGCGGTGAAGTGTCGTCCCTCCGCGCGCTGCATTGCAATCACCTTCGGAGGACGAAAGGTGCTCAGGGCATTGTTGGTGAACCAACGTTCGGGTTCGCAGCATGAATTTCACGGCGGCGCCCTCTTGCTCCGTGCGCGACATTGTTCGCGGACCAGCGCACCCTGCACGGGTGCACACTCCTCTGCCGCCGACCCACGGGGCCGCCCGGGTCATCTCGCCGCTTGATTTGCTGGTGATCCTCTCCCGCTCCCTCGCAGGCACGAAGCAGGGCGGCATGCTGTCGGACACGCTCGACCTGCTCCTCGCCGGGGTCGGGTGCTCGCGCGGCGCGGCGTACACCGCGAGCGCGGGCTCGCTCGAGCTGGTCGCGGAGCACGGCGTGCCCCGGCAGCACCGCGCCTCGCTCGAGCGGCTCCGGCTCGCGGGCGCACCGTGGTTCGTCGCTCAGCGCGCGGCGCAGCAGCGCAAGATGGTGATCGACGACGGCCGCGAGGGCGCGGTCGGGCCGATCGATCGCGCCGCGTTGACGGCGGCCGGGTGGGCGCACGTGGTCGCTTGCCCGCTGGCGGTCGGTCGTCACGTGCACGGGGCGATCGTGCTGGCGTGGGCCGCGGACGAGGAGCCGCAGCCCGCCGCGCTGGCGACGCTGGAGATCGCGTGCAACCTCGTCGCCCTGCAGATGGCCTGCCAGAGCGACGTGCAGCGGCGGGCCGAGGGGCAGAACGTCGGCGTGCGCGCGGCGCGGCTGACGGCGCTGGGGCTCCTCGCGAGCGGGTTCGCCGAGGAGGCTAGCGCGCGCCTCGCCGATCTCGCGCGCGGCCTCGCGGAGCAGCAGCACTCGGTCGAGGCGCTCCTCGAGCGACCGGGATCGCGCTCGCTCACGGCGATGAGCGCGCGCGGCGCGGAGATCTCTTCGGCGCTCCAGCGCGCGCAGGCCGGCGCGGCGCGCTTCCTCGCGGTGACGGAGCGCGGCACGCCCGAGCGCCTCGAGCTGCGCGAGATCGCCGCTGACGCCATCGCGCTGATCCAGCCGATGTTCCGGCAGCGGCGCATCGACGTCGAGCTCCGCGCCGACGCGGGCCACCTCGTCGTCGGCCGCCGCGGCGAGCTGATCCAGCTTGTCGTGCAGCTCCTGCTCAACGCGATCGGGGCCCCTGACGACGCGGGCGATCCGCGCTCCGAAGACCTCATCCCGCGCGGCTACGTGCTCGGCGTCGAGCGCCGCGCCGCCGACGAGGTGGTGACGGTGAGCGACGCCGGCGACGACGGATCGGGCGCGCGCGCCAGCCTCTTCGACGAGGTGAAGCAGATGAATGAGCACCCCGTCGACTTCGCGGTCGCGCAGGAGATCGTCGTCGCCCACGAGGGCCACATCGAGATGGGAGCGCCCGGCCCCGGGGGCGACGTCAGCTGCAGCGTCGTGCTCCCCGCGGCAGGCACGGGGACCGCGCTCTCGGGCCGTTACGCGGCGATCGGCAACGCGCCCTCGCACCTGCAGCGGCAGCTCGCCGACGGCGTGCGCCCCGTCCTTCACTGGATCGACGGCGACGATCTCTTCCTCGAGATCATGGTGCAGTCGCTGCCCGAGTTCGAGGTGCGGGTCGCGCGGAGCGCGGCGCAGGCGACGCAGCTGCTGGCCTATGGATCGGAGCCGGCGCTGATCCTCTGCAATGTGCGCTTGCCGGATCGGCCGGGTCACGCGCTCCACAGCGAGATCGCCGCGCGCAACCCGCGCCTCGGTCGGCGCTTCGTCTTCATCGCCGACGGGGTGCTCACGCCCGAGATCGCCAGCTACCTGATCCGCTCGCGTTGCCCGACGCTGATGCGTCCTATCGATCTCGATCAGATCCGGAGCCTGGCGCTGCGCGAGGGCGTGCTGGCGCGGGACTCCGGAGCGCCGACCCTGAGCGTCCAGCCGCCGCCGAACGCGGGGCGCGCCCCGATCGATCCCGCCGACTCGACCGAGCGCTTGCTCATCCGCACCGCGGTCACGACGCCGTCGATGCGCGCCGTCAACTTGCCGCCGCTGCCGGCCCCCGTCGAGGGGAGCGTGCGCGCGACGATGGCGCCGCCCCAGGCGAAGCGCTCTCTATCGACGGCGCCGCGACAGGCCACGTTGCCGCCGCCCCGTCGCGCGACCGACTCGCCGCCCGCGGAGAGCTTCCGCGATCAAGAGCTCGCGGCGATAGCGCAGGCCACCGTGGCGGCGCTGCGGCGCGACGGCCCGAAGCGCGGCGGCCACGTCGTCGCGATGCTGCGGGCGCGCGGCCTCGGCGAGGCAGAGGCGCTCGCGGTGATCACCTTCGGGCTCTCCAACGGGCTCATCGTCCGGGATCCGCCGCCCTCGACGCTGCTGCGGGCCTCCGACACGCGGCGCAAGCGCACCGTGCTCGTCGTCGATGACGACTACGATCTGCGCGAGACCATGCGCGACGTGCTCGAGGAGGAGGGCTACACGGTGCAGACCGCGTCGAACGGCCAGGAGGCGCTCGACGGCCTGCGCGACGGCGAGTCGCCCGAGGTCGTGCTCCTCGATCTGATGATGCCGGTGATGGATGGCTGGCATTTCCTCGACGAGATCAGCCGCGACAGCGCCTTCGCCGAGATCCCCGTCGTGGTCATGTCGGCGAGCCAGGAGGGCCTGCGCAGCCTCGGCGCCAAGGTGTTCCTGAGCAAGCCGCTCGACTACCACAACCTCGTCGCCACGGTGGCCCGCTCGCTCGAGAGCCGCCCGAGCGTCCCGTGAGCAAGACCGAACCCCGCCGCGCGTCGGCGAAGGAGCCGCGAGCATGAAGGTAATTCTCCTGGTGGAAGACGACGAGGCCATCCGCAGTGCGCTGGCGGAGCTCCTCGAAGACATGGAAGAGGGCTACCGGATCGTGCAGGCGGCGAACGGCCGCGAGGCCATCAACGTCCTCTACACGTCGCCCGTCGATCTCGTCGTGACCGATCTCAGCATGCCGGTGCTCGACGGCTTCGCGCTGCTCGCGCACCTCATGGGCGCGCACGCGCGGATGCCGGTGATCGTGCTCACGGCCTACGGGACGTCGGATACGCGCAAGCACCTGAAGGAGCTCGGCGCGACCTACCTCGAGAAGCCGCGCGATCTCGCGGCGCTGCCGCACCTCGTCCGCGAGAAGCTCGCCCAGCGCGCCAGGGGGCACATCGAGGGGATCACCCTCGCGGGCCTGCTCCAGATCCTCAACCTCGAGCGCAAGACCTGCTCGCTCCGCGTCGTCTCCGGCGGCCGCCTCGGCGAGCTCCACTGCGAGTCGGGCGAGGTCATCCACGCCGAGTGCAAGGGCGTGCACGGCGTGGACGCCGTCCACGAGATCCTCGGGTGGCAAGAGCCGACGATCGAGATCGCCGAGGCCCCCTCGCTCGCCGAGCGGACCATCGACGTGCCGCTGCTCCATCTGCTCCTCGACTCGGCTCGCCGCCGCGACGAAGACGCGCACCGGCTCACCCTCGTCGACTGAGCTGCTTCAGTCCGGGGCGAGCTCGCAGGTGACCGCGACCTCGAGCATCTCGCCGCCGCCGCCCCGGAAGATGGCGCCTCCGGTCGGAGTGGCGTCGACGTAGCTCCGCCCGACTGCCACTCTCACGTGGTCAGTCTGGGTCAGGACTCCGTTGGTCGGATCGAAGCCGCGCCAGCCCACCTCGGGGAGATACACCTGCGCCCAGGCGTGCGACGCCTCGGCCTGGGCTTGATTCTCGTGCTTCGGCCCCGTGTAGAGGTAGCCGCACACGTACCGCGCCGGCACGCCGAGCAGGCGCGCCATGCAGATGAAGAGGTTGGCGAAGTCCTGACAGACGCCCTGGCGCATCGAGAACACCTCGTAGGCCGTGGTGGCGTTGGTGGTCGACCCCTGGCGGTACGCGTACTCCTTGTGGATCGTGGCGTTGACGTCGAGCAGCGTGTCAATGAGATCGTCGTCGTTGCGGCGGGCGAAGCTCATCGCGTACTCGGTCAGATCCACGAGCTGGTTCTCGGGGAGCTCGGGCGGGAGCAGGTACGGCTGGAGCATGTGGCGCTGCCAGGGCATCCACACCAGCGGGATCGTGGTGCGGGTGCGCAGCCGCCGGAAGCTCAGCGGATCGACGTCGCGCAGCTCGACCTTCGAGCGGGCGTCGATCACCAGCTCGGTGAAGGGCTGGGAAATGTGGATCTTGCGGGCCTGGTTGCCGAAGACGTCTTCGTACTCGACCTCTTGCCCGCCGACGGAGACGAAGAGATTGTGCTCGAGGACGCTCTGCATCCGATCGTGAAAAGGCACGACGCGGAGCAGGTGAAAGCTCTTCTCGACCGGGTTTCCATAACGGTAGACGGTGCGATGGCGGACGTCGAGGCACTTCACGGCGGCGCGGACAGGCTGCCTCGGGCGCGCAGGGGAGGTGTCGGCGAGTGTCCCGCTCGGGGTGTGGTCGGCGTGAATGGCCCCCTCCCGGATCACGAGGAGATGACCCGGGTCGACCCGGCTCCACGTGACGGCGACATCGGCGCTCACCTCGAGCGGCGTGGAGCAGGCGAGGATGCCTTTCGGTCGCTTGACGCCGTGGCTCGTGAGATCGACCTCGAGATCGGGATCGGTGAGCTGCACCTGCGCATAGGGCGGGGCGAGGTGGGCGAGGTGGAGCTCGCCGTGGCCGTTGACGTCGGCGTAGAGGAAGAGAGAGTGCCCGTCGGTGATGGCGAGGGTCAGGCTGCCTTGCGCGTTGAGATCGGCGAGCCAGCGGCTGAACACCACGGGATCGAGCTCGTCGAGAGTCCGTGTCCCGGAGGCCGCGAGCAGGCTGAGCAGGCGACAGAAGATGATCTCGCTGTCGGTCGATCCCACGGGCTCGAAGGCCGCGTTCGCGAGGGGCGCCAGGCGACGCTCGAGGCTGCCGCCGTGCGCGAACAGGAGATCACGGCCACCGTGGCTGCGCAGGAAAGGCTGGGTGTTGGCCGCCGTCGCCGCACCCCAGCTCGCGGTGCGCAGGTGGAGCAAGAACACCGATCCGGCGAGGTGATCCCAGCCCGGGATGATCGTGGCGCGGCGGCTCCCCTCGGTCGGGGCGCCCTCCTTGATCACCGAGGCTGCCGGCTCGCCGGCAGGATAGTAACCGAGGCCCCAGCCGTCCGGCGCTTTCCCGGGCTCCTGGAGGCAACGCAGGTTGAACGAGGGGACGAGATCGCCCTCGAAGGACATCGCGAGCAGATTGGGCATGATGGAATGAAGGCGAGATCAGGCCGGCACAGCGCTGACACCGAAGAGCTCGCGCGAGACGAGATTACCAATGAAGGCCGTCTCGTCCACGATGTGGGTCAAGACAGCATGAATCGAACCGGCCTGCGCGTCCGCGACGCCGCGCTGGCGCACCCACTCGTCGAGCTCGCCGAGGCGGGCCACGCTCTCGCCGCCGGGCAGCGACGACGCGCCGGGCGGGCGGATCGCGCTCAGGCAGTCGTGCGCCGCGTGGACGCAGAAGCGGATCGACCGTGGAAACGAGGGCTCGAGCAGCAGGAACGACGCGACGGCCGCGCCGGTCACGCGGCCGGGGTTGCGCTTCATGAAGGGCTCGAAGCCCGAGCACGCGCGCAGCAGCGCCAGCCACAGCGCCGTGTCGACGACCTGATGACGCGAGGCCACGGGGGCCAGCACGTGGTGGTGGACGTCGAGCACGCGCGCCGTCTGCCCGGTGCGCTCGAGCATCACGCCGAGCCAGATGAAATCGAGGGGCGTGTCGTGGAGCATCGTGCTGCGGAGCAAGCCGAGCGAGAGCTGCACCGCGCGGCGCACGTGCAGGTAGAAGCCATAACGGTGCGCCTCGTAGGCCTCGCGACCGGCCTTGCCGGTGATCCACAGGTAGAGCTCGTTGACGGCCTCCCAGGCCTCGAGGCTCACCACCTCGCGGATCGATCGGGCGTTCTCGCGCGCGGCGCAGACCGCGTGGCGGAGCGAGGCCATGCCCTCGTCCCAGGTGAGGTAGCGCTGCACGGCCTCGCCGTCGGCAGAGGCCTTTTCGCCGTGCCGTTCGAGGAAGCGGGCCTCTTCGCCGGCGACGATGATCACCGGGAGCCAGCACTGCTCCTGGGTGAGCTCGGTGTCGAGCGCGAGGCTGCTCGTGACCTGGAGGACCCGCGCGCAGCTCTCGGCCCGCTCCAGGTAACGACCGAACCAGAAGCAGTGATCGGCGACGCGCGAGATCATGCCGGCTCCTTCTGGACCCAGGTGTCTTTCGAGCCGCCGCCCTGGCTCGAGTTGACGACGTACGAGCCCTCGCGCAGCGCGACGCGGCTGAGCCCGCCCGGGAGCACCCACGGCCCTTCCGGGCTCGAAAGGATGTACGGGCGCAGATCGACCCGGCGCGGCGCGATCACCCGCTTGTCGGCGTCCCAGGTCGGGCAGGTGGAGAGCTCGACGCGGTGCTGGGCGATGTAGCGGCGCGGATCGGCCAGGATCCTTCGGCGGAAGTCGTCGATCTCGGCCTGCTTTGCCGAGGGGCCCATCAGCATCCCGTAGCCGCCGGCCTCGTCGACGGCCTTGACCACGAGCTGATGGAGGTTGTCGACCACGTACGCGCGATCGTCGTCGCGGCCGCAGAGGAACGTGGGGACTTGCTCCACCATCGGCTCTTCGCCGAGGTAATAGCGGATGATCTCCGGCACGAACGCGTACACCGCCTTGTCGTCGGCGACGCCGTTGCCGGGCGCGTTGGCGACCGCGACGTTGCCCGCGGCGTAGGCGCGCATCAGGCCGGGCACGCCGAGGAGGCTGTCGGGTCGGAACACCTCGGGATCGAGGAACGCGTCGTCGACGCGCCGGTAGATCACGTGCACGCGCCGCGGCCCGCGCGTCGTTCGCACGAAGACCTGGTCGTCGTCGACGAAGAGATCCGCGGCCTGCACCAGCTCGATCCCCATGGTACGCGCGAGGAAGCTGTGCTCGAAATAGGCTGAGTTGTAGGGCCCGGGCGTGAGCACGACGCAGGTCGCGCGATCGGGATCCTCGGGCGAGACGGAGCGGAGCGTCTCGGCGAGGCGGGTCGGGTAGTGATCGACGCGGTGGACGCGGGCCTCCTCGAAGGCCTCGGGGAAGATTCGCTTGGTGATCAAGCGATTCTCGATCACGTACGACACGCCGGACGGCGTGCGGAGGTTGTCCTCGAGCACGCGGAACGTGCCCTCGTGATCGCGGATGAGATCGATGCCGGCGATGTGGAGCCGCACGCCGCCGGGCGGGCGCACGCCGCGGAGCTTCGGCAGGTAGAGCTTCGCGCCGAGCACGAGGTCACGCAGCAGCGGGACCTGCGCGAGGATTTTCTGCGGCCCGTAGACGTCGTCGAGGAAGAGGCCGATGGCGCGGACCCGCTGCTCGAGGCCGCTCTTCAGGCGCGACCAGTCGTTCCACGCGACCATCCGCGGCACGAGGCAGAAGGGGAAAATCTTCTCGGCGCCGCGGTTGTCCGAGTAGACCGAGAACGTCACGCCCTGGTTGAGCAGCGAGAGCTCGGCGAGCGCCTGCGCCCGGGCGAGCTCGTCGCTCGAGCGCGCCCCGAGGAGGGCGATGGCGCGGCGAAAGGCGGCGCGGGGAGCCCCGTGCTCGTCGAGGAGCTCGTCGTAGGCGCCGGGTTCGCTCGGGTAGTCGGTGAAGAGGCCCCGTGAGGGGCCGGGTTCCGGCGCCTGGAACTGCGCCTGCGTCGACGATCCCTCCACTAGCGTAGGCCTCTCGATGACATGTAGCGTCAATCCTAGCCAAACCGGGCGGTCGAGGTCCACTGCCGTGCGCAATCGCGCGCGGGTCGGGCGGCTCCCCGGTGGCGCTCGGCCGCGCCCCTGCGCATGAAATCGCCAGGGAGGCGGCCATGCGCGACGGGGAGCGAACGGCGTCGAAGGGGGCCCGCGCGGAGCGATCGACGCGGGGGATCACGGCCTCGCGATCGCGACCAACGTGGTCGACCCCGGCGCGGCTGACGGGGCGGATCGTCCGGCCGGGCGACCGCGGGTACGACGCGGCGCGCGCGATGTTCAACCTCCGCTTCGACGTGCGCCCGCGGCTGATCGCCTTCTGCCAGACGGCGGACGACGTCGGCAACGCGGTCCGCTGGGCGCGCGACAACCACGCCCCGATCCACGTGCGCAGCGGCCGCCACGCGTACGAGCCGCTCTCGATCGGCGAGGGGATCGTCATCGACGTCGTCGATCTCGACAGCGTGACGATCGATCCCGGAAACCGGCTCGCCGTCGTGGGCGCCGGCGTGGCTCTTCTGCCGCTCTACGAGGCGCTGTGGCGCCACGGCCTGACGGTACCCGGCGGCTCGTGTCCGACGGTGGGGATCGCCGGCCTCACGCTCGGCGGCGGCTACGGGCTGCTCTCGCGTCGCTTCGGCCTCACCTGCGACAGCCTCCTCGCGGTCGAAATGATCGACGCGCGCGGCGATCGGATCATGGCCACCGAGACCCGGAATCCCGATCTGCTCTGGGCCTGCCGCGGTGGGGGCGGGGGGAGCTTCGGTATCGTGACGTCGTTGACGTTCCGGCTGCACCCGATCGGCGCGGTATCCACCTATCGCCTGGTGTGGAATCTGGAGGACCTCGCCTCGGTGCTCGAGGCGTGGCAGCGCTGGGCGCCCTTCACCGACGATCGCCTGACGAGCTTGCTCCATCTGCGCTCGTCGCCCGCCGCGCCCGTCGAGTCGATCGGGCTCTTCACGGGCTCCGCGGCCGAGCTGACACCGCTGCTGGCGCCTCTCGCGCGGGCGGCGAGGGCGCGCGTCGTCGAGATCGTCGACACGACGTACATCGAGGCGACGCGGCGCTTCGCGGGCGTGGTCCCGGGCGAGGTGCGGTGGCGGGCGCACTGGCACGCAGCCGGGAGAGCGCGCTTCAAGAACACCTCGGACTTCGCGCGACGGCCCCTCGACGCGGCCGGGATCGAGACGCTCCGCGCCCGGCTCGCGGCCGCGCCGATCCCGCGGGCGGTGATCGGCCTCGACGCCTACGGAGGCGCGGTGAACCGGATCCCGGAGGACGCGACGGCGTTCTCGCACCGCGGCGGGACGCTCTACAGCCTGCAATACCAGATGTACTGGAAGAGCGGCTCCGACGAGCGAGCCTGCGTGCAGTGGGCCGTGGAGACGCGCGCGGCCATGGCGCCGTTCGTCTCCGGGGAAGCTTACGTGAACTATCCTGATCTCGCGATCCGCGACTGGCAGACTGCGTACTTCGGTTCGAGCTTCTCCCGCCTCGTTTCGGTGAAGACCCGATTCGATCCCGACGACGTGTTCCGGCACGCGCAGAGCGTCCCGCCGGCGCCGCGCGAAGAGCGCCATCCTGCGTTGCCCGGGAGAGAACCGCTGGTAAAGCCTGCTCGATGATCAAGCCCACTCCTGGCCTCGTTGCGCTGCTGACGGCGCTCGGGGCCCTCGCGGCGTCCGGCTGCTCGCGGCCGAGCGCCGTCGACGCCGCCGCGTACGATCTGGTGATCCAGGGCGGCCGGGTGATCGATCCGGCGAGCGGCCGCGACGGGATCTTCGACGTCGCGGTGGCCGGCGGAAAGATCGCGCGGGTGGCGCCGTCCATCGACGCCTCGCGCGCCGCGCGCGTGGTCGACGCGCGGGACCTCCTCGTCACGCCGGGCTTCGTCGACGCCCACACCCACGATTTCTTCGGGACCGAGGGCTCGCACCTCGCCAATGGCCCCGACGCGGCGTGGCCCGACGCCTACGCGCCGCGGAGCTGCACCACCACGGTCGTCGACGCCGGCAGCTCGGGCCACACCAGCTTTCCCGTCTTCGAGCGGCAGACGATCGCCCGTTCGAAGACTCGAGTCCTGGCCTTCGTGAACATCGTCGGCGTCGGCATGCGCGGAGGGGCCTTTGAACAGGATCTCGGCGACATGGACCCTCGCGCGACCGCGGATCTGATCCTCGCGCACCCGGGCGAGATCGTCGGCGTCAAGGTGGCTCACTACGACGGAGGCGCGTGGGATCCCGTGCTCCGCGGCGTCGAGGCCGCGCGCCTCTCGGGCACGCGGGTGATGATCGATTTCGGCGAGCACGATCCGCCGCTGTCGCTGGAGCACTTGCTCATCGACGTGCTCCGCCCCGGCGACATCTTCACGCACGTCTACGCCGACGCCCCGGGCCGCACGCCGATCCTCGACGCCGAGGGCAAGCTCCGGCCGTTTGTCACCGCGGCGCGGGAGCGCGGGATCCTCTTCGATCTCGGCCACGGCAACGGGAGCTTCTCGTTCGATCAGGCCACGGGCGCGCTGGCGCAAGGCTTCGCGCCGGACACGATCAGCACCGACATCCATGCGAGCAGCTTCAACGGCGCGATGCAGGATTTACCCGCGGTGATGTCCAAGCTCGGGCGCCTCGGGATGAGCCTGCCCGATCTGATCCAGCGGGTGACGACGGCGCCGGCAGCGCTCGTCGGGCACCCCGAGCTCGGGCGCCTGGCCGAGGGCGCTGACGCCGACATCGCGATCCTCCAGCCCATGCCCGGTCGATTCGGCTTCATCGATACCGCGGATCGACGGATCGACGGGACGACGCGCCTCGAGTGCGAGGTGACCGTGAGAGCGGGAAAGGTGCTCTGGGATCGCGACGGCCGGACGAAAGCGCCCTGGTCCAGGCCGTGAACGCGACGCGGCGGCGGCGCCGAATTCATCGCTGCGGAAGATCGTCTCGCCGCTGCGTCGGGTCGCTGACGCGCGCGGCGTCGGTCGGCTCGCTCGTCGATGCCGCTTTGCGCCCGCCGCGCGCCGGTGCAAGGAAGCACTCTCTGGAAGCGGCCTCCCGCGCCCGGGGCCGGAGGAGTCTTTCAATGCGGTTTTTGCACACCATGCTTCGCGTCGGGAACCTCGATCGATCGATCGCCTTCTACCGTGACGTGATGGGGATGGAGCTCTTCTCGCGCCGGGATTACCCCGATGGAAAGTTCACCCTGGCGTTCCTGGGCTACGCGCGGAACCCGGAGCAAGCGGAGATCGAGCTCACGTTCAACTGGGACACGGCGAGCTACGAGCTCGGCACGGCGTACGGTCACGTGGCCTTCGGCGTCGACGACATCCACGCGGTCTGCGATCGGATCCGCGCCGCCGGCGGGAAGATCAGCCGCGAGCCCGGGCCGATGAAGCACGGCACCACCGTCATCGCCTTCGTGCAGGATCCCGACGGCTACAAGATCGAGCTGATCGAGGAGTCGAGCCGCAAGCGCGCTTGAAGCCGATGAGCCCCGTCGACAGCGCCCTCGCCCCGGCCTCGGCCTCGCCCCCGATCCCGCGCGCCCGCGGCATCTTCTGCAACCGGACGCTCAACCTGCGCTCGATCCGCGCCGTCGGCTACGACATGGATTACACGCTGATCCATTACCGGACCGAGGCCTGGGAGCGGCGCGCGTTCGAGCACTTGCAGCGGCGGCTCGCGGCCGCGGGGTTCCCGGTCGAGCACCTGATCTTCGATCCGACCTTCGCCATCCGGGGTTTGATCCTCGATCTCGAGCTCGGCAACCTGATCAAGTGTAACCGCTTCGGCTACGTCAAGCGCGCCTTCCACGGGACGGCGCCGCTCGACTACGAGGCGCAGCGCACCGCGTACTCGCGCACGATCGTCGATCTGGCCGAGCCGCGGTACGTCTTCATGAACACCTTCTTTTCGCTCAGCGAAGCGTGCATGTACGCCGAGCTCGTCGATCTGCTCGATCAGCACAAGCTCCCCGTGGCGAAGGCGCTGGCCGAGGCCGAGCCGGGCGTGAAGCCGTTCCCCGCGGTGATGGGCTACGCGGATCTCTACCGCTGGGTGAAGACGGCGCTCGACGCCGCCCACATGGAAGGCACGTTGAAGGCGGAGATCACCGCGGATCCCGAGCGCTTCATCGACGCCGATCCCGAGATGCCGCTGGCGCTCCTCGACCAGAAGCGCGCGGGCAAGAAGCTCTTGCTGATCACCAACTCGGAGTGGGTCTACTCCAACGACGTGATGAGCTACGCGGTCGACGGCTTCCTCCCGGACGGGATGAAGTGGCGCGATCTCTTCGACGTGATCATCGTCTCGGCGCGCAAGCCGGAGTTCTTCGGCAGCCGCGCCCCGCTGTTCGAGGTGGTGAGCGACGACGGCCTCCTGCGACCGGCCCTCTCGCTGGTGTCGGGCGGCGCGTTCCTCGGCGGAAACGCGGCCCTGGTCGAGCGCCACCTCGGCCTCTCGGGCGACGAGATCCTCTACGTGGGCGATCACATCTACGGCGACGTCCACGTGTCGAAGAGCATCCTCCGCTGGCGAACGGGCCTGATCGTGCGCGAGATCGAGGCCGAGATCGCCGCCGAAGAAGGCTCGCTCGGGGCCCAGGAGCAGCTCGCCGCGCTGATGGTGCAGAAGGAGCACCTCGAGCAGCAGAGCTGGGCGCTGCGCCTGGCCGTGCAGCGGATCAAGGGCGGCTACGGCCCGCAGCTCGACGCGCCGGAGGCCGCGATCACCGAGCGGATGAACGAGCTGCGCGCCGAGATCGCGGTGCTCGACGCGGCGATCTCGCCGCTGGCGCGGGCCGCGGGCGAGATCGAAAATCAGCGCTGGGGCCTCTTGATGCGCGCCGGAAACGACAAGAGCCACCTGGCGCGGCAGGTCGAGCGATCGGCCGACATCTACACGTCGCGCGTGTCGAACTTCCTGCTCCACACGCCGTTCGCGTACCTGCGGCCGCCGCGCGGGACGCTGCCGCACGACGTGCTCTCGGCGCCTCCAGGCCCTGGAGTCCCCGAGGGTGGAGGCGTGTGAGCGCGTGGACGACGTCGCGCTCGTAGCTGCCTCGTCGGCGCTGCTCGCCGGGGCGACGGTGCAGAAGGTCGACATCGCGACCGACCTCGCGGTGCTGCGCCTGCGGATGCAGGGGGCGACGTTCTTCCTGGTGATCGTGGCGGGGCGGGCCGGGCCGCTCGTCGGTGTCACGCGCGCGAAACCCTTCAAGGGCGCGGGGATGTTCTCGAAAGAGGGGACGGCGCTCCCGCTCGGCGAGAAGGTCCGCGTGAGGACGCGGATCGAGGGTGCCAGGATCATCGGCGTCACCGAGCAGCGGGTGCTCTTCCGTCGCGAAGAAGAGGCGTCGCTGGTGATCGAAGGCAGCCCCGCGCCGGGCGCGCGCGTGGTGATGCGCGAGGCCAGGGCCGGCGACGATCGCGGCGAGGCGTCGGCGCGCGCCGCGGATCTGGAGCTGTGGTGCGCGCGCGGCGAGGAGCTGGTGAGCGGCTTCGGCGAGGGCGCCCTCGACGCGCGGCGGATCGCGCTCGCGCGCTCGCTCACGCGCGCGATGGCGAAGATCGAGCGGCGGATCAAGGCGATCCGCGCCGATCGCGATCGCCTCGTCGACGCCGATCGGCTGGCCGAGCAGGCGGCCTCGTTCGTCGCCGCGGCGGCGCGGTCGCCCCGGGGCGCGCGCTCGCTGACGGTCACCGACTGGTCGACGGGAGAGCCGAAGTCGATCGAGCTGGCGCTCGATCCCGCCAGGACCGCGCGCGAGCAGCTCGACGCCATGTTCAAGCGCGCCAAGCGGCTGAAGCTCGGCGGCGCGATCACCAAGAAGCGCCTGGAAGAGGCCGAGTCAGCGTGGGAGACCCTGGGCGAGCTCGGCGAGCAAGCGAAGCTCGCGGAGACCTACGAGGCGATTGACGCCCTGGCGATCGCGGCGAGGAAGGCGGCTCCGCGAGAGTTCACCCTGGGCGCGGGGACGTCGTCGGGGAGCCTCCAGAAGCGTGAAGGCGGCAAGGCCGCGCCGAGCCGGCCGTATCGCGTGTTTCGCGGCGAGTCGGGCGCGAAGATCCTCGCGGGCAAGGGCGCCACAGGCAACGACGCGCTCACTCTCCATGTGGCTCGGCCTCATGATCTGTGGCTCCACGCCAAGGGGCGGACCGGAGCGCACGTGGTCGTGCAGCTGGAGAAGAACACGGTTTGCCCGGGCGACCTGCTCGTCGAGGCGGCGCACGTGGCGGCGCATTTCTCGGAGGGGAGGGAAGAAGGGGTGATCGAGATCCAGTACACGCCGCGGCGGTATCTGCGGAAGCCGAAGGGGGCGGCGGCGGGGATGGTGATCGTGGAGCGGGAGAAGGTGCTGGTGCTGCGGGTGGATCCGGCGATGACGGCGCGGCTGCTGGCGGGCGAGGAGCTGGGCTGAGGCAACGGCGCGGACGCGCCGGTCGACGAGAAAGGAACTGCGATGATCACGACACCTGATCCGAAGGGCCGACTCCGCCGCGCGCTCCGCTCCCTGGAGGGTCTCTCCGTCGGCGACGCCTTCGGCGATCGCTTCTTCACCTCACCGCACGTCGTGGAGCAGTTGATCGAGCAGCGCGCTCTCCCCGCCGGGCTCTGGCCGATCACCGACGACACCGTGATGGCCCTATCCATCGTCGATGTCCTCGCCGGGCAGGGAGCCATCGAGTGCGATCTCCTCGCGGCGCTGTTCGGAGCGCGCTATCGACTCGATCCGGCGCGCGGCTACGGCGGGACGGCCCATGGCATCCTGACGCGGATCGCGTCCGGAGAGCCCTGGGCGGAGGTCGCCGGAGAGGTCTTTGGCGGGACTGGCTCGATGGGCAACGGCGGGGCGATGCGGGCCGCGCCGATCGGCGGCTATTTCTTCGACGACTTCTACCAGGCGGCCGACGCTGCGTGCCAGTCGGCGAGCGTCACCCACGCTCATCCCGATGGGCAGGCGGGAGCGATCGCCGTCGCCGTCGCGGCCGCCTGGGTCGCGTCCGGTGGAACGCAGCCCGCCGAGATGTTCGCCGCGGTGCTCGATCACACGCCCGACGGCGAGACCCGCGCGGTGATCGAGCAGGCGGCCAGACTGCCTCTCTCGTACGACGTTCGCACGGCGGTCTCCGCGCTCGGCAACGGGACCCGGGTCATTTCCCAGGACACCGTGCCTTTCTCGCTCTGGTGCGCGGCGCGCCACCTCGGCGACTACGAAGAGGCCCTCTGGACGACGGTGTCGGGGCTCGGCGATCGCGACACCACCTGCGCCATCGTCGGCGGGATCGTCGCGCTCGGGGCAGGCGCCGAGATCCCACCCGCGTGGCTCGCGTCGAGAGAGCCGCTCGAGGCCATGGCGCTCGCCCTCCTGACCGGCCACTGACCGATCAGGTTTCTCTGACGGCGCTCGGACAGCCGGTCAGAGCTTCCTGACCAGCGGCCCTCGAATCACGCGCAAACCCTCGATTTCGCGCCCGAGCGCTCGCCTCTGGTTTGCTCGTCCGTCGGCCTCGCCACCCGTCATCGAGGAGCTCATCATCATGTCCATCTTCTTCGTTCGCGCGTCGACAGTCGTTCTCCTGTTCTGTGTTGCATGCAGCGGCTCCGATCCCACGACCTCCACCTCGGGCGGCGGCGGCTCGACCACGAGCAGCACCAGCGCTTCCTCGACCGCGGGCGCCGGCGGATCGGTGCCAGTCACGATGGATTGCTAGCTCACGATCTCCGACGCCACCGGCTCCAGCATCTCCATCATGCAGTTCACCGCAGCCCACGCCCAGGGCGCCGAAAAGCACCCGGAAGGGCGCCCCTTCGCGTACGGCTTCGCCGGGAGCGCCTCGACGGCGAGCGAGATCCGGCTGCTCAACATCGGGGTCAGCGGCCCCGCGCTGGCCCAGGGAATGACGTACTCCCTCGACGACAAGGGCGCGATACGGCTGCTGACGATCAACAACACAGGAGCCATGACGGGGGAGATGGACTGGAGAGCCGCCCCCGGCGGTAAGATGACGGCGGACTCGGTCAAGCCTGGCGTGATCTCGGGCTACCGGAGCGTCACCTTCGGCCTGCATGACGTCGTCATGGCGCCCACGCCGAACCTGGGCGCGGGCAACAAGGCGACCGGCACGTTCAAGATGAGCGGTGAATGCAACGGCGCCGTCACCGACTATCAGGGGCCGTGATTGCCAGTCTGAGGCCTCGGCGCGGGGGGCTGGAAGCGCACCTCGAGCACGATCCGGTGCTCGTCGCGGATCACCTCGAGCACCACGATCCGGGTCGCCTGCGCGCTGGCGTAGACGGCGAGGGCCGACTCGGGCTTGATCAACGCATGACCGTTGACCGCGGTGATCACGTCGCCGGCCTGGAGGCCGAGGAGCGCCGCCGTCGAGCCCGGGGGTAGACTCTTGATCTCGATGCCGCCCACGGCGAAGCGGGTGGCGATCCGGGCGTGGGGCGCAAAGGCCTCTTCGATCGCGCGATCGAGCGACGTCGGCAGCTGCGTCCGGGTGAGCGTGAGATCGGCGCCCTCGGCGCGGAGCCGCGCGGCGCGGCCGAGGAGCACCCGGGGATCGTGCGTCGTGGCCCCGAGCGAGGAGAGCCCGAGCGGCGACAGAAAGACGAGCGCCGGCGCGGGCTCGTCGCGGGGCGGCGCCGCGCAACGAGGCGGCGGGGGCGGCCCATGGCGCTGGATGGTGGCCTCGTGCGAGGCGGACTGCGCCAGGCGCATCGCCGCTAGATCGCGAGTCCGCGCGCTGTTCTCGGCGATGTCGCGCGCCAGCGTGAACATCAGGGCGGTGGCCATGGCGAGGAAGAGCACGGCCGCTGCGGAGACGGCGCGGACCCAGCGGTCGAGCGTCTTCGAGCGGACAGGGACAGGCTCCGGCTCGGCGGAAGGAGGAGATCGGTACGGGAAAACCATGATGGCCCATCGCCTATCAAGAGCGATGCCACCGAGCGATGCCGCGAATTGCGGGGGATCTGCGCCGGCCGACCCGGGCTCGCAGGCAATCCGGCAGCGGGGGAGTCCGATGCTGCCAGATTGACAGTCAGGCTAGCGAGCGGGCGCGGGCAGCGCGGGCAGCGCGGGCAGCGCGGGGACGCTGCGGGTGAGCGTCGCGAAGCCGCGCCACGGATCCGTGGTCGAGTGCACCATCAGCTTGCCGTCGTTGAAGCTGCAGATGGCTTCGTAAGGAACGCCCTTGTCGTCGAAGCTCGTCATCTTGAACTGATCGCCCTTGGCCTCGCTGATCTGGTAGGCGCGATCGACGTGGATGCCGACCGAGTCGGCGACCATGCGCTGGCCATCGAAGACGGCGGTGAGCCTGCCGAACTGGAAATCGAGCATCGCCTGGAGCACGGGCTCGAGCGACACCTCGGGCCGGAAGCTCTGGAGCGTCCAGCTTCCCTTGAGCTGCGCTGCGGCGTCGGCGGCCGCGCGGGCCGCGAAATCGGCGGGCGCGAGCGACGCGCTGGAGCAGCCGACGCTGGTCACGCCGAGCGCGGCGAGCGCGAGGAGGAGCGAGGTTCGAGCGCGAAGGGAGCATCGCATCCGCGGAGCCTAGGCTGACCGCGCCACGATCGCCATGCGTTGACAGCTCGGACGGCCAAGGGCTTTCATACGCCGCTCCCGCGCCACACCTCGCCGGATCGATCCGACCGCCCCTTCGCCGAGCCCGCCCCGCCATGGAAAAATTCGCTCGACTCCTCGTCCAGAAGTCAATCGCCTGGGGCGTCGTCGCCGTGGTGCTCGTCCTCGCGGCCGCGAGCGTCTTCTTCGCGCGCAGCGTGAAGCAGGACGACGATCTGCTGGCGTTCCTGCCGCGCGACAACGCCGACGTGCGCGTCTTCTACGACGTGAACCGGCGCTTCGGCGGCCTCGAGACCGCGCTCGTCGGCATCCAGACCAAGGACCCGTTCGCGCCCGAGTTCCTCCATCGCCTCCAGCTCGTGACGAAGAAGCTCAACCAGACCGAGGGCGTGGCCTACGGGATGAGCCTCGCCAACATCGACGACTTCGTCGCCGATCCCGACAAGGGCGGCATCTCGACCGGCTACTTGATCCCGGCCGATCCGCCGGTCGACGAGGCCGCGCGCGCCGCCCTGCGCGAGAAGGTGATGTCGCGCCCGCAGGTGGTGGGCAACCTGATCGCCGAGGACGGGCAAGCGGTGCTGATCTACGGCTTCCCGGCCTTCGGAGCCGACGCCAAGGTCGTCGCCGCGCGCGTCCGCAGCGTGGTGACGGAAGGCTTCCCGAGCGAGGCGAAGTACTGGGGCGGGACGCCGTTCATCTCCGGCTACATCTACGACGTCTCGCAGCACGACATCCGGACGCTCGCGCCGTGGGCCTCGGGGATCATCCTGCTGATCACCTTCCTCGCGTTCCGCGACGTGATCGGGACGGCCCTGGCGCTCGCGTCCACGGGCCTCTCGATCGTCTTCACCTTCGGCCTGATGGGCGCGCTCGGCGTCACGGCGAACGTGGTGATGGGATCGATGCCGGTGGTGCTCTTCGCGCTCGGCAGCGCGTTCGCCGTGCCGATCCTGCTGCGGTACTACGCGCTGGCGCACGCGCACGGCAGCGATGAGGGCCTGGTGCGCACGCTGGTCTCGGTCGGTCCCACGGTGCTCGCGGGCGGCGTCACCTCGGTCGCGGCGCTGCTCTCGCTGCTGGTGATGAACATCGCGCCGATGCGCACCTTCGGGCTCTTCACGGCCTTCGGGCTGCTCGTGGGGCTCACGCTCTCGCTCACGTTCATCCCGGCCGTGATCCGCCTCGTGGGGCTCAAGGGTCGGGCGCCCACGGACGGCGTGCTCCGCGCGATCCTCGTCAGGCTCACGACCACCGTCGCGCAGCATCGGGTGCCGGTCGGCGTGGCCCTCGCGGCGCTCGCGCTCGCGGGCGCATACGGCGTGACGAAGGTCCAGGCGCGGATGGACAACGCCGCGTTCTACAGCAAGGGCAGCCCGCCCGATCAGGCCGAGGCCTTCCTCCGCGATCACTTCGGCGGCGCGCAGTTCTTCCAGCTCGAGGTCGAGGGCGATCTCACCGAGCCCGGCGTGCTGCGCGAGGTGCGCGGCCTCGCCGACAGCGTCGCGCTTTTGCCGCACGTGACGTCGACGAACAACGTGTCGGAGATCGTGGCGACGATCGACGAGGCGATGGAAGGCTCGGCCCGCGTGCCCGACACCGCGGCGCAGGCCAAGCTGCTCTTCGGCTTCCTCGAAGGCAAGCGCGCCGTCTCGCAGCTGATGTCCGACGATCGGCGCCACGCCCTGATCCACATCAAGGTCGACGCGGAGAAGATCGAGGAGCTCGAGGCGCTGCTCGCGCAGGTCGAGCAGCTCGTGAAGGCGCGCCCGATCGATCGCTACGAGATCGTCGACGCGACCGGACCGCGCAACGCCGAGGCCACGACGCGCCTCCGCGCGATGGTGGCGACGCGCATCGCAGCGCTCGCGCGGCGCGACGGCGTGCCGGTGGGCGCGGCCGAGATCGACGCCGTGAAGAGGCACCTCGAGGCCTCGGGCGCGGTCGAGACCACCGGCGCCGAGGCGGCGATCCTCGCCTATCTGCGCTCGGAAGAGTTCATCGGCGATCTGCCGAAGACGCCGGCCGACGCCGCGCGGAAGGTCGCGTCGAGCCTCGCCGCGATCGGCGCGCGCCCCACGAAGGACGCGATCGCCGTGGCCCTCGGGAAGGCCCTCGATCGCCCCGCGTCGGACGCGCTGGTGATCGATCTGGTGTCGTCGGTGGCGCGCCCTCTCCAGGGGATCCTCGCGCACGAGGCGGCCACCTCGGGGGCCAAGCGCCTCGTCGCGGCGGCCCACCTCACGCTGCCCGCGGGCGCGAAAGGCGCGCGCTTCGTCTCGGCCGTCGGCAGCACGCTGATGGATCTCGACGCGCCGACGGCGCTCCTCCCGGTCGCGGCGGGCGCAGCGCCGGACGGCCCGCGCATCGGCGTCCAGGTCACGGGCCTCCCGGTCATGAACCGCGGCCTCTCGCAGAGCGTCGCCGTCAATCAGGAGAAGAGCATCGTCTTCGCGCTGGTCCTCGTCGTCGCGCTGATGTCGGTGATCTATCGCTCGATCCCGAGTGGCCTGCTCGCGGCCAGCCCGGTGCTGCTCACGCTCTTGCTCGTGTACGGGGCGATGGGCGCGCTCGGGATCCCTCTCGAGATCGGGACCTCGATGCTCGCCAGCCTGATCACCGGCGCGGGCGTGAACTACGCGGCACACCTCCTCGCGGCGTGGCGCGCGCCCGACGGCGGCGACGATCCCGTGCGCGCGGCCGCGGCCGCCGCGGCGACGAGCGGCCCCGCGATCGCGACGAACGCGCTGATGGTGTGCGCCGGCTTCCTCGTGCTGACGCGCGGAGAGGCCAAGCCCCTGCAAAGCGTCGGTGGCCTCACCGCGGCCGCGATGCTCACGGCGGCTCTCGCGACGTTCGTGGCGCTCCCCGTCCTCGCGCGGCGGAGGAGTTATGTCACGCCGACACCACTCGGTAGAATAGAGCCGGTACTCACCTCGTCCGACGCGCCCGAAGCGACGCCCGACATCACCGCCGACTGACAACTGTCAGCAACGTCGGGCGTCGAAACGAGCAGCAGCGTGGATCAAATACTCTGCTCCTCGTGGTAAAGGCTCATCGTCCGCGCGCGCTCGCCGCGTGCCGCAAGCGAGGTTCAAGATGACGAGATCGTTCCGAAGTGGGCTCCTCCTGGCAGCGTCCGCCCTGGCCTTGATGACCCACGGGACCAGTGCTCGCGCCGACGCCCCCGGCGACAAGGTCCTGACCGCGATGGATGGCGCCCTCAACCGCGCCAAGACGCAGTACTTCGAGTACGACGTCATCAACCAGGAGCCGGGCAAAGGCGAGCGCAAGCTCGGCCTCCAGGTGCGGCTGAAGGGCGACAAGCGCTTCACCGAGTTCACCGCGCCCGCCGACATGAAGGGCACCAAGATCCTGATCATGTCGCCCACCCAGATGTACGTGTTCCTCCCGGCGTTCGGGAAGGTCCGCCGCATCGCCAGCTCGGTCTCGGACCAGGGCTTCATGGGCATGACCTTCAGCCAGGACGACCTCGCGTCGCAGGCCTACAACGCCACGTACGAGGCGAAGATCGGGTCGGAGACGCCGACGGAGTACCACCTCGTCGTGACGCCGAAGGCCGGCCAGACGACTCCGTACGCGAAGATGGAGATCACCGTCGGCAAAGAGAAGATGCTGCCGAGCGAGATCAAGTACTTCAACGCGGCCGGCACCAACGTGAAGACGGAGACGCGGACCGGCTACACCTGCGAAGGCAACGTGTGTGTCCCCTCCGAGCTCAAGATGGTCGACAACACCAAGGGCGGCGCTTCGACCAAGATGATCCGCACGAAGTGGAAAGTGAATGAAGAGATGTCCGACGACCTCTTTTCAAAGCGCGCTCTGGGGGAGTAAAAGCGCGGGATGATCCGCACGTCTGCTCGCGCGTCGCTCATCGCGTTCTCCCTGCTCGCCGCCTCCTCCTTCCTGCCTGCGGAGGCGCGGGCCGATGATGAGCTCAAGCTCGAGTGGACGGGTCGGATCCAGACCGACCTGCGTTTCCGCGTCGAGGATAAATCCATCGGCGAGTTCTACAACAAGCTCGATCTCGCCCCCGGCGTCGAGCGCAACCAGAACGTCTTCAACCTCCAGCTCAAGTCGACGTTCGGGCGCTTCCGCGGCGTGGCCTCGGTCGACCTGATGCTCAACGGCGTCACCGGGAAGCTCGACGGCCTGGGTGATCTCTCGACCTACCAGAAGATCCAGCCCTTCAGCTTCGAGCCGCAGGCCCTCTACATCGAGGGCAAAGACTTGATCATCAAGGGGCTCGACCTCCGCATCGGCCACCAGATCGTGAGCTGGGGCGTCGCCGATCAGTTCAACCCCACCAACAACCTCAACGCCGACGATCTCCGCGATCCGCTGCTGTTCGGGCGCCAGCAGGCGAACTTCATGGTGAAGCTCGACTACTGGGTGACGAAGAGCCTCTCGCTCTCCGGCGTCCTCGTGCCGATCTTCAAGCCTGCGCTCTTGCCGTACTCGGCGGCGCTCGGCGTCGGCGCCGTCGATCGGTTGCCCTTCACCGACGCGGCGTTTCGCCACCGGATCGAGGCCGAGAACGCCACGAGCGGCAGCGCGCAGATCGGCTTCCCGACGATCGTGTCGACCGCGACGCCGATCATCCCGCCGCCGACGCCCGAGAACATGCAGGGCGCCTTCCGCATCGCCGGCACGATCGCCGATCAGGACGTCTCGCTCAGCTACTACAACGGGCGCACCGATTTCCCGCAGCCGTTCCTCAACCACACCCGGCAGACGGCCGGCGTGCAGTGCGATCCGAACGACAAGACCCGCTGCGTGAAGGGCGTGCTCCAGACCGACGTGTCGCTCGCGTACCCGAAGATGCACGTCTATGGGCTCAACGCGACGGGCGAGGTCAACCCGTTCAAGTGGATCTCGGACAAGATCCACGGCATCGGCTACCGCGTCGAGGCCGCGCTCATCGTCCCGCAGCGCACCACGCTGCAGCTCACGCAGGACGCGCTCAACGTCGCCATCCCGCTGCCCGCGGGCGAGTACGACTACGACAACAACGGTAAGCCCGGCGGGCCGCAGCCGGCCGTCGTCGACGCGACGGCGTTCCTGAAGTGGACGGTGGGCCTCGACTACGCGTTCGGCGATCACGTGTACCTCAACGTGCAGTGGGTCCACGGCCTCGCCGACGAGTTCGGCGCCGGCGATTTCCTCCACGAGGGCTACTCGGTGCGGCAGAGCGGCGTGACGACCACCGACGCCCAGACCCGCGCGCGCTGCGTGCTCAGTCCGCAGCTCACGCTCATCGGCGACGGGACGAAGTGCGCGCGCGAGGTCCTCGCGCCGAAGCTCGGCGACTACGCCGTCATCGGCGCCGACTTCAAGTTCCTCGACGACGCCATGCTCCTGCGGCTCTTCACGCTGTGGTCGATGAGCGGGATCACCATCGACGAGTGGAGCGACACCGCGCAGAAGCGCACCCAGAAGCACTACGGTCTCTTCACGAGCCAGGGCTTCTCGGCCGTGATCTTCCCCGAGCTCGACTACAACTTCGGCAACGGGCTCGAGCTCGGCGCCGGCGCCCTGATCGAGCTCGGCAAGGACTACACGAAGTTCGGCGATCCGGCGGCCGGCGGCTCCACCGTCTTCACGCGCGGCAAGTTCAGCTTCTGAAGGAACCTCCACGCGGCGCATCTGTCGCTCGGCCAATGCGCAGAGCTTCGCCTTCTCTCCTCGCCGCCCTCGGGCTCGCCGGTTGTCTGCTCGCGGCGTCGTCGGACGCTCAGGTCGGCGGCGCGGATCCCGCGCGACGTGGCCTCGATGTCTTTGTCCATGTCCCGGATCAAGGGGCGCCGGGCGGCACGATTCCCCTTCAAATCGAGGCGTTCGGGTTCCCTTCGGTGGTCGCGTTGCAGCCGCTCGCGTCGGCCGCGGTGGAGGCCGCGTGGGATCCCGAGAGCCTCGGGCCCGGGCTCAGCGTCGCGCCGGCGGCGATCCGCGCCACGACGGACAGCGCGGGGCGCGCGCACCTCGACGTGCCGATCCCCGAAGGTGACGTGCGCGATCTGCGGCTGCTGATCGGCGTGCGCTCCGGCGCGCACGAGCGCACGCGCACCGTGAAAATTCACCGCGGGCGCGCGGCCGACGTCGAGCTCCACGTCGTCGACACCCGAGTCGTTCCTGGCAGCTCGATCTCCGCGTGGGTGGTCGCGACGCGCGCCTCGACCGGCGAGCCGCTCGGTCGACAGCCGATGGAGATCCGCCTCCTCGAAGGCGGCTACGCGCGGCACACGATCGAGGTCATCACCGACGACGCCGGCACCGCGCTCGCGCGCGTCCCGATCCCGCGCAACGACGAGCCCGCGTGGAGCTGGAAGCTCGAGGCGCGTACCGTGGGCCTCGCGGGACAGACGGCGGTCGCGACCCAGGTGCTGACGCCTCGTGAAGAGACCCCGGGGACACCGCGCATCTCGGCGAGCTTCACCAGCGCGTCGATCCTCGCGGGCGAGAGCGCGCCCTTCCTCGTGCGGGTGCGCGACGCGACGAACCAGCCGGTCGTCGGCCTCCCGATCCGCTACTGGACGGGGCCGCGCGGGACCGAGCCGCCGAAGGACGACAAGCTCTGGGAGCGGGCCTCGACGTTCGTGCGGACCGACGCGTCGGGCGAGATCCGAGCGGAGACGACGGCGCCGACGACGGTGGTGAAGGGCGTCGGCACCACGCTGCGCCTCGTGGCGAAGACCAGCGTCGAGGGGCGCGCTCTCGAGAGCGACGCGACGGTCTCGGTGGGCGTGGCGACGGCCTCTGCGGAGCTCCTGTCACAGAACGGCGCGGTGGTGCCGGGCATCGAGCAGCGGATGTTGCTCCGCGTCCTCGACGGGCATTCCCGCCCCGTGGCGGCGCCATTTTCGATCGAGGCCGACGGCCTGAAGGCCAGCGTCACCACCGACGCAGACGGCGAGGCCGAGGTGCTGTGGCACCCGCCGGTCGACGTCGGCGCGATGCGCAACGTGGGGCCGTGCGCGGGCGGCGTCGCCGCGTCGGTGCGCATCCGCGCGCTCGCCGATGTGCCGGCGCTCCACCCGCGCACCGAGCCCTTCGAGCTCTGCGTCGCGATCGATCGCGACGCGACCGCGATGATCGCGCTCGAGCGCCCCATCGCCCGCGTGGGCGATCGCGTGCACGTGCGCGTGCTCGAGACCGAGGCAGGAAAGAAGCTCGCCGCAAGCGAGAAGCGCGAGGGCGGCCGGCTGCCGTGGAGCGTCGTCTTGCGCTCGCCCAACGGCGAGCAGGCCACGAGCCTGTGGCTCGACGACGGCGACAAGGGCGGCGACATCGAGGTGCCGTCGGCGGCCGCGGGCACGTGGACGCTCAGCGCCGCGGCGCCCGGGACCTCGCGTGCGGCGCGCGTGCTCGGCGCCGCGCTGCTGGTGACGCCGCGGGTGATTCCCAGGCTCGGCGCGGCGATCGGCGCGGGCCGAATCGCGCCCGGCGGCGCCGTCGAGGTCGACGCGGATCTCACGGACGGACACGGCCGCGGGCTGCCGGGCACCGTCGCCGCGGTGCTCGTCGATCTGCACGGCGGCGGCTCGACCGGCGGCCTCGAGGCGCTCGATCTTCGTCGCTCGCTGTGTCGCAGCATCAACGTCGGTGACGATCGCTGCGACCGCCTCGTCGAGGGCGATCCCACGCTCGACGCCCTCCGCCGCGGCGAGCTCGGGGGCCTCGGCGTGAAGCCGCTTTTGCCAGACAACGATCCGGCCGCGAACGCGCGCGCGGCGATGACGAAGGCTTTTGGCGAGGTGCTGCGATCGCTCGAAGGCGCGGTGTTCGAGGCCACGTCATCGGCCGACGCGCTCCGCGACGTGCGCCGCAAGAGCGCGGGCGGATGGGTGTTCAACCCCGAGCTGATGACCCTCGTCACGGCCGCGATGAGCGTCCCGCCGACGACGCCGGGAGGCGAGCCGCTCGCGCTCGGCGATCTCCTCGCGGTCGATCCGCAGGTCACGTTCGACAACGTCGCCCGGCGGATCGCGCGGCTGAAGCTCTTCCGCGTGCTCGCCGAGGTCCGCTCGTTCCGCAAGGAGCGCAGCCTCGACCCCGACGAGCCGATGTTCAAGAACCCCAACGCGCTGCTGCGCCGCCTCGTGCGCGACGGCCGCCTCACCGAGGACATCCTCCTCGATCCGTGGGGCGGCACGATCCAGTTCACGCCCACGTCGGGGCCGCCGATCCCGTTCCTCTCGGTGGTGCACGGCTTCGAGCTGCACGCGCCGGGGCCCGACGGGCGCGTCGGCAGCGGCGACGACGTGCGCGATCCCTTCGAGCGTGTCCTGCGCTCGGGGACGCCCTACGCCGACGCCGTGAGCGAGGATCGGATCGTCGACGCCAAGTTCGATCTCGAGGTCGGCGACGCGACGGTGTCGGCGTGGCAATCGCTCTTCGAAGAGCTCACGGGCTCGCACCTCGGCGACAGCGGAGGCATCGGGCTCGGCGGGATCGGCACTGTTGGTCACGGCAGCGGCACGGGCAGCGGCAGCGGCTTCGGATCGGGATCGGGCCGCCTGTCGACCGGGATCTCCACCGGCGCCGCGTTCTGGTCGGTGCCGAAGCGAACCGACGACGCGGGCCACGTGCGGATCCACGTCCCGCTCGGCGACCTCGAGACCACCTGGCGCATCGCGCTCATCGGCGTGCCCGACGGCGGTCGCCCGGCGACGACGCGCGTCGACGTGCCCGTCGCGCTGCCGCTCTCGGCCCGCGTGGACGCCGGCGCGACGTGGGTCGAGGGCGACGTCGTGCGCGCGGCCGTGACGCTGCGCAACCGCACCGCGCAGGCCATCCACGCCACGCTGGAGGCCGCGGCCGGCGGCGTCGCGGCGCTGGTCACCCCGGGCGACGGCGGACGCACGGTCGACGTCGCCGCGGGCGGCGCCAGGGTCGTCACGGTCAGCCTGCGCGCGCCGAAGGCGGGCGCCGCGAGCCTCGCCGTCACGGTGCACGCGCCTGGCCTGCCCGACGACGTCCTCCGCCACACGTGGGATGTGATCGAGGCCGGCGAGGCCACCGACCTCACGCGCTCGCAGCTCGTCGAGGACACCGCCGAGCTCGCCACGATCCTCGATCCCCAGATCATGCGCGTCCACGGGCGCCCGCGCGTGGTCCTCGAGCGCGGCTTCGACGAGGCCCTGCGCGCGGCGCTCGAGTCGCTCGATCCCGATCGACTGCGCACGCCTGAGTCGCTCGTCGACGCCGTCGAGGTCGCCGCGCGGATCCAGCGCTGGGCCATCGCGCGCGAGGGCGACGGGTCGACGATCGGCAAGCGCGCCGCCGAGATCATCCGCCGCGCCCTCGGTCGGATCGAGGTCTACAACGCGGGCAACAGGCCTCGCGCGAGCTCGACGCTGCGCCTCGAAGGCTGGTCGCCGGTCGCGGTGCGCTCCGTCGTCGATCGCAGCCCCACCTGCCCGGAAGAGTCGCTCACGCTCGACGATCGCCTCGACACGCTCGAGGCCGAGCCGGGCCCGATCAACGGCGCGGCGCTGAGCTGCTGGGACGCCTTCGTCACGACCACCCTCGAATCGCTGATGAGCTCGAGCGATCCCGTCGACACGGCGCGCGCCGTCCTCGCGCTCGCCGAGCGCCCGCACCGCGCCATCGTCACGGCGATGCTCGTCGATCGCCTGCGCGCCGACCTCGCGCTCCGGCCCTCGGGCGGCATTTCCGTCAAGCCGTACACCGCGCGCGATCGCGCCGCGCGCGCCACGATCTTCGCCGCGCTGCTGCGCACCGTTCACCTCGGCAAGCCCAGCGTCACCACGGCCGAGCGCCTCGCCGCGTGGATCGCGGTGCAGCGCGACGTCGACGGCGGCTACGGCTCGTCGCTCGCCACGCGCTCGGTCGTGCGCGCGCTGCTCGCCTCGGGCGTCGAAGAGAAGGGCGTGACCACTGGCACCGTGACGGCCTCGGGCATCACGATCCCGATCGAGCTCGGGCCCTCGGCGCACCTGGTCGTCCCGCTCGATCCCGCGGCCACCTCCGTGAAGATCGCCATCCACGGACCCCGCCTGATCGCCCGCTTCGAGCGGCCCGCGCTCCGCTTCTGGTCGCGCCCGCCGGAGGGCGTCGAGAGCCCGATTCGCCTCGACATCCAGTGGCCCGAGAACGCGGGCGCGGGCTTCACCGGCGTCGTCCGCGTCGACGTGCGCCACTCGCTCGGCCGCTCTGCGCTCCTCGACATTCGCATCCCGCTGCCGCCCGCGGTCGCGCTCGCGGAGCCCGTCAACGGCGTGCAGCAGATCCAGGGCGTCCTCGCCGTGCGCCGCAGCGTCAACCAGAGCGAGCTGCCGACGGTGATCGAGATCCCGGTGCGCTTCGGCCTCGGCGGGGCGTTCACCGTGCCCGAGGCGCGAGCCAGCGTGGCGCGCGAGGACGTGCCCCGGGCCGTCGCGCCGGCGCGGCCTCTCGTCGTTCGCTGAGCGGTCGCTGCGCGCCGATGGCGGCGCGTGGTACACGGCTCGTCAACCCGCGATGCCCCGCCTCAAGACCGCTCTGCGCCTCCTCGTCGCTGTCGCCATGGTCGCTGTCGGAGTCCTCCACTTCGTCCACCCGGAGGGCTTCGTCCGCATCGTCCCGGCGTACCTCCCGGCGCCGCTCGCGCTGGTCCTGATCAGCGGAGCGGCGGAGATCCTCGGCGGCCTCGGCCTGCTCATCCCGCGTACGCGTCACCTCGCGGCGTGGGGGCTCGTCGCGCTCTACATCGCGGTGTTCCCGGCCAACCTCAACATGGCGATTCACCACATCTCGCTCGGGGACGCGCCGATCCCTGTCGACAAGCTGTGGTTGCTCTGGCTCCGGCTCCCGTTCCAGGCGCTCTTCATCGCGCTCGCGTACTGGTTCACACGGCCCGACGCGCCGAACAAGGGCGCCTGAACGCCGCTTTTCTCAGGGCGCTTTGCGGCCTCCGAGCGCGCGCGCGAGGGCCTTTTGCAGCGCCTCGGTCCGCGACCGGCCCCACGCCGTGTGGCCGGCTTCGTCGACCGCCTTCCAGCGCCGGCGCAGCCCGAGGCCCGCGTCCTCGGTGAGCGCGACGACGTCGATCCCCTGCTTTTCGAGCTTCTCACGCGGCTCGTCGAGGAACGAGATCCGGAGCACGACGCCGCCGATCGTCACCTCTTCCTCGGCCGACGAGACCGGATCTCCGAACGGACCACCGGGTTGAAACAACATCGTTCGCTCTCCTGGTTTGCGCGCGCGGAGCCTGCCCGCGGGGCGCGTCGTCGAACCCATGGATCGTAGCAAATAACCTTTCAAATTCGAGGAAACGCCGCGCGGGGCCGGACACTGTCCGTCCGGTAGTCCGGTCCTCGAGCGCCGACGGGAAGAGGCTTGTTCCCGGGAGGCGCGACTGTCCTCCAGAGCCCGCTTCGAGATCGGGTGAGCGCCGGGGCAGCGAAGGACACCTCCCGCGGATCGCCGCGGCAGAGCGCGCTCGGACGATGCGTCCCGGCTCGTGGCTCGGCTCGATCGTCCTCTGCATCGCGGCGCTCGCGTGGGGGTCGCGTGATCCGGCGCCGATGACCTCGAGATTTGCTGCCGCTTCGCTGACGGAGCGCCCAGCGTCGCGCTGATCGCGTCCCGATTGCGCGGCGTCGAGCGCGCGTGATACGAACTACGCATGCGCAGTCATTCCAGCCTCGGCATGGTGCTCGTGACGCTCGCGACGGCGCTCGGATGCTCGGCCGGGACGACACCCTCGGTCGCCGGGAGCAGCAGCGGAGCCGGCGGATCGACCGGCACCAGCCAGGCGACCAGCTCGGCGACGAGCGGCGCGGGCGCCACGGTCGGCGTCGGCGGATCGACGTCGACGAGCACCGCAGCGGCGTCGACCTCCAGCGCGACCAGCGGCGCCGGCGGGAGCGGCGGCGCCGCGACGGCGAGCGCGAGCAGCGGCCAGGGCGGGGGAGGCGGCGCGATGGATCTCGACGCCGGCGCGGGCGACGCGGGTGGTCCGCCGGTGAACGCCGAAGTCTACGCCCACAGCCCGGACACGCTCTACCGGCTCAATCCCATCACCAAGGCGATGACGACCGTGGGCCCCTTCGGCGGCTGCGGCACGGTGATCGACATCGCGCTCGATAAGAACGGCGTCATGTTCGGCACGTCGTTCGACGGGCTCTACAAGATCAACAAGTCCACGGCCGCGTGCACCCTGGTCGCCAGCGGTGGCTACCCCAACTCGCTCTCGTTCGTGCCGGCGGGCACCGTGGATCCGGTGAACGAGGCCCTCGTCGGCTACAACGGCACCCAGTACGTGCGGATGGACACCACCACCGGCAACGTCACGGTGATCGGCGATCTCGGCAACTCCGGCTACGCCTCGAGCGGAGATCTCGTGTCGCTGATCGGCGGCGCTTCGTATCTGACGGTGAACGGCAACGGCTGCAGCGATTGCCTGGTCGAGATCAACCCGACCACGGGAGCGCTGGTGACGAAGATTGGCAATCTCAACCACCAGTCGGTCTACGGCCTGGCCTACTGGGCCGGCGTCGCCTATGGCTTCGACGCCAGCGGCGCGCTCTTCCAGATCGACGTCACGACCGCGGCGACGATCGACATCCCGATCCCCAACGCCCCGCCCGGCCTGATCTTCTACGGCGCCGGCTCGACCACCGCGGCGCCGCTTCACATGTGACGATCAGCCGTGGTAAACGTGGGACGACACGATGCGTCCCGCGGCGACCACCAGCGTCTCGGCCACCATGGTCGCGGCCTCGCCGGGGTTCTGGCGCTCGTACTCCATCACCACCCGATCGTCGCCCGCCGAGAGGTGCTTGCCGGCATAATGGAGGCCGGGAAGCCGTGTCATCGCGTCCGCCCACCAGGCGCGGAGGGCGGCCTTGCCGCGGATTTCCCCGTTCGTCTCCGGCCGTTGCACCCGGAGCTTGGGGCTCGTGTGCACCGCGTCATCGGAATAGAGCGCGAGCAAGCGCTCGAGATCCCGCGCGTTGAAGGCGTCGAGCCAGGCGCGGGCCAGGGCGAGCAGAGCGTCTCTCGTTTCATCCATGGTGAACCCTCAGGGGTGGAGCTGCTTCCAGCACGGCGCCACGTTGAACGCGTCGCCGCAAGCGGCCGTGTCGATGGCGTTCGCGGGCTTCTTGATGCAGTCGAGCACGGCGGGCGCGCACGCCGGCGCGGGCCAGACCTCGTAGGGATCGCCCTGCGTGAGCGCGTTCTTCTTGATCTGGATCGACGCGTCGAGCTCGCCCGAGAACTCGTCTTGCGGCGTGGTGAGCAGGATCCAGATCTGGTTCTGATTGGCAATCGCGCCGCTCATGAACGAGAGCGGGTAGTCGAAGCGCCAGGTCTTGCCGCTGACGACGCCGTCGACATCCATCCCGTTCACGCTCGTCTTGGCGGCGATGAGCGCTTCGGTGAAGGTGCCTTTGACGCGAATGTACGGCACGCCGTTGACGAGCACCGACGCGGCCGCCGAGGTGACCTTGACGCCGACCGGAGAGGCGATGTGCATCTTCACGCCGAGATCGCCGCGCCCGACGAACGAGGCAGTCGGCGTGGCGACGTTGAAGAACGCCGGCCGCCCGTCGAGAAAGACCACCAGCTCGCCCGGGTGAAAGCTCGACGTGAACGACTTCGGAGCGACCTTGGTCGAGCCGACCTCGTCGTCGGGGATGAACGCCATCGCGCTCTCGATCGGCTGATTCACCACCCCGTGGATCCGCGCCGTGCCGCCCGTGGACGCGAGCACGTTGAGCCCGAGGCTGAAGGTGCCGAGCGTGGCCGTGAGATCGGCCTCGTCGCCGGTGACGGGATCGACGGTGGCATCCGGGGAGGAACAGGCCGTGAGGA
>JANYGI010000199.1 GCA_025362495.1 Byssovorax sp. | reverse complement strand
GCCAGCATCTGCTGCTCGCCGCCGGAGAGCGTGCCGCCCTCTTGCTTCATCCGCTCGCCGATGCGCGGGAAGAGCTTGATCACGTCTTCCAGGGTCTCGGCCATCGTCGCCGCGTGCTTGTGATTCCACGCGCCGAGCTCGAGGTTCTCGCGCACCGTGAGGTTCGGGAAGATGGCGCGCCCCTCGGGAACGAGGGAAATTCCCCTGCTGTTGACCTCTTCGGTCGCGAGGCCACCGAGCTCGGCGCCGTCGTAACGGACCTTCCCCGCGGCGATCGGCAAGAGGCGGACGATGGTCTTCAGCGTCGTCGTCTTGCCCGCGCCGTTGGCGCCGATCATCGCGACGATCTCGCCGCGGCGCACCTCGAGCGAGACGCTCTTCAGGGCCTTGATCCCGCCGTACGCGACGGCGAGGTCCTCGACGACGAGCAGCGGCGAGCCCACGGCCGCCTTCGGCAAGGAGCGGATCGGGTGCGTGGTCTTCACGTCAGCTCCGTGGTCTCGGGGGCGGCGCTGTCGCCCTCTTCCGCGCCTTGCCCGGCGTGCGCCGCGGCCTCTGCCTCGGCGTCGAGCGCCTCGTCGGCGTCCTCGCCGAGGTACGCGGCGAGCACCTTCGGGTGCTTGCGCACCAGCTCCGGCGGGCCGTGGGCGATCGTCTCGCCGTGATCGAGCACGTGGAGATCTTCGCAGACGCCCATCACCACCTGCATGTTGTGCTCGACGAGCACGACGGTGAGCTCGAAGCGATCGCGCAGCCAGCGGATCTGGGTCTTCAGCCCCTCGGCCTCGCCGTAGTTCATCCCGGCCGCGGGCTCGTCGAGGAGCAGCAGCTTGGGATCGAGCATCATCGCCCGCGCGATCTCGAGTCGCCTTTGATTGCCGTACGAGAGCGACGTCGAGACCTCGTCGGCCATCTTGTCGAGGTCGAAGATCGCCAGCAGCTCGAGCGCGCGGTTCTTCATCTCTTCCTCGTCGCGATAGAAGAGCTCGGTCCGCAAGAGAGCCGAGAGCAGGTGCGCCTTGCGCTTGTGCTCGCAGGCGATGAGCACGTTCTCCAGCACGGTGAGCTGGCCGAAGAGGCGGATGTTCTGGAAGGTGCGGGCGACGCCGACGCGGGCGATCTGCGCGGGCTTGAGCGGCCCGAGATCGGTCGTGCGAAATCGGATGCTGCCCGAGTCGGCCTTGTAGACGCCGGTGATCAGGTTGAAGAGCGTCGTCTTGCCGGCGCCGTTGGGCCCGATGAGCCCGAAGATGGAGCGCTCGGGCACCGAGAACGTCACGTCGCTCACGGCGCGGAGGCCGCCGAACGTCTTGGTGACCCCGCGGAGATCGAGCACCGGCACCGAGCTCGTCGTCTTCTGCGCGGCGTCGTCCTCGCGGTAGGCGCTCACGTGGCCTCCGGCTTCGCGGGCTCGGGCACGGGCGTCGCGACGGGCTTGTCGGGCGTGTCGTTCGAGGAGGGCGACTTCTTCGTCCTGGCCTTCTTGAAGAGCTCGCGCTCCCCGAAGAGGCCCTCGGGGCGGAGGATCATCAGCGTGATTAACACCGCCGCGTAGACGACCATGCGGAGCGCGTTGAGGTCGAGGCTCGGGAACTGGACCTTGAGCGCCTGCACGCTCTCGAGGCCCTGGAGCTGCTCGATCATCTTCACGGTGAACGTGACGAACACGCCGCCGAAGATCGCGCCGGTGACGCTCCCCGAGCCGCCGAGGATCACCATGGTGATCGCGTCGAACGAGGTGTTGAAGGTGAACTGATCGGGCTGGATCGTGGGGTTTCCGTCGCGCATCGAGGCGAGCAGCCCGCCCGCGACGCCGGCGCCGACGGCGGCGATCACGAACGAGGTGACCTTGTAGCGCGTGGGATCGACGCCGACCGCGGCCGAGGCGATCTCGTCCTCGCGCAGCGCGCGGAGGGCGCGGCCCCAGCCCGAGAACTTGAGGCGCCAGGCGATCAGCGCGACGACGACGACGGCGCCGAAGATCCAGAACGGGCCCGCGTACTGCGGCACGCCGCCGTTCTCGTAGGTGTTGAGGCGCGCGGTGACCTCGGGATCGGTCACCGTCGTGAGGATGGTCCGCACGTCGGGGCCGCCGTAGCCGTTCTGTCCGCCGAGCGTCGCCAGGGCGCCGGAGATCCCGCCGCCGGCGTCGCCGCCGGTCTGCGCGGTGGCGATGACCAGGCGGAAAATCTCGGCAAATCCGAGCGTGACGATCGCCAGATAGTCGCCCTTGAGGCGCAGGCTCGGGAGCCCGACGACGAAGCCGAAGATGCCCGCCATCGCTCCCGCCGAGAGCAGCACGATCGGCATCACCAGGAACGAGTTCTGGAATAGCGGCGCGCTCTCGGTCCTGTGGTGGATGAACAGCCAGATGTGGATGTTCGAGGCCACCACCGCGCCGGTGTACGCGCCGACGCCGACGAAGCCGGCGTGGCCGATGGAGAACTGCCCCGCCATCCCGTTGATCACGTTGAGCGAGAGCGCGACGATGATGTTGACCATCGCGGCGAGCGCGAGCTGTCGCCACGCGGCGTCGGTGACGACGCGCTCGAAGCCGAATTCGAGGGCGATCATCAACCCGATCAGGGCAAGCGTGACGATCGCGCGCCTTAGCGTCCGAGGCATCGACGCGAACTTACGCGAAAAAGGCCGCGCCTGGGAGCCCGGGGAGGGGCTCCCAGCAGGCGGGCGCGATCGAGGTCGTGGACGTGACGGCGGCCGCGCCGCAAAAACGCTTCATTTCCAGGCTATTTGATGACGCGGAGGTACGGAGGAAGCTCGCGCTTCACCTTCTTGCCCTTGGCGGAGGGGGCCTGCGGCACGGGCGCGAGCTCCGGAGCATCGCCCTCGTCCATCGGCAAAACCTCGGCCTCGGAGCCGCCGATCGAGCGCGGCATCGGCTCGGCGTTGGGCACGGCGCGGGGCGACGAGCGAGCGGGCGGCACGGGCTCGAGCGCGCGGCGGATCGGCGTCGGCGGCTTCGACTTCTCGTTCTCCTCGCGCGCTTCGCGGCGCGCGACGTCCTCTTCCGACTCGACCGCGGCGAGCTTGGGGCGGGCCTTCTTGCCGGGCGCCGTCTTGCCGAACTGCGGCGTTTGCTGCTGCTTTTGCAGCGCGGCGGCGACCTCTTGCGGCACGTCGTCGGGCCAGACCATGCCGCGGCCGTCCTCGCCCACGAGCGCGTAGATCGCCGTCCACGGGAGCCGGCACCAGCAGGGCACCCGGTTGAACGACAGCGTGCAGGACACGCCGATGTCGTCGACCTTCAGATCGGGGATCGGGATCGCCATGTTGAGCCCGACCTGCAGGACGAGCTGGTGTTGCCCCGTGAACCCCTTGGGCACGAGGACACCGGGGCGCCGCGGATCGAGGTGGACGAACAAGCTCGACCCTTCGAGGAGAGCCAGAGCAACCTCCTTTTTCGGGGGCGGCTGTCGCGGGGCGTCGGACATTGGATGCCAGATACTCTGCCAGGCATGGCCCGCCAAGTGAAGATGGAGGTGCGCGCGCTCAGCGATGCTGGTGGAGGACCTCAGCGTAGAGATCCTGGTAAGCGCGAGCCATCTTTTCGACGCTGAACCGCCGTTCAACATGGGCGCGCCCCGCGAGGCCGAGCGCGGCCCGGTCCGCACGCCGGGAGAGCGCCGCGAGCGCCGCCGCAAATGCCACAGGATCCCCGGGAGAAACCAGCATTCCCGTCGCCCCGTCGATCACGATCTCGGCGTTCCCGCCGACCCGCGTGGCCACGATGGGGAGGCCGGTCGCGGCCGCCTCGAGCAGCGTGAGCGAGATGCCCTCCGACGTGGAAGCGAGCGCGAAGACATCGAACGCCGGCAGCACGAGCGCGACGTCGCGCCGAGCCCCGACGAAGTGCACCGAGCCGGCGAGGTCGCTCGCTCGCGCGCGCTCGCCGAGCGCCGCCCGCTCGGGGCCGTCGCCGACGAGCGTGAGGTGCGCGTCGGGCCGCTCTCTCCGCAGGAGCGCGAAGGCGTCGAGCAGCGTCGCGTGATCTTTCACCGGGGCGAGTCGCGCGACGACGCCGACGTGCAGCCCCGCCTCGGGGAGGCCGAGGAGCGCCCGCGCCGCGCGCGGATCGGCCGGCCGGAACACCCGGGTGTCAACACCGTTGGATATCGTCATCAGCTTGTTTTCAGCCACGTGCTCGAGGCGGCGCGCCACGTCGGCGGCGTCGGCGCTCACGGCGACGACGCGATCGGTGAGCTTCGACGCGAGGCGGTTGAGCAGCACCTTGCGCGGGGCGTCGGGCTGGTTGCGCCCGTGCTTGGTGTGGATCACGCGCGGCCCCGCGCCCCGGTCGGCGAGGCGCGCGAGGCTCGCGGCGACCGCGCCGTAGAAGTGCGGCGAGGCGTTGTGGGTGTGGAGGATCTGGACGCGCTCGCGCGCGAGGCGGCGCGCGAGCCGCAGCGGCAGCGTCGCGTCGAGGCCCGGCGCGCGCTGCACCACGTGGAGCGGCACGCCGAGCGCGGCGAGCTCCGGCGCCATCGATCCGGGCGCGTCGAGCGCGTAGACGCTCGGCGTGAAGCGATCGCGATCGGTGTGCGCGACGAGCCGGAGCACGACCTCTTCGAGGCCACCGACGTCGAGCGCGAGCACCACGTGAACGATCTTGATCGGCCGATCCATCACCGACAGCGTCCGCCCGAGGGGCGGGGCGTCAAGCGGCGGGGAGCGGCGGCGCAGGCCTCGGCGCGAAGATGGCGATCGCCGATCCGACCAGGATGATCAGCGCGCCGGTGATCTCCGTTGCGGCCGGTATTTCATGGAGAAACACGGCGCCGAGGACGATGCTGCCGAGCGTCTCTCCGGGCGAGACGAGCGCGACGATCGCCGGCGGCAACGTGCGCGCGGCCGTCTGCACCGCGGTGTGGCCGAGGATGGTGGGCACGAGCGCGATGATGGCGATCGCCACGATTCCGCGATCGGGCGGCGGCCAGATCGAAGCGGCGGCGGGATCGCGCGGCACGACGGCGAGCGCGAACGCGAGCATCACCGCGGCGCTGGCGTAGACGAGCGCGGCGTAGCTGCGCGCGGGGAGGGCGTCCTTGAGGGCGCGCGCGACGGTGAGGTAGAGGCCGTAGAGGGCGACGGCCGCGAGCACGAGGAGATCGCCCGCGAGGCGGTGCTCGCCCTTCCCTGCGCCGCGCGCGACGAGCACCGCGCCCGCCGTGGCGACCATGACGCCGATCTGCTCGGGCCGCGAAGGCCGCATGCCGAGGATCACCCAGGCGCAGAGCACGACGCTGAGCGGCTCGAGCGAGACGAGCGACACCGCCGCGGGCAGCGAGGTGCGATCGAGGCCGATCTGAAAACAGGCAAAATGAGCTGCGAGCAGCGCTCCGGCCGCGAGCACGGTGAGCCGCTGGCGCGAGGTGAGCCCGCGCAGCGCCGGCCCGAGCGCGCGCGCGTCGATCGCGCCGAGCACCAGCGCGGCGAGCGCGAGGCGACCGAAGGCGATCAGCAGCGGATCCGTCGGGCGAGCCCACCGCGCGAGCGGCCCGCTCACCGCGAAGCACGCGCTGGCGAAGAGGACGAAGAGCGCGCTCTCGGCGCGGAGCTTGCGCTCGCGATCCACGATCGTCAGCTCATCTCGCCGGCGCTGGCGTGAGCGAAAGCCTCGCGCGCGGCGTGGATGCGGCCCTCGGCGCCGGCCTCGCCGTTGGCGCGTCCGAGCGCGACCATCAGCTTGGTCAGCGCGGCCTCCGACGTCATGTCACCCGCGCCGATCGCGCCGCCGGCTGCAGCCGCGACGCCGCCTTCGTAGCGCCCGAGATCGACCGATCCGCGCGGCGACTGGCTGGCGATCACCACGGGCACGTCGAGCGATCGCGCCGCGTCGAGCACCGGGAGCAGCGAGTTCTCCATCACCGGGATATTGCCAGCGCCGAAGGCCTCGATCAGCAGGCCGCGCACGCCGGCGGTGAGCGCGCCGAGGAGCAGCCGTGGATCGAGCCCGGGGAACGTGCGCACCGCGAGGACGCGCGGCTCGATCCGCGGATCGAACGCCTCGGGCTGGCGAGGCGCGAGGAGGTGCGTGCCGATCTGCACCCCGACGCCGAGCTCGGCGAGAGGCGCGCACGACGGCGAGCCGAACGCGCTCATGCCCCAGGCGTCGAGCTTCGTCGCGCGACACCCGCGCAATAGCCTTGAATTGAAGGCGATCCCGACCTCGGGGATCCGCATCGTCGCCAGGTGGCAGGCGTCGACGAGGTTGGTCCGCGCGTCGTTGCGCACGTCGGCGAGCGGCGTCTGCGATCCGGTGAGCACCACCGGCCGATCGAGCCCCGGCAGCAAGAACGCGAGGGCGCTCGCCGTGTACGCCATGGTGTCGGTGCCATGGACGATCACCACGCCGTCGTAGCGCGGCAGCGCGGCGTGCACCGTGGCCGCGAGCTCGACCCAGTGGTGAGGCTGCATGTTGCTGGAGTCGAGGTTGAAGAGGATCTTCGTCTCGATCGCGGCGATCTTCCGCAAGACGGGGAGCTCGTTGATCAAGTCCTGCGTGTAGACGTCGGGCGCGAGCGGCGCCGGATCTCCGCCCCGCATCATCAGCGTGCCGCCGGTGTGGATCAGGAGGAGCTTCACGCGGCGCGAGGGTAGTGGGAACCCTCGCGCATTGCCACGAGGACCCATGGAAAAAGGCCGGCGGCCCTCGCGCGAATTTCGCGTCGAGGGCCGCCGGCCGCGGTGGAGAGGAGGTCGTCGCTCAGTTCGCGGGAGCGAAGACGATCGGGTAGGTGACCGTGACGATCCCGTTCTCGGGCTGCGGGAACGAGAGCCCGTAGAAGGCCTTCGTCACGCAGGAGACGACCGCCGAGTCCGGGAGATCCGACCCGCCGTTCGCAGCGCTCGAGACGCTGCCGTCGTGGCCGATGATGAACCGCACGGCGACGCGCCCGGCGAGGTTCGGGTTGTTGCGCAGGCCGGCCTCGTAGCAGAACTTGAAGCGACCGAAGTTCTGCCGGACGGTGCGCTGGATGATCTCGGGCGGCAGGCGACCGCTCGTGATCGGGATGCCGACGCGCACGAGGCCAGGCGCCTTGGCGATGTGCGTGCCCTGAACGAGACCGTGGCTGTGGCCATTGCCGAAATCCTGTCCGTCGCCGAGGCCGTTGCCGTGGCCGACGGTGCCGATGCGGCCGAGGCCGATGCCGTCGTACTTGCCGTCGCCGCCCTCGCCGATGCCCGTGAGCCCGAGGCCGCCCGCGCCGCCGGCCTCGTCGATCGTGGTGCCCCACATGTTGCCGAGCGCGTTCTTCTGATCTGCGCCGCTCGCCACGTCGCCGCCCCACGCGACGGTGACCGCGTTGGGATCACCGCCGGCGACTGAATTCAGCAGGCCGATCATGCCGAACGTCGACGCGTCCTGGAGCGCCTGCGCGCGGGAAGGCCGCACGTCGGGGTTGTCTTTCGGACCGACGAGACCGAAGCGCCCGTCGGCGTTGCGCGAGGTCTGGCTGCCCATCTTGCCCGACTCACCCTTGGCCTCGGAGCCCGTGCCGCCGCCGGAGCTGGGGGTCGCCGCCGCGCTGGCGTCGTCCTTCTTCTGGTCGGGCTCGCGCTCGGCGATCGCGTCGAGCGCCGACTGGAGCTCGTAGCGCTGCGTCTCGCTGATCCCGTCCTCGTCGGCCATCGCCATCGAGGGCATGAACACCGCCGTCGCCGCGAGCAGGCCCGCGTGGATCAGCAGCGAGAGCGCCTGGTAAGGCAGGCCGCGCGAGTCGAGGCGGAAGCGACCACCGACAGCGCGACCGGCGTTCACCGTCGAGATCGAGAAGTTGATGCCGCCGATCTCGAGGTCGGCCTTCGAGCCTTCGGGCAGCGGGATCTCGACCGCGTTGGCGAGCGAGGCGCAGGGCGCGGCAGAGGCGATCATCTCGCTCACCGGCTTCGTCGCCTGACCGGCGAGGGTGATCGTGCCGGTCGCGTTCGCCGGGACGACGAGGCGAACCTGGCCGCCTTCACCCGTGAGCAAGAGGGGCATCCGCGTCGCGCCGAGGCGCTCGGTGGGCAGCGAGAAGTCGCACGCGTTCGCCTTGTCCGTCGACTCGCCGACGAAGAAGGGACGCGGCGGCGTGAGGTGCGCGACGTGCAGCGTGGTGGCGCCCCAGCGGATCACGACCTCGACCGCGCGGGCCGGCGTCTCGACCTCTTCCGCGATCACGGCGGGGCCGCTCTGCACGAGCTGGTAGGTGTACGAACCCTCGGGCGCGCCCTCGGGCACCTCGGTGCTCACGGCCTGGGCGAAGGGGTTGTGCATCTCCATCGGCTTCGCGAAGAGGTTCGTCTCGGGGCCCGCAAGAAAGGGGTTCGAGGGAGTGGTCGCAAAAGAAACAGAGCCGCTCTTCGGGGTAGCCATGGGGATACAACCTTCCATCGCCCTGACGCGCGCGTCGGGCTCCAATCGCGCTCACGGGCGCCGCCAACTGCGGTGCACGCTCGCCCGATCCCTCGCGGTCTCCGTCGGTCCGAGCTCCCGAGAAACCGTTGTTTACTCGGGTTCAGCTCTCACCGACGCTCACCGCGTCCACCCCGAGAATGACAGGGGCCGCGCGCCGATGTTCCAGAAAAAAACGAACCCAAGTCGCCGGATTTACTACCGTTAAAGCGGAAAATTACGGCCGCGCGGAATCCATCCGGGGAAGATCACCGCACGTCGAGCTTGGTCTTCGTCTCGCTCGCGGGGAGGCCGATCCAGCGCGACGCCTCTTCATTGCAGCAGAAGGTGCGCGTCATCATGCGGTCGACGTAGAGCGTGCCGTTCAGGTGATCGATCTCGTGCTGGAGGATGCGGGCCGGCCAGCCGCTCACGGTGAACGCGACGTCGTTGCCGTGCTCGTCGAGGCCCGTCACCTCGACGGAGAGCGCGCGCTCGACGAGGGCCATGTAGCCCTTCACGCTCAAGCACCCTTCGAAGAACGTCGCGCGCTCGTCGCCCACGAAGCGCAGCTTCGGGTTGATGAGGACCTGGAGCGGATAGGGCACGCGCCCGCGCAGGGCGCGCTCGGGCGGCGTGAGCTTGGCCATCAAGGCCTCGGCGTCTTCCAGCACGATCAGCTGCAGGCCGACGCCGATCTGCGGCGCCGCGAGGCCCACGCCCGGCGCGGCGCGCATCACCGCGACCATCTTCTGCACCAGCGCGCCGAGCTCCTTGCTCCCGAGGCGCGCGCGCTCGACCGGCGCCGCGACGGCGCGGAGCACCGGGTGCCCCGCCTGCACCACGGGAGAAGGAGCCGCGGCTTTGATCACGGGATCGCGGGCGTGACGCCCATCTCCTTCAAGATGTGATCGCCGGGGTACGCCGCGTCGAGCAGCCAGAGGATGTAGCGAAGATCGACGTGGATCGTCCGCGTCACGCTCGGCATGAAGAGCCAGTCCGAAGCCATCGACTCGTAGTTGCCGTCGAAGGCCAGGCCGACGAGCTCGCCGCGCGCGTTGAGCGTCGCCGAGCCCGAGTTGCCGCCGGTGATGTCGAGATCCGAGAGGAAATCGATCGGCACCTCGCCGAGATCCTGAGCGACGTACGGGCCGAACTTCTTGGCCTTGATCGCGTCGAGCACCGCGGCGGGCGCGTTGAACGGCTCGACCCCGGTGTGCTTCTTGACCATCTCGGACACGACGGTGAACGGCGTGTAGACGGGCGCCTCGGGCGACGGGCGATAGCCGCGCACGGTGCCGTAGGTGACGCGAAGCGTGCTGTTCGCGTCGGGCGCGAGCGGCGTCTTCGAGTGCTTCTGCAGCGCCTCGATGAACATCGGCTTGAGCGTCGCCATCGCGCCGTCGTACGCGTCGGTCCTGTCGCTCACGGCCTTCTGGAGCGGGCGGAGCTTGAGCGCGAGCTGGATCAACGGATCCTTGCTCTTCTTCAGATCGGCCGTCGTCGCCGTCTTCAGGAGCTTCACGCGCCCGTCGAGATCTTCGAGGCTCGTGCTCTTGTAGAGAGCCTCGATCGCCGCGTCGATCTTCGCGTCCGTCACGTCGCCCTTGCCGACGATCGTCGTCAGCACCGCGACGCGATCCTTGCCCGGGATCCGCACCGCGCGCTGGAGCGCGAGCTTGAGCAGCGCCTTGTCGAGCGTGCGATCGTAGCGCTTCTGGCCGCTGGCCTCGGCCTGCTCCATCCGCTGCCAGTTGCGCTCCTGGAAGGCCGGATCGCGCTTGGCGTCGGCCTTGGGGCGCTCTTCGGCCATGCGCACGATCTTCCCCGCCGAGTCGACCAGCGACACCATGCGGTAGACCTCGCCGAGCGCCGCGTCGGCCTCGCGCGTCTTGCGCAGCTCGACCGAGAGCTTGGCCATCCTGTCGAGCACGTCGCCGTAGAGCGCCTTGCGCGCGGGATCGGCGAGCACCCACGTCTTCAGGTCGGCCTCTTCCTTCTTCTTCTGCTCGGCGAGGCCGCCCTTGCCGAGGCCATCCTGGATGCCGCGGAACTTCGTCAGCGTGTTGCCGAGGCCGCGGATGAAGGGCGTCGCCTTGATCTTCAGATCCGGGTTTCCCTTGGTGATCTGATCGAGCAGCGCGAGGTTCTCCTCGCAGAACTTGATCCGGTACGGGTAGCCCCAGCCCACGTTGTCCTCGACCTCGTCGGCCGTGCGCAGGCGGTTGGTCTGGCCCGGGTAGCCGGCGATCATCACGTAGTCGCCCTGCTCGAGCGGCTTCGTCGCGAGCTTGAGCTTGTGCGGCGGGTGATACGGCACGTTGTCGACCGAGTAGTCCGCGGGCTTGCCGTCCTTGCCGACGTAGCCGCGGAAGATGGAGACGTCGCCGTCGTGGCGGGGCCAGCGCCAGTTGTCGATCTCGCCGCCGTAGTTGCCCACGCCCTCGTGCGGGGCGAAGACGAGGCGCACGTCCTTGATTTCGAGCTGCTCGATCAGGCGGTAGAGCTGGCCACCGAAGTACTCGGAGACGGTGCAGCGCAGGCCCGGGCGATCCTTCTCGCAGGCCGAAACGAGGGCTTTCTCGTGCTCCTCGATCTTGTCGTGACGGTCCTTGTCCGACTTGATCTTCTCGAGGCCGTCGCGGACGTCCTTGGTCACGTCCTTCGACGACTGGGTCACGAAGATGCGCGCGGTGGGGCCGGCCCAGCGCTCGTCGGCGCGGGTCTTGGCGAGGTAGCCGTCGACGAGGAGGTTCTCCTTCGGCGTCGAGTTGAACTGGAGCGCGCCCGTCGCGCAGTGGTGGTTGGTGATGATCAAGCCCTCGTCGGAGACGAACGAGGCCGAGCACCCGCCGAGGCTGACGACGGCGCCGAGGATGTCCGAAGTGGGCTGCGAGAGCAGGCTCGGATCGATCTCGAGGCCGGCCGACTTCATCGTCGCGGCCTGCTCGGGGAGCTGCTCGGGCATCCACATGCCGCCCGGGTTCTCGAACGTGGTCTTGAGCGGCTTCGGCGCCTTCGCCACCGGCGGCGGAGCGTTCACGCTCGTCGCGACCGGGGGAAGCGGCGGATCCGGCGGCGGCGGCGTGATCGGCTGCGGAGCCTCCGGCCCGCACGCGGAGACCGCGGCGGCCAGGACGACCAGGGCGAGGGCGGAGAGATGCGAGCGATTACGGACCATGGCCGACGCTGTTAGCACCCGGAGGCGCGGGCGAAAACGCCTCATGCTATGAAGTCGCCCCGTGGCAGAGCCGAACCCGAACTACATCACCCCGGAGGGTGCGCGCCGACTGACCGAAGAGCTCGCGCGCCTCGGCGGCGTCGACCGACCGCACATCGTCAAAGAGGTGACGGAGGCCGCTGCGCAGGGGGATCGCTCCGAGAACGCCGAGTACATCTACGGAAAAAAGAAGCTCCGCGAGATCGACCGGCGGATGCGGTATCTGCGAAAACGCCTGGAAATCGCGGTCATCGTCGACCCTTCGAAGCAGAAGGGGAACCCCAAGGTCTTCTTCGGCGCCACCGTCGAGCTGGAAGACGAGGCGGGGACGCAGAGCACCCATCAGATCGTCGGCGAGGACGAGATTGACACCAAGGCGACGAAGATCAGCTGGCGATCGCCGATCGGGAGAGCGCTGCTCGGCAAGACCGAAGGGGATGTGATCACCGTGCGTCGGCCCGCGGGCGAGACGGAGATCGAGATTGTCTCGGTGCGCTACGGGTGAGCAGGAGTGGCGCTCTCCCCCCGAGAGCGCCTATTTCACCGAGTCGGGATCGACGCCGAGCTCTCGAAGCTTCTCGGCCAGGCTCGCGGCTCGGCGCTCGGCGGTCTCCACTCGCTGCTCGGCGGTCTCCACCTGCTGCGCGAGCTCCCTGGCGGCGGGGAGGAGAACCCCTTCCAGCGTGAAAAAGCGCAGCGTGCCCTCGTGGACAGCGAGGAAGAAGCCCAGTTGCTCGCTCCAGAGGCGCCCCGTCGCGTCGGGCAAGAGCGGCTGATAGTGCCCGTCGATCAGGTGAAAGCCGGCGAGCTCGTGCGTCTCGGGATCGAACCAGAAGTAGTCGGGGGTGCGAAAGACGTCCTGGTAGATCTGCTTCTTCAGGCCGCGATCGATCGTCTCGGTGCTGCTGGAGAGGATTTCGACAATGATGTTCGGATAGCGGCCGTCCTCGTCCCAGACGGTCCAGCTCCGGCGCGGGCGCCGCTCGGTCCCGAGCACGACGAAGAAATCGGGGCCGCGGAAGTGCTCGGATTTGAGCTGCCGCGGGCTGAAGTAGACCGTCAGGTTGCCCGCCGCGAAGAAGTCCGTCCGATCCTTCCAGAAGAGCTCCAGGCTCTCCAGGAGCAGGATCATCTGCATCAAGTGAGCGTAGGAGTCCATCTCGGGCTCGTCGCTGTAGAGGTTGCTCGGCGGCGCGACGACGCCGTGGGTGTCGAGCCTCGGATCCGGCGTCGCGAAGGCGAGGGACGTCATGACCGGACAGCTTGCCGAAAGATGGGCCCCGCGGCAAGCGAGGGGAGTTGCGGGGCCGGATAGCGAGCGCTGGGCGGGGTGAAACGGGGTGCGGGCGCGGGTGGGTACGGCGTCGGGTGGAGAACTATTTTCGTCGTGTACGTGATTTTACGTAGTGACGCCGGGGACGTCCCGGATAGCCTCGCTGGGTTGGGCGTGGAGGGGTGACCGGCCAAGCTGGCTTCCGGGGAGAGATGGCGAAGGCGAAGAGGGATGGGCATCCAGATCACGACTTCAGCGCTGTCACGCAGCGGGGGCTGAAGGCGGTAGCGGTGGCGCTGGGGCGACCCATCAGGCGGCGGTGGAGCCTCGGTTGCCGGCGGGGATGCTGGGCGGGCTGATGGTGGATTTGCAGAAGCGCGGGGTGGAGGTTCCCGGAGCGCTGGTGATGTGGTCGAGCGCGCGGACGGCGATGATGAGGAGTCAGTATGAGGCGCCGGCGCGAGGGGGCCTGGTGGTGACGGCGATCTGGACTTCGGTGCTGCGGCGGGGGATGGCGGGCGATGTGCGGTTGGCGTACGGGGTGGAGGCGAGGGGCCGGCGGCGGGAGAGGGGGAGGCCCGAAGTAGGAGTGGGGTCGGGCGAGGCTCGGGCGGGCTATTGGAAATATGCGCGCGGCCTGTTCGCGGGAATCATGGGATCGCGGTGCAGCGTAGTGACGGGCATCATGGGATCGGGTCGCGTGGGCGAATTTGATCGCGATGTTGGGCCGGCAGACCGGGCGACGCACGTCAAACCGTGCTGCTCCCTCCACGTCAGCGGCACGTCAGATGCCGTCCGCGAGAGAAGGGCGCGGCTCACCGCGTCTGTGGAGCTTGGACCCTCGCTCGGACTCCAACCGGGGCTTTGCGAGCGAGTGGCGCGCTCGCGGACACCGCGGTGGGATCATTCATGGGCCTCGGCCCGGGCTCCCGTTCGTGGTATGAGCTCTGCGTGCTGCTCCTAGCTGACGCTCCTCTTACGCTCCGAGAATTCGTGACACACGAAGAAGCTCCCCTAGCCTCGATTTTTCGCGAGGTCCTGGACTTTCTTGCTGGCCGCTCCGACGCTGTCATTTTCGGGGCCCACGCCGTCAACGCGTACTGTGAGCCGGAGCGCATGACGCAGGACGTCGACCTGCTCTCCACGCGCGCCGAAGAGCTCGCCGAGCTGCTTCGAGCACACCTCGCAGAGCGGCTCCGTCTCGCGGTCCGCGTGCGCGAGGTCGTCGCTGGGCAGGGTTTTCGGATCTATCAAGTACGGAAACCATCGAATCGCCACCTCGTGGATGTCCGTCAAACCGACGTGCTGCCATCGTCGCAACCCTTTGGCGAGATACGCGTGATCGCTCCCCCCGAGCTGGTCGCCATGAAGGTGATAAGCCTAGTTCGACGCGCAGGCCGTCCCAAGGCAGGCACGGATCTCGTCGATGTACAGCGTCTCCTGTTGACGTTCCCTGAGCTCAAGACCGAAGAGGGCCTCGTCATCGGCAGGCTCCGGCAACTGAGCGTTCCGGAAGATGTCGTCGCCCGATGGCGGGAGATTGTTCAGGCACCGCTCGAACCGGACGAAGACGAGGGGTATTGACGACGACGCCTGACCCGGAGACCTGCCAGTTCGTCGGGGTGGCGTCGAGTTTCCAAACCGTCGCCGTGTGTGCTAACCAGCGCTCGAGGTGATCGATGGGTACACGTCGACGGATTTGTGCGGGAAATGTCGGCAAATATGGGTTCCCCATACACCGACAGGAGCGGGACATGTCATGCGGCCCCGCCTGTTTGCGTATGCTGGCCGAATGGGCCACTGGATAGCCACAGTCGGAATGCCACTGGCGCCAACTCTCGGGGTGGAGCGATGGACTTGATGTTAAGAAGATGAGGCCCACGATCGCCCATCTTCCGGCCTATCTTCCGGGTCTGCTGTCCTCCGCTCAGCTCCCGGCCGAACAGCTGCTGGAGTGGCACCGGGCGGCAGTGCCGGAGTTCACCGACGACTCCGTGTACCTGCTTTACACCGACTGCGACGGAGCCGATGGCCAGAACCTGTGGCACTGGATCGTTTTGCTCAACCTCTTCGACTCCGTCGATAGGGAACCCGATGGAAGTCCGCGTGATCAGCTCGCCTTGTGTGCCGATCCACTCTACGATGATCTCACGGTGTGGACTTGGAGGTCGCTCCTCGCATCAAAGGTGCTCGACGTGTTCCACGTCGTGAGGGTTGCGCCTGGTGATCGAAGGCGTGAGCCAACGAAGTGACGATGCAGCCCAACCAGGCGCTGGTGCACGACGGTCCGGCTTCGCCGGCCCGCGGCACACCGCCAGGGCGTTCGGCATGCGAGCGCCACGCCGCAGGCCTCGGAAGAGCGCAAGCAGCCCTCGCCGTCGCCCAGGCGGCACCGATCCCGAGCGGCGAAGCCCCCGAGCCGCATCCCAGCCTGATCCTTCCTCCCCAGTCCCCGAGATCAGCCCGCCGCCGCCTTACTGGCCGACGCGACCCTCGTTCGAGTATCGTGGCCGCGCTCCTCCCCGCGACGCGCGACCCCGCGGCCAACAAAACCCCCGCCCCACCCCCTCTCCGCGCCGCTCTCCCTTGTCTCCCCCGCCCCCCGCCAGATAGCCTCTCCGCCATGGCAACCAGCAAAACCACCAAGAAACCCACCGCCAACAAGCCCTCTCCACCCTCCGCCAAACCTGCCGACAAGAAGGCCACCAAGGAAGGCCGCGCGATCGACAAGCTCCTCGCGCGGAGGGGCCCTGTCGACGCCGCGCACCGCGCCGCCTATGCCGAGCTGATCACCGACGAAGGCCGCGCCGCGCTCGGGGTCAAGACGCGCGGGCCAGGCGTGTTCCGGGATGCGGTGGCGTGGTGCGTCCAGATCGACGAGGCGTTCGCGAAATACCCGGCGCACGTGAAGGCCCATTATGCCGATACGCTGGTTGCCTATCTCCTGGAGCAAACAGCCCTCCTCGGCGCCGCGATTGACGCGCAGCAGACCCGCCGCGGCGAGCAGCACACCACCCGATCGACGATGGCCGAGCGCGAAGAGGCGGCCCGCGCGGCGCGCGCGGAGCTCATCTCGGCCCTGCGCGGCTTCGCCGGGCGGCGCGACGCCGAGCGCAACGCGCTGAGCCTGGCGCTCGGCCGCACGGACAGCCTCGACGCGGTCGCCGGATCGCTCCGCGCGCTCGCCGCGCTCGGCGCCGAGTGGCTCGCTCGGTCCGGCGCGACGGCGGCGATCCAGGCGGCCTCTGCGGGCCTGACGAACGAGGGAGTCGCCGCGGTCGACGCGCTCACCGGGGCCGCCTCGAAGTCGACGCTCGCCGGGCGACGCCCCGCGGTCGACGCGCCCGAGGTGAACCTCGTGGAAGGCACGGTGTTGAACGAGATGGATGAGGCGCAACGCTGCTTCGAGGAGGCGCACCTCGCCACGCCGTTGATCCGCCGCCTCACGCCCGGACCGGCCACCCGTCAGGTGCTCGGCTCGAAGAAGGCGTCGAAGGCCGCTGCCGCGGAGGCGCCGGCCGCCGACGCGCCGGCCGCGGCAGCGGGCGCGCCGTAGCCGCGCGAGGCCCGAGCGCCCCACAAGCGGCAAGGAGCCGCCGGGAGGCGGCAAGGAGCTGCCGGGCGGCGGCAAGGACCTCCCGGGCGGCGGCAAGCCCTCTCAAGCCCGCCGCAATCGAGACCGAGATCGAGATCGTCTCGGTTCGCTACGTCCGATCACCGACTGACACGCTCACCCGCCCTTCGTCCAGCGCGTCCCGGCGCTGCTCGGCCTCACTTCGAGGGCGGGAACACGATGGTCTTGCCCGGCCCCGACGAGAGCAGCACGGGGCCTTCAGTCCCTGTTGCGGTCGTGGTGTCGACGCGCGACTGGAAGAACGCCGACGCGTCGGAGAAGCCGAACAGCTCGCACATCTCCTGATCGCCGAAGCCCCAACCGACGCTCGTGCCGCGCGGGTTGGTGTACTCGCACGCGAAGCGGAGGCCGTCCGTTCCCTTCATGTCGATCGGCGTTGTTGCTGGCGACGGCGCAGTCGCCGGTGAACCGGGAGACGGCGTGCGGCGGGATGTCGAGCGCGTCGTACTCGACGTGAAAGCTCGTGAGCGGGACCTTCACCTCCACCGCCGAGAGCTGGAAGAGCGTGAGCGTTGCGTGCCCCGTCACCGCGGCAGCAGAGGTGTTGAGGATGTGAATGTCGCTGATGATCCGGGAGCGCGCGGGGATCCGGATCGCGGTCCCGGCGGGGAATTTCTGGATCTCGCGCGCGGCCTGGGTCGACTGCGCGTAGAGCAAGCCGCCCTTGCCGACGGCCGTGTAGAAATCGTGGTTGCGGTCGCCGCATTTCCAGGTGCCGTCGAACGCGGCCTCGGGGACACAGGTCCAGCTGGAGTGGTGCGAGTGCTCGTCCTGGGTGAGCTCGACGGCGTTGACCCAGATGGCAGCGTCCTTCGGCGCGGCTACCGCGCGACGACGAGCTCGCAAGAGGAAGAGGAAGAGGAAGAGGAGAAGGAGGCGATGCGGCCTCGGGCGACGGGAGCAGTACGACGGTGTCGGACCATCGGCGTGGATGACATCCATCCGATGCGCGAGACTGGCCATCAGCGCCTCGGGCCCCCGGGCACGTGCCTGGCACGTGCCCGGCACGGTGCCGACGATACGATGTCTAAATTCGATGATCTAAATCCATCATCACGCGACAAACACTTCAAAAGACGGCGAATTCTGCTCTCTGACATTTAATCTCCATCGGCGCGAAATGGACCGCTGATTGCACATGTCAAAATCGCTCTCGACGACGCTCACCGACCCGACCGCGCGCCCCCGAGCGCGGCGAAGGCGGGGGGCGGCGGCGCGAGATCACGTCGACAACCCGAGGAGAATCACAATGTCACTCTCGAAGACCGTGGAAGCTGGGCTTCAGTTCTCGATCAGCATGGCCTTTTCGCAGACCGACCTCGACCGGTTCTACGCGACCGGCACCAACGTCGTGGTGGCCAAGCCCGCCGGCGGCGGCACGCCGAACGTCGCCTGGATCGTCTATCGGCCGTTGATGGCCAACGGCATCTCGTGGGAGGAGAACTACGGCATCTACATGTCGAACTCCGACGTCATTAACGGCGCCGAGCTGACGCAGATGTCGGCGACGCCCTACCCGGCCTCGGCCGGCACGCTCTACACCATGACCGCGAGCGGCAGCATCACGGGTCCTCAGACCGCCGGCGGGACCCCGGGCTCGTACACCATCGCCAACCAGTACAACAACCTTCCCAAAGGATACCTTACCTCCGGCCTGTACCAGAACGCGATCGTCAACGGCGCTTCGGTCGTCGGCAACGCGGTGTCGGCGGCGCCGGCCATCTTCCAGAGCACGGCCCAGATGACGCCCTTCACGACGGTGTACCTCTGGACGCAGTCGCAGGTGAAGAGCAACACCGTGGTCACCACCGTGACCTCCGCCATGTCGAGGGTGCAGCTCGGCGGGTCGATCACCTCGGCCGCGCTGGTGTACGACTCGAGCACGGGCCTCTTCCTGCCCGCGCCGAGCGAGCACAAGATCTCGCGGGAGCACGGGCTCAGCCACGTCCTGCCGCAGCTCTAGCGCGCGGCGGCGAGCGGGAACCGGGTGAAGCGGCGCGGCGGCGGGCCCTCCGTCGCGCCGTCCTCTCCCCGGGGGTAAAGCTCGTTGCAGCAGCTCATCGAGGCGCCCGTGCGGCGCCTTCACTGCCTGTCTTCACGGCGAGGGGCGGCGCCTCACGCGTCGAGGGCCGCCCATCGCGGTCTTTGACGGTGGCGCCGTTCATCGCGATTTCGAGGAGGAACCATGTTGAAGAATTCGAGAGCAATCGAGATCAAGAATCGTCACTCCAGGCAGCTCCTGGCGCTGCCCGGCGTGGTCGGCGTGGGCATCGGAGCGGCCCACCCCGGCGATCCGCGCAGCGGGCCGGCGCTCATCGTCTATGTGGTCGACGAGGCCGCCGCGGCGAAGCTTCAGGGGGCGAGCCTCTTTGGCGCCCTGACGGCCGACGCCGAGGATCAGGAGTTGCCGATCCGGCTCGACGTCTCGGGCAAGTTCCACGCGGGAGAGGCGGTGATGCCGCCCCTGCGGGCAGGCGCGCCGATGATCGCGCCCTACGACGAGCGGGTGCGGCCGGTGCAGGAGGGCTACAGCGCGGGCCGGATCGATCCGAAGGGCACCGGGACCGGCGGCCTCGTGGTGATCGATCCGAAGACGAAGCAGCTCTATCTCGCCGGCAACTGCCACGTGCTCAATGGCAACAACGACAACAAGGCCTATGTCACCGTCCAGCCGGGCCCGGACGACGGGGGCACCGAGGCCGACAGGATCGGCGTGCTCCACAGGTATCTGACGATCCAGCCGGACGGCAACAAGATGGACGCAGGCATCGTGATGCCCGACAAGACCACGACCTTCAGCCTGGACTATCCCACGGTGGGCGCGCTGCCCGGGTTCTACAACGAGTACAGCGTCGGCTGGAGCATGATCAAGGTGGGTCGAACCACCGGCGCCGTCAGCGGAACGGTCGAGTCGGTGCACACCGACATCACCATCGATTACGGCGGCTGGGGCGGGCTCAACAAGGTCGGATTCCTCGATCAGACGGTGGTGAGCAACGGCAGCAGCGATATCCAGCTCGGCGGCGACTCGGGCTCGATCTGGCTGCGCAAGGACGATAAATACGTCTGCATGTTCAGCTTCGCCAACACCGGTACGGGGAAGAAGTCCGTCGGGTTCCCCTTCGCGTGGTTCGCCGCGATGTTCGGCGTCAACGTGGCGATCGCATCGACGGACCGAGCCCGCGAGATCAGCCTCGGTGACGACGGCGACGCCATGACGAGCGGGCGCCTCTCCGAGGAGGAGAAGCGGTCGCTGCAGAAGCGCATCGTCACGCGCGGCTGAAGGCCAGCTCGCCGCGCGGAGATAGCCGACCGTTCGAGCTACTTCGCGCGGCGCTGGATCCACTCCGGCGCCAGCGGCTCCAGCCCTTGCAGGGCGCGGCGGAGCAAATCGAGCCCGACCATGGAGGCTATCCCGCGGATCTGCTCGCGTTGACCGGGCCAGTTGATGCGACGAACCACGGTGTCTTTCGGCCCGGCGAGGCCGATGTAGACGAGGCCAACGGGCTTGTCGTCGGTGCCGCCGCCCGGGCCGGCGACGCCGGTGACCGAGATGGCATACGTACTCTTCGAGGCCGCCTTTGCTCCCTCGGCCATCGCGCGCGCGCACTCCTCGCTCACCACGCCGAACTCGGCGATCAAGGCCTCGGGGACGCCCACGAGATCGTGCTTGGCGGCCGCGGTGTAGGTGACGAAGCCGCGATCGAAGTACTCCGACGCTCCAGGCACGCTGGTGATGAGCTGGGCGATCATGCCGCCGGTGCAGCTCTCCGCCGTGGAGACAGTGGCCTTGTCGCGGCGGAGCGCGGCGCCGATCACCGCTTCAATCGAGTCCCCGTCGGAGAAGATGTGGGGGCCGATTCGCTTCTTCACCTCGTCCGCGGCGGCCTCCAGGCTTTCGCGGGCGGCGTTGATCTCGGGGCCCTTCACCGTGAGCTTGATCTGGATCTCGGGGAAATGAGCGCGAAAACCGAGCTTCACCCCGGGGAAGAGCGCCTCGATGTTGGAGAGGGCCTGATCGGCCGCCGACTCGGTGAGGCCGAAGGACCGATAGACCCGCACGTCGAACACCGTGGGCTCGGAGCGGAGCTTCTGGAGGCGCGGAATGACCTGCTCGGCGAACATCTTCTTCATTTCCCGGGGGACACCGGGCATGAAGAAGAAGTGGGCTTTGCCGATTTTCACGCTGAATCCGGGCGCGGTGCCGATGGGATTGGTGAGCACGTCCGCGGGCTCGGGGAGCATCGCTTGCTTGCGGTTGTTCTCCGGCATCACCCGGCCGCGGTTCTTCCAGAGGCCTTCCATGTAGGCCAGCGCGGCCTCGTCGAGCTTCATCCCGACGCCGAGGATGCCAGCGGCGACCTCGGTCGTGAGATCGTCGACGGTGGGGCCGAGGCCGCCCGTGCAGAGCACGACGTCGGCGCGGGCGCCCAGGGTGCGAAACGTCTCTTCGAGGATGGCGCGATCGTCGCCCACCGTGGTGTGACGGAGCACCTCGAAGCCGAGCGAGCCCATCTGATCGGCGAGGAAGGCCGCGTTGGTGTCGGCGATCATCCCGGTGAGGACTTCGTCACCGGTCGAAAGGATCTCGCAATGCAGCATCTCAGCTCCTCGGCTCGACGTCGTCCGGTGGCGGGATAGGGAGGGGCGTCCCCGTCGGCAAGGTCGGCTCGGCCTCGATGTGAAACTGCGCGACCGCGTGGTGCAGCTCGTCGTGGGTGCGCGGCGGCTCGGCGGCGTACGGAGGCGGAGGCGCGACAGGCATGAACGGCGGCGTCATCGACGGCGGCGCCACGTCACCGCCGTACGAGGCGTCGGCGCCCGCGTCGGCGCCGCGCGTGCGCTCGAAGAAGCGTCGCGTGAGATCGAGGCCCGGCGTGGCCTTTCCGCGGGCGATGTCGAAGACCAGATCGCGGATGGCCGAGTTGATCGGCGTGGGGATCCCGAGGGCGGCGCCGCGGGTGATGACCTCGCCGTTGAGGAACTCGACCGCGGGCGGGCGGCCGCGCTCTATCGCGGCGAGCATCGAGGAGCGCAGGCGGCGGTAGCGCGCGCCGACGGCGAGGAGCAGCGCGTGCTTGGCGAAGAGGCCGGGAGATCCCGCGGCGACGCGCTCGCTGTCGGTGAGCGCGATCCAGTCGAGATCGAGCGTGCCGGCGACCTTCTCGAGGCGGATCTCCAGGGCGCGCGCGACGGCCACGGTCTCGGTCATGATCTCGAGCGCGAGGCGACGCACGTGTCGGTGCCGCATCAGCACGCCGAGGCGATCGCCGCCGAGCGTGCCGAGCGAGGAGATGGCGCAGTTGATCGCCAGCTTCGACCAGCGCGCGCCCGCGAGGTTCGTCGTCGTCGTCGTGGGACCGACGGCCTCGAGGATGCGGGCGAGCTCGTCGATGCGCGGGTCGTCGGCGACCGGCGATCGGTACGAGGGATGCGAGCCGGGATCGCCTTCGATCGCAGGGGTTTTGAAGGGCATGCGGCCGATGACGAAGCCGCCGGCCGAGGTGCGATCGTAGACGCCGGGATCGACCATGGACGCGCCCCAGGCGACGATGGCGCCGAGGGTGCGATCGGGGCCGGTGATCGCCGCGACCCGCTCCTCGCAGAGGCCGTTCTGGAAGCAGACCATGGCGCCGTTGAAGCCGAGGTGCGGCAGGACGCTGCGGGCCGCGTCCTCGACCTGCGGGGGCTGCGTTGCGAGGAAGATGTAGTCGAACGGCGCGGCCGATTTCGGGATCGCCGTGACCGCGCGGCCGCGCACGACGCCGGGGCTCCCCTCGCCGCGGAGGCGAAAGCCGCCGGCGTTGATCGCGTCGGCGATCAGCGCGTTGGTCGTCAGCGCGGTGACGTCGTGCCCCTGCTCGAAGAGGTGCCCCGCGACGACGCCGCCGATGCCGCCGCAGCCGACGACGAGGAGGCGAGGACGCGGCGGCGCAGCGGTCGTGGACATGGCGACTCGTTTACAACGGGACCGGCACGAGGTCGACCCGGCCCAGCTCCTCGTTGGTGCTGGCAATCTCGACGTCGACCGGATCGCCGATGCCGTACCGGTCCTCGTCGCCGTTGAAGACGCCGTGGCCGTCCGGCTCGATGCGGTACGGGCCGCGGGGGAGCGCGTCCATCGCGACGGTGCCCGTGGCGCCGGTGCCGACGAGCTGGACGACCAGGCCAAAGGGCTTGATCGAGACGATGTTGCCGGTGAAATGCTCGCCGATGCGGCTGGCGAAGAGGCGCGCGACCAGCATGCGATGACGCTCGGCCTCGGCCTTGCCGGCGCTGCGGGCCGCGATGTTGACGTTGTGCGCCAGCGTCTCCAGCGCGGGATCGCCGGCGAGGAGCGAGCGATCGCCCCCGAGATACCGCTTGATGATCCGGTGGACCGCGAGGTCGGCGTACCTGCGGATGGGCGAGGTGAAGTGGAGGTAGAGCGGCGCCGCGAGGCCGAAGTGCGGCCCGGGATGCACGGTGTAGCGCGCGGTGCCGAGCGTCTTGCCGAGCACGGTGCGGATCGCCGGGGCGATGACCGAGCCCTTGAACTGAGCCTCGAAGGCCGCGAGCCCGCGCGGGCTGAGCTCGCGTCCGAACCCGGCCTCGATGCCGAAGTTGTGAGCGAAGCGCGCCAGCATCTCGACCTTCTCGGGGGTCGGCGTCTCGTGGACGCGGAACAGGCCGGGGAGGCCGCGATCGACGAGCCAGCGGGCCACGGCCTCGTTGGCGGCGACCATCAGGCGCTCGATCATCCGGTGCGCGTCGGTGTCGCCGCGGGGCGTGATCGACGTCGGCTCGCGCGTGGCCTCGTCGAGCGAAATGTAGGCTTCTTCGCGGTCAATCTCGACGCCGCCGCGGGCCGCGCGGACCGTGGAGAGGCGCGCCGCCGCGGTGCGCAGCCAGCGCAGCGTCGGGAGCACGGCGGGCGGGATCGTGGAGGCGGCGCCGGTCGCGTGGTAGTCGGCGACCTCGTCGTAGGTGAGCCGCGCGTTGGAGCGGATCAGGCTCATGTACACGTCCACCGAGCGCACGGCGCCCTCGGGATCGATGCGCAGCTCGACCGTCAGCGCGGGGCGATCCTTGCCCTGGACGAGGCTCCCGGCGTCGCTCGCGAGCACCTCGGGGAGCATGTGGATGACGCGGCCAGCGAGGTAAACGCTGGTGCCGCGGAGCTTCGCCTCCTCGTCGACGGGCGAGCCCTCGGGCACGAGCGCGTCGACGTCGGCGATGGAGATCAGCACGCGCAGCGCGCCGTCGGCGTCGGCCGGGAGCGCCGAGAGAGCGTCGTCGATGTCGGTGGTGCTGGGCCCGTCGATGGTGACCGTCGGCACCTCGCGGAGATCGCGGCGGTTGCCCGAGAGGCGCTTCACGCCGCCGGTCGCCATGGCCGCGTCGATCACCGATTGCGGGAAAATGGCGCGGATCCCGTGGCGAACGACGCAGCGCTCGAGGCCGAGATCGGCCCCTTGGCCCACCGTGCGAACGGGGACGACCTTGGTCCCGTGGATCGCCGCGACGACGAACGCGCCGTCGGGGATGGCGTCGGCGACGCCGTCCTCGAAGATCCAGTCGGTGTTGGCGACGAGGCGATCGACGTGGAGAAAGCGGCGCTTTCCGTGCGTGACCACGCTGCCGAAGAGCTCGGTGCGGGCGCGATCGAAGAGCGCGAGGGACGAGGCCGAGAAGCGCGTCGGATCCTGGGTCGAGGGCGTGATGATCGCGCTGACGATGTCGCCGTCGAGGAACGGATTGAGCTCGGGCGGCGTGATGAAGGCCGCGATTTCGCCCTCGGGCGTGTCGACCAGCAGGAAGCCGAAGCCGCGAGGATGGATGGTGATGCGTCCGCGGGTATCGTTCATGATCGGGCGCAACGTACACGTTCGCGGGGCCCTCGTCGCCCCTTGCCCGTCGGCCCCGGCCGTGGTCGGCTCCGCGCATGCTGGAGAGCGAAAAGTCGCCGGTGATCGTGGTCGCAGGGGTGATCGTGGAGGGAGCGCGCGTGCTCCTGAGTCAGCGCAAATCCGGGACGCACCTGGCCGGAGCATGGGAGTTCCCCGGAGGCAAGGTGGAGCCCGGAGAAGACCCGCGCGACGCGCTCGGGAGGGAGCTGACGGAAGAGCTGGGGATTGACGTCGAGGTGGGTCATCCGCTGGAGATCACCTATCATCGGTATCCGGCGAAGAGCGTTTTACTGCTGTTCTTCGCGGCGACGCGGAAGGCGGGATCGGCCGAGCCCAGCGCGATCGATGTCGCCGCGGTGCGGTGGGCGGGGATTGACGAGCTGCGAGACGAGGAGTTCCCGCCGGCGGACGTGGCGGTGCTGGCCAAGGTGCGCGCGCAGCTGCGCGGCGGCTGACCGGACCTCGCGCGCGAGGGCATCGAGCTCGATCACCCCTCCGCGCCGCGCCCGGCGTTCACCGTCGCGCGAAAGCCTTGCTCTCGCTCGGTCGCCCTGGAGCATGTACCGTGGCGTGCGCTCATGACGACACCCGACCGCACGCCTCCGCCCTCTCCGGCCGAGATCCCCTGGGACGGCCTCCCCGAGCTGGCGATCACCGCGATCGTCGTGCCCCTCGTTCTGCTCGCGCTCGGCGGTTTCCTCCTCTTCGACGTGGCGCACGATCGGGCGTCGAGCGTCGGGGCGCACCCCTCGATCGGTGAGCTCGTCGGGGGCCTCGTCAGCGTCGCCCTCGCGGGCGTCACCGTGCTGGGCCGCGGAGGTGCCCTGTACTATCTCCGCTGGAAGCAGCGCATGCGCGATCGTCCCGGGGAGGTGGTCTGGATCTACGACACCATCCGGCACGTCAACGGCGAGATCGAGCGCAAGCTCCACGTGGGGTTCACGGACCGTCGGATCCTGATCTGGCCTCTCGAGCGGCCATTGGTCGAGCAGCCGCGGCTCCGGACCTGGATCGCGGAGCACGCGCCTCACGCGACGATCGGTTACAGCGACGCTCGGGTCCAGCAATTCAACGCCGACCCGCGCAGCCTTGTCCTCTCCTCGAAAGCGAAGCCCTGATGAACACGCCGGTGCGCCCCTTCGATCTCCCCCTCCCCCCTGGTACGCGCTCCCTCGTGCCGCTCGGCCTGGTCGAGTCGCCCAGCCCGGCCATCGGGCCGGTCTTGTTCGCGACGAGCTCGATCGATCCGACCGGGTACAGCGTGCTCGAGGACGATCTCCGGGTATCCGTGTTCGGGCGCGCCGCCTTTGCGTCGTTCCTCGGGCTGCTCGCGGGCGTGTTCGTGGGCGTGCCGCTGGCGTTCGGCATTGGAGCCCTCCTCAATCTGGTCTTGCCCAGCTCGGTGATGCAGACCCTTCCGGTCGCGCCGTTCCTCCTGCCCGCGCTCCTCCCCGCCGCGATCGCCTTCCGCATGACGTTCCGGCGCACGGGTCGCGGCAAGCAAACGGGGACGTGTGTTTACGTCGGCGCCGAGGGCGTCGAGAAGATCACCTACGAGAAGGGGCAGACCAGCCGGCTGACCATTCGCTACGACGCGGTGACCTCCGTCGCCCGGAACGACCTGCGCATGATCTGGAAGAACTCCGGGAGCATTCATAACAGCGAGGGGATCATCCTCCACGACGCCACCAGCAACACGATCTTCACGCACACGGGCGGCTACATCAGCGCGGGCAACGTGGGTGACGGCTCCGGTTCCCCGGAGGTGGTCTGTGTGCGCGAGATAGTCCGCCGCGCGACCGAGCCGCTCGACGCCCGCATTCGCGCGACGCTCCGGCGCGGCGAGCCGGTCACGTTCGAGATCAGCGATGGTCCCATCGGGACGCCGAAGACGAAGCGCGTGGTGCTGCAAGGCGATCAGGTCGAGTACCACGACGACGCGGCCACGCCGCCGCTCCACCACCGCTTCCATCAGTCCCAGGTGGCGGCGCGGCAGCAGCAGGGGCAGTTCGAGCTCGTGCCCAGTGATCCTTCCATCGCGGGCCTGTCCTTCGCTCGGCTGCGCGTCAAGAACGTCGATATCCTGGTTCGCTTGTTGCGCGAGGCGTGAGCCGGGGCCGGCGCGCCGCGCGTCACGGTTCCTGGGCAGAGCACGGCTCTTGCCGGCTCCAGCGAGCTCCGCCCGCTTGAAGCTGGATGGGTTTCGACGGTCGCCGGGCGGAGCCGGCGCCGCCGCCGGGCGGATGCGCTGGGACTCCTCGACCATGGCTGTCACCTCGGGGACGTCGATGATCGGATGACGGGTAGGGCTCGGGATCGGAGCCCGGGAGTGCCTCGCCGCATTTCCGGCACATGCAGAGTTTGAAGGCCGGGCCGAAAAACGTCCAGACCTCCAGAGTCTGACTGATGAACGCTCAGACTCTCAGACTCGTGTTTCGCCCTTTTCGGTGGGAGTCCGCGGCGTCTGACTCGAGATAGCGCCCCGTGCGTCGGCAAGCGGGCCAGAGTCCCGCACGCGAACAAAGGGGCATCGAGCGGACGGGCGACCTCTCCGTCGGTCCA
>JANYGI010000194.1 GCA_025362495.1 Byssovorax sp. | reverse complement strand
GCCCGGGCCCCCGCGCACGAGGATGGTCGCGCTCTCGGTGGGCATCCCGGCGATGCGGCGGAGCACGCGCACACCGCCGCCAAGGACGAGATCGAGGCCAACGCTGCCCGAACGAACGGTGCGGACGAGGTCGCTCATGCGGCTTTCTGGGGCGCCGCGACGGCGTACGCGACGAAGCGGATGCTCTCTCGGACGCTCAGCAAGACGGAGAGCGCATCTTTGCGGTGGGCAGCCCGCGCCCGCCCGGCCACACCACCGACCGCGCCACCGGGGACGATCGCGCCGCGCTCTTCTTCGAGCGCGATGATCTCCAGCAATCGCTGAAAATCCTTCTGGCGGTCTTCTTCGGTCATCGACGTCTCTCCGTTGCTACTTCCATTTCGGCAGGTTGGCCCACGCGGCGTCGCCCAAGAATACAGGATAACTTCCCCCCGCGGGATGGATCGCGGTGCCGAGCTGCCGCATGTCCCACTTGGTATACGCGTCGCACGCGATCTTGCCTTCGGCATGAAGGGCGACACGGCCATCCAACCCCAGCGTCCTGCTGCGCGTTATCGCGGCGATCATGAGCCGGGGGCCCACACCCTTCAAGATGGGGCGACGCTGATCCTGATCCGGGCAGTCTTTGCGTAGGGACGGGGCGATCGCGATGTATTCGACCCAGAGCAGCGCGGCGGACGCTGCCGCAGGGTCGTCGAGGGCGGCCTCTTGCGCGGTGATCGGCGCAGTCGTCACCAGCACGCCGAGCAAGTCGCCGCGCGCCGCGCTTTCGACCTCATCTGCAAGCACGACCCACTCGGGGTTGGCGCTGAAGGCAAGCTCGGCGATGCCCAGCTCGCCCCACGGCCAACCGCGATCGAGTCATTCATCGGGGCCTCGTCTGAACACGGGACCCCACGATGCCATCAAGCTCGTCCGGTCTTTGGCGCTGCCTGGACGGAGACGCACCCGATAGGGGTTCAGCTTTTCATCCGCCAGAGTTACTTCCGAAACCATCGGCTTTTCCAGTTGTTTCAGCGACGGCTCGGTTACCGAGAGCAGGCCCAGCGCTCATCCCGTAGCGGTCGGCGTCCCGCTGCCGTCCGGCGCGCCGCCCTCCGTCGCCGCCGGCTTCGCCCGACGTGAAACCTTGGCGAGCGCCGCGTCCAGCGGGCCGAGGATGCGTGCGCGCGTGGCGGCGTCGGGCGCGTCGAGCCCGAGCATCCCCACGAAAGCGTTGATGACGCGGATGGCCGCGTTGCGGGCCTTCAACGCCTCGGCGGGCGTGGCGCCCGCAGAGAGCTTGGCCTCGAGCGCCGTCTTCTCTGCGTCGGCCTCGCCGAGCTGCCTGGCGACGCTCTGCCAGTCCTTGACCCACTTGGCCACCGACTGATCGCCGATCGTCACGTCCTTGAAGGCCTGCTTGGAGGCGTCGGAGAGCCGCGTGTCGGCGAGCTTGGCGCTGGTGGCTTCGTCGGTGTAGCTCGTGAGGATGACGGAGAGGCCCAGTGGGCCGAGCAGCTCGCCGCGGGCTGCTTGCAGCGTCCCCGCCAGCACGTCGTCGTCAGTCATCTCGGCGAGTCCGTCGAGCACCTTGTCGAGGCCGCGCGCCTTGCGATCGTGGCGCCGATCGAGGACACCAGCCTTCTCCTGAAGCCTGGCGAGGTCCATCGGGACCTTGCCGCTCACGGCGTGCGTGGCCTTGAGACCATCGCGCGCGGAGGTGAGATCGGGCTGGAGGGTCGATGCCCTGCCAAGTCCCTGGACGAGCCCCAGCTCGTGCTTCGGATCGAGCCACGCGTCGAGCACGGAGATGAACGTCGGGGTCGTCAGATCCTTCAATGACATGCCAGAGAGCTATTGGATGTTCTCCAGCTTTGCAAGAGTCGCCTCCGGGCCATGCGGCTATTGCGACCAGAGCGCGGCCAGATCGAGCTCCAGCGCGTCGAATGGCTCCGCCCGGACCTTCGCGTCGTCCTCGTAGGTTTCGAGGAGCAGCCACAGGCCGCCTTCGAGCCGATAGACCTCGAGTGTCCGCAGTAAAGGGCTGAGGAGCCACACGTGCTTGACGCCCTCGCGGCGGTAGATCCGCATCTTCTTTCCCCGGTCCACACGCTCGGTGCGCGGGGAGATCACCTCGCAGACCCAGTCCGGGGCCACGTCGTAGTGCGCGGGCGTCTCGTCGTTCCCCACCGCGTCGGGCATGCGCTCGCGCTTCCAGGCCGCGATATCGGGCACCATCTTGTCGGGGCGCGGCCCGAGGTGAAGCTCCGGCTCGTCGAGGATCACCCACCCGCCGGGGCCGCCGTCGCCGAGATCGAATGGGCTCCCGAGCTTCATTCCGAGGCGTGATGCGCTTCGCGTGTGCGGGCGCGCCGGCCGCGCGAACGTGAAGAGCTCGCCGTCGAGGATCTCCGCCACCATCTCGGGCGGCACGGCGTCGAAGTCCGCCTCGACTTCGGGCGAGTTGTGCTCGGGATCCAGGCCTTCGGGTGTCGCTGCGCCCATGGGCGACGAGCCTAGCACGCGCGACCCCCGCTTCGCGCTCGGGCTCGCCCGATGGCGTCGCTCTCACGCGGAAGGCGTGCTTTGCCGGATCGCCATCACCGCGGTGAGCTTGCGCGTGGCCAGGATGGTATGGAGCGCCGAGATCCGCCCTTCAGCGTCGATATCGACGCGCAGCACGAAGCGCGGAGCGTCCTTGGCGGAGGTGCCGTCTCGCTCGGCCACCAGCGCGGGGAGGCCGTTGAGACTGCGGATCTCCCAGCGGGACACCGGGGGACCCATATTCTTGATACCCACGTTGAGCTTCGCCACCTTGGCCGCGCCGACGACAGGGCGCCTCGCCGCGAAGAACTGGCCTCCTCCGTCGTTCAAGGCCACCACGCCCTCGGCGAGCTGGGCTTGCACCGCCGCGACGTCGTCGGTCATCAAGCTGGTCAGGAATCGCTGCAAGGCCTCGGTGGAGCGGGCGACGAGATCGGGGGTCGGGCGGCAGCGGTGCTGCTCGTAGGGCTCGAGGGCGCGGCGGGCGCGGTGGTGCGTCGTCTTCACGTTGCTCGCGGTGAGGGCGAGCGCGTCGGCCGTCTCCTCGACCGAGTAGTCGAAGACGTCGCGCAGCAGCAGCACCGCGCGCTGCTGCGGCGTGAGCGCTTCGAGCGCCAAGAGGAAAGCGAACGACACGCTCTCCAGCAGATCGTAGCGGCCCTCGGTGCCGCCCTCGCCGGCGATCTCGAACGAGGGGATCGGCTCCTCGGTCTCGATCGGCGAGGGCAGCCACGGGCCGACGTACGCGAGGCGGCGGCGCTTGCGGAGCGCGTCGCGGCCGAGGTTGACCGCGACCCGGACGAGCCATGGTTTCCAGGGCTCGTCGGTGCGCGCGGGCGGCCGTTCCAGGGCGCGGAGGAACGTCTCCTGCACCAGATCGTCGGCGTCGGCCGCGCTCCCCGTGAGCCGGTAGCAGAGGCCGCGGAGCAGGCGCTCGTGCTCGCGGAAGGGCGCGGCGACGTCGACGCTCATGCCGCTCTCGGCAGGGCGAGCTGCGCCGCCGCGAGCCTGGCGGCGACGCCGGCGCTCGCGAACACCGCGTCCGCGAGCATGCCGCGCGGCCCTACCCAGTCGCCCGCGAGGTACAGGCCCGCGACGCCGGGGACCTCGCATCCGGGGCGCCCCGCGAGGCCGCCCATCGCCGCCGTGGGGAGCGCGTTCGAGGCGATCATCGAGGGCAGGAAGCGCTCCTCGACGACCACGTCGCGCCAGCCGGGCTGGAGCCGATCGAGCAGCGCGGTGAGCTCGGCCTCGTCGGCGCGCGCATCGCCGGAGGGCGCGTAATGAAGCAGATGCACGACGGCACCGCCCTCGGGGGCGAGCTTCGCGGAGGCGCTGTGGACCGACGCGTAGAGCGGCCGATCGACGCCGAGCGCGAAGAGCGCGCGGCGGTCCGGCAGCGACGACAGCGCGACGTCGAGGCACGCGGCGCGCACCGGGACGAGGTCCTTCGCGTGCGCCGCGAGCGCCGCGCGGTCGGGCGCGAGCGCGCTCGCGGCGGCGGGGCTCACGGCGAGGATCACCGCGCGGGCCACGATCCGCGTTCCATCGGCGAGGACCACGCCGTTGACGGTGTGGCCCATCGTGTCGACGGAGGCCACCCTCGCGCCCGTGCGGATCGTCACGCCGGCCGCCTCCGCCGCGCCCCGGAGGCCGCGCACCAGCGTCTGCCAGCCGCCGTCGAGGTAGAGCACGCCGTGCTTGTACGCGATCTGGAGCTGCGCCAGCGCCGCGCCGGCGCTCATCCGCTCGAGATCGCCCGCGTACGTGGACACGCGCACGAAGGCGGCCACGAGGCCTCGTGCTTCGGGCGTCTGGAGCGCGCGATCGAGCCACGCGGCGACGCTGACGCGATCGAGCGCCGCGGCGTCGATCCACGCGACGGTGCCGAGGAGCTTCGCGAATTCGAGCTTGGCGGCGAGGCCGCAGACGTCGGTGCTCACCAGCGAGAGGAAGCCCGTCGGCAGCGTGTGGAGGGTGTCGCCGCGGAGGGCGAAGCCGCCCGAGGCCGCGGGCTCGTGGCCCGGGTAGGCGACGCCGAGCGCGTCGAGCGCGGCGCACGCCGGCCCGCCGCGGTAGAGCGCGTGGGCCCCGAGGTTGAGGGCGTACCCCTGTTTTTCGGTGGTGGCGGCGCGCCCTCCCGGCTCGCTCGATTTTTCCAGAAGCACCACGGAAAGTCCTGCTTTTGCGGCGATCGCGGCGGCCGTGAGCCCGCACAATCCTCCGCCGATGACCACGAGGTCGGTTGATCCAGTCATGGGTTCGTGCCTTTCTGCGAGCACCACGATCCATGGCTGAAAAAGGTTACAAACCGCCGACCGAAATCGCCGCGCCCGCGACGCGGCTCTTCGCCACCGCCGCCCGGGGCACCGAGGGGGCGCTCCGCGACGAGCTGCGCGAGCTCGGATTCCGCGCGGTCCGCGCCGAGCGCGGGGGCGTCCATTTCGGCGGCGAGCTCGCCGAGGGGGCGCGCGCCTGCCTCGAGCTGCGCACCGCGATCCGCGTGCTCTACCGCCTCGACGCGTTCCCCGCGCCCGACGGCAACGCGCTCTACGAGGGCGTGAAGGCGATCGACTGGCGGCCGTATTTGACGGCGCAGCACACGCTCTTCGTGCGCTCGGTGTGCCGCGACAGCCGGCTCAGCCACTCGCAGTTCATCGCCCAGAAGACGAAGGACGCCATCGTCGATCAGCTCCGCGAGCTCACCGGCGCGCGGCCCTCGGTCGACCGCGCCGACCCTGATCTCACGCTCTTCGTTCACGTCGTGCGCGACGTGTGCAGCGTGTACCTCGATCTCGCGGGCGAGTCGCTCCACCGCCGCGGCTACCGCGCCCAGGCCATGGAGGCGCCGCTGAAGGAGAGCCTCGCCGCGGCGATCCTGCGGCTCTCCGGCTGGGACCGCCGGAGCCCGCTCGTCGATCCGATGTGCGGCTCGGGGACGATCCCGATCGAGGCCGTGCTCTGGGCGCGGCAGATCGCGCCGGGGCTCCTGCGCGATCGCTTCGGCCTCGAGCGCTGGGCCTGCCACGACGAGGCGATGCGGAAAGGGATGGTCGATCTGCGCGAGGCGGCGTTCGCGCGGATCCTGCCCGCGTCGCCGGAGATCGCCGGGAGCGACATCGATCCCGCCGCGCTCGCCGTCGCCACCGAGAACGCGCGCGTCGCCGGCGTGAAGGTGACGTGGAGCCAGAAGAGCGTCGCCGATCTCGCCCCGCTCTCGCCGCCCGGCCTGGTGATCACCAACCCTCCGTACGGTGAGCGCCTCGCCGGCGGAGACGAGCTCTTCGCCGCGATGGCGACCGCGATGCTGGCTCTCCACGGCCACCGGATAGCCATTCTCGCGGGCTCGCCGGCCATTGCGCGTGCATTCCACCACGACGCCGCTCAATCGCTGGCCGTCTACAACGGCGATATCGAGTGCCGGCTGCTGATTCTCACGCCGGGGTGAGGTAACCTCGGCCGCCCGAGCCGCTCCGGGCTCGTGGTGACACGAATGCAACTTGGCTCGCGATCGAATTCGTGTGCAATGGGCCGTCGGCGCCGGAAGGCCTGCCCGGCGCGCGAGGGATGAACGATGGCAGTCCGAATCCGACAGGCGACGTCTCCGACTGATCTCGATCAGCTCTTCCAGGTCCGTCACCGGGTGTTCGTCGACGAGCAGCGCTATTTCAGCCCCGTCTCCGATGGTCGGCTCGTCGACCGCTTCGACGCGTTCCCCACCACGGCGAACATCGTGGCTTCGGCCCACGGGCGCATCGTCGGCGGGGTGCGGATCGTCGAGCCCTCGCCGGTGGGCGCGCCCGCCGACGAGCTCTTCGATTTCAGGCCCTACCTGCCTGACACGAACGTGCGCGTCGGGAGCGGCAGCATGCTGGTGGTCGAGCCCGAGTATCGTCGCATCCCCCGGGTCACCTTCGCGATGCTCGGCATGATGTACTACTGGGCCCTCGTGAAGGGGCTGACGCACATCACCGGCGTCGCCGCCCCCGAGGCCGAGAAGCTCTTCCTCGGCAGCGGCTACGAGCCGGTGCAGCCGCGCTTCTTCCACGAGCCGACCCAGCTCTGGATGCTGCCCGTGGTGCTGGAGATAGGCAGGCTCAACGATCGCTTCGCGGCGTTCGTCGATCGGCACGACATCCGGCATTTCCTCAACGGCTTCGAGCGGCAGTTCCACGCGGCCGGCGAGACGATCATCACCGCGGGCGAGCAGGGCTCGGCGGCCTACGTGATCGTCGAGGGGCGCGTCGGCGTCTCGGTCGGCCCCGGCCCGGTGACGAGCCAGTTCAACGTCGACGATTTGCCGCCGAGCAGCCGCGTCGAGGGCTCGGCGAGCGTGCGGCCGCCGAGCAGCCGCGGCGGCGCTGACGATCCGCCGCCGAGCATCCGGCCGCGGCGGTCACCGTCGCCGATCCCGGTGCGCGAGATGGGCCCCGGCGAGGTGTTCGGCGAGCTGTCGCTCATCACCTCGAACCCGCGCTCCGCCAACGTCGTCGCGCTGACCGACGTCGATCTGATGGTCCTCGAGCGCGAGGCCTTTCACAAGCAGGTGAGCGAGAACCCCCAGGTCGCCCTCAACCTGCTGGCGATGCTCGGCAAGCGGCTGACGACGGTGACCGATCGGCTGCAGGAGACGACGAACGACTACTGAGACGCCATCGCGGCCTCGATGGCGGCGATGGATTTGGGCGCGGCGCGGGTGAGCACCTCGGGCGCGCCGTCGGTGCAGAGCACGTCGTCCTCGATGCGGATCCCGCGCACGTCGGCGTAGCGGGCGAGGACGTCGCGATCGAGATCGGCGCCGACCGCGCCGGTGATCGAGGCGTCGGCGAGGATCGCGGGCACCTGGTAGAAGCCCGGCTCGATCGTCACGGCCATGCCCGGCTCGAGATCGAGATCGAGGCGCAGATAGCGGTCGCCGAAGCGCGCAGGACGCACGCGGCCCGGCGCGTAGGCCGCGCGATCGCCCAGGTCTTCCAGATCGTGGACGTCGAGGCCGAGGAGGTGCCCCACGCCGTGCGGGAAGAAGATCGCCGCGGCGCCGCGCTCGACGAGGCCGTCGACGTCGCCCTTGAAGATGCCGAGATCGCGGAGCGCAGACACCAGCGTGCGGCCCGCCGTCGCGTGGATGTCGCGGTAGCGCGTGCCCTTCGTGACGCGGGCGATCGCGGCCTCTTGCGCGGCGAGGACGGCCTCGTAGATCGCGCGCTGCGTGGGCGAGAACGTGCCGCTCACGGGCCAGACGCGGGTGATGTCGGCGGCCCAGCCCTCGGGCGTCTCGCCGCCGACGTCGGCGAGCAGGAGATCGCCCGCGGCGACGGCGTTGTCGTGGCCGCGGTTGTGGAGCACCTCGCCGTGCACCGTGACGATGGGGGAGTACGCGTCGTCGAGGTGGTGGCGGCGGAGCTCTCCGATCATCGCGGCGGCGATCTCGAACTCGTGCTTGGCGCCGCGCGTGGCGCGCATCCCCGCGATGTGCGCCTGCGCGGAGGCCTCGGCGGCGGCGCGGAGCTGGGTCACCGCCGCAGCGTCGTGGCGGACGCGGAGAGCGATCATCGCGAGCGCGAGCGCGTGATCGGGCGTGCCCTCGGCGATGGCGTGGCCCGTCCCGGGGAGGACGCGGCGCGCGAGCACGCTCGAGAGCCACGCGGAGCTGGCGGCGTCCTCGGTCGGCAGCGTCGCCACGGTGCCGCCCGCGTCGCGGACGGCGTCTTGAAGCTCTTCGAGGGGCCGCACCGCGGCGAGCGCGTGCGTGGCCTGGAGCTCGGAAAACGAAGGCTGAACGCCGTGCCAGAGCGCGTCATCGGGCTCGGGCGCCGGGGCGAAGAGCTGCGCTTCGCCGTGCGCGAACAGGAGCGCCGCGCCGGGGATCGCCGCGCCGAGCAGGTAGAGAAAATGGCTGGAGGCGCGGAACGGATGCGAGTTGTTGCGGAAGTTCCGCGCCTGGGGCTGCCCCGCAGCGAGGAGCGCGGGCCCGTCGAGCCGGGCGAGGAGGGCGCTGCGGCGAGCAGCGAACGCGGTGACCGGAGAGCGCGGCAGCAACATGGCGCGGAGTATACTCGCGGCGATCCTCGGGCGATTCGAGGAGATCAGGAGGACGCGTGTTCCCGTCATTTCCCGCCCCGATCGAGCGTCCGACCGACCTCCGCCTCGCGGCCCTCGCCGACGCGGACGCGTTCGCCCGCTACCTCGTCGAGCACCTCGCCGAGTCGGGGCGCGAAGGGTCGACGCACTTCGCGCCGTCGCGGTCGCTGGCCCGGATCGACGTCCGCCTGGCCGCCGAGGCGCGCTGGTCGCGGCGGCTCGATGAGGCGCTCTGGGGGCGCACGTTCCTGCTCACGGCAGGCGATCGCGTGCTGGGCCACGTCGAGCTGCGCGGCGGGCGGATCCCCGCCGAGATGCACCGCGCCACGCTGGGGATGGGCGTGCTCCGTCGCCACACCGGGCAGGGCCATGGCCGCCGGCTGATCGCCAGCGCCGTCGCGTGGGCGCGCGATGAAGCGCGGCTCGCGTGGATCGACCTCGGCGTCTTCGCCACGAACCCGCGGGCGCGCGCGCTCTACACGCGCATGGGCTTCGTCGAGCAGGGGCTCCGCCCCGATGCCTTCCGCATCGACGCCGGCATCGCCGTGGACGATGTGCTCATGACTCTCGATCTGCGCGGTTGATCGGTACGACAGCGTCCTCGACGCGGCCGGTTTCCGGTATCCTCCGCGCCATGATCGAGGGCCTCTCTCCGGCGCCGGGCGCGGTGTTCGCCGGGGCCTACCGCATCCTGAAGTCGCTCGGAGAGCAGGACGGAGCCGCCTCGTTCCTGGTCGAACAGCAGGGCGCCGCCACGCCGCGCACGCTGAAGATCTTCGCGCCGGAGCTGGTCCAGGATCCCGAGGTGCGCGCGCGCTTCGGGCCCGAGCTGCGCGCCTCTTCGCGCGTGGCGAGCCCCGGCGTCGCGCCGATCCTCGACGCCGGCATCGACGCCGCGACGGGGCAGCCGTGGCTCGCGCGCGAGGCGCTCAAGGGCGAGAGCCTCGCGAGCTTCGCCGAGGGGCGCGGGGCGATCACGGTCGGCGAGATCGCCGACCTGTTCGAGCAGCTCTGCCACGGCGTCGGGGCGATCCACGCGGCGGGGCTCACCCATCAGGATCTGCGGCCGGCGACCATCTTCCTGGAGACGCCGTCGGTGCCTGGAATCGCCTGGAACGTGCGCGTCCTCGACCTCGGCCTCGCGCCGCTGCTCGCGGCCGCGCGGCGCACGTCGTCGGTGGGCGAGCCGCTGTGGATGGCGCCGGAGCAGGCCGACGCGCGCCCGCCGATCCAGGCGCCCGCCGACGTGTGGTCGCTCGGCCTTATCGCGTTCTTCCTGCTCGTGGGGAAGCCCTACTGGAAGGGCGCGAGCGCGGGATCGATGCTGCCCGCGGCGGTGCATCAAGAAGTGGTGTTCGAGCCGCTCGTCGCCGCCTCGACGCGCGCGGCGGAGCTCGGCGTGATGGGGCGGATCCCCGCCGGGTTCGACGCGTGGTTCGCTCGCTGCGTGGCGCGCCTGCCCGGCGAGCGGTTTCCCGACGCGCGCGCCGCGCTCGACGCTCTCCTGTCGACGTGGGGCGTGCGAGCGCGCGCGCCGCTGCCGAGCTTCGCGCTCGGAGAAGACGCGCCGCGCCCGCCGCTGCCGAGCTTCCCGCTGGGGGACGGCGCGTCGCGCGGCCCGCTGCCGAGCTTCCCCCTCGGCTTCGAGGGAGTGTCGGGATCGAGCCCGCCGCCCGCAGGACCGTCGTTCGGGCCGCCTCCGATGGCCCCGAATCAAGGCGCCCCTGCGGGCTACGGCCCCCCGCCGCAGGGCTACGGCCCGCCGCCGCAGGGTTACGGTCCGCCGCCGCCGATGCCGACGTGGGGCGGGGCGCCGCCGAAGCGCGCGAGCAGCCCGCTGCCGTGGATCCTCGCGGGCACAGGCTTGCTGATCGGGCTCGTCGTGCTCGGTCTCGTCGCGCGCGCCGCGGTGGCGCGCTTCCAGGAGCGATCGGCCGAGGCCGCGGCCACGATCGCCGCGGCGACCATCGAGGAGGGATCGATCCCGATCTCGTCACACGCTCCCTCGTGGGGCAACCGCAACGCGCCGGTGACCATCGTCGAGTTCGGCGATTTCCAGTGCCCGTACTGCAAGAAGGTCGACGTCACGCTCGCGGCGCTGAAGACCCAGTACGGCCCCGAGACGTTGCGGATGGTGTGGAAGAACAACCCGCTCGAGTTCCACAAGGCCGCGCGGCCCGCGGCGATCGCGGCGATGGCCGCCTTCGATCTCGGCGGAAATGAAGCCTTCTGGAGCTTCCACGATCACGCCTTCGCCGGGCAGGAAGCGCTGACGGACGAGAGCTTCGCGAGCTGGGCCCTCGCCGCGCACGTCGACATGGTCAAGTGGCGGGCGGCCGTCGCCACGGGCGCGGGCGCGTTCAAGATCGACACCGACATGGCGCTCGGGAAGGCCGCGGGCGTGAAGGGGACGCCGGCGTTCTTCGTCAACGGCGTCCAGGTCGCGGGCGCGCAGGCCATCACCAAGTTCACCGAAGTCATCGACGCGCAAGCCGTCGCAGCGCGGTCGGCGATCGCGGCGGGGACGCGCCCCGAGGACGTGTACGTCCAGCTCTCGCTCGAGAACAAAGCGAAGAATCCGCCGGTGAAAGACGACGCTTCCGGCCCCAAGGACGAGACGACGGTGTGGCGCCTGCCCGTCAGCGGATCCCCGTCGCGCGGCCCGGCGACCGCGCCGGTGACGATCGTCGAATTCGGTGATTTCCAGTGCCCGTTCTGCCTGCGCGAGGAGAAGGTCCTCGCCGACGCGCGCGAGCGCTTCGGGCTGAAGCTCCGCTTCGTGTGGAAGAACAACCCGCTCGCGTTCCACACCCACGCGGCGCCCGCGGCCGAGCTCGCGCTCCAGGCCTTCACCGAGCAGGGCGACGCCGGGTTCTGGCAGGTCCACGATCTGCTGTACGAGAACCCGACGCACCTGGAAGACGCGGACCTGATCGGCTTCGGCAAGCGCCTCCGCCTGCGCGGCGCGGCCGTGGCGATCGCCGGCAAGAAGCACGAGGCGCAGATCCAGATCGATCAGCGCCTCGCCGCGAGCCTCGACGCCAAGGGGACGCCGACGTTCTTCATCAACGGTCGCCGCCTCGTCGGCGCTCAGCCGATCGAGAAATTCGCGGCGATGATCGAGGAAGAGCTGCACCACGCCGAGGAGCTCGTCGCCCGCGGCGTCGCTCCCGCCGACGTCTACGCCGAGATCCAGAAGGGCGCCGTCAGCGGGAAATGAAGGGGATCTCCGCCGTCAGTCGTTCTTGGCGCCGGTGCAGATCCAGTCGTAGATCTTCTGGACGTCGGCCTCGGGCTTCGGCTTCCACACGCCCTTGAAGCCGACGCCCTTCGGCATCGCCGAGCCGCCGCAGAGCGCGTGGTTCGAGAGCTTGTTGATCACGTAGCTGTGCTCGGGATCGCCCGGCGCGACGAGCAGCGTGCCGTCGTTGCAGCCGTTGGACATCTTCCCGACGAGGTAGGCGTAGGTGCTCGCGGGGCTCTGAAAGCCGGTCGCGACCGCATGGCAGGAGTCGCCACCGCTGCAGCCGTTGAACACCGGCGCGACGTCGGCGTTGAACTTGACCGCGACCCCCGAGCACGCGAAGGGGCCGAGCTCGCCCGTTCCAGAAGAGCCCCCGGAGCCGCCCGCGCCGGTGCCGGACGACATCGCGCCGCCCGCCCCCGTGGTCTCGCCCGTCGACGCCGCGCTGCCTGCGCCGGTGGTGGCGCTCGTGGTCGCGCTGGCCGAGGAGCCGCCCGCGCCGGTGCCCGAGGGCGTGACGCTGCTGCCGCAACCGAGCGCGAGGCTGGCCACGGCGGAAGTGAGGATCGTGAGTGTCGTAAAGTAAGATCGCATTCGACACGGGGTAGCAAACCGGCGCCACCGCGTCGAGAGGCTGTCGCCCGGACGCCCGGCGGCGGTGCTAGCGTCCCGCGCGTGATTGGCTTCGACGAGCAAGGCTGGGCGACCGGGATCGTGGCGCCCCTCCCGATCGAGGGCTCGTGGACGCTGCTCGCGCCCGAGGGCGAGTCGCGCGTGGACGCCGCGCGCTGGGCCCATCAGGCCGAGACGTTCTTCCGCGCCACGCTGCGGGTGATCCAGGAGAAGCGGTATCCCTCGGGGACCTTGCCAATCGTGGACGCCGTGGAGATCGAGATCGCCCCGCGTGGGGTGGAGTCCAAGACTCGCGTGCTGGTGGTGACGTTGCCAATCGATCGTCTGCCGGCCGCGCAGCGGGCGGGCGAGGCCGGGGCGCGCGCGATCGGCGGCGCCGGGATGGATGTGCTGGTGGGGAGGGCCAAGCGGGTCTGGCAGATCGCCGGGGCCGTGGAGGCGGGGGGAAACGCGCTGGCGCCGCTGGCCCTCGCCGGGGTGCTGGCGTCTCTGCTGCTCGCGCCGATCGTGCCGCCGGGGGCAGGGACGATATTCGGGGT
>JANYGI010000156.1 GCA_025362495.1 Byssovorax sp. | reverse complement strand
GCGGCGATGAAGCCCTGAGCGATCCCCGCGCGGCGGCTCGACCAGGGCACGGCGGCGGGCGGTTTGCCATACGACAATCCTCGTATGGCCCAGGCTCTGGGACGTCCGTAGCGTTCCCCGATCATGGCCACCATGTCGACCTTCAAGGGTGTTGCAAACCAGCCTCATCGTACCTTGCGTCGGCTCCCGGAGCTGACGCGCTCCGTGGGGGAAGCCGCGGCGGCGCTGGCGTCGGCCGAAGCCCGGAGTCAGCAGGCGACCCGGGAGCTCGAGGCGCGCTCGGCCCTGGTGGGCGCGCTTGCTGGCCTCGACGGGGAGCTTCGGGATCGCCGCCGCGAGGTCGGCCCCGGGATCGAGGCTCTGCGACGGCGGCGCGCGGGGATGGCGAAGAAGGTCGCCGCGCTGCGGTCGGTCGAGTCTGACGCGCGCCTCGAGGATCGCGAAGCGTGGGCGCTGGCCGTCGTCGAGCTGGGGCGCGCGCGCCTCAAGCGAGCCGTGGCCGAGCTGGAGGCGACGCTGCGGGGCTTCGTCGACGGTGGGGCCGCCTCCGCCTCGGCGGCCTGAAAGCTCGCCGGGCTCGGGGCGCCTGGCGGATGGGCAATGTCCGAGGGGAGCGTGATCGCCCTGGACAGTGACCTGAACGTCGGTCCAGATAGACGCATGCGATCCCGAGCCCACCGCAGCGAATCCCCGACGAGCCGCGCCGCCCTCCGGAGCCACGAGAACGACGCGGCGTTTTCGACAGCCCCGCGGAGCGCCTCGCGCCCGAGCGCGCCGCCGGCGCCTCCGCCCTTCGCCGAGCCCCCCGCCGAGACCGACGCGTGGTGGCTGTCGCGAGCGGCCGATCCGACGTTCTCGCGGCGCCGGATCGCGCTCGCCGCCGGGCCGGCGCGCGCGGTCGGCCCGACCGAGCGCCTCGTGGTGGAGTTCAACGGCTCGCTCTTCGAGGGCGCCCGCGTCGCGGCGCTCGCCGGGCGCTACGAGCTCGATCTCGGCGACGCCCTGGCGGCCGAAATGGCCAGCGTCCTCGACGACGACGACGGGCTCACCGTCGAGCTCGTCACCGGTCGCGCGGCGCCGACGCTGGCGATTCACCCGTACGTCTGCGATCCGCGCTGAAGGCCCGGCGGCGATCGCCGCGAGGGCGGGTCAGGCGATCGCCATGCGGACGAGCTGGGCCACCGAGAACACCACCGCGGCCACGAGGCCGAGCATGGCCGCGAAGGCCACCCACGGGCGCCGGTCGACGAGGCGACCCATCTCGCGGAACGTCCGCTTGGTCAAGGTGATGTGGCACTGGATCCGCACCTTGCCCTCGAGGATTCCGCGCAGGCCCGCGATGACCTCGCCCGCGGTCTGGAAGCGCTTCGCCGGATCCTTGGCGAGACCCTTGACCAGGAAGTGGATCAGCTCGCCGGGGGGCGTCCCATGCGGGTAGCTCATGCTGAGCAGCTTGAAGAAGCCGAGCTCTTCCGAGGCGATCCGGGTGAGCAGCGCCGGCATGTCGGGGGAATCGTCGAGGTAGTGCCGCAGGCCGAGGAGCTCGTGCAAGAGCACCATCGCGCTGTAGATGTCGCTGCGCGCGTCGAGGCTGGCGTTGTCGCCGCGCGCCTGCTCCGGCGACATGTACATCGGGGTCCCGATGAGCGAGCCCACGCGCGTGGAGTACATGCGCTTCCTCGGGCTCTCGTCGGTCGCGGTGAGCTCGCCCTCGGCGCCCGCCGCCGCATCGCGCGCGGCGTCGAGCGGCTTGGCGATGCCCCAGTCCATGAGCACGACCTCGCCGAAGCGGCCGACCATGATGTTGGCCGGCTTGATGTCGCGATGAACGATCCTCTGGGCGTGCGCGTACTCGAGCGCGTGCATCACCCCGAGGAAGAGCTCGATCCGGGCCTCGACGGAGTACTTCGCGACGTAGGCCGGATCGCCCGCGACGAGCTTCGCGATGATCGACTCGAGCGTCTCGCCCTCGACGTACTTCATCACGAAGAAGTACCGGCCCAGCTCGTCGATGCCGACGTCATGGATGGGGACGATGTTCGGGTGCTCGAGGCGCCCGACCGTGCGGATCTCGTCGACGAAGCGCGCCAGGATGGCCGGATCGTTCATCTCCGGCAGCAGCCGCTTGAGGGCGACGGGCCGCGCGATGTCGTGATCGCGCACCAGGACGACCTCGCCCATGCCGCCGACGCCGAGCAGCTTGGTGGGCTCGTAGCGACCCTGGTGCTCGAGGGTGAGGCGCACGGTGGTGCCGTCGCTGTCGACCCTGGGGAGCACGGTCGTGCGCGCCGCGGAGGCCGGCGGCGAGAACGCCGAGGACGCGGTGGAAGGCGCGAGCTGGGTGGCCGAGCTGGCGAGCGTGCCGTGGTCGCGCGCGGGCTGCGGCGGCGGCGCATAGGCGATGGTCGCGGCTCGTTGCGGGGATCCGTCAGTCATGGTGTCGCCTTCGCTTCGCGCAGGTCCGAGGGCCGCGGCGGCGCGGTCAGCCAGAGGTCGAATGGCCCACGGACGGATTGACAGGCTAGCGAAGTTTTCTGTCGGATGTCGCCCGGGCGACGAAAGTAGCCTTTGCCGGCGTGAAGTTGCGCCGACACCGGCTCACGGCGCGACCAGATCGATCTGGGTCTCCAGGGGATCGATCCCGCGCAGCACGGCGGCGCCGTACGGCCCGGCGCGGCGACAGGCCTCCTCGACCGGGAGCCCGTGGGCGAGGAAGTACGTGAAGGCTCCGGCGAAGCTGTCGCCGGCGCCGTAGTCGCCAGCGACGCGCGCCGGGGAGGGCGGAGCATCGACCAGCGTGACGCCCTCGCGACGGACGACGTGGACCGGGCGCGGCCCGTCGGTGAGCACGAGAGCCCCGGGCGCGGGCGCGTAGGCGTCGAGCAAAGCGTTCTCGCGCGGATCGGCGAGACTGCCAATCACGACGTCCGACGCGACGGCGGCGGCTCGAAGCGCCTCGCGTCGGCGCGCCGTGACCACGAGTCGGCGCGCCGCGCGCGCGAGGCGGAGGCTTCCGGGATCGGCGCCGGTGAAATAGACGGCGTCGCAGTCGCCGAGGATCGACCACGGGAGCGGATCGGTCGCCGCGGGCTGGAGCGGATCGGCCGCGACGATCACGGTGCGACGGCCGTCGGCGTCGACGACGACCACCACGCGCGGATGGTCGACGGCGCGCGCCGCGGCGTGGAGGTGAACGTGCGCCGGCGCGGCGCGGAGGCGGGCCTCGACGGCTCGGCCCGCCTCGTCGCTGCCGAGCGCGGTGAAGAGGTGGATCTCGGCGTCGCTCCGGCAGAGCTGCGCGAACGCGACCCCGCCGCCCCCGCCGGGGAGGAAGCGAGCGTCGCGCAGGTGGACGATGTCGCCGGGGGCGAGGAGGCCGTCGGAGCGCCCGAGGATCACGTGCTCGACATGCCCGATGACGGCGATGCGCGGCGCTCTCATACCCTGATCTCCATACCACGCGCGGCTCGGGCGACGTGGAGAGTCGCCCGCGCCCGGGCGGAGCACTTCTGCGTCGAGCCCGCCGTCTTGCGGTGGCTCTCTCTCCCTCTATAGTCCGCCCCGTGCCCCCGTCGCGAGCCAGGAAAGTCGCGGTTCCGGCAGCGCCGAATCAGGTGCTTGGCCTCTTCCACGCACCGGTCGCGCGCTGGTTCGAGGACTCGTTTGCGGAGCCGACGCCGGCGCAGATCAAGGGATGGCCGGCGATCGTCGCCGGCAAGTCCGCGCTTCTCTTCGCGCCCACGGGCTCGGGCAAGACGCTCGCCGCCTTCCTCGCCGCGATCGATCGGCTGATGTTCTCGCCCGAGCCCGACCGACGCGAGCGCTGCCGCGTGCTCTACATCTCGCCGCTCAAGGCCCTCGGCGCCGACGTCGAGCGCAACCTCCGCGCGCCGATCGCCGGGATCGCCGCGGCGGCCGTGCGGGCCGGCGTGCCGTATCGCCTGCCGAGCGTGGCGGTTCGCTCCGGCGACACCCCCGCGCGCGAGCGCGCCCAGATCGGGAAATCGCCGCCCGATATCCTGATCACCACACCCGAGTCGATCTATCTGCTCCTCACGTCGCAAGCGCGCGAGATCCTCCCGTCGATCACCACGGTGATCGTCGACGAGATCCACTCGCTCGTGCCCAGCAAGCGCGGCGCGCACCTGTTCCTCTCGCTCGAGCGCCTCGCGGCGATGCGGCCCCGCTCGGCCGCGCCGCTCCAGCGCATCGGCCTCTCGGCCACGCAGCGGCCACTCGAAGAGGTCGCGCGGCTGCTCGGCGGCGGCGAGATCGGCGCGGGCGGCGACGGCACCTTCACCCCGCGTCCGGTCGAGATCATCGACGCTGGCAGCAAGAAAGAGTGGGAGCTGCGGATCGAGGTGCCCGTCGAGGACATGGCGCGCCTCGGCGAGATCGACGAGATCCCGTCCGGCCCCGTCGCCGGCTCGCCGAAGCGCCGATCGATCTGGCCGTCGATCCACCCGCGCCTCGTCGAGCTGATCCGCGAGCACCGCTCGACGATGATCTTCGCCAACAGCCGTCGCCTCGCCGAGCGGCTGGCCCAGGCCATCAACGAGACCGCCGGCGAAGAGCTGGCGCTGGCCCACCACGGATCGATCGCCCGCGAGCGGCGCGTCGACATCGAGGATCGCCTGAAGAAGGGCGAGCTGCCGGCGATCGTCGCCACCTCGTCGCTGGAGCTCGGCCTCGACATCGGGGCCATCGATCTCGTGGTGCAGATCGAGGCGCCGCCGTCGATCGCCTCGGGCCTGCAGCGGATCGGCCGCGCCGGGCACTCGGTGGGCGCCGTCTCGCGCGGCGTCATCTTCCCGAAGTACCGCGGCGATCTCCTCGCCGCCGCTGCGTGCACCGCGCGGATGATCGCCGGCGCCGTCGAGGAGACGTTCTATCCGAAGAACCCGCTCGACGTCCTCGCCCAGCAGATCGTGGCCATCGTCGGCATGGACGAGATCGACGTCGACGCGCTCTACGTCTTGATCCGCCGCGCGGCGCCGTTCGCCGAGCTGCCGCGCGGCTCGTTCGAGGGCGTGCTCGACATGCTCTCGGGGCGCTACCCCTCCGACGAGTTCGCCGAGCTCCGCCCGCGCCTCACCTGGGATCGCGTGGGCGGGCGCCTGCGCGCGCGCGAGAGCGCCAAGCGGATCGCGATCATCAACGGCGGTACCATCCCGGATCGCGGCCTCTACGGCGTCTACCTGGCCTCGTCGGAGGAGGGCGCGAAGAGCCGCCGCGTCGGCGAGCTCGATGAAGAGATGGTGTTCGAATCGCGCACCGGAGACGTGTTTCTCCTCGGCGCGTCGTCGTGGCGAATCGAGGAGATAACCCACGATCGGGTCCTCGTGACGCCCGCCCCGGGGCAGCCCGGGAAGATGCCTTTCTGGCATGGAGACCGGCCCGGTCGTCCGCTGGAGTTCGGGCGCGCGATCGGCGCCCTCGCGCGGGTGCTCGTCGCCGCCAAGCCCGCGGAGGCCATCGCGCGGCTGCGCGACGATCACGGCCTCGACGCGCTCGCCGCGCAGAATCTCATGGCTTACCTGCGCGAGCAGGTCGAGGCGACGGGGGAGGTGCCGAGCGATCGCACGCTCATCGTCGAGCGCTACCTCGACGAGATCGGCGACTACCGGGTGTGCATCCTCTCGCCGTTCGGCGCGCGGGTGCACGCGCCCTGGTGCACTGCTGTCCTCGGCAAGCTCAAGGCGGCGAGCGACGCCGACGTCGAGGGCCTGTGGTCCGACGACGGCCTGGTGTTCCGCGTCCCCGGATCGCAGGAGCCACCCGACATCGACGTGTTCCTGCCCGCCGCCGACGAGGTCGAGGATCTCGTCGTGAAGAGCCTCGGGCAGTCGTCGATCTTCGCGGCGCGCTTCCGCGAGAACGCCGGCCGCGCGCTGCTCTTGCCTCGGCGTCACCCGGGCCAGCGCTCGCCACTCTGGGCCACGCGCAAGCGAGCGGCCGATCTGCTCGCGGTGGCCTCGCGCTACGGATCGTTCCCGCTGATCCTCGAGACGTACCGCGAGTGCCTGCGCGACGTCTTCGATCTGCCCGGCCTCATCGACATCCTCGGGCAGATCCGCTCGCGCCGGCTCCGCGTCGTGACGGTCGACTCGCGCGTGCCCTCGCCGTTCGCGGCCTCGTTGATGTTCTCGTACGTCGCGAGCTTCATCTACGACGGTGACGCGCCGCTGGCCGAGCGCCGGGCCCAGGCGCTCTCGGTCGACTCGGCCCAGCTGAAGGAGCTGCTGGGCGAGGTCGAGCTGCGCGAGCTGCTGGATCCCGACGCGCTGACGACGATGGAGCTCTCGCTGCAGCGGCTCGACGGGCGCCGCCCGATCGAGAGCCCGGACGCCCTCCACGATCTGCTGCTCTCGATCGGCGATCTCACCGAGGCCGAGATCGCCGCCCGATCCGGCTCGCCCGACGCCGTGGCCGAGTGGATCGTCGCGCTCGACCGCGAGCGCCGCGTCGTCGCCTTCAACGTCGCGGGCGAGCGCCGCTACGCCGCGTCCGAGGACGTCGGGCGCCTCCGCGACGCGCTCGGCGTGGTGCCTCCGCGCGGCCTCCCGAACGCGCTGCTCGAGCCCGTCGCCGATCCGCTCGGCGATCTCGTGTCGCGCTACGCGCGCACCCACGGCCCGTTCCTGCTCACGTCGCTGGCGGCGCGCTTCGGCCTCGGCGTCGCGCCGGTGCGCGCCGCCCTGGAGCGGCTCGCGGCGGCGGATCGCGTCCTCGAAGGCGAGTTCTCGCCCGGCGGGCGCTCGCGCGAGTGGTGCGACGCCGACGTGCTCCGCGGCCTCAAGCGGCGCTCGCTCGCGGCGCTGCGGAAGGAGGTCGAGCCCGTCGAGCCCGCGGCGCTCGGGCGCTTCCTCGCGGACTGGCACGGGCTGCACCGATCGCGCGTCGGCCCGGACGCGCTGCTCACGGTGATCGAGCAGCTCCAGGGCGCGCCGATCCCGGCCTCGGTGCTGGAGGCCGACGTGCTGCCCGCGCGGATCGGGAAGTACCGCGCCGCCGATCTCGATCTGCTCTCTGCTGCGGGGGAAATCGCCTGGATCGGGATCGAGCCGCTCGGCCCGAACGACGGGCGGATCGCGCTCTACCTTGTCGATCAGCTGCCCCTCCTCGCGCCGACGCAGGAGCCCGCGAAGGGCGAGCTCGCCGCGCAGATCCGCGCCCTGTTCGAGCAGCGCGGCGCGCTGTTCTTCTCGGACATCGTCGCCGAGACCGGGGCGTTCGCCCCCGAGCTGCTCGCGGCGCTGTGGGATCTGGTCTGGGCCGGTGAGGTCACCAACGACACGCTCGCGCCGCTGCGCAGCCACCTCCGCGCGGCGTCGCGCGCGCAAGCGAAGGTATCGCCGCGGGGCCGCGCCTTCCGCTCGCGTCGCGTCGGTCCGCCCGGGAGCGAGGGACGCTGGTCCCTGGTGTCGCGGCCCGTCGCGCGCAAGCAGGCCACCGAGACGCAGCGCCGCGCCGCGCTGGCCCGCGCGCTGCTCGAGCGCCACGGCGTGCTCACGCGCGAGGCGGTGCACGCCGAGGGCATCGTCGGCGGCTTCTCGGCCGTGTACGAGGTGCTGAAGGCCATGGAGCAAGCGGGGCGCGTGCGCCGCGGCTACTTCGTGGCCGGCCTCGGCGCGACGCAGTTCGCCCTGCCCGGCGCCGACGATCGCCTCCGCGCCGCGCGCGAGCCGGCCGAGCATCCGCGCGCCGTGACCATCGCCGCGACCGATCCCGCGAACCCCTACGGCGCCGCGCTCGCGTGGCCCGAGACGACGTCGACCGAGGGCGCCGGCGCGCGCCCGCAGCGGGCCGCCGGGGCCCACGTGATCCTCCTCGACGGCCGCCTCATCGGCTACGTCGGGCGCACCGAGAAGAACCTGATCACCTTCCTGCCGCCCGATGAGCCGGAGCGTGGGCAGGCCGCCCAGGCGCTCGCCGGCGCGCTCGCCGCGGTGGTCGACGAAGAGCGCCGCCGGAGCCTCCTCGTCGCCCGCGTCGACGGCGACGAGCCGGGCAAATCGCCGCTCGGCCCCCGCCTCCTCGCGGCCGGCTTCACCGCGACGATCAAAGGGTATTTCAAGCGCGGCGCGGGCCCGCGGGAGTAGCGATGCCCGAGGGAGACACGCTGTTTCGCGCGGCGGCGGTGCTCCACAAGGCCCTGTCCGGCAAGAGCATCACCGGGTGGCGCTCGCCCCTGCCGGGCTTCGTCGACGCGAAGCTCGACGGGCTGGGGATCACCCGCGTCGAGGCCCAGGGCAAGAACCTGTTGATCCACTTCGACGACGGGCGCGCCATCCGCACCCACCTGCGGATGACGGGCTCGTGGCACCTCTACCGCGCCGGCGAGCGCTGGCAGCGCCCCGAGCGCCAGGCGAACCTCGTGCTCGAGGCCGGCGAGCTCGTCGCGGTGTGCTTCAACGCGCCGGTGGTCGAGCTGCTCCGCCCCGGCGGCGTCGAGCGCCACCCTCAGCTCCGCGCCCTCGGGCCCGATCTGCTGAAGGACGATTTCGATCCCGACGAGGCCCGGCGCCGCCTGCGCGCGCGCGGTGATCAGACGATCGGCGAGGCGCTGATGACCCAGGCCGCGCTGGCCGGGATCGGCAACGTCTACAAGTCGGAGGTGCTCTTCCTCATGAAAACGAGCCCTTTCTCGAAGGTCGACGCGCTGTCCGACGCCGCGATCGACGCCCTCGTGGCGAAGGCCGGAGAGCTGATGCGGCAGAACCTCGACGGCAAGCCGCGGACGACGCGCCATGCGCTCACGGGCGGTCGTTACTGGGTGTACGGGCGGAGCGGTATGCCCTGCCATCGCTGCCACACGCTGATCGAGATGCGACGCCAGGGGCTCGCGGGGCGGTCGACGTATTTCTGCCCGGTGTGCCAGCGCGCGACGTAGCGCGCTCGGGGTCGCTGCCTCAGCGTCGCTGCATCTGCGCGAGCGCGGCGGCGTGGCCGCGGCGGAGCACGCGATCCCACAGCTCGACGTCGTCGGGACGGTACGCGCCGGCGCGCGCCAGCTCTGCGCAGATGGCGGCCGTGAACGCGTCGCCGGCGCCCGCGGGATCCAGCGTGACCACCTCGCGCGGGGCCCGCACGAGCTCGCCGAACGGGCCCTTCGCGTGCGCGGCGCCGGCGCCGTTGGTGAGCACCAGCGTCGCTTCGGGGCGCATCGCCGAGCGCGCCGCGGCCTCGTCGATGCCGAGCGCGGCGAGATCGGCCGTGCTGCAGCGGACGACGTCGGCCTCGTGGATCACGGCGCGGCTCGCGCGGGGATCGCGGCCGGCCCAGAGCCGCCAGCGCGCGTTGACGTCGACGACGACGATGGCGCCCGCGCGCCGCGCCGCGCCGCGCGCGCCGCTTCGCAGAGCCCCGCCGCGTGCGGCACGGCCGGCGTGAGCCCCGACAGGAGCAGCACCTGCGCCTCCCAGGCGCGGGGCACGGCCACGGGCAACACCTCCTCGGCCTCGCGCGCGACGACGCGCCCCGCGGCGCCCGCCGACTGCAGGAGCACGAGGCCGGCGCGCTGCGATCCGAGCGCCACGCCGCCGACGTCGACCCCGGCCGCGGCGACCTTCGCGCAGAGGGCGCGCCCCGCGGCGTCGTCGGCGATCGCCGCGGCGAGGCCGACGCGGAGCCCGCGCTGGGCCAGCGCCACGGCCGTGTTCACCGCGGCGCCGCCGACGCGGAAGGGCGCGACCCCCGCTCGCGCCGACGTCGCCGCGCGCGGCGCGGTGAGGTCCCACAGCGCCTCGCCCACGCAGACCACGTCGAAGCTCGACGCCCGCCGTGATCCCGCCGTCATCGACTCCCCCCCGGGGCTCGCGACATTGATCCTGCTTATCCCGGCGGCGATCCGCGGTCCAGCCCGCGCGCGGCCGATCGGCGGACCACGTCCGAGGCGCGGGCCCGCTTCCGGTGCGGCGCGGTCAGCGCGGGGGCGCCGTGACCTTGAAGCTGCGCGTCACCTCGGAGAAGGCGCCGCCGACGGGCACCGACGCGAAGCTCACCGTGGTCGACGAGCTGGACTCGCCGAGAGCGGCCTTGTGGCCGAGGAGTGCGAGGCGCACCAGGTACTCACCCGGGCGAGCGTTCTTGATCCGCAAAGGAGCCTGGGAGTCGAGGATCATCGCTGCTCCCGCCCCGAGCCCCGGGCCGCCGATCGAGGCCTGGATCTGGTATTTGCCGGCGGCGACGTCGGCGTTGGCCACGTAGAAGTCGAGCAGGACGCCGTCGGCCGGCGAAGGGCCCTCGGCCGGAGCGTCGAAGAACACCATCGGTCCTCCGTCCTTCCACACCGGCGCGACCTTCTTGCCGACGAAGAACGAGAGCGACGCGAAGGCCGCGCTCTTGCCAGCAGGCTTGACGAGCTCGCCCGAGGCGCGACGCGCCAGCACCGTGAGAACGTGTTGCCCGTCATCGAGGGTGGGATCGATCTCCTTCAACGTCAGAGGGCTCTTGAGGTCGGTCACGGCGTGACAAGGGTGCCTGTCGATCCGCACGCAGAGGCGGTTGCCCGAGGCCCCGAGCTCCCAGCCGCCGACGCGAAGCGTAACGGCGAACGCTCCGGCCTTCGCCGACGGGATCACCTGGTTCTTCGTGGGCGCGGTGATGGTGAGCGAGGGCAGGGGAGAGGGCCCCGCGACGACGATCGCCGGGACTATCTCCACCGGCGGCAACGCGGGCTCGGAGGGAGCCTTCGGCGGCGCCGGAGCGGCCGCGGGCTCGGCAGAAGCGATTGGCTCGGCGCTCTTCGCCGGCGGCGGAGCCTCGGCCGAGGCGCTGGGCGCGGCCGTCGCCTCGACGATCGGCGCGACCGGGGCCGCGGGAGGAGCCCCGCAGGACGGGAGCACGAACAGGGTCGACGCGAGGAGAACGGAGCGCGTGCGCATCGCGCAACCTACCAGGAAGCGAGGCCGCTCGAGCCTGTAATCAGCAACTTCAAGCTGCAGGCCATGCCCACGCCGGGCGTCAAGAATAGCTGTCTGCAGGGCCCGAGAGGCGAGGGCAGGGGCGGGGAGAGTGCCAGTCGCACAGGCGCTCTCCCCGGCCGCGTGTCACGGCTTCACGCTGGTGTCGAGCGGGTCCTTGGCGGGCGCGGGAGCGGGCTTGGCAGCCTCGTCCTTCTTGGCCGCGTCCTTCTTCTCGTCGTCCTTCTTTTCCTTGTCCTTGGCCTGCTCGTCGACGTGCTCCTCGCCGAGGAGCTCCTTGATGATCTTGGCGTCGTCCTCGTCGACCTTGGTCAGCTTGGAGGCGTCGAACGTCAGCATCGGGAGGGCGCCGCCGCCGTTCATCACCGGGAGCTTGCCGTTCCAGCGCTCGAGGGCGCGGTACTGGAGCACGTTGGGCGAGGTCGAGGCGCGGAGGATGAGGTTGGCCTTGGCCTCGGCGCGGGCGGTGATGAGCCGAGCGTCGGCCTCGCCCTTGGCGCGGGCGCGCGCGGCGCTGGCGCCGCCTTCGGCGGCCGTGATGGCCTGCTCGGCCTCGGCCTTCACCTGGCGGACGCGGTTCTCGGCCTGGATCGAGAGCTGCGTCGCTTCCATGGCGCGGTTGATCGCCGTCGCCACGTTGTCGGGGAGCCGGAGGGCGCCGTTGATCGTGAGCTGATCGATGATGAAGCCGTCCTTGCCGAGGAGATCGTTGAGGCGCTTGGTGACGGCGACGACGAGCTTGCCCTTGTCCTGCCCGTAGATGTTCTGCACCGGCATCTGCGAGGCCTCGAGGCTGAAGGCCTCGCGCACCGCGCTGCGGACGTAGCCGTTCGACAGCTCGCTGAGATCGCTCTTGCGGAAGCGCAGGTAGAGGTGCGGCGCCAGCGACGGCTCGATGTGGAACGCGAGCCCGATGTCGGCGTTGATGTTCACGCCCTCGAGCGACGAGAAGGTGATCGACTCGTCGTGGGTGTTGCCCTCGTGAGGATCCTTGGTCCAGACCACGTTCTGCACGCTGGTCGGGAACATCACGAGCTGCTCGGTGAGCGGGTTGTAGAACACCCAGCCGGTGACGACGGGGATGTCGTCGACGCCGCGCGAGCTGCCGGCGAGCTTGACGCGGATGCCGACGTGGCCCGCGTCGACGCGCGCGCTGCACGACGAGAACGCCACCATCGCGCCGATGATCAGCACGACCGCGACGACGAGGCGCTGCGCGAGCGCCGAGATACCAGAGCTCTGAGGCCTGAAGACGGGAGAGGACGCCATGGCGCGACCCGTAGCACGGCGGCGATCCGGCGTCGGGAGCGCCTCGGCCGAGGCGCATCGCGTGCGCCGCGGGCTGGTGGGTGCCTGGCACGGTGCTTGGAAGAGAGGCTGTCATGACGAAGCGCCGCCAGAGCCGGATCCTCGTGGTCGACGACGATGTCCGGACGACGCGCCTGCTCGTGAAGATGCTCCGCGAGGACGGGTTCGAGGTGGATCTGGCCACCCACGGGGCCGCCGCGATCGGCCGCTTGACCCACGCGCCGCTGCCCGACGCCATCGTCACCGACTTCCGGATGCCCTACGCGGACGGCTTCACGGTGGCGCGATTTGGCCGATTCCAGCAGCCGATGCTGCCGATCATGATGATGACCGGCTACCCCGAGCAGATGACGCGGGCCGAGCGGTCGATGGATCCCCCCGCGGTGATCCTGACCAAGCCGATCGAGTACACCGTGCTCCGGTCCGAGCTCCGCCGGCTGGTCGACCACGGCGACGAGCCAGCGCCGAGCTCGCGCAAGCAGCCCGCGTAGCCTGCGCGGAGTCCGCACTGAATGCGCGCGTGGTCGCGGCCGGTGATCTTTCGCTGATCTCGGCGGGACGATCGGCTACCGTCTCGCCTCGTCGCCTGATGCCCCGTGTCGCCGCCTTCGCCCACGGCGCTCTCGCTCGGCGGGCCCCGTTCGTCGCGATCCTCGCGCTCGCCGCGTGCGCCGTCGCTCCGCGTCCCGTGGCGCCAGCCGCGGCGGCTCGTCCGCCCGGTGACGCTGCTGCTCCGGCGCCGGCGTCGCGCTTCGTCCACGCGCTCCCCGAGGCCGGATTCTGGGTCACCCACGACGACGCGCTCGACCGGCTGGTCATCGAGGGTGCGCGGCTCGAGCTCGCGCCGTCGGGCCAGATCCTGCGCGCGGCGTGGGACGAGAACCCCCGCGGCGCGGCGGATCCGATCCTCGGATCGATCGCGGCTCCGGCGGCACAAGGCGGTGGCTTCGTGCACTGGACGCGGAGCCGCCTCTTCCGATCCAGCACATTCACCGGCCCGATCGAGCTCGTGGCCACCGCCGGCGACGGGCTGCGGGGCGTGCGCCCGGGCGTCTCCGGGCTGGTGGTGATCACCGACACCGGGCCGCGCGCGCTCGCCCCCGGGGGCCGCGGCCTCGCGCCCTTCGGCGATCCCGGCGTGCTCGACGTCACCGCCGCGACCCCGTCGCGCGCGATCCGGCTCGACGTCTTCGGGCGCTCGGCGGCGACGTTCGACGGCGGCACGAGCTGGCTCGATCTCACGTCGTCGGTGGGGATCGCGGCGCGGTCGATCAGCGCGGAGGAAGGCGAGCTCGGCGTCGAGACGTGGCAAGGTCGGCTCGTCGTCGGCCCCGGCGGGGCGCTCGCGCCGGCCGAGTCCAACCGCCGCCGCGCCGTCACGAAGCCGTTCCAGATCGCCTGGCAAGGCACGCGCGCCGAGCGCGACGCGGCGGCCTCGAGCTACCGCGACACGTCGCCGCTCCAGGCCGCGGTGCTCTCCGGCGCGGCCGTGGGCGACGGCACCGCGTTCGGCGTCGCGCAGAGCCTGATCGCGCGCGTGGATCTCGCCACGGGCAGCAGCGTCGACGTCGTCCCCGATGGCCTCGAGGCCGGGCTCGCGTGCCAGCCGCTCCGCGTCGGCGACGACGTGCTCTTCGCGTGCACGTGGGATCGCTACCAGCGCCCGGGCGGCTACGTGCTGCGATCGCGCGGCGGTGCGCTGCCGGTCGTCGAGCGCGTCTTCACCGACGAAGGGGCGTTCCTCGCCGATGACGACGGCGCGCTCGCGTACACCGGCTCGTGCGTCGTGCGCCCGCGCCTCGACGAGCCCGACGACGGGAGCCGTGGCGAGGCCGGCCTGGACGCGAAGACGCGGCCGATCCTCTGCGTTCGCCGCGCGCCGACGCGATCCGGGGACGCGCCCGAATGGATCGAGCGCGCCGTCGAGGTGCCACACGGCGCGACGCTCGCCGCCTGGGTCCCGCGCCGCGACGGGGCCGCGACGGCGCTGATGATCGCGGGCGGCGCGCTCCCCGATCCGGCCTCCGAGCCGCGCGGGCGCGATCTCGGCGGCGTGCGCGTGATCCGCCTCGATCGCGCGCCGCCGGGCTACCGCTGGGCCGCGTCGACCTGGGGCCAGGGCTCGCGCGACGGCGGCCGGATCCTCGACAAACGCTTCCACGCGCGCGCCGACGGCTCGATCGACGCGTGGCTCGCGCCCGCGGAAGATGGGCCGTTCCCGGCGTGGCTCGGCGTGACCCTCGGCGCGGACGGCGTGATGATCGCGCATGCGCTCCCGCCGGACGTCGGCGCGATGCAGGTGACCGGCGCGTTCGGTGTGGCGATCGCGGTCGGGGGCGACCTCTTCGAGACGCTCGATCACGGTCGCACGTGGCGCGCCGCAGGGAAATCGCCGGTGCCGCCGGGCGCCGCGGCGACAGGCGGCTGCTCGCCGCTCGGCTGCGTGGTGGGCCCGATCGCGCGCATCGGTTGGGGCGAAGCCTCGGGCCTCGTCGTGAGCATCGGGGCCGAGCCCGAGCCTCCGCCGGCGAGATCCGCGTCGTTGCCGCGGATCGCCTGTGTGCCCGTCGGCGCGCCGATCCCCGAGCTGGCGCCCACGCCGCTGCCCGCCGCGTTCAAGCAGACGATCCCCACGGCCTGGGGCGACACGCTCGATCTCGGCCGCGAGCGCACCACCCCGGAGACCGCGCCGCCGCAGGGCGCCACGCCCGCGCCCGTCGCGGCGCCGCCGGTGATCGTCAAGCGCCCGCGCGCGGGCAGCGCCGCGCTCGCCGAGCAGCGCACGCACACGCTGCTCTTCCGCCGACCGCTCGCGCCGTTCGCCGCGATGTCCCGCCTCGACGTCGTGGCGCCGGGGTTCACGGCGCAGCGGCGATCGACGCTGACGCCGCTGCTCGGCGCCCCCGGAGAGATCGCGCTGCTGTTCGGCGGGGAGACGACCGAGCTCTTGATCACCGGCGATCGCGCCGTGCCCGCGCCGTCGTTCGAGCCCCGCCGCTACGCCGGCTACAGCGACGGATCGACCGCCGGCGGCCTCGCGCTCGCGGGCGGCCGATCGCTTTTGCTCGGCGAGTCGCGCCGTCGCCTCACGTTCGAAGATCACCGCGCTTCGCCGCCGCCTCCGCTCTTTCTCGGCAACGATCGCGAGGGCAACCGGCGGCGCGTGACCACGCTCGGGCGCCGCGACGACGGCGGAGTGGGGGTGCTGGTGTTCGACGGCGCCGCGCCCGAGACCGTCGGCGTCGCGCCGCTCGATCCCGCGGGCCAGGGGCTCCTCGCGCTGACGAAGCTCGCGCCGTGGTCGACGCTCGCGCTCGCGAGCGATCCTCGCTGCCAGGCCGCGGATCCGACGGCCTACCGCGCCCTCGTGGTGATCGATCCCTCGACCTGGCTCGCCCTGGATCCACGCGCGCTCCCCGGCGTCTCCACCGGGCAAAAGGGCCTCGCCGAGGTGCGCTGGGGGCGCGATCGCGTCTGCCTCGTCGCCCTCGACGAAAGCGTCGCCGACGCGCGCCGCCGCGGGGACGGCGCGCGCGCGATGCGCCTCGTCGCGCGCTGGGATGGCAAGGCGACCACGCCGAGCGGGGCGCTGCGCGCGGCGGATCTCCGCCAGGATCTTCGCTGCACGCTGGCCGCGCCGGAGGCGGCGCGATGACGCGACGAGCGCTGCTCGCCGTCGCGATCCCGGCCCTGGCCGCGGTGGCGTGCAGCGCCGCTTCACCTGCAAATACAGGCGATCCAGCGCATCCGGCCTCGTCGCTCGCGGCCGCTCCTGCGCCCGCTCCGCGGTGGCTCGTGCCCGACGGGGACTTCATCGAGCGCACGCCCGACGGCCTCGATCGCGTCGTGGCCGGCGGTCGCCGCCTCGAGCTGCGCGGCCTCGAGGTCGTCGCCGCGGCGCCGCGCTCGCCCGATGTGCAGGGCGGCGCCGTCGCTCCGCCGTGGGCCGGCGAGGGGCCGCAGCGGTACGTCTTCTGGAAAGGCCGCGCGCTGCACGGCGCCGCGACCTTCACGGGCGAGCTGCACGCGCTCGCGAGAGTGCCCGCCGACGTGCATGGATCCTTCGACTGGATCGGCGGCGTCGGGCTGCTCCTCGGCGGCGGCGCCGCGGTGATCGCGCCGCGCTCTCCGGGCCTCTCGCCGCTGCCGATCCCCGCCGCCTCGCACGGGATGGCCGCCGACGCGCGGCGCGCGCTCGCCGTCGACGTGCTCGGCCGCGTCGCGCTCACGCTCGACGGCGGGGCGACGTTCCGCGACGTCTCGGTCGAGGTCGGCCCGGCGCCGCGCGCCGAGCTCCGCGGCGAGGCCATCGCGCTCACGCTGCGCGACGGCCGCGAGAGCTTCGTCCTTCCCTCGGGCGAGATCGCTTCCTCGTACGCGGCGCGCGGCCCCGATCGATCGAAGCGCTCCGAGCCCGACGCCGGCGCCTGGCCGCGCGCGGCGGGCCGGAGCGCCCTCGACGCGGCCGTGATCTCCGGCGTCGCGCTCCCCGACGGGGGCGCCGTCATCGTCGGAAAAGGCTTCGTTGGCCGGCTCGATCTCGCCACGCTCCGCGTGACCTCGGTCGCCCCGATCCCGCTCGCCGCCGAGTGCGCGCCGATCCGCCAGGGCGCGTCGGTGCTCCTCGTGTGCGGCGATCGCGATCGCGCGACGATCGTGGACGTCACCGGCGCGCCGCGGATCGAGCGCACGTTCGATCAGCCCGCCGCGCGGAATCGCGATCGCTTCACCGGCGACGACGACGGAGGCCTCGGCTTCCTCGGGCCCTGCGATCCCGCCGCGACGAGCGTCCGCCCGCTGCCCGACGATCCCGCGGCGTCGCCGGGCCGCAGCGCGTATTTCTGCGCCCGCGCCTCGCGCGACGAGTGGATCGAGCACCATATCGAGCCCGACGACGCGGCGGCGCTCTTCGCCTGGATCCCGCGCCCCGGAGGCGGCGCCGTGGCCCTCGTGGCGCGCGCGGGCACGATGATCCCCGCGGCCGAGCGCGTCACCGTGCGCGGCGCCCTGCGCGTCGTGCGCGTCGCGCGGAGCGAGCCGCCGCTGAGCTTGCCCACCTACGCGCGACGCAGCGCGACGCTGCTCGACCGCGCCTTTCGCGCGGGCGTCGACGACGTCATCGAGGGCTGGATACCCGCGGCGAGCTCCGCGGCGGGCCAGATCGCGATCACCCTCGACGCGGCCGGCCGCGTGCGCGCCTACCCGGCGCCTCCGCGCGCGACGCCGATCCACGCCGCGGGGGCCTTCGCCCTCGTGAACGACGACGAGGACGGCCTGTTCGAAACGACCGATCGCGGCCACACCTGGATCGCCGTCGAGCCGCCGCCGGGCGCCGCGGCCGTCTCCGGCGCGCGGTGCTCGGCCATCGGCTGCCGGATCGGCCCGTTCGTTCGCCTCGGCTGGTCGGGCCCCGGCGCGACGCCCTTCGTCGACGTGGCGCCCGGGCTCGCGCCCGCCGCCTCGCGCGCGCTGCCGCCCGCGCCGCTCGTCGCGCTCCGCTGCCACGCCGCCGGCCCCGCCGAGGGGCGCCGATCGGCCGAAACCACCGGCTTCGGCGTCACCGCGACGCCCCCGCCGCGCGGCCAGGGCGGGATCCGCCTCGGCGCCCAGGGCAGCGTCCAGCTCCCCTACAACGGCCAGCTCCCGCTCGCGCAGGGCGACGCCGAGATCGCCTGGATTTCGCCTCTCGATCCCGCCGCCGCGATCCACCGCGTCACCGTCTCGCTCGCGGCCCCCGGCCTCGATTTGCCGCCGCAGCGGCCGTACGAAGCCCGCCTCGGCTACCTCCTCGATCTCGATCTCGATCCGCGCGGGCGCCTCGATCTCTTCCCGATCGGGCGTCGCGAGGCCTGCCTCGACCACCTGCTCGATCGCGCCGGCGTGACCCGTCCGCTCGGTGGCTGCGCGGGGGATCTCGCGGTCGGCGTCGATCTCGGCGCGCGCGTCGTCGTCGCCCAGCCGGCCTTCGATTCGCTGATCGTCTCCACGGCCGCGTCGCCCTCGCGCGGCGCGACGCTGCGCGAGCTGCGGAGCTCCCCGACGTCGGCCACGCGCGGGTTCTCCTTCGGCGTCGGCGCCCGCGGCGGCGCCCCGATCCTCGTCGCGGTCGACGTGCTCGGCGAGGCGCTGCTCGCGCCGATCGACGCCGCGTCAGGCACCCTCGGAGCCTCCGAGCGCCTCCATCCCCTCACGGCTCTCGCGCTCGGCACCGACGCGGCCTGCAAAGGCACCTCGCCGGACGGCGAGGCCCGGGTGGTGCTGCCCTTCGAGTCCTCGATTGGCCTCGATCGCGGCGCGCTGCCGGGCGTCCTCTCGATGGCGACAGGCGGTGTCGCGGTGATCCGCTGGTCGAAGGAGCGAGCCTGTCTCGACGCGGTGGAGCTCGGCGTCCGCGACGAGCGCTACGATCCCGAGCTCAGCACCTACGACGCCGCGGGCACGGCGCGAAAGGTGATCGCGCTCTTCGGCAATCCGCGAGCCGCGAAGGGCCCGACCGCCGCGCTCGTGGCGATCACCGGAGGGAGCGAGATCCGTCAGCCTCTCACGTGCGACGGTATCGCCAGGGCTCAACCGGAGCTGCCCTTCAGCCGAGCGCCCGCGCGCTGACGACGATTCCATCCGCGTCGGCGTGGAGGAACTCGCCCGGCCGGAAGGTCACGCCGCCGAAGGTCACCGGCACGTCGCGCGCGCCCTCTCCCTTCTTCCCGCTCTTCACCGGGTGGGCCGCGAGGGCCTTGATCCCGATCGCGGCGGCGCGCAGATCGCCCACGTCGCGCACACACCCGTTGATCAGCACGCCGCTCCAGCCGCTCTTCACGCCGATATCGGCCAGGTTTCCGCCCATCAGCGCGCAGCGGAGCGAGCCGCCGCCGTCGACGACGAGCACCATCCCGGCGCCCGGCTCCTCGAGCGCTTTGCGGAGGATCACGTTGTCCTCGAACGATTTGATCGTGACGATCGGCCCGGAGAACGCGCCGTTGCCGCCGAAGTCGCGGAAGAGCGGGGCCACGACGCGGACGTCGTCGGGGTGAGCGTCACAGAGATCGGTGGTGGGAGTTGCCATCCGCTGCTTCTAGGGCATCGAGCCCGCGAAATGAAGCTCGCGGCCGTTCCGCGCTACCGCGGCGAGATACCGTAGGGATCGGGCTTGGCGCCGAGCGTGGTCGTCGGCGGCGCGTCGCCACCCGATCGCGGCTTGAGCTGAAGAGCGATATCGAGGCTGACGTCCTTGTCGAAGACGGCCAGTCGACTCTGCGGCAGGAACCCCGCGGCCTCGAACTGCAGGCGATGCACGGCGCCATCCTTGAGGAATTTGCCCTCGAAGGGGTTCGCGGGGAGCGGCGCGCCGTCGAGCAGGATCCGCCCCTCGGCCGGGTTCATCGTGATCCGGGCGCGCAGGAACGAGCCGTCGGGCGCGATCGGGACGGTGCGCTCGGTCGCCGACACGAGCACGGCGCTCACCACCGGCGCCTCGCTCGCGACGGTGGGATCGGAGCGGGGCGCGACGGGCTTCTGCGCCGCGAGCAGCCCCGCCGCGGCGCCGGCGGCGATGATCGCCACGCCGAGCGCGACGAAGAGCGGCGTCCGCGAGGGCGTCGCGACGAGGGGCGGCGCCGGCTGCGACGCGAGCACGGCGCCGAGCAGCGTGCTGCTGCGCCCTTCGAGCGGCGTCGGCGTCGCGCCGCTGGGCGTCCGCGCGTTGCGCGTGGGCGGCACGCTCTCGTCGTCGGGCGGGATCGAGGCCCGGATCTCGGGCAGCGGGTTGGAGCGCGACGACGACGACTCGCGCCGGGTCTCGGGCGCCTCGTCGAGCGTCGCGAGCTGGCGATCGATGACGCTGCGGAGCTCCTTGCGCTGCTCGGCGAACATCTCGCGCACGTAGGCGCCCACCTCTTCGGTTGTGGTCCGCGGGCCGAGCTTGTCGATGCAGCGCTCGAGATCGGCCCGCAGCGCCGCGGCCGAGGGATACCGCTCGTCGCGATCGCGGGCCAAGGCGCGCTCGGAGATCGCCGCGAGCTCGGGGAGCACGTCGGGCACCACGTCGCGCACCCGCGGCACGTCCTTCAGCATCCGGCCGATGATCTCGGGATCGCCGAGCCCCTGCCAGAGGCGCCGCCCGGCGATCGCCTCCCACAGCATCACGCCGACCGAGAACACATCGGCGCGGCCGTCGACCTCGGCCGAGGGCGAAAACGCCTGCTCCGGCGCCATGTACGAGACCTTGCCCTTGATCACGCCGGCCCGCGTCTCGACCATCCGCCGCGCGGCCTTGGCGATGCCGAAGTCGACGATCTTGGTCTGCCCGTCGTAGGTGACGAACACGTTCTGCGGGCTGACGTCGCGGTGGACGACGTGGAGCGGCGAGCCGTCGTAGTCGGCGAGATCGTGCGCGTACTGCAGCCCCGCGAGCACGTCGCACAGAATGTGGAGCGCGACGCCGAGGGGCACGGCGCGCTTCTCTCTGTGGGCCCGCGAGAAGACGCGGTTGAGCGGCTGCCCGTCGAGGTACTCCATCGCGATGAAGTACTGCTCGCCGACGACGCCGACCTCGTTGGTCTGGACGACGTTGCGGTGGTTGAGGCGCGCCGCGAGCCGGGCCTCGTCGAGGAACATCGCGCGCAGCTCGGGCTCGTTTTCGAGGCTCTGGCGCAGCTGCTTGATCACCAGCAGCTTGTTGAAGCCCGCGGGGCCGACGGCGACGGCGAGGTAGACATCGGCCATGCCGCCGTGGCCGAGCGCCGCGATGAAGCGGTACTTCGGGGCACTCGACGGTGGGGGCTCGGAACGCAGGGGGGCCGCGTCGCCGCTGTCTTCGCGCTGGCCCCTCTCCTCCACCACCGGGGGCATGCTTCCCGCGCCGCTAGCGCCCGTCAAGCGTCTCGGCACCCGCGCGGATGCCGCGAAGAATGCGGGTCGGGCCGCTCGCCGACGTCCGCCGTCCGAGGTGGCCCTGGTGGCTCTGGTGGCCGCGCTGGCCCCGGCGCGCGGGCAGGACGTCGGGAGCGCTCCCGGTCAGCCCGGGCGGTTGCGCATGAAGTCCGCGACCTCGCCGAAGCGCGGCGTGAGGTAGCGCTGGAGCTCGGCGCTCACGCCCGGATCGTCGAGCGCGATGGCCATGCAGCGCAGCCACGCGTCGCGCATGGCGACGTCGACGGCGACCCGCGCGTGGCGCATGCGCAGGCGCGGGTGACCGTGCCGGGCGACGTAGTCCTGGGGCCCGCCGAGCCAGCCGATGAGGAAGAGCGCGAAGCGATCGCGGCTCTCGCGGGACACGCGCCCGGCGTCGTCGAGCGCGTGCAGCGCCGCGAGCGCCGGCTCGGTGCGATCCATCGCGTCGTAGAAGCGCTCGACCAGCGCCCGGACCGGGACCTCGCCGCCGAGCTCGTCGAAGGGGATCATCAGCTCGCTCATCGGGGAGCGATCTACCCCATCGGCGGCGGGATTTCTCCCCGCAGCAGCGCATTTCGGCGCTCGAAATCTGCGCGCGCCGGAGGATCGAACGTAGAGTCCACCGATGCCGGGCCGACGCGCTCCTCGACGATCCCTGCGGCTCCCGGGCGCCGTCACCCTCGCGTGCGCGCTCTCGGCCGCGAGCGCCGAAGCTGCGCCCGAGCCGGTGCGCTTCGCGTGGGTACGCGGCGGGGGCGCCGAGGCCTGCTCGAGCCAGGTCGCCGTCGTCGCCCAGATCACGGCGCGTCTCGGTCGCAGCCCTTTCGCCGAGGGCGCCGAGCGATCGATCGACGCCTACGTGAGCCACGCCGAGGCCGGCTGGCGAGCCGAGATCTACGTCCGCGATCGCGAGGGCAAGCTGGCCGGCGCGCGCGAGCTCACGAGCGAGGCGCTGGACTGCGGCGCGATCGAGTCGGCGACGGTGCTCGCCCTGGCGCTGGCGATCGATCCCGACGGGGCGCTGCGCGCGCCGGATCCGCCGCCGCCCGCGCCCGCTCCGCCGCCGCCGCCGCTCGCGGCGCCGTTGCCTGCTCCTCCGGCGCCTCCGATCGTCGCGCCCGAGCCTCGTGGTTCCGTCACGACGCCGGCGATCGCGCTCGGCGGATCGGGCGTCGCGCTGCGCGGCGCGGTCGGCCTCGGGCTGCTCCCGCGGGCGGCCGCGGGCGTGTCGGTCGCCGCGCACGTGGAGCTCACGCCCGGCTGGGCGCTCACGGCCGAGGCGCTGTGGCTGCCCGAGGTCGCCGCGTCCGACGATCGCTTCGCGTTCGGCCTCTCGGCGCTGTCCCTCGGCGCCTGCGCCACCGTCGCGCGAACGTCGGCCGCCGATCTCGCGGCGTGCGGATCGATCTGGGGCGGCGCGCTCCACGCCGTGGTGCGGGGCCTCGTGCCCAGCGAGCCCGGCGATCGCGCCTGGGCGGCGGCCTCGGCGACCCCACGGCTCCGCCTGCGCCTCGCGTCGCGCGTGCACCTCGAGCTGGGCGGGCAGCTCCTCGTGCCCCTGGTGCGGCGTCCCTTCACGGTCACCGGGTGGGACGCCCCGGTCTTTCAGCAGACTCCGGTGGCCTTTCTCCCCTTCGCCGGGCTAGGCGCGAATTTCCCTTGAAGGTTCGGGTCGCCTTCCCGCATCCAGTCGTTGCTTGCCCGTCCTCGCCGCCCTCGTCGCTCTCCTCGCGAAGCCGGACGCCCCGCGTCCCGTCGGGCCTCCGGCGCGGCCGCTCGACCTCGTCGCCGTGCACGATCTCCATGCGTCGTTCGTGTGGTGCTCGCTCCAGCGCCTCGGCGTGCGTGATCCGGACCTCGACGACGTGTTCCAGGAGGTCTTCATCGTGGTCCACAAGCGCCTCCACACCTTCGATGGCTCCTCGCTGCTCACCACCTGGCTCTTCGGCGTCTGCCTGCGCGTCGCCGCGGCGCACCGGCGGCGCGCGTGGTTTCGTCGCGAGACGCCGACCGACGAGCTCCCCGACGCCGAGGACGCGTCGAGCCGTCGCCCCGACGAGCTGCTCGCGGCGCGGCAGGCCCGCGCTCTCGTGGCGCGCGCGCTCGACCGGCTCGATCTCGACAAGCGCGCGGTCTTCGTGATGTTCGAGATCGACGAGGTCCCGTCGGCGGAAATAGCCGCGATGCTCGGCGTCCCCGAGGGCACGGTGTGGTCGCGGCTCCACGCCGCGCGCAAGCAGTTCCAGGCGGCGCTCGCGCGCATCCAGGCGAAGACCGGACGAGGAGGTGCCCCATGACCAGGCCGACCCGCTGGCGCGACGACGGCCCCGACGAGGTCCGTGATCTGCTTCGTTACACGGCAAAAACGCGCGATCTCGGCCCGCGCGATCGCGCGCGCACCCGGGCCCGCGTGGCGCGGATCGCCGCCGGCGCCGCCGTGGTCGGGGGCCTCTCGCTGCTGCAGAGCGCGGCCCTGGGCGCGGGCCTCGCGGTGCTGACGCTGGTCGGCGTCGAGGTCGGGACGACGTGGCGCGCGTCGCCCGCGCCGTCAGCTGGACAGTCGCCCTCGGCGTCGGCCTCGAGCTCGCGCTCGAGCGCGACCTCGGTGCAGCTCGCCACCGCGTCGCCTCTCGCGTCCGGCGCCGCTTCCTCGCTGCCCGCCCTGCCGTTGCCGAACGACATGGCGCCTCCTCGATCGAGCGCGCGCCACGCCGGGTCCGCGCCGCTCGCGGACGACGCGACCGAGCCTCCGCCGCGCGCGCCCGACTCGCTCGCCGAAGAAGCGGCCCTCCTCGAGCGTGCCCGCGGCGCCCTCGCGTCGAGCCCGGGGGAGGCGCTCGCGCGCACCGAGGAGCACGCGGCGCGTTTTCCCTCCGGCAAGCTCGGGATGGAGCGCGAGCTGGTGGCCATCGACGCCCTCCGCCGCCTCGGTCGCCGCGCCGAAGCGCGCGCCCGCGCCGAGTCCCTCCTCGGGCGGGCCCACGGCGGCCTCTACGAGCCACGCCTCCGCCAGCTCCTCGACGGCCTTCGCTGAAAAAGTGGCCGTTTCCCGGCCGATGCGCCTCGATTTCAGAGCCCGCGTCGATTTGTCGAAGGTCGCGCCGAGGTCCTCGCATCCAGTCTTCACAGGAGGCTCGATCATGTCACTTCGTCTTTCTTCTCTCCCCGTTCTTCCCGCCCTCGCCGCCGTCGCGACGCTCGTCTTCGCTGCGGCCTGCACCACGCCCGCGGTCATCGCCGGCTCCGGCGGCGGCGGCAGCGGCGGCAGCTCCGCCACCACCGGCACGGCGACCACCAGCGCCGCGACGACGACCAGCACCACCACCTCGACCAGCAGCGGCGGCACCTGCACCACCAGCGCCGACTGCGGCTGCGGCTGCGCCTGCATCGCCGACGCGTGCGAGTGCACCGGCGCCATCCCGCCCACGTGCATGGCCGACGCGGACTGCGGCCCGGCCTGCGCCGGCCTGCACTGCGTCGCGCAGAAGTGCGAGCCCACCGCGATGTGCAACGACACCTGTCCCGCCGCGGGCGCCACGCGCTGCGCCGGCGGGGGCACGGAGACGTGCACGCTCACGGGCGGCTGCCTCTCGTGGTCGGCGGCGGTCGCGTGCCCGCAGGGCGAGGGCTGCAACAGCGACGGCACCAAGTGCGTCGGCCCGACGAGCACGTGCACCGCGCCGGCGGACTGCGGCTGCGGCTGCACCTGCACGCCCCAGGGCATGTGCGGCTTCTGCACCGGCGCCATCCCGCCCACCTGCACCACCGACGACGACTGTGGCCCGCCCTGCGCGGGCATCGTGTGCGTCGCGCAGAAGTGCGTCCCGAAGTGAGCTAGCGCGACGCCCGCTGCGCTTTCGCGGCGGGCTTCGTCGCCTTCGCGGCCGGCTTCTTCGCCGCGGCCTTCGCTGCCGGCTTCGACGTCACGGCGCGCTCAGTCGTCTTCGCGGCCGGCTTCACCCGTGGCGTCGTCTTCCTCTTTTCGCCGGGGATCTTCCCGATCCGCGGATCGCCCACCAGCACCATCTCGCAGGCGCGCAGCGCCTCTTCCTCGAACTCGGGGCCCGTCACCGGCAGCACTTGCCAGCCGGTCACGCCGCTCCCGAACACCGTGATCGATCGCAGGCTGGGCAGCTCGCGGCGCAGGCTGTCGTGGTGCTCGGGGATGGTCGCGATCCAGACGCCGCTGTCCGGATCGGCGCCGGCCTTGTCGCGGAGGATCATCACGATCTTCTCGCCGACATAGACGGCGGTGCAGCCGAACATCGGGCGCGTCTCGGGCAACGCGGCCTCGAGCGCGTCGAGCACGAAGGGGTGGGGGAGCGCCTTCGCTTTCTTGGCGGAGAAGATCGCCTCACCGGCGGGCAACGCGGAGGCTCGGCGAGGCGTCTTCTTCTTCACGCGATCACGGGCTCCGGTGGGTCACGTGGCCGACGAAGAACGGGCCCATCTTGGCGATGAACTCCGACGTCTGGCGGGTCTTGCGCATCGTCTGCACGAGATGGCTGAGCGGGTGGAGATCCTTGCCGACGAGGCCGATCACGAACTCGTTGTCCTCGGCGTCGATGCCGTGGCACGCGAGGCGGATGTCGTGCGCGATGTCCTGCGCGCCGTAGGCCATGCCGATGGTGGCGTGCTCGCGGAGGATGCCGCCCTGATCCTGCGGCTCGAGCTTGGCGAACGAGCCCGTGCGCCGGAGCGGATACCAGACGTGCCAGTCGAGCCCGGGCTTGAGGACGTTGTCGACGGCGCGGCGGAGCAGCGCGTGCTCGAGATCCGGCTCGTGGCCGAGGCTGTAGGTGCGGCCGAGCATGCCGAACGAGGGCCGGAGGACGACGTTCTCGAGGTGCGGGGTCGAGAAGATCGGCCGCACGTCGGTGATGAAGTGCGCGGGGTTCTCGCTCCAGGTGAGCAGCCCGACGCCGCGCGGGTTCATGGTGTCGGCGTAGACGACGCCCGGGATCTTGCGCTCGATCAGCTGCTTGGCGGCCTCGGCGGCGACGAAGTCCGGCGCCTGGCCCGCGGGCACGTCGAACACCAGGAGCTGCATGAAGAGCCGCCGGTTCATCGACTGCTTCTCGCCGTCCTTCTTGCCGCCGTACTCGTTGACGTCGATCGTCGGCAATCCAGGCATTTTCGGGGCGTCGGCAGCGGGCGGAGCGGGGGGGTGACTCATAGGCGGCGCATTCTGCCCCGTCGCGCCGAAAGAGGACAGGCCCTCGGCGCGGATGCAGAGTAAAGCCTCGCACGCCCCAAACGCGGGAATGGTCTCGACTGACACGGAGGTAATGAGAGTGGTGAATCTCTGATTGCTTCCCATGTCCCGGTATCCGGGCGCCTTCTGCGTAACGACAGCTCCGGGCGGCCGCTGTCTGTAGTTCAGCTTATGATCCTTGCTCCCGGACGACGGGGTACCCGCCGTTGCGGAGCTGGATCCACGTCCCCGGAGCGGGGTACCCGTCGTTTGCCTGGAAGATCGACGTCCGGGGCCACGGCGTCCCGTCGTCCAGGAGAACCGCGTTCGTGCCCGCGATGGGGCGGGCACGAACGCGATGCCGGAGCCGGTCGGAGGACCCGACCGACCCGGCCTCAGCCGTTCGGCGTGGCGGGCGCGGGCGCGATTGCCGCCGCTCCGTTGGCCGGAGCCGGCTCGGCGGCCGCGGGAGGCGCTGCGCTCCCGTCGGTCGCGTCAACGACGCTGGTCACGTCGGACGGCCGCGAGAACCCGACCGACGCGCGCAGCGCCGGCAGGAGCTCATCGGCCTTGCGACGGCCGAGCGCCACGGCCGCGAGGACCTGGAGCTGGTCGTACCGGGCCACGACCATCGACGCGAGCTGGTCGCGCAGGATTGACTCCTTCGAGCGCTTGGCCACCTCGGCGATCGCATTGCCGGGACGCACGTACTTGACGAGCGTACCGCCGAGCGTGGCGAGGAGATCGATCTTGTCGGCAGGGAATGGATGCTTGCCGTCGAGCTCCGCGCTGAACTCGGCGAGCAGACCCGGAATGGCGACGAAGTCTCGCGCCTGGTCGAGCTTGCCTTTGCCGGCGCGGACCGCGGCGACGCGCTCGCGGGGGAGGAGGTTGATCAGCGGGTGAGCCGCGACTTCGAGGAACGTCAGCATCAGCTCGCGCCACGGCGCGCCCTCCGCGAGCATGCTCTCGATCTCGCCGGCGCTGAGCCTGGCGACAGGCACGCGCCCGACCGCGAACTCGAGCGCCATGATCAGCGAAGGCAGCTCGAACACCTCGTCGAGCCGGGGCTCGCGGAGCGCGTTCACCGCCGCTTCGAGGTGCGGTTCGACCGCGGCGAGCGCCGCGAGGATGTTGGCGCGCAGGAGCAGCGGTTGGCCGGTGAAGACGGCGAGGTCCGCAGTCGGCACCTGCTCCGCGAGCGGACGGAAATGCGCGAACGCCGTCGGGGGCGCCTCGTCGTTGAAGGCTGTAGCGCGCGCCGTGGCGATGATCGCCGCCGACGTGCTGCCCTTGGCCGGCCTGGTCGCCTTGCCAGCTTTCTTCTTCGCTCCTGCCTTTGCCGGGGTCGTGGTCTTCTCGTTGCTCTTCTTGTTCTTCTTTTGCTTGTCAGCCATGGGTCCCTCCAGATCCGCGCAGAGCGCTTCTGCGCGACGGTCGAGGCGAGACTAAAGCAACTTTCCGCTCTTGCGGGATTTGTCGCGGACCCCACGAAACAGTTCGCGTGATCGCGCCGGTTCCGGCGCGCCGATTCGCTCGACTTTCCCGGCGCCATTCCTTGCCGCTTGCTTGACCTTCGCGGCGCCCGCGGCGTAGCGTCGCGGCGAATGGTCGACGTCGAGCTGATCCGCGCGCCCGCAGGCTCCGGCGCTCGGTCGTCGTCTTCCCCTGCGGGGCAACCGCGGTGAGCCGCGCCCCGCTCACCCTTCTCGGGCTCGCTCCAGTGCGGAAGGCGCTCTCGTGACCGACAATGCCGCGGTGACTCGGATCCTCGTCGTCGACGACGACCAGGATGTGAACGACTCCGTGTGCGCGACGCTGCGCCAGCGCGGCTATCAGGTCGCCTCCGCCTCCAATGGCCGCGAGGCGCTCGATTACCTCGTGACGGGCTCACCCGACGTGATCGTGCTCGATCTGAGCATGCCAGTCATGGACGGGTACGCCTTCCGCAAAGAGCAGCAAGGCAACGCCCGCTTGCTCGCGATACCCACCATCGTCCTCACGGCGGGCGCAGTCGACCAGCGCGTCGTCGATCTCGGCGTCGCCGGCTGGGTCCGCAAGCCGCTCAACCGCGACACCCTCGTTCGCACGATCGAGCGCCACCGGCGACGCCCGGTCGCGGACACCCACTCGGCCCTGTTCTACGAGAGCGACGCCATGCTCGCCGAGCACGTCGTCGCCTACCTGAAAGAAGGGCTCGACCGCAACGAAGGTGCTCTGGCGATCGTCACCCCCGCGCACCGAGAGCTCCTCGCCGCGGGCCTCGCAGCGCAGGGGATCGACGTCGAGACTGCCAGAGCGCGCGAGCAGCTCGTCGTCCTCGACGCGCGCACCGTACTCCAGTCCTTCACCGTCGACGGCGCCCCGGACGAGGCGCGGTTCAACGAGGTCCTGGGCGCCGCCACCGCGCGCGTGCAGCGCCATCACCCCAGATTCCGTATCTACGGCGAGCTCGGCGATCTCCTCTGCGCCGCGGGCGACCTCGCCACCGCGCTGACGCTCGAAGCCTTCTGGAATCGGCTGCTCACGCGCCTCGCTTGCCCGGTCCGCTGCGGCTGCGCGGCGCCGCGCTCGGAGGCCGATCGCCTGAGCTTCGCGCGCCTCGGCGCCGCCCATTCGCAGGGCACCGGCGCCGACGCGCCGAGAGCCTGACTGGCAGGCTCCCGGCCGCCGCCACCCTCTCACGGCACCAGCTCGTCCTTGACGTGGCAGACGTGGAACGTGCCAGTCAGCGTCTTCTTCCCGTCGGTCGGTCCGGTCACCGTCGCGGCGAACGTGCCTTCAATCACCCCTCCGGGCGGATCGAACTTGGTGATCACGACGCTGTACGGATCGCCGGCAGTGCTGAACGGGGTGCTGCTGGCGTCGGTGTAGCTCGCGTCGCCGTCGGTGAACGTGCCATTCGCGGCGGCCTTCGACGTGCGCAAGCGCAGCCCCGGCGAGCCCTGCGCCGTGGTGGAGCAACCGTCGATGCGAAGCTCGTCGGCGCCCGGGAATGCCCCGCCGGCGAAGTGGTAGCCGACAGCCGTCATCGTCTCGGCCGAGCCGTTGTCGCCCGCGCAGATCGAGCCGAAGTGCAGCTTGGCCTCGTTGTTCTCGGTCACGTCGATGAACCCGACGCAGCCGCTCCCGCCGCCGGTGCCGCTGGCCGCGGTGGTGCTCCCCGACGACATCGAGCTCGCGGTCGACGTCGACGACGTGTCGCCGCCCGCGCCCGTCGTCGCGCTCATGCTCGTGCCGGATGACGTCGTCGTGGCCGCCGCGCCGCCGGTGCCGGTGCTGCCGGAAGCCGCGGTGTCGCCCGCGCCTCCGCAGGCGAGTGGAGCGGCAGCCAGGGCGAGAAAAGGGACCAAGAGAAGATAGCGGGTTTGCATTCGCCGATGGTACGGCGCCGGGCTCTCCGCTGCTACGGTCTCGACCGCGATCCGCCGCCGATGCAGCCGCCCGCAGGGAGGACTACAGTGCTCGCCGTGCCGCCCGCCGCTCGCTCCTTCGACGAAAAACGCACCCGCATCGCCGCCCTGGCGACGGCGCCGCCGGCCGTCGCCGAGGCCGAGCTGCGCCGCTTCCTCGGCGACAAGAACGGCTACCTCTGCGGCGACGCGGCGCGCATGGCGGGCGAGCTCGGCCTGACGGCGCTCGTGCCGGACCTCGCCGCGGCCTTCCACCGGCTGCTCCAGGATCCGGTCAAGTCCGACAAGGGCTGCCCGGGCAAGCTGCGCATCGTCGAGGCCATGCTCGCCCTCGATCGCCACGATCGCAGCGTGTACGTCGCGGGGATCCGCCACGTGCAGAACGAGCCGGCGTTCCCCGAGGCGGTCGACGCCGCCGCCCCGCTCCGCGGCGTGTGCGCGCACGCGCTCGTCCACAGCAATGATCCCGACGCGCTGGTCGAGGTCGGGCCGCTCCTCGCCGATGAAGAGTCGTCGACGCGCGCCGAGGCCGCGAGCGCGCTCGGCGCCGATGGATCCGCCGCGGCCGGCGCGCTGCTCCACCTCAAGGTCCGCCTCGGCGATCCCGAGCCCGACGTGATCAGCGCCTGCTTTCGCGCGCTGCTGCGGATCTCGCCCGACCGCTACTTGCCCGTCGTTGCCGCGGCCCTCGGCGACCACGACAGCGGCCTCGGCGAGGTCGCGGCGCTGGCGATCGGCGAGGCGCGCGCGCCGGGCGGCCTCGGGATCCTGACGTCGGCGTACCGCGCGACGGTGACCGGGCGGCTCCGCGAGGGGATCCTCGTCGGCGTGGCGCTGCTGCGATCCGAGGAGAGCACCGCGTTCCTGATCGATCTCGTGGCGCGCGCGGCCGAGAGCGAGGTCGCGCCGGCGCTGACGGCGCTCGCGCTCCACCGCCACGACGAGGCCCTGGCCGCGCGGGTGCGCGCCGCCGTCACCGCGCGAAAATCCCGGCGAATCGAGGCGATTTTCCTCGATCGATTCGGCGCATGAGCGCTCCTCGGCAGCGGCGTGACCGAGGACAACGTCGTGGCCTTCCTCGGCGCCGCGGATGGAATCATCGTCGGATCGAGCCTCGAGGTCGGCGGCGTGTGCGAGAACCCGGTCGACGTCGAGCGCGTGCGTCGCCTCGTCGCGGCGGCGCGCGCGTGAGCTATGCTGGCCCCGCTTCGGGGAGGGCATGCGAGCGCTGACACCGGGAAAACGAAGGGCGATCCTCGCGGCGGTGATCCTGGCGATCCCGGTCGCGGGCGTCGCGCTCGGATGGCGATCGCCGCGGGTGCGCGCCGCGTACCGCGCGTTCCGCGATCCGGCGCTGGTCGACGCGCGCGCCGTCGATCCCGGGATCAACGCCGCCCCCGCGCCGAGCGCCGAGCTGGATCTCCCCGATCTCAGCAGCGACTTCGAGCGCGCCGGCCCGGAGGATCTCGCGGACGCCGGCGCCGAGACGATAGGCTCGCTCACCTGGCCCGATCTCGATTTCGCGCCGAGCCGCAAGACGATGCGCTTCGTCGGCTACTTCGCGGCGACCGAGCGCGGACGGCAGGCCTTCATCGAGCGCTTTCGCCGCGGCGGCCGCTACCGCGCCCACATCGAGCAGGCGCTGCGCGACGCAGATCTGCCCGAGGATCTGGTGTGGCTTTCGGCGATCGAGAGCGGCTTCAACCCGCAGGCGATCTCGCCCAAGGGCGCCGTCGGCCTCTTCCAGTTCATGCCGGAGACGGCGTCGCGCTACGGCCTCCTCCAGTCGGCGCAGATCGACGAGCGGCGCAGCATCACCCGGAGCACGGCCGCGGCCATCGCCTACCTGCGCGATCTCTTCGCCCGCTACGGCCGGTGGGACCTCGCGCTCGCGGCGTACAACTACGGCGAAGACCGCCTCGACGAGTCGATCGAGAAGCTGCGCTCGCGCCGCTCCGTGAAGACCATGAACGATCCCGTCGAGCTCAAGGATCTCGCCGAGGCCCACCTGGTGCCGAAGGAGACGGCGAGCTTCGTCCCGCAAATCCAGGCGTTCGCCATCGTCGCGGCGAACCGCGGGCGCTTCGGGCTCGACGATCTCACGCCGGCCGAGCCCTTCGACATCGGCGAGATCGCCGTGCCCGCGGGCACGCCGCTCCGGATCATCTCGAAGGCCGCGGGCGTGTCGATCGAGGTGATCCGCGACTACAACCCGGATCTGCTCCGCGCCGAGCTGCCCTCGTCGGGCGGCGATCTGCTGGTGAACCTCCCGGCCGATCGCGTGGCGCGCTCGCTCGCGGCGTTCCCCGCGCTCCTCGCGCGCAGCGCCGCGTCGGCGAGCCCCGACGCCTCGAGCGCCGCGCCGACGCCGCCGACGACGGCGAGCGCCTCCACCGCGCTGGTGGCCGCCGCCACGGCGATCGCGAGCGCCGCGCCACACAGCGACGATCGCCTTGTTCTGCCGGATGGAATCGCGCTCACGTTCGACGGCGCGCCCGCCGCCGAGATCACGATCGCGCCCAGCGTCGAGCTCTTCGAGCCGACGCGGACCGGCGTGCGCGCCACGGGCAAGGTGCTGCGCGTCGCGGAGTCCCGCGTCGCCGCGGGCGATCTCGAGCACGGCCTCGAGCGCGCCGGCGCCGCGCTGCGAACGCTGCTGCAGGGCGAAGCCGGGATCGCCCTGCGGCGCGCGGTGGCGTCGTCGCGGCGCGCGCAGATCGAGCACGCGCCCTACGGAAAGAGCTGGATCGCGCTCTCGGATCACCTCTTCCCGGCGGGGCACCCGCTCGAAGGATCGCTCGCCGCGGCGCCGCTGCTCCCGCTGCTCTCGGTGGTGATCGCCGAGCCGCCGCCGCAAGGTGCCCTCCGCGTCACGGTGCACCTCGTCGGTTCGGATCGGAAGATCGCCGCCGCGATCGCGCCGCGGGCCCTCGCGGGCGCGCTCGCCAGCGGCGCGATCTCCCCGCCGTTCCCGCGCGAAGAGCGCCTCGCCCTGACCGAGTCGGTGCCGTCGCCGCGGGTGCTCTTCGGCTGGATCGGCCCGCCCGGCGACGACGCGTCGAGCCCCGCGCTCCGCCTCGGGGTGCTGCTGCTCGCGCACGATCGCTTCGGCCGCGCGGCGCGTGCGCTGGTGAGCGAGACCCACGTCGCGGTCCACGTCCGCGGCTCGATCGAGAACCTCCCGCGCGCGAGCGTGGTGGCGATCGAGATCGCGCCGTCGGTGAAGTACGACGTCGCCGCGGCGGAGAAAGAGCTCGATCGCGTGCTCGCGGGGTTCGTGGATCAAGGCCCGACGGAGCCCGAGCTCGTCGAGGCCCGCGCCCAGCTCCGCGCGCGCCTCGACACCGAGCGCGCCCACGCCGGCTCGACCGAGGAGCCGAAGGCCGTCGCCCTGGCGCGGATCGCGCGCACCGCCGCGGCGGCCGAGTCCGCCAGCGCGAGCGACGTCGCCGCCGTGGTGAAGCGGATCCTGTCGCCGGCTCACCGCGTGGTGATCGCCACCGAGCCGCGCTGATCAGCCGCGCTGCACGACCTTGAGCCCCGCGCTCTGGAACGCGGCGCGGAGACCATCGTGGAGCGTGGCGAACGAGCGGACGTCGCCGAGGTTCACCCGGATCGCCGCGAGCGCCCGCGCGCCCTCGGGCGAGATGCCGACCAGCAGCGTCTCGGCCCCGATCAGGCGCACCGACTTCACGAGGCGCATGATCTCGGAGGCCAGGTTCTCGTCGGTCACCGTGAGGCCGGTGATGTCGACGAGCACCGCGCGCGCCCGCGTCTTCATCACGGCGTCGAGCACCTGCTCGCGCACCGCGGCGGCCCGCTCGGGATCGATCTCGCCGATCAGCGGGGCGACGAGGATGCCTTCCCAGATCCGGATCACCGGCGACGACAGCGCGTTCAAGAGCTCGCGCTGCGCGTCGATGGTGCGGACCTTTTCGTCGAGCTCCTGCTCCTTCGCGGCCGTGACCCGCGCGAGATCCCGCTCGAGCTCCGCGCGCCGGCGCAGGATCGTGCCGTTGAGCTTCTCGTTGTAGACGTCGGCGGCGCGAAAGATCGCGCCGTGCGCCACGCGATCGACGGACGACAGCAGCTCGAGCGAGGCCCCGAGCTCGGCGTTCGCGGAGCGGAGCACGTCCTCGAGCCCGCGGCGAAACGAGAGCAGGCCGCGGAGCAGGGTCGAGACGTGGAACTCGCTCGACGATCGCAGCGACGTGACGAGCTCGATGAACTCGTCGATCGGGCCCTCGTCGCCGGTGAGCAGCGCGGCGGCCTGCGAGGTCACGACGCGCTCCACCAGCTTGCGCGTCTCCTCGCGCGGCCTCCGCGAGCCGAGATCGATCGCCTGCGCCCGCACCCAGTCGGTCCCGCGATCGACGATCTCGGCGCGGTTCCGCTCGAGGAGCGCGGACAGGAGGCCTCGGCTCGCGTCGTCCATCAGCCCTGCAGCAGTGGCGCGAGGAACGCGCGGAGGACCGCGGCCGTCTCGCGCGGGGCCTCGGAGCCGGGGTAGTGGCCGGGCCCGGGCAGGTACACCAGCGACGCGCGCTTGATCTTCGAGGACACCGCGGCGCGCAGGAACTCCTGCGGCAAGAAGGGATCGTCGGTGCCGATGACCACCACCGGCGCGGTGATCGCGCCGAGCTTGTCGGCGAAGCTCGCGCCCGACCACGAGGTGAACGCGAAGCGGATGCACTCCGGCGTGATCTTGCCGGCGTCGTCGAGCAGGCGCTCGCGCGCCGCTTCGGGCAGCGTCTTGCACGCGAGCCCGAGGATCGTCTTCTGCATCTCGCGGTTCTGCCCCGAGGTGAGGAAGAGGCCGCGCGCGTCGTCGGGCAGCGCCATCCCCGACGCGGGCACCGGGCAGAGCAGCGCCGCGCCGATCACGCGCTCGGGCCACGTCGCGGCGATGATCTGCGCGATCTGCCCGCCCATGCTGTGGCCCACGAGGGCGAACCTCGTCGCCCCGGCGGCGTCGGCGACGGCGATGACGTCCTTCGCGTACTGCTCGATCGAGTACGTGCCGTCGGCGCTCCCGGAGCGCCCCGAGCCGCGGAGATCCGGCACGATCCACCGCACGCCGTCGTTGCCGAGCGCTGCGAGGAGATCGTCGTAGACGGCCCCCGACATCATCCATCCGTGCACGAGCACGACGCTGGTCGAGCCCTCTCCGAAGGTCCGGTAGGCAAGCTCGACGCCGTCGCTCGCGGTGAGTGTGTGCATGAGTCCTCCCTGGGATGTTGGGTCGCGAAAATCGCATCGTTTCGCGGGCAATTCAAGGAGAACCCGCCTCGGCACAAATGACGCGCCGACGCATCGTGCACCCGCGCGCCGTTCTTTCTTCCCGATCGATCGCGCGCTTGTTATTCGTCGAATGGGGGCTTTTTTCTTCACCCGCAACCGAGGCCACGGGGCCCCAGGATCCATCATGAGCCGCAACGTACTCACCGGTCTGGCGTTCACTTCGCTGCTCGTCCTCGCGCCGCTCACGGCCGACTCGGCGCCGATCCTCACGACGATCGCCACGTTCAATCCGGCGATCGGCGATCTCCCCGAGTCGCTGACGATCGGCGACGACGGGAGCTTCTACCTCTCGATGTCGACGGCGACGATCAAGCGCGTCGCGCCGGACCACACGGTGTCCACGTTCGCCACGCTCCCCGTCACGCCCGGCGCCTTCGCGACGGGGCTGAAGTTCGGGCCCGACGGCTACCTCTACGCCGGCTCCGGCGCCTTCGGCCCGAGCCCCTCGGGCGCGTTCGTGTGGCGCATCTCGCCGGCCGGCGTCGTCACGCAGTACGCCGCGCTCGATCCGAACGGCTTCCCCAACGATCTCGCCTTCGACGATCAGGGCAACCTCTTCGTCACCGATCCGTTCCTCGGCCTCGTGTGGAAGATCGATCATCACACGCACAGCCCCTCGGTGTGGCTCGCCGATCCGCTGCTCGCGGGCAACCCGGCGAACCCCGCGCTCACGCTCCACGCGTTCGGCGTCGACGGGATCGCCTTCGACAAGGAGAAGCACAACCTCTACTTCGGCAACGTCGACTACGGCGAGATCCTCCGGGCCGAGGTCGAGTGCGACGGCTCCGCGGGCGACCTCGAGGTCTTCGCGGGCGACGCCAAGCTCCTCGGCGTCGACGGGATCGCCTTCGACAAGAAGGGCACGCTCTACGCGGCGATCAACGGGCAGGACAGCATCGCCGCGGTCGACGAGCACGGCCACGTGACCACGGTCGTCACCGGTGCGCCGCTCGACTCCCCGTCGAGCCTCGTGTTCGGCAACCACGGCAGCGACAAGAAGACGCTCTACGTCGCGAGCTTCGCGGTGCTCCGCGCCTTCGGGGTGAAGCCCGGCCCCGCGCACCCGTCGCTCACGGCGCTCCCGGTGAAGGACGGCGGCCTCCCGATCCCCTGAGCCTGGTCAGAGCAGCATCGGGATCCCGTGCGCGGGATCCCTGGTGCCGATCTCCAGCGCCGCCGCCCGCGTCCGCGCGACGATCTCCGACCTCCCTTTCACCGCGAAACGCAGCGTCCCCGCCGCGATCTTCGAATTCAGACAGCAGGTCGTCGCGCCGTCGGGGTTCTCGTAGTGGAGCCCGACGAAGTCGCGCGTGTCGGCGACGAGCTCGCCCTCGACGCGCGCGAGCCGGCTCTCGGCGTGGAACGTCCACCCGCGCTGCCCGATCGCGCCGCGGCTCCGCAGCAGCACCAGCGGCTGGTTGAACGCGTAGCGCACGCCCCGTCGCCACACGCAGAGCACCGTCAGCGGCGGCGCGAGCAGCGGCCCCACCCGCACGCGCGCCGTCGCCCCTTCGAAGATCAAATCCTCTTCGTTTTCCCACTGATTGCAGTGTCCCCACCCGTAGAGCTCCGCGTGGCGCTTGCCCCAGTTGTGCCCTTGCATTCCGCGCCAGGCCTCGACCTCCACGCGCTGCCCGTCGACGGCGTAGTGCCCCGTGAAGCGCGCGTCGGGGTACGGCGTCACCAGCTTGCTGCTCGGGAGCGGACCCTCGTACATGCGCAGGCTCGGGAAGAGCACCAGCGGCGCCGACGTCGTCGTGAACGTCAGCGCGAGATCGATCCGCCGCCCGCCGCTGGTGACCGAACCCTCGATTTTTCCAGCGGATAGCGCCAGCTCGGCGACGCGCACGTCGAGCCGGTCCCGCGAGAAGTACGCCTCTCCGAACGGCACGACGGCCTTCGCGCCGACGTGATCCCCCGCGCGATCGAAGGCGATCGCCCAGGCTTCGGCGACCGGCGCGCCGTGGACGCGCGCGAGGATCGTCGCCTTGATCCACAGCGCACGGCGCCCCTCGGGATCGTTGAGCTTGAGAAAGAAGCTCTCGACGTGCCCGCCTCGCGTCGACGGCTCGAACCGCGTGGCGTTCCAGTCGCGAGTCACGGCTTGCGTTTTCATAATTCTGTGGATACAGAATACATCGAACCAACGCGCTGCGTAAGGCTCAAAAACGAGCTTGGAAAACGCGAAGAGAGGTCCGACATGGCTCACGCCGCTCCGATGGTGCTCCCTGTTCTCGGACGTTCGATGCCCGCGCCGAGCGCGCCGGCGCGGGTCGTCACGGCGCCTCCGGGAGGCCCCCGGCTCTCGCCGCGATCGCATCGCGTCGCGCTCGCCGTCGCCGAGGCGGCGATGCCCGGAGGAGGCCGCTTGCCCGGCGGCAACGCGGCCACGATGGAGCGCCTTCAGCGCTTCCTCGACGGCATGGGCCCCGACTTCGTTCGCGCGTTCGAGGGCGGTCTGTGGACGGTCGAGGGCTCGACGATCGCCACGCGCGGCCGCGCGTTCTCGGCGCTCTCGGTCGATGATCGCGCGGCGGTCCTCGAGGCCTGGACGGCGAACCGCTCGCGCTACGCCCGCTGGCTCCTGCGCGCGATCCTCACGCCTATCAAGATCGCGCACTTCGGCGACGAGGCAATGTTCGCGCACGTCGGCTGCCGCCGCGATCGCGACGTGCCCGCGCGGAACGAGCCGCAGCGGTGGATGCGCAAGGTCACCGACGGCCGCGCTGCCGCCGAGGATCTCGATCTCGAGTGCGAGGTCGTCGTCGTCGGCACGGGCGCCGGCGGGGGCGCCGCGGCGTACGAGCTCGCGCGACGTGGGCGCGCCGTGCTGCTGCTCGAGGCCGGTGATTTTCACCAGCGCACGAGCTTCGACGGGCGCGCCGCGACGGCCTTTCAGCGGCACTATCTCGGCCGCGCCACCACGTTCGCGATCGGCAACGTGGCCGCCGGCGTGTGGGCGGGCCGCGGCGTCGGTGGCAGCACGACGATCAACTCCGGCACCTGCTACCGCGCGCCCGATCACACGCTCCAGCGCTGGGCCTCGCGCTACGGCCTCGGCATGCTCTCCGGCGACGCGCTCGCGCCCTACTACGATCGCGTCGAGGACATGCTCGGCGTCGCGCCGGCCGCGCGCGATCTCCTCGGCGGATCGGCTCGCGTCGTGGCCCGCGGCGCGGATCTCCTCGGCCTCTCGCATCACCCGCTGCGGCGCAACGCGCCCGGCTGCGACGGGCAAGGCGTGTGCTGCTTCGGCTGCCCCACCGGCGCCAAGCGCTCCACCGACGTGAGCTACGTGCCCGAGGCCCTGAAGCTCGGCGCCGAGCTGATCACCGCGGCCGAGGTGCTCCACGTCGACGTGATCGACGGGCGCGCCCGCGGCGTCACCGCGCGCCTCGCCTCGGGCAAGACGCTGCGCGTGCGCGCCGACGCCGTGATCGTCGCCGGCGGCGCGCTCCTCACGCCGCTCCTGCTCCGTCGCAGCGGCGTCTGCACGCGCTCCGGCTGGCTCGGCAAGAACCTCTCGATTCACCCCGCCAGCAAGGTGATGGCGCTCTTCCCCGAGACGATCGACATGTCGAGCGGCATCCCCCAGAGCCTCGCCGTCGACGCGTTCGCGTCCGAGGGCCTGATGTTCGAGGGCGCGTCGGTGCCGCTCGACATCGCCGCGATGGCGACGCCGTGGGTCGGCCGCCGCTTCATGGATCTGATGGACAGCTACGCGAACCTGGCGACGTTCGGCTTCATGATCCAGGACCGCTCCCGCGGTGAGGTGCACGCCGGCCCCGGCGGGACGCCGCTCATCCGCTACGACATGAGCCCCGACGATGTGGCGCGCATGCAGCGCGGCTACGCGATCCTCTGCGAGATTTTCCTCCGCGCCGGCGCCTCGCGCGTGCTCCCGATGATCGTCGGCTGCGACGAGATCCACGACGATCACGATCTCGAGCGCCTCCGCCGGATGAAGCTTTCCGCAGGCGATTTCGAGGTCACCGCGTACCACCCGCTCGGGACCTGCCGCATGGGCGTCGATCCCGCGCGCTCGTGCGTCGGCCCCGACGGCGAGGCCCACGACACCGAGGGCCTCTTCGTCGCCGACGGGAGCGCGATCCCGTCGAGCCTCGGCGTCAATCCGCAGCTCACGATCATGGCCCTCGCGCTGCGGACCGCCGAGGCCGTCGATTCGCGGCTCGACGAGCTCTCGCGCCCCGCGGCCCCCGCGCCGATCACCCTCGCCCCGGGCCGCGCCTTCATGTTCCGCGAGACGATGTCCGGCACCTGCCGCCTCGCGAGCGATCCCGATCGCCAGCGAACGATCGTCTTCACGGTGACGGCGCGCTCGCCGCGGATCGGCGCGTTCCTCGCGCACCGCGAGGTCACGATCGAGGGCACCATCGACGTCGAGGGCCTCGCCACGCTCCGGCCGCTCACCGGCACGCTGGGGCTCGACGTGCTGCTCACGCGGCAGATCGCCTACGATTTCACCTTCGCCGGCGACGACGGCGCGGCGTACCGCTTCACGGGCGAGAAGAACGTCCGCGTCACGGCCTTCCTCGAGACCATGTCGCATCTCCCCGCGGCGCTCCTCGACGAGCGCGGCGCTACGATCGCCGACGCCGAGCTCCGCTTCGATCTCCGCGGCGATCTCGTCGCGTTCCTGCGGAGCTTCTCGCTCACGCGCGCCGCCTGATCCATCACCCCAGCGAGGCGATCCCTCGCAGCGCGCCGCGCCGCGAGGGATCGCGGCCCTCGCTCTTCCGGTAGAGGCGCAGGTATTTCTCCACGCGCGAGTCGATGGCGCGCCCCAGCGCGGCGAACACCTCGTCGGCCTGGCAGAAGCGATAGCTCGCGCGAAACCCTTCGATCAGGCGCCCGAGCGCGTGGAGCGTGGGCGCGAGGCCGAGGCGCGCCGCGCCGCCGGGATCCGGCCGCTCGAAGAAGCGCTCGCTCCGTCGCAGCAGCGCGTCGACGCGGCCGAAGATCTCCTCGCGCTTGGCCCGACTCGGCGCCGCGCGGCCGCCCTGGATCTCGCACCCGAGGAACTCGAAGCCCCGCGCCGTCGATCCCGCCGCGGCCTTGCCAGGATCGATCACCGGATCGTAGGCCGCGAACCCGAGCTCGCCGAGCGCGCGCTGGGCGCTCACGAAGGCCTTCTTCACGTGCGACGCCTCGCGCCCGAGCAGCAAGAAATCGTCGACGTAGCGCAGGCACACGATCCCGCGCGCGTTCATCTGCGCGTCGAAACCGCGGAGGAGCGCGTTGCCGAGCAGCGTCGAGAGCGCGCACCCCTGCGGTACGCCGGTGTCGTCCTCGGGGAAGAGCGACGCCGCCGCGCCCAGCTCGGCGAGGTTCTCGAGCTCGGTCCGCGTCGCCTCGTCGAGCAGCCGCGCGAAGCCCTCGTCGGGGACGTGGACGAGCAGCATGTCGAGGGCGCGCTTGCGCGGGATCCGCCGGAAAAAGCCGACGATGTCCGATCGCAGATAGCTGGTGTGGCCGGCCTTCACGGCCTCGATCGCGGCGGCCACGGCCCCCGCGGTGCCGCGCTCGGGCACGCCGCCGAAGCTCGTCGGCGCCTCGAGATCCGCGGCGCGGAGGCCGGGCAGGGCGCGGAGCACATCGAGGAGCGCTCGCTGCACGATCCGGCTCTCGATCGGCGCGACCACGATCGGGCGTGGACCCTTGCCGGGCCGCTCGCAGGCGATCCCCCGGGCCCGCGCGAAGACGAAGCGCCCTTCGCGGAGCTGGGCCGCGATCCGCGCGAGGTGCCGGCCTTCGTGCGCCTCGAAGCTCCGCGCCTCGGCCCGCGTCGCCGGCGATGATCGCCGGGCCGCCTCGCGCACCCGCAGCCAGGCAGAGCGCAGCGTCGCCCGGGCGCGCAAGCGCTCGAGAGGAGTGGAGTCAGGGGCGATGTCGCCCGGATCTAGCGTGGCTGAGGCCATCGGTTTCGTCCGCTCAGCGTCGTTCGAGAGGGGGTCTCCAGGTCGAGTCGAGGCATGGCAAGACAAGGCCACCATGACCAGGACCATCCCAAGCCCCCGGCTTCCAGATCGCTTTGCGGATACCGCAGTACGCGGCCCCGAAGCGACCTCTGGCCGGGGGACATCCATCCAGCGCGCAGCGCCCGTGACCGGGCCCGCACAGCGGAGGACGCGAGGAGCACAGCGCCGCGACCAGGGGCCGCAACACCGGTCGTGCCGAGCACGCAGGCGCAGGATCTCTGCGCGATCTTCTCCGACCACGAAGGTGCTGCAATGCACCTTCCGACAGGAACCCAGCGGCCGTCCGATGGCGCCCAGCAAGAGCCGGACGCCGGCGCATACGAGCTCGCCGGAGAAGAACACCCCCGGCGGGCGAGCGAGGAACCCCCGCGCTCGCCCGAGCCGCCCACCGCACCCCGCGGAAGACGACGCACCCTCCCATCCCCCGGCGCCGTGCGGCCCGCGAGAGGGGAATGCCTGGAAGCAAGAAGACCCTAACAACCTTTGCGGTGCTGGTCAAGTGTTCAGTGGTTCGATCCTGAACGGCGCTCCGCGGTGACCACCGCTACCCACGCTGGGCAACATCGGTGTCGCGCGTGAGCGGCTGGCAACAGTGTCAACGATGTGGTCGCCGGCGGCGACTGGCTCTCACGCGCGCGGGGCGACCACCGCGGCCAGCTGCCCGCTGACGCCGGTGCTGCGCTCGGCCACCGCGATCCGATCGCGGCCCTCGCGCTTGGCGCGGTACGCCGCGGTGTCGGCGGCGCGCAGCAGCGAGGCCGGGGTCGCGCAGAGCTCGGGCAGCGCGGCGACGCCGATCGACGCCGTGATCGGCTCGAGCAGCTCGCCGCGGTAAATCACCGAGAGCTCGGCCAGGTCGGCGCGGAGCTGCTCCGCCCGCCGCGTCGCCCCGGCCAGGGTCGCGCCGGGGAGCAGCACCACGAACTCCTCGCCGCCGAAGCGGCACGCCACGTCGCCGGCGCGCACCCCGCGCGCGAGGAGCTGCCCCACGGCCTTGAGCGCCTCGTCGCCCGCCTGGTGCCCCTGCGTGTCGTTAAGCCGCTTGAAGTGATCGAGATCGAGCAGCAGCATCCCCAGCGACTGGGCCTCGCGGCCGGCGCGGTGCACCTCGCGCTCGAGCGTCTCCTCGAGGTAGCGACGATTGAAGAGCCCCGTCAGCGGATCGCGCACGGAGAGGTGCTTGAGCGAGTCGCGGAGGCGGAGGTTCGCGAGCGCGAGCGAGAGATCGTCCGCGAGCCGTAAAACCAGGTGATCCGTGGCCTCGACGCGGCCCGCGGCCGCCGGCGGCACGAGCACCACGACGCCGAAGGCCTCGCCTCGCGCCATCAGCGGCACGCAGAGGGAGTCGGGGCCGCGCGGGTGATCGCACGCGGCGCCGTCACCGCCGAGGCCGGCGCGGTGCGGCAGCCGGCGACGCAGCGCCCAGCACGCGCTCGGCGCGAAGTCCCTCGGCTCCATCCCGCCCCACGACGCGATGGCCGCGAGCTGCTCCGTCCCCGCCTCGAGCGTGTAGAGGGCGCCGGACGATCCGGGGAAGAGCAGGCCGAGGAAGCCCTCGATCACGCACCCGGCCTCGGCCCCGGTCTCGCAGGTGGTGAGCATGCCGAGCAGCTCGGCGCGGAGCTGGAGCTGGGCGCTCTCGCGCTCGAAGAAGCGACGGCGCTCCTCCTCGAATTCGAGGCGGATCCGCGCGCTGCGCCGGGCCGAGGCCAGCGTCGTCAGCGCCAGGGCGAGGGCCAGGGCGCTCGCCCCGAAGATCGCGATGTTCGCGCGCCGCGTGCTCGCGGCCTCGCGCTCTTGCCGCACCGTCAGCAGCGATCGCTCCGCCGCGATCAGCCCGTCGATCGCCTGCGCGACGGCGACGTCGTCGGCCGCGGCGATGGCGCTGCCCGCGACCGTGGCCTCGCGGTCGTCGCGCGTCCGCGGATGGAGCGCGTGATCGAGCAGCGTGAAGCGCTCCCCGATCCGCCGCGCGAGATCCACGAGCGAGGCTTGCTGCGACGGGTTGTCGACCGTCAACGTCCGCACGTCCGCGAGCGTCGTCCAGACCTCGCGGCGGTGCTCGAGGAACGCGTCGTCGTGGCGCGCGCTCTGATCGAGCACGTAGCCGCAGCTCGCGGCGTCGACCTCGGCCACCGAGACCTTGAGCTTCTGCAGATCGCCGATCACGCGCTCGGTGTGCTCGCTCCAGCGCGCGGCCTCGTTCAGGTCGGCGATGCTGCGGTACGAGAGCGCCGTCACGAGGAGCACGAGCGCGAGCGACGTCGCGAACAACGCGGCGATCAGCACCGGACGGCGCGCGCCCTGCTCGCTGGCTCCAGAGGCGATCGGGGGCGGGGGAGACGACATGGGCGACAGCATGGACGGCCGCACTACCGCCGTGCTCGTCGTGCGCACAGATTTCTCGGCGCAGAGGGGTGAACCCATGGCAAACTCGTTCACGCCGAAGACGCCATGACCGAACCCGACCGCCGCGCGACGATCCTCGAGGCCGCCGATCGCCTGCTCCGCCATTACGGCGCGCAGAAGACGACGGTATCCGACGTGGCGCGCGAGGCCGGGGTCGGCGTCGGCACGGTGTATCTCGAGTTTCCCTCGAAGGAAGCCATCGTCGAGGAGCTCTCCCGCTCGCGTCACCGCGAGGTCCTCGACGCCATGCGCTCGGCCGCCGGGGCAGCGCGGCGGCCCTTCCGCGAGCGGCTGACGCGCTGCCTCGACGCGCGGCTCGAGGCCCTCTACGCGCTCGTCGACGCGGGGACGCACGCCTGCGATCTCGTCCACTGCGTCAGCGCCGCCGTGAAGACCGCGCAGGTCAGCTTCCACCACGCCGAGCTGGCGCTCGTGGCCGATCTGCTCCGCCGCGGGACGGAGGCGGGCGAGCTCGAGGCCGCCGATCCCGAGGCGGTCGCGAGCACGATCCTCCGCGCCTACGCGACTTTTTCTCTCCCGTGGATCGCGACGCGCGATCGCGGCGAGACCCGCGCGGCGCTCGCGGCGATGCACCACCTGCTGCTCCACGGCGTCCTCGTCCGTCCGCCGCCGCCGCGCCGTCGCCCCGCGTAGCCAGAGCCCGGCGCCCGCGCCGCGGCTGCGTCGCTGCGCACGAAGTGCAGCCCGGGTGGTTGACGGAGCCGTGAACGAATTTATGATTCGTTCATCACTCGGGCAGCGCTCCCCCCGAGCCGGCGATCGCCGGGCTCGGCGCCGCACCCGGGTCCCCTCCCGACCCATCCTCGAATCCTCGAAGGAGTCCTTCATGACGACGCTCCGCGACGGCGAAACTGCGCCCACCTCTCCCTTTGCCCTCCTCCCGCTCCGCAACGGAGTCCTGTTCCCCGGCACCGTGGTCACGCTCCCCATCGGCCGCGAGCGCTCGGTCGCTCTCGCCGCGACCCTCCAGCGCGGCGCCGTGTTCGGCGTCGCCACGCAGAAAGACTCCGATGACGCCGATCCCGGCGTCGACGATCTCCACCGCGTCGGCACGTTCGTGCGCGTGACCGACATCGCCAGGCTCCCCGGTGGCGAGTACCGCGTCGCCCTCGAAGCCGTCGGCCGCTTCACGCTCGGCGCGCTGGTGCGCAAGGATCCCTTCTGGCTCGTCGAGGGCTCGGTCCCCGAGGAGACCGGCGGCGACACCGAGGACGCGAACCTCGTCGCTCGCGCGCTTCAGGATCACGTCCGCGAGCTCGCCAAGGGCGGCGGTAGCCTCGCTCAGGTCGGCGAGGTCGACGGGGATCCGGGCGCGTTCGCCGATCGCGTCGCCGCGTCGCTCGGCCTGCCCACCGACAAGGAGATCCAGGTCCTCGAGGCCCTCGACATCCCGACCCGCCTCCGGCTCGTCGCCGGCCTGCTCGTCGAGGTGAAGGCGCTCTCCGACGTGAAGCGAAAGATCGAGTCCGAGGTCCGCCGCGAGATCGGCAAGGATCAGCGCGACGCGATCCTCCGCGAGCAGCTCCGCGCGATCAAGAAAGAGCTGGGCGAGGAGCCGGCCGGCGGCGAGGCCGCGGTGCTGCGCGAGAAGCTCGACAAGGCCAACCTGCCCGAAGAAGCGCGCGCGGTCGCCGATCGCGAGCTGCGCCGCCTCGACGGGATGCAGCCGCAGCAGGCCGAGCACAACGTGATCCGCACCTACCTCGAGTGGATCGCCGATCTGCCCTGGAGCGCGCGCGCCGAGGCCACCGACGACATCGACGCCGTCGCCGCCAAGCTCGACGCCGACCACCACGGGATGGCCGACGTGAAGAAGCGGATCCTCGAGCACATGGCCGTGCTCAAGCTCAAGGGCGACGTGCGCGGCGGGATCCTCTGCCTCGCGGGGCCTCCCGGCGTCGGCAAGACGTCGCTCGGTCAGTCGATCGCCGACGCCACGGGCCGGCCGCTCGTGCGGATCTCGCTCGGCGGCGTGCGCGACGAGGCCGAGATCCGCGGGCACCGCCGCACCTACGTCGGCGCGCTCCCCGGACGCGTCCTCCACGCGCTGAAGAAGGCCAAGGTGAAGAACCCCATCGTCCTGCTCGACGAGATCGACAAGCTCACGCAGGGCTACATGGGCTCGCCCGAGGCCGCGCTGCTGGAGGTGCTCGATCCCGAGCAAAACAAGACGTTCGTCGATCACTACCTCGAGCTCCCGTTCGATCTCTCGGAGGTGATCTTCATCTGCACGGCGAACGATCTCGGCAACCTCTCGGCGCCGCTCCGCGACCGGCTCGAGATCATCGAGCTCGCCGGCTACACGGCCGACGAGAAGGTGAAGATCGCCAAGACGCACCTGATCCCGAAGCAGCTCAAGGCCCACGCGATCCACGAGGGCACGCTGACGGTGACGGACGCGGCCATCCACGCCATCGTCGTGGACTACACGCGAGAGGCCGGCGTGCGGCAGCTCGAGCGCGAGGTGAAGAAGCTGTGTCGAGCGCTCGCTCTCGAGGTGGCGCGGTCGACCGACAGCAAGCCGATCCTCGCCGTGACCGAGGAAAATATCGCGAAATACCTCGGTAAAGTGAAGTATTTCAGCGAGGTGGCCGAGCGGACGCGGGTCCCCGGCGTGGCCACGGGCCTCGCCTGGACGCCGGTCGGCGGCGACATTCTGTTCATCGAGACGTCGCGCATGAAGGGCAAGGGTCGCGTCGAGATCACGGGCCAGCTCGGCGACGTGATGAAGGAGTCTGTGAAGGCGGCGCTGTCCTACGTGAAGAGCCACGCGGACGAGATCGGCGTCGACGTCTCCGGCCTGGAAGAAGAGGATCTGCACGTGCACGTGCCGGCGGGCGCGGTGCCCAAGGACGGGCCGAGCGCGGGCGTGACCATGTTCACGGCCCTCACCTCGCTGCTGTCGGGCCGCAAGGTCCGCTCGGATACGGCGATGACCGGCGAGTGTACGCTGCGCGGGCGCGTCCTCCCGGTCGGTGGGATCAAGGCCAAGGTGCTCGCGGCGCACCGGGCCGGCATCACGCGGGTGATCCTCCCGAAGCGCAACGAGCGCGACATCGACGATGTCCCGCAGGAGGCCCGCGAGGCGATGGAGTTCATCTTCGCCGAGGACATGACCGAGGTGATCGCCGCGGCGCTCGAAGCCACGCCGTCGGCGCCCGAAGTCGGCCCCAAGAGCACCGTGAGCAAGGCCCCCGAAGCCCTCCCGATGCACTGACCAGGAGGACATCGACGCCGCTCCCGTATGGTAGAAGCGGCGTCGATGTCCGAGCTCGTCGCCCTCGATCCCCACCTGTTCGGTCCGGGCTCGCCCTGCTTCGGGTGCAGCCCGGATCACCCCATCGGCTTCCGACTCCGCTTCTTCAAGGACGGCGACGACGTCGTCACGCGCTTCACGCCGCACGAGCGCTATCAGGGCCCGCCCGGCGTGATGCACGGCGGCCTCGTCACCACGCTCGCCGACGAGATCGCGGCCTGGACCGTGATCGGGTTGCGCGGGCGCTTCGGCTTCACGGGCACCATCGACGCCCGACTCAAGAAGCCGGTGCGCATCGCCGAAGAGGTGGTGGGGCGGGGGAGGATCACCGTCGACACCCGGCGCGTGGTCACGATCCACGTCGACCTCACGCAGGCAGAAACGCTCTGTTTCGCGGGTGAATTTGCCTTCGCGCTCCTCGATCGCGCCGCCGCCGAGCGGCTGCTGGGCCGAGCGCTCTCGGACGACTGGGAGCCCTTCGCGCGCTAGCGTTGCCCGCTGGGCAACACCGTCAACGCGGGCGCCTCCGCCACGCGATCAGCAGCGACGAGGCCACGAGGCCCGGCAGCACGAAGCGCACGGTGAGCCGCGCGGCGAAGAAGATCACCGCGATCGGCAGAGCCACGAGCGCGCGGCCGCCGTCGGGCGACAGCAGCGACTCGACCAGGCCAATCGCCGCGAGGACGCGCAGGCCGAGGATCTCGATCATCACCAGCGCGATAGCGCAATAGAGCGTGCGGCGCGGGAGCCAGGCCATGTTCATGGCGACCGCCGCGCGGTGAGCATGGCCAGTAGGATCGCGTCGCCGAGCGGACCGCCGCTCACGAAGCGCCGCCCTTCGCCGCTCTTGCGCGGAGCGCCGAAGAGATCGGCGGTGCGGTAGAGCTCGGTGTAGAGCGCGCGATCGCCGTGAATTCGAGCCCCGGCGAGCGCGAAGCCCGTCGCCGACACGCCCACGCCGAGGACCACCGGGCCCGAGTCGATGTCCGACGATCCGGTCGTTCCCGGCGCGTCCTCGCGGATCGCCCCGAACCCGACGAAGCTCGCGCGCTGCGAGCGCTGGAGGGCCTCGAAGAGATCGCGCGACAGCTCCGGCGCCGCGAACGAGAGCGCGTACACGGCGAGCGCGGTGTGCGACGCCCGGGCGGGGCCGCGCGGCTGGCCCGTCGCGGGATCGCCGGCCTGATAGATCATCCCGCTCGCCGGATCGATCCACCGCGCGCGAAACGTCGTCGCCCAGGCCGCCAGGAGCGCGTGATGATCGCTCTCGGGCAGGCGATCGTGGAGGCCGATTGAGCCTACCACCGCGGCGTTGTCGGCCGGGTACGCCTCGCCGGGGTAGGTCTCGATCAGGCCGTTCGGCGCGAGAGAAATACGCCGCGCCAGCGCCTCGGTGATCCGATCGTGGAGCCCGACGAAGCGGTTGTGCGGCGCCACGATCCGCAGCATCCCGAGCGCGAGGTTGATGTAGCCGAGGTACGCGTGGCCGTGATCGCTCGCGAGATCGTCGAGCGCCGCCGCGTGCCAGGCTTGCGTGCCGAAGGCCATCGTCTCGGGGGCGAGCAGGCGCTCGACGCTGGCCTCGATCGTCGGGACGAGCTCGTCCTTCAGCTCGGGGTGGGCGATCACCACCTGCGCGAGGCCGAGCGCGGCCATCTGGTAGGTCCCGAGCGCCCACTCGCCGTCGAAGCGCGGGCTCCCGGTGTGGAACGTCGCGGCGCTGACGCCGGCCTCGAGGTCGTCGACGACGCCGCGGGCGAGGGCCGTCTGGATCTCTCGATCGCCTTCAAATAAAGCCCCGGCGTCGCCTCCTGCGCACGCGCGCGGGAGGGTCGCGCCGAGGATCCCCACGAGGCCGACGCGGATCGCCGCGCGGACGAGGGATCGATCGAGGGCGCTGGGCATGGCCGCACGATGCCGCTTTCGCCGCGCCTTGCCAACTCGCGACGCTGCCCAGCCCGTTCGAAACGCGGTAGCCTCGGCGCATGAAGCGAAGGAGCTTTCGCGGGATCAGCGCTTCCCTGAGGGCGAGCAGCTCACCATCACGAGCGGCCCCGGCGACGGGCACTCGCGCGTGATCTTCCTGCGCTACCCGCTGAAGACCAAGACCGGCTGAGAAGCGCCGCGGGAACCTGCGCGCCCGCGCGGAGTCCGACCCGGCCCGGAGACGAAGCCCGATGCGGATCGCCTTGATTTACCCGCCGCCCTGGAAGATCGCCGCCCCCGGCGAGCCCGCCGACACCCACGGTGACGGCCCCCCGACGGGCTACCGCGACGGCGATCTCGACGCCGATTTCTACCAGACGCCTTATGGCCTCTTCTCGCTCGGAGCGCAGGCGATCCGGGCTGGCCACCAGGTGAAGATCCTCAACCTCTCGTCGTACCCGTGGTCGCGCGTCGACGAGGTGATACGCGCGCTCGACGCCGATCTCTACGGCATGTCCTGCTGGACGGCGAACCGCCGCGGCGTGGCCCTCGCGGCGAAATCGATCAAGCAGCACCACCCCGCGGCCCACGTCGTCATCGGCGGCCCGCACGCCACGCCGCTCGCGAAAGAGCTGCTCGCCCACCACGCCGAGATCGACTCGGTCTGCCTCGGCGAGAGCGACGTCACCTTCCTCGAGCTCGCGACCTGCCTCGCCGAGGGCAAATCGACGCAGGGCCTCGCCGGCATGGTCTACCGCAAGGGCGACAAGATCCTGAAGGGGCCCAATCGCCCCTCGGTGGAGGACCTCGACACCCTCGCGTCGCCACATGACTACTTCGATACCCACATCGTGATGACCTCGCGCGGCTGCCCGTGGGCCTGCACCTTCTGCGGCGCCGAGACGACGTGGGGCCGGGGCTTCCGAGGCCAGTCGGTGCCCTACGTGCTCGACGCCCTGCAGGCGGCGATCGCGCGCCTCCCCGTGAAGATGATCCAGATCAAGGACGACACCTTCACCACCAACAAGAAGAGGATCCTCGAGCTCTGCGCCGGCATCCGCGAGCGCAAGATGGAGTTCTTCTGGAGCTGCGACACCCGCGTCGACGTCCTGAGCGAGCCCCTGCTCCGCGAGATGCGCCTCGCCGGCTGCCAGCGCCTCAGCCTCGGCGTCGAGTCGGGATCGCCTTCGATCCTCGCCAACATCGACAAGAAGATCACCGTCGATGAGATCGTCGCGGCGGCCAACCTGGCCAAGAAGTACGGCATCCAGGTCCGCTTCTTCATGATGCTCGGCAACCGCGGCGAGACGGCGCAGACCTTCCAGGAGACGCTCGATTTTCTCGAGCGCGCCAAGCCCCATCAGTACATCTTCTCGTGCCTCTCGATCTACCCCGGCACCCGCGACTTCGAGGACGCCGAGAAGGCCGGCTGGCTCCAGCGCGAGGCTTTCTTCACGGGCGACTTCCAGGAGCTCAAGACTCCGTACGACGCCACCGAGGCCGACACCGAGCTCATGAATGCCTGGTTCGCGAAGAACAGCGGCCTGCGCGAGCTGTACCGCGAGGGCGTGGCCGAGTGCCGCGCCATCCTCGCGCTCTTGCCCGACTACCACAGCGCCCACATGGATCTCGGGGGAGCGTGCTTTCAGGAGGGCCTGCTCGACGAGTCGGAGCGCCATTTGCGCCGCGCGCTCGAGCTCGGGTATCCGCTCCCCGGGCTCGTCTACAACTACCTCGCTTGTATCGCCAAGGTCCGCGGCGACATCCAGGGGATGATGGACCACTTCACCACCGCGGCGAAGCTCGATCCTCAGCATTTCGTGCTGATCCGCAACGTGAACGCCGCGCGCGCGTGGTTCCAGCAGGGCGGCCCGGCCAAGGGGCTGCCGCTCGAGCTCGAAGGCCGCCATGGCTTCCAGCTCCTCGAGCGCACCGTGCAACCGACGCTCCCCGGGCCGCTGACCGACGACTTCGCGATCTGGAGCGCCCACCCGATGAAGCCGCAGCCCGCGACGACCTACGTGCGCACGCCCGACATCGAAGGGAGCCAGTCGCAGCTCAAGACCCGCGGGCGGCTCAAGATCCTGTCCTCGTGATCAACTGACGATCTCGGTCTTCGCGCCCAGGCCTTCGAGCAGATCGCGATACCACGCGGCCGCGGCGGCGGATCGGCCGGGCAGGGCGCGCGTTCCCCAGATCACCGAGAGCGTGCGCGTCGTCTCGGCGTGGGTCTTGGTGCGGTGCGAGTCCTTGACGGGGCCGGCGCACGGGCCCGCGGCGTCGAACAGGACCGCGAGGCCGGCGATGTCGATCTCCTGGCCCGACGCATTGAAGACGTACCGCGCGCCGGCCGGCGCGATGGCGATCCGCAGCGGCGCCGTCGCGCGATCGAGATCGACGACGCTCACCGGCAGGCCGCTGTGGAGCGAGACCGCGTTGCTCGCGTCGACCGCCGTGTTGATCGCCCCGAGCGTGCCGTCGCCGGCCGCGCGGGCGAGGTACTCGGAGGCCGGCTTGCCGCGCCCGGTGGGCTTGTACCCGCCGTGACGGAGCAGCTCGCGCACAGCGGCACGGACGGCGTCGTCGGAGCACAGCGGCGCCTTCGCGTCCGGCGCGAGGAGCCGGCAGAGTGAGTCGCTCACCGTGATCTCGGCGATCGATCCTTCGAACGTGGTGGTGAAGGCGACGACGTCGAGCAGCGGATGCGACTCAATCGTGAGCATCCGCCGAGCTTACCTGGTTCGCCGCGCGCGCGAGGGATCGACCCGCGAGAGCGGCGGCTGCCCCGTCGTCTCGGTGACCGCGAGCCAGAGATCTCCATCGGGATCGAGGCGCTTTTTCTGGCCGATCGACACCGGCAGCGGCACGTGCGTGAAGAGGCGGTGCCAGCGCCCGATCACCAGATCCGTCTTCCCGGCCATCCCCGCGTGGACGGCGTGCCGCGCCAGGCTGTCGCAGAAGATGCTGTCGCTCGCGTTCGCGGGCACGCTGCGGATGATGTAGCTGGGATCGATGTACTTCACGGAGACGCGCGTCCCCTGCTTCGCGAAGTGCGCGGCGATCGCGTCGCGGAGCACCGGCCCGATGTCGGCGGACGCGCTCGCATAGCGCACGTTGCCGGAGGCGTCGCGCTCGACGCCGGCGCCCTCGAGGCTTTGCCCGCAGCCTTCGGCGACCACGATCAGCGCGTGAGCCCGCTCGGCGAGCCGGCGCTCCAGCGCCATGAACAGGCCAATCTCGCCCTCGAGGTCGAAGTGGACCTCGGGCACCAGGCAGAAGTTCACCTCCAGGCTCGCCAGCGTCGCGGCCGCGGCGATGAAGCCCGAGTCGCGCCCCATCAGCTTCACGACCGAGATGCCGTTGCGGGCCCCGATCGCCTCGGTGTGGCCGGCGTCAACGGCGGTGCGGGCCATCTCCACCGCGCTGTCATAGCCGAAGGTCTTGTCGACGAAGGCGATGTCGTTGTCGATGGTCTTGGGAACGGCGACGACCGCGATCTTCGCCCCGCGCCTCGTTATCTCCTCGTGGATCGCGTGGGCGCCGCGGAGCGTCCCGTCGCCGCCGACCGCGAAGAGGATGTCGATCCCGCGCGCCTCCAGCGTGTCGACCATCACCTTCGGATCCTGCCGCCCCCGCGAGAGGCCGAGGAAGCTCCCGCCCATGGTGTGGATGCTCCGCACCTCGTCGGGGCCGAGGTGGATCGGCGGCACTCCCTCTTCCTTGCAGAGGCCCTCGAACCCGTAGCGAAAGCCGAGGACGTCCTTCACCCGGTACTTGTGGTGGAGCTCGAGGACCATCGAGCGGAGGACGTTGTTGATGCCGGGGCAGAGCCCGCCGCAGGTGACGATCGCGGCCCGCGTCGCCCGCGGATCGAAGAAGAGAGCCTCGCGCGGGCCGGCCTTCTCGAAGACGAGCGACGGCGCCGCGACCTCGTCGGCCATCGACTCCACCGAGAGGGCGACCCGGGCCCGATCGGGCACGTAGTCGGCGATCTCGTCACCCGGTACCGTGGAAAGCTCGAGCGGCGAAGGGAAGCGACGCTCGCCCAGCGAGCGAACGTCGAGATCGGTCTGCGTCACCATGCGCGACTTGTGCACCGACTCCGCCCGGAGGGACAGGGGCGCCGCCGCGAGCGGCCGCGTCGAGGCGAACAAAGATCAATGAATTCGAGGTGATCCCCGTTTGTCCGGGGCACGTGAAAAACAGCGTTGACAGTTCCAAGCTCGGGGCGTAGAAAGCGCGCCCTCTCGACGAAGCGCCGCCTCCGGGCAGCGACGAATTGAGACACCTGTCCAAGCTCTGTGTTGCAGAGCTGAAACCAGGGAAAAAGAAGCGCAAATCAGTTGCGGTTCAGGCAGCGGCGAAGTAGAAAGCCGCTCCTCCTCGAAGACGGTTTCGGAAGTCGCGAAACCGGGGAAAGCGCAGAAGGCTGACGCTCCCACTCGCCTCCTCGGCAAGCAGTACGCGCCGACGACGAGCAAAAAAAAGAGGTTGACGAAGCAGAGACGGAAGCGTAGGTTTCCGCCCCCGCAGACGAAGCAGGGCGCCGCAAGGTGCCGCTTCCGAAGCGGAGCACACGAGTACTGAACAGACCTTCTGGTTTGGCAGGCTCGGCTCGGTCCTTGAAAACTGGATTGTATACGTACGTACGGAAGTGA
>JANYGI010000143.1 GCA_025362495.1 Byssovorax sp. | reverse complement strand
CCTCGCGCTGCGCAAGGAGTGGGCTTCCCGGGGTTGGACTCCTCCCGGGGCAGGACTTGCTCGATTTTCTGGTGTTGATCCATCGTGCTCACCTGCTTCCTCTTGCCGGTCTTGACCGGCGCTACCGCCTTTGCGTTGAATCCGGTCTCCCGGTGCGGTGTTTAGCTCCGTGCGCCGACGCGCTGTCGGCGGCGGACACCGGCGATCAGGCCGGCCGCGGCGAGGAGCCAGAGGCCCGTCGTAGTGTCGTGCGACTCGACGACCGAGCACGAGCAGCCGCTGCTGCTGGTCGGCGTCGTGTTGCCGCCGCCCTGACCGTCGCTGCCGCCGGCGCTCGCCGTCGAGTCCTGGCAGAGGCCGGGGTTGGCGTCCGTCGAGGTGCAGACCTTGTCGGTCGGGCAGCCGTTGCCGTCCTTGCCGCGGCAACCGTCGCCGCAGGTGAGCGCCGACGCGTCGCAGATCTTGCCGCTCTTCGCGCCGCCGCAGTCCGCGTCGCGCGTGCACTCGGGGGCGTTCTTGTCGTCGGCCGGATCGAGCGGATCGCGCTCGTTCGAGGCCTTGAGGCCGTCGTGGTTGAAGTCCTCGGCGCCGTCGACCGCGCCGCCGTGGTCGGTGTCCTTGTTGATCGGGCAGGTCAGCGTGAGCGGGTCCGCGTCGGCGATGCAGAAGCCCTTCGACACATCGGTCGCGGGGTTACCGCAGTCCTTGCCGAGCTCGGTCCCGTCGAAGAGGCCGTCGCCGTCGCTGTCGGGATCGGCCGCGTTCTTCACGCCGTTGCCGTTGGTGTCCTCGCTCGGGTTGGCCTCGTCGCCGTCGAGCAGGCCGTCATCGTCGCTGTCGGCGTCGTGCGGATCGCTGCCGATCGTCGCCTCGAGCTTGTCGCCGAGGCCGTCGCCGTCGCTGTCGGTGACCTTCTTGTCGTCGGTCGCCTTCGTCGGATCGGTCTCGCCGGGATCGACGAGGCCGTTGAGGTTCGCGTCCTCCGAGCCGTCGCTGGCGCCGCCGCCGTCGGTGTCGCGCTTCAGCGGCGAGGTCTTCGTGACGCCGTGGTTCGCGTCGGGGACGCAGCGCCCCGCGGCCTTGTTCGTCGCGGCGTCGAGGCAGTTGTTGCCGACCTCGGTGCCGTCGAAGAGGCCGTCGTTGTCGCTGTCGGCGTCGAGCAGACAGATCAGGCCGTCGCCGTCGGTGTCGTCGGCCGGGTTCGGCTCGTCGCCGTCGAGCACGCCGTCGTCGTCGCTGTCGGCGTCCATCGGATCCGAGTGGAGGAACGCCTCGAGCTTGTCGCCGAGCTTGTCGCCGTCGGTGTCGACCACGCTCGAATCGTCGCCCTTTTTGCTCGGATCCGTCTCGTCCGCGTCGACCTTGCCGTTCAGGTTCCAGTCCTCCGAGCCGTCGCGCGTCCCGCCGCCGTCGGTGTCGGCGTTGAGCGGATCGGTCTTGGTCAGGCCCTTGTCGGCGTCGGCGATGCAGTGGTGCTTGGTCTTGTCGGTGCCGGGGCTGTCGCAGCCGAGGCCCAATTCGGTGCCGTCGTAGAGGCCGTCGTTGTCGCTGTCGGGATCGAGCGCGTTGATCAGGCCGTCGCCGTCGGTGTCGAGGAGCGGATCGATCTCGGCGCCGTCGGGCACGCCGTCGTCGTCGCTGTCGGCGTCGTTGGGGTTCGTGCCCATCGCGATCTCCACGGTGTCGAACACGCCGTCGCCGTCGCTGTCGAGGCAGCCGTTGTCGAGCTTGCCGTCGCAGTCCTCGTCGATCTTGTTGCCGCAGATCTCGGGGCTGACGGCGCCGGTGACGGCGTTGCAGACCACGGTGCCCATGATGTCGCAGGTGAAGCTGCCCATGGCCTGGCAGGCGCCGAGGCCGCTCGTGCAGGCGCCGCCGACGCTGAAGCCCTCGTCGATCGTACCGTCGCAGTTGTCGTCGATGCCGTTGCAGACCTCGGGCTTGGGCTGCCCGGCCACGGCCGGACACGTCGCACCGCCCATGCCGTCGCAGGCGATCTGGGCCTTGGTGGCGCAGCCGCCGACGCCGACCGAGCAGATCCCGTCGACGTTGAAGCCCTCGTCGACGGCGCCGTCGCAGTTGTCGTCGAGGCCGTTGCAGACCTCGGCGATCGAGCCGGGCGCCACGTCGGGGATGCACTGCGGGACGCCGCCGTTCCCGCACGCCGTGAGGCCCGAGGCGCAGACGCCGGGGAGCATCGTCGCGCAGCTCGCGCCGGCGCCCGGGTTGTTCTCGTCGATGGCGCCGTCGCAGTTGTTGTCGAGGCCGTCACAGATCTCGGGCTGCGGCTGCCCGGCCACCGCCGAGCACGTAGGCGCGCCGCCCGCGCAAGTCATGATCCCGGTCTTCTTGCACTGCCCCACGCCCGCGGAGCAGGCCTGTCCGAACACCGGACATGGAGGCACGACCATGGTGAGCGAGCAGAACCCGCTCACGCTCTTCGAGTCGGTGAAGATCGCCGTCGCGAGGTAGGTGCCAGCCTCGCCGAGGCCCGGGGTCCAGGTCATGTTGGCGGTGAACGGGCTCGCCTGGGTCGTCCCGGTGACGGGGCTGAGCACGCCGTTCGAGAAGATCGACGTCAGCGTCAGGCTGATGTTCGGGACGACGTTCGCCGTGCCGACGAGGTTGTGGTTGAACGTCGTGCCCATCGGGATCGTGAACGTCCCGCTGCCGGTGCACGTGGGGATCGGCGTGCTGACCATCTCGATCAGGTAATCGATGGTCGCCGCGTTGATCTTGCCGTTGACGGGGTTGACCGTCTCGATCGCCACGCTCGTCGCGTACTGACCGCCGGGCGAGACGCCGAGGAGGTTCCACGTCAGGAGGCATCCCGGCGGGCTCGTGCTGGCCGTGAGCGTGGGGACGTGGCCCGCAGCGACGCCCGGGTTCGTGGTGATCAGGCTCTCGGCGTTGGTGCTGAAGCGGCACGTCACCGGCGTCCCGTCGGGATCGGCCGCGGGGATGAAGTGGGTGCGCGTGGCGCCGACCTGGAGCTGGATGATCGCCGGGATGAGCGAGATCGGGTTGCCGGTGTTGCCGGGGCTCACGTCGACCTTGGCCTCGACGCGGAAGCTGTCGTCGGCCGCGTTGACCAGCGTGCTCAGGCGGCAGCAGCTGTTGAACTCCGCCGTGTACTGCCCGAGCGCCGGGTAGGTGTGCGTGACGACGTACTGCGTGAAGGCGTACTGGAGGCCGGTCGCGTCGACGCCGGTGGCGAACGTCTGCCCGAGGGTGTCGGGGTTGCTCGTGCCGTCGCCGAAGTCGAGCGTCGTCGTCCCGATGAAGTCGGAGCGCCAGGCCGTCGTGACCTGGAAGCGCACCGTCTTCGGGGCCGAGGCGTCGGGGATCGTGTAGCTGATGTTGCCGTAGCGAAAGTGCGAGGCTTCCGCGCGCTGAGAGACCAGGAGCACCGTGCCCAGCGCAAAGAGTACGGCCAGAAAGTGCTTCAGCTTCGACATGAATCCTCCAGGGAAGTCCGCGCGCGGCAAGCTAGGAAGGCTGCGCGAGGCACGAAGCGGCGAGACCTGCCACGGTCGACGCTCCGCGCCCCGGACGGCCGGGTACGCGCAATCGCTCGAAGGGTCGCCTTTTTACGCGGGCGCTGCAAGGGCGTGCCCGCATTGCCGCGCTGCAAATGACGACGCCGCTCGCGCAGGGTTCCGCCTTGACGCGAGGGGTGGGCGCCCGGGACCATGCCGGCCATGCGCATCGCGCTCACGCACAACCTCAAGATCATGGGCTCGCCCGACGAGGCCGAGTTCGACAGCCCCGAGACCATCGACGCCGTCGCCGGATCGCTCGAGCGCGCGGGGCACGAGGTCGAGCGGATCGAAGTGAGCGGGCCCGCCTCGCGGGTGATCGCGCGGATCGAGGCCCTGGGGCCCGATCTGATCTTCAACACCGCCGAGGGCCACAAGGGCAAGACGCGCGAGGCCTTCTACCCGGCCCTGTTCGACGAGCTCGGCGTGCCCTTCACCGGGAGCGACGCCTACACGCTCGGCATCACGCTCGACAAGGTGCTGACGAAGCGGATCCTCTCGTCGTACGGCGTGCCGACGCCCCGCGCGCGGCTCGTCACGCGCTCGACGCTCGAGGCCGGCGCGCTCGACGACATGACGTTCCCGGTGATCGTGAAGCCCAACTTCGAGGGCTCTTCCAAGGGGATCTCCGGCGCCTTCAGCGTCTGCGAGGACGCCTACGAGCTGGCCGAGATCGTCGACCGTCAGCTCGTCCGCTTCGAGGCTGGCTTGATCGTCGAGCGGTACGTGCGCGGGATCGACGTGGCGTGCGCCTTCGTCGACGGCGTCGGGCCGGACGGGGTGCTCGATCCGATCGAGTACGTGATCGAGCCGCAGCACGCGGGCCTCTACAACGTCTACGACTACCACCTCAAGAACGTGAAGCCTGATCACGTGACGCTGCGGCCGCCGGAGCTGCCCATCGCCGTGCTGGAGCGGATCCAGTCGATGACGCGGCGGATCGTGCGCGCGCTCGACATCAAGGATCTCGGCCGCTGCGAGTTCCGGGTCACGCCGGCGGCGGGACAGCGCGGCTACGAGGTGCTGTTCCTCGAGGTCGACGCGCTCCCGACGCTGGAGCCGAGCGCCGGGATGTTCATCGCCGCGCGCGCCCGCGGCGTCGATTTCGACGGCGTGGTCCGGGCGATCGTCAAGAGCGCCTGCCGTCGCCGCGGCCTCTCGGCCCTCGTCGACTCCACGCCGAAGAAGGTCCGCCGCAGCTCGCTCCGCGTCGGCCTCACCTTCAACATGAAGCGGATCGATCCGACCGAGAACGACGCCGAGGCGGAGTTCGACTCGCCCAAGACGATCAAGGCGCTCACGGCGGCGATCGAGAGCTACGGCCACACCGTCGTGCCGCTCGAGGCCAACGCCGATCTGCCGCACGTGCTCACCGCGGCGGCGCCCGACGTGGTCTTCAACATCGCCGAGGGGCTGCGCGGGCGCGGGCGCGAGGCCCAGGTCCCGGCGCTGTGCGAGCTGCTCGGGATCCCGTATTCAGGCTCGGATCCGACGACGCTCTCGCTCTGCCTCGACAAGGGGCTGACCAAGCAGATCCTCCGCTCCGCCGGCATCGACACCGCCGACTGGCAGGTGCTGACGACCGGCCGCGAGAAGCTGAAACCCCTTCGTTACCCGGTGATCGTCAAGCCCAACGCCGAGGGCACGTCGAAGGGGATCACCTCGCGCAGCGTGGTCGCGGACGAGGCCGCAGCGCGCGCCGCGGCGCGGACGCTCGTCGACAAGTACGGGCAGCCGGCGCTGGTCGAGGAGTACATCATCGGCCGCGAGCTCACCGTCGGGCTGCTCGGGGAAAAGCGGCCGAAGATGCTCCCGCCGATGGAGGTGGTGTTCGTCGATCCGCCCCAGCACCCGGTCTACGGCTTCGAGGAGAAGCAGTCGGACACGCCGCGCGTGCGCTTCGAGTGCCCGGCGAATCTGTCTCAAATCGAGCTGAAAAAGGTCGAAAAGACGGTGCGCGACACCTTCACCTCGCTCGGCTGCCGCGACGTCGCGCGGATCGATCTCCGCCTCACGGCGGACGGTCGCGTGGTGGTGATCGAGGTCAACCCGCTGCCCGGGCTGACGCCGGATTTCAGCGATCTGTGCATGATCGGCAAGGTCGCGGGGATGGATTACCGGACGCTGATCGGCGAGATCCTGGCGGGCTCGATCAAGCGCTTCCGCGAGAAGAAGCCGGTGGCTGGACCGCTCGGGCCGGTGGCGAAGGCGACGCCGTCGACGGCGGGGAGCGCGCCTCCGGCGACGCCGTCGACCGCCGTGGCCGTGGTGACGCCGACGCCGATTCCGGGGGCGGTGGCCGCGGTGCCGCCGGCGGGGCTCAACGGGAGCTAGTCGTCCTGCGGGGAGGTCCGTACCGCGACCGAGAGGGAGCGGTCAGCGGCAACCCCGGGACCGCTCCCTCTCGGTCGCGGTACGGTTCGGGGCGGCGGGCGCCGCTCTAGAGGTACCCGGCGCGCGTCACGAAGAGCTCGGCCGTCTTCTTCGCCCCGCCGACGTTGCTCGCGATGCCCGTCGCCATCGGGCTCTTCGCGGCGCCCGCGAAGACCTCCCACGACCAGCGGCCGTCGCCCTTCACGAAGACCTTGAGCGTGTACCGCGCGTCGGGCGGCAATCGACAGATCCATTGATCGACACCGGCGCGGGTCCACTGCATCGCCGGGGTGTACGCCGTCGTGAGCCCTGAAACAACCTCGCTGTCGGATCGTTGACACCGAAGTCTCAAGGTCGCCCAGCGCGCGACGATGGATCGCCCGGAGACGTCGTTCGCGCGCTTTTTCGCGGCGACGGAGACAGCGGCGGGCCTGATCATGAACGACACCCTGTGGCTTGGAGACAGCGCGAGCGCGGAGGCTCAGAAGAAGGCCGCGAGCAGCGCCGCGGGCTTCCTCGCGAGCAGCCTCGGCGCGGGCGCGATGCGCGGTTCGGCGCAGCGTGTGGTCGCGATCACCGACAACCCGAGCTACCGCACCCAGGACGTGGTCGCCGTCCTCGAGGCCGATCCGGCCATGAGCGCGCGCGTGCTCCAGCTCGTCAACTCGGCCGGGTACGGCCTCCGGACGCGGTGCACCTCCGTGAGCCACGCGGTGACGCTCCTCGGCAACCTGCGCCTGCGCCAGATGGCCACGGTCGCCGGCGTGCTCCGCCTCTTCGACTCGGCGAGCGCGGAGATACGGCGCGTGTGCGAGCACTCGATCATCGTCGGGGCCCTGGCGCGCCACCTCGCGCCCTCGTGCAACCTGCCCGCCGAGGAGATGTTCACCTGCGGCGCCCTCCACGATCTCGGCAAGCTGATGCTGCTCGAGGCCGACGAGAAGCGCTACGGCGAGGTGCTCGCCGACGACGCGATGCACGGCGATCTCAGCCACGAGCTCGAGCACGACGCGCTCGGCTTCGATCACGCGATCCTCGGCGGGTACGTGCTCCACGCCTGGAAGATCCCCTCGCCCGTGCCCCACGTCGTCGCCTTTCACCATCGCCCCTGGCTCGCCGGCCGCGTCAGCGATCGCGTGGCCTCGATGGTCCACGCCGTGCGCCTCGCCGACCGGCTGGCGTACGAGCTGCTCGAGGCCGGGACGCCCGCCGCCGAGCTCGTCGAGGCTCTCGGGCGCGACGAGGCCACGCGCCATCTCCGGCTCGGCGCGGGCTTTTTCGAGCGCGAGCTGCCCGGCCTCTCCGATCTCGCGCAGCGCACGCGGGCGTCGCTCGCCGCGGGGCGCGCCGCCGAGGGATCCGCGGCGTCGCGCCCGTCGCGAGGACCCGGCGGCGCGTGCAGCCACTGCGACACGACCGAGTCGACGACCGAGTGCCCGCGGTGCCGCAGCGCGCTCTGCGCCGCGCACGGCGCCGCCGAGGGCGCGTGCTGCGTCCGCTGCGAAGACGATTTTCGCGAGCGCCGCCGCGTCGATCGACGCGCCCGCCTGCTCGGTCAAGCGTCGGCGCTGACCGCCGTCGCGGCCGTGGGGCCGCTCGGGAGCGTCGCGTTGCCGGGGCTGCTCGCGCCGGCGTACGCAGGCGCCGCGCACATCGCGGCCGTCGGCCTGAGCGTCGTCGTCTGCGCGCTCGCGGCTCTGGTTCTCCACCGCCGACGCGCCCTCCGCGATCGTTTCCTGGTCGAGCGCACCGCGCGCGCCCAGCCCGCCGCGGCCGCCCCGCATCCGGTCGTCGCGCCGCCGTCCGCTCCCGTCCCCGCGGCGGTGAGCGAGGTGCGGCGCAAGCCCCTGCCGCCGATGCTGGAGATCACCCCCGATCCGCGCACCGGGACGGGCGGCATCGAGGTGCGACGCGGGCGCTTCCGCGGCCGCCGCGTCGACGCGATGCTCTACGCCGACGTGCTGCTCCTGCTCGACGAGTGCCGCCGCACCGAGCCCGCGAGCGCGACGCTGCTGCAGATCCACATCGACGAGGTCCGCGCCCGCGAGCGCCATGCCCGCCCCGAGCGCCCACCCTCGAGCTCATCCACCTCGACCCGCAAGGACGAGATGAGCCGGGTCGAGGCCGCGCAGATCCTCGGCCTCCAGCCGGCCTGCGGGGCGCGTGAGGTCAAGGACGCTCACAAGCGGTTGATGCTGAAGATCCACCCGGATCAGGGCGGCTCGAACTACCTGGCCGTGAAGATCAACCAGGCTCGCGATCTGCTGCTCACGAGCTGAGGAGCGGCCGACGAGAGCGCGTCGTCGCCGTTGTCGGCGAGATCGTCGGCGGGCGGCGCCGGCGTGCATGCGCCGAGCAGGAAGCTTCCGGGAGGAAGATTTCATGGCGCAGATGGAGCCGCGGAGTCGCCGCGGCCCCCTGATCTCCATCCTGCCTGGACCGGAGGAGAAGGCCGCTGCGCCGACGGGCGCTCAGCCCTTCTTCGCGTCGGCCTTGGCCGCCTTGGCGCGGGCGATCCCGGCGGCAATGGCCTCTCGCCGCTGGGCGCTCACCGCGAGGACGCGCGGGTAACGGTCGGCGATCTGTGGGTTTCGTTCGGCCATGTGCTCGACGTCGCCGGAGGCGCGGTTGAGGTACGCGAGGACAGCATGGTTGGCGAGGGCCTCTTGCTCCTCGGTGTACGCGGCGAGCGCATGGGTCTTGCGGTTGGCCTCGCGCGCGGCGATCATCTTCTCGTAGAGGGCTTTGCCGGCCTCGGCGTCGGGCGCGAGGGTACCAAGATCGGTGGCGAGCGCGGAGCGCTTTTCCCAGAGCTGTTCCATGGCCTGGTCGATCTCGGCGCGTTGCTCGGCAGAGGCCTTGAGGAGGGCGTTCTTGGAGGTGCCCTCCATGAGCTTGAAGCCCTCCGGCACGGTGGGAATCGCCGCAGTGTGCGGCACCTCGCCGGACACGAGGAGGATCGGGGCGGCGGCGACGGCGGCGTCTTGCTTCTTCATTGGAGTAACCTCGACCTGCTTGGTAGTAGAGTGGGTAGGTGCAAGGATGGACTTGCGCGGCTGTACGTACGCACCGTTACGAACGGAGTCAAGATGTCGACCGTGGGAAATCGAGCTGCCGGCCAGGTAGGTCGAGTCGCCCGGCCGGGGTAGACGAGCTTCCTCGCCGGTAAGTCGAGTCGCACGGGCAGGCAAGATGAGTCACCGTGGAGGCGAGTCGAGTTACCTTGGACGGTAGGTCGAGGTAGCTCGGAGGCGGGCCGAGTCGCCGCGCCGGTGGGGTACGAGCGGAGCCTGGCACGAGCGGGGAACCATGGGGAAGCTGCGCCTACATTCAGGGGCGTGGTGTTCGGCTGTCGTTCATATTTGAATATCCAGGGCGAGGTTGGGGTTGACAGGTGGCCGGGGGAGCGTGTTGTCCATGGGACCATGGGGAGCGTCGGTTCTGGAAGGCAGGAGGGCCGGGGCGGGGTGGCAGGGATGCGACGGAGCTGAGGAGCATGGGTGGGCGTCGCGGCCGCGTGGGGAAGTGCGAGACCGGGCGTGGACACTGATCGGTGCGCGCTGGCTGGCTTGGCGCCGTGTCCGTTTGGCGGGACGGCCATGATGGACCATGGCCGCGGCCTATCAGCAGGAATCATGGAATATGGCCGCGGCCCATCAGCAGGAATCACGGAATATGGCCGCAGGTGCAATTGAACGTGATGTTGGACTAAACCGCTGCGCGGTAGCCCGGAGCGAGTGTACCAATCTCCGTGTGAATTGCAATCGCTGACACCACGGTCATCCTCTGGGCGATACTGGAGGCTTCCCACGAAGGAGGCCTATCATGACGCCCTTGCGCGAGAGAATGATCGATGACCTGAAGCTCCGAAACCGCTCGCCTCGCACCATCGAGGCCTACATCTTCCAGGTCGCGCGCTTCGCGAAGTTCTACAACCGCTCGCCGGAGAAGCTCGGTCCCGAGGAGGTGCGGGCATACCAGCTCCACCTGATCAAGTCGGGGGCTTCCTGGTCGAGAGTCAATCAAACGGTGTGCGCCCTGAAGTTCCTGTACCGGGTAACGCTGCAGGTCGCGTGGCCCGTCGAGCAGATCCCCTATGCGCGCAACCGCCGAAAGCTCCCGGTCGTGCTCGGTCAGGAGGAGACGATCACCTTGATCGAGGCCATCCTCGACGTCGTGTGTCGAATGGCAATGCTCACCGCGTACGCCGCCGGCCTGCGGCTCTCCGAGACGGTGGCGCTGAAGTTTGACCACCTTGACCGGGCGCGCATGATCCTCTTCGTCGAGCTGGGCAAGGGTCAGAAGCCCAGGCAGGTGCCGCTCTCGCCCGTACTGCTGGCGAAGCTCGATGACTACTTCGAGGAAGCGCGACCGAGGGTGAGGGGCAGCCTGTGGCTGTTTCCCGGCGCGACCCCGGTCAAACCCATCCACACGTCGACGATCCAGAGGGCTTGCCAGCTGGCCCGCGCCGCGACCGGGATGACGAAGCGCGCGACTCCGCACACGATGCGTCACTGCTACGCGACTCATCTGCTGGAAGCAGGCGTCGACCTGCGCACGGTTCAGGCGCTGCTGGGCCACGCTCACCTGTCGACGACCGCGATCTATACCCACGTGCAGCGCAAGCTGGTGATGGGGACGACGAGTCCGCTCGATACGATCGCGCGGTTCAAGCGCACGACGACGACGTAGCCCACGGGAGCCCTCGTGCCCGCGGATGCGCCCACGCTGGGTGACGTAATCCGCCGGTTCGGCGCCGCGCTGCTCGAACGTCGGGGCGCGGCGGTGACGCCGGCGCAACGCGCCGTCCTGTCCACACTGGGGCGCTGCCACACGGCAGCGCTCGGAGGGCACCTCTATGTCTGCGATGCGTGCGGCGTCGAGCATGTGGCCTACAACTCCTGCGGTAACCGCCATTGCCCCTCCTGTCTTCACCACAAGAGCGCCGCGTGGCTCCAGGACCGGACCGACGAGCTCTTGCCCGCTCCCTACTTCCACGTCGTCTTCACCGTGCCGGAGGAGATCGCTGCCCTCGCGCTCGGAAACAAGAAGGCCGTCTACTCGATCCTCTTCCGCGCCGCATCCGAGACGCTGCTCGAGATCGGGGCCGATCCCAAGCACCTCGGCGCCACGCTCGGGTTCCTCGCGATCCTCCACACGTGGACGCAAACGATGCAGCATCATCCTCACGTTCATTGCATCGTCCCGGGAGGTGGCTTATCACCCGATCGCAGCCGGTGGATCAAGAGTCGCGACAAGTTCATCTTGCCCGTTGCTGTCCTGTCGTGCCTCTATCGCAAGAAGTTCCTCGCCTACCTCGCCGAGGCCGCGCGCGCAGGAGCCCTCCAGTTCGCCGGGGTCACGGCCCCTCTCGCGACGGCGGCCGGGTTCGAGGCATTCTTTCAAGAGCAGCAGGCCAAGGCGTGGGTCGTTTACGCCAAGCCCCCGTTCGGATCACCGGAGCAGGTGCTCAAGTACCTCGCCCGCTACACGCACCGTGTTGCCATCAGCGACCGACGCATCCATGGCATTCAAGGCGACACGGTCACGTTTGGATATCGCGACAACGCGAGTGGTCTCCAGCGCGAGATGACCCTCGATGGCGTGGAGTTCTTGCGCCGGTTTCTGCTGCACGTCTTGCCGCGGGGCTTCGTGAGGATCCGGTACTTCGGACTGTTCGCCAATCGCGTCCGGGCGACCAACGTGACGCGATGCAGGGAGCTGCTCGCGGTGGCGGCATCCGATGCGGTCGGCGTCGGCGACGTCGATTCCGCGTGCGTTGCACCCGGCCCGGCGTCGCAACCGGAGGACGACCGTCGGCGCCGCTGTCCCGCCTGCGGGACGGGCACGCTCCTGTGGATCGCCAGCCTCGCTCCCGTTCCTGCGCACGATGCTGTCACCCACGCGCCTACTCCGCCGGACACCTCATGACGTATCCCGACCTGGCGACAACCTATCCTCCGCTGGCGGCTTCACGCGCCGTCCGGGGTGAGCTTTGCTTGTTGCGCGGAATTGCTTCCTTTTTCACGGTCGAGAGCCCCGAACGGCCTGGACTCGCGCGCGCTGACATCGCGCTCCGGCAGCGCTCGACGCGCACCTGGAGCCGCGGAGCGCGGAGGTCGCCGGCACGGGGTATGCGGCGCGAGGATTCAAATCTCTTAGCGGACGTCGTGCCAGCTCCTGCCCCCTGACCGCGGTTTCGTCCAACGGCCTCCTTTCACGCCCG
>JANYGI010000137.1 GCA_025362495.1 Byssovorax sp. | reverse complement strand
CTCGTCGTCGATGACTCCGCCCTCGTGCGCGGGATCCTGGTGCGAGGCCTCGCGAAGGATCCTGGCATCGAGGTCATCGGCTCGGCGAACGATCCCTATGAAGCGCGGGACATGGTCGTCGCGCTCCGACCCGACGTGATGACGCTCGACGTCGAGATGCCGCGGATGGACGGGGTGACCTTCCTGAAGAAGCTCATGGCCGTGCTGCCCACGCCGACCATCATCCTCAGCTCGCTGACGACCAAGGGCTCTTCGCTCGCTCTGCAAGCGCTGGAGGCGGGCGCGATCGACGTCATCGCCAAACCCTCCTCCGGCGTCGGCGACGGCCTGGCCGGCATGATGGCGGCCCTGATCGACCGGGTCAAGGTGGCCGCGAAGTGCCGCATCGTTCGCCGCGACGCGCTTGTCGCCGAGCCGACGCCACCGAACACGGCCGCCCTCGATACCACGACCGACTTCGTGCTCGGGCTCGGCGCCTCGACCGGCGGAGTCGCCGCCCTCGGCCGCATCCTGCCCGCGTTCCCCGCGTGGACTCCAGGCATCGTGATCGTGCAGCACATGCCCGCGGGCTTCACCGCCGACTTCTCGAAGCGACTCGACACCATGTGCCAGATGCGCGTCTCCGAGGCGCGCCACGGCGATCGCGTGCTCCGCGGGCACGTGCTGGTGGGCCCGGGCGGCAACCAGCACCTCGAGGTGCGCCGCTTCGGCGGCGAGTACCGGATCCACCTCTTCCGTGGAGATCCGGTGTCGGGACACGTGCCCTCGGTCGACGTCTTCTTCGCGTCGCTGGCCCGCTACGTCGGGCGCAACGCCTCGGCGTGCCTGATGACGGGCATGGGCGCCGACGGGGCGCGCGGCCTGCTCGATCTGCGGCTCGCCGGCGGGAGGGCGCTCGCGCAAGATCAGGAGACGAGCGCCGTGTGGGGCATGCCCGCCGCCGCGGTCGAGCTGGGCGCAGCCGAGCGCCAGGTGGCCTTGCAAGACATCCCGTCAGCGCTGGTGACAGGGCGGTAATTCCCGGGCGATCCCGCGGGGAAAGCCCTCGACTCGATCCCCGGCCACCACGCCGGCGCGCCGAGCTGGTAGGGTGATCGCACGATGTCGAATCCGCCCGACGAGAGGTTGTCGACCCGCGCCCTCTTCGAGGCGGCGTGCGCGATGGCGACGAGCGTGGTCGACGAGACCGAGGCCTGCCACGCGCACATCGCCTTGCTCCAGCGGCGCGATCCCGCCGAGGTGTGGAGCCTCGTCGCCCCGCTCGCGAGCTCGGCGACTCCGGCGCTGCAATCGCTCGTGCCCGACGTGCTCCGGTATCTCGGCGGGCACGCGGAGCCGCGCTTGCCGCTGCTCGACCAGACACTGACCCTCTTCCGCGCGATGCTCGCGAGCTCCCCTGCCCCCGACGTCATCGCCGGCGTCGGGCTCGCCTTCGTCGATCTCGGCGGCGAGGCCGGTCTGGAGATGATGTTGCCTTTCAGCGCTCCTGCGGCCGCGACACCGGCCGTGGCGCGGATGAAGCGCTTGAAGCCCTCGGCCGGCTCCGCGGCGAACGCCCACGGCGCGACGGCGAGGCGGCAGGATATCCCCGAGCTGGTCAAACGGTTCGTCAACTACCTTGCAGGGAGGGTGAAGAAGCGGATCACGGGGATCAACGCCGAGGTCCTGCAAGCCCTCTCGGGCTACAATTTCCCGAGCAACGTGCGGGAGCTGGGTTTCTCCGGCGAGACATGACGGGTCGCTCGCGACGGCGCCGAGCCCTCGCCGCCGCCCCGTGGCGCTGCCGCGTTTCCTCGGCTCCCGGTTCGCAGCGGGCCGGAGTCGTGGGGCGTGGGTGGGTGACGAGCACACCGATCGAGAGGATCGCCGTTCATCGGCCACTCTCGAAGCCGAGGTGGGGTGGGGCAACGCGGAAGTCCCTTCCGCGGGGCGAAGAGGCAACTTGCCTCCCCGTGTGACCAGGAAGATCTTCGTCGTGCTCACACGCGCGGTTGCCCACCACCCGTCGCGTGGTGGAGGAGGCTCGCCCCGGTACGACGCGCTCAACCTTGCGGGTCGGCCGCCGATCCCACGGGGTGGGACTTTCTCCTCCCCGGAAGCTCGAGATGCCCGTTCTTCGAACCAAGCGGTTCGTCTCCCTCGGGACGAAGCTCGTGCTCCTCACCGTGGCCACGCTCTCGGTCATCTCCGCGATCGTGTACTTCGAGCTGGCCGGCAGAGAGCGCGACAGCCTGATTCGCTCGAAGCGCATCGCCGCCGGCATGGTCGCCGATCTCTTCGCGATCTCGCTCACCGCCCCCCTCGACTTCAACGACCGAGACGAGATCGAGAACACGCTCGCGCACCTGCGCCCGAACGAAGACATCCTCTACGCCGCCGTGTGGCTCCCCGACGCCGACGCGCCGACCGCGACGCTGGATCGCACGCCCGCGCCGCATGCGCGCGTCGTCGAGCCCCCGACCGCGCACTCCGAGGTCGCGAGCGGGCAGGTCATCGAGACGCGCACCATCGTCGCGCCGACGGGCAAGCGGCTCGGCGTGGTGACGCTCCGCTTCTCGCTCGCACCCGAGAACGCGGCGTTCGCGGCCACCCGGCTGCGCATCCTCGGCTTCTCGGTGGGCCTCACGCTGGTCGCTGCCGCGCTGCTCACGGGGCTCGCGCGGCAGATCGTCATCGTGCCGGTCGAGCGGCTCGTGGCGGCCGCGCAGCGGCTCGAAGCCGGTGAGACACCCGAGGTCGCCGCCTCTGCCAACGACGAGGTGGGCCGCCTCGCGAGCGCCTTCAACCAGATGGCCTCCGCGATCGCCGACCGCGAGTCGCGCCTCGCCAGCGCGCGGCAGAGCCTGCAAGAGCTCGTCGATCACATGCGCCAGGGCATCGTCG
>JANYGI010000094.1 GCA_025362495.1 Byssovorax sp. | reverse complement strand
GGAACGAGCCCGCGGGTGGGGAGCGCCGCGCAGCCCGAGCGACGCTCCCCTGCCCGACGGACTCTGCGTCTCAGGGCTCGGTCTTCGCGGTGTTCACCGGCGCCGACGCAGGCGCGACGACCTTCTCTTTCCTGGTGCTCTGCCGCTTCGCCAGGCCGAGCGAGATCAGATAAGCCCGCTTCGTGATCACGGCGCGCGCCGTCTTCGACCACTCGCGGTGCCAGCGATACACGGCCAGGAGAGCCGCCTGGTGCTTCGTGTCGTCGACCGGTGCTGCCATGGGCGCGAGATTCGGCGCCTGCGTCACGAGGGCGGCGAGCCGCTCACGCTCGGCGTTGTCGATACCGCGCTCGGCCACCTGGAAAACCCGGATAACGCGAGCCCCCATCGACAGCGCAGGGTGCCACAGCCGTCAGCGCGCTCGCGAGCCACCTCTGGCACCACAGCCGTGCTCCGTGGAAACGCGGGCGCCAACCGCGCAGCGACCGAACGAGTGCGTCGCGGAGCCAGGACCGCAGGCCGACAGGCTCGCCACGACGATCCCTTCCGCGCTCGTTCGTCGTCCGTCATCCGGGCGCCGGCACGGGCGATGCTTCGCTCGGGTTGCGTGATCTCTATCCGGGCGGGCCGGAGAGAAGCGGAGTCGGCGCAGGCGCGCGCATCAGCGGGAGAGCCTGCGCGCTCTCGCGGAAACGAAGGACTCGCTGGAGCATCTGCCGAAGGAGAATACAGAGCTTCGTTTCCTGATGGGGCGGGCCGTTCCATCTCCCCGCCCCTCCTCCGCTCTGCGTCTACAAGACGAATTGAGGTCTCATGACGACTCCCTACAGTACCGTGGACAGGGCCGGGCTCATCTACCTCACCGTGATGAACACGACACCCGCTCTCCACAACCCGGGGCTCCTGAAGCAGGCCGATCCACTCGACCTGAAGCTGCGGTTACTGTGGCTCACGGATGAGCTCGAATGGCTCATGTCCCTGGCTCCCTCCACCCTCGGTGGATTCTCTCCGCCCCCGGATGCGCGAGACCGGATCGACCGGCTGCGCGCGTCCATCCGGGCATCACGGATCGATGTCCCGCTGACCGAGGAAGAGGTGGAGCAAGCAAGCTCCTGCATGGCAATCGTGCAACCCTGAGCCACACGGGAGCAAGAGTGACGAGCTCACGCCTCCCGGCGGGCTGAACCTCGGCGCTCACTCGTCCTCTTCGTCCCCGTCGAGCAGCCCGTGCACGGAGAACGTCGCGGCCTCGAACGGCTCGGGGCTGACCCGCTCCTCACCCTGCGCATCGAGCACCAGCAGATATCCCTTCTCGGTCCACCGATAGACAATCAGCGTCTCGGCGATCGGATCGGACAGTGCGTCCGGCCGGCGGAGGCGCGCACCACGTGCGAGCGGCGCGAACATGGCGGCAAATCAGGCTCCGATGGCCGCGGTGAAGCTCCCCCGCTCCGCGCCGGACCTTCCCGGACCGCCGCGCAACCCCCGATGCGCGCTCCGCAGCCTCCCCGGACCGCAAAATTGCCGTCATTTGTGGTCGAGCCAGCCCGGACGACGTTCGCGGCTCACCCCCGACCCCGCGACCGCGCGCGAGCACCCCGCGGCGAGGCCGGAATTCGCGCCTGCCGCGCCCCGCTCGCCGCCCGGGAAGGCTCGAAACCCGTCCGGGAACCTTCGCGGTGCGCGCCCGTCGCTTCGCTTCCGGTCCGGCGAGCGCCGCCATGTTCCTGCCTCGCTCGGCGTTGCTCACCGCGCCGCGGAGCCGGCGCCGAGCCACGTCGACACCTCGACGTCGCCGCCGAAAGGCACCGACAGATAGCCACTCTCCACCGAGCGCACCCGCGCCAGGTACTCCGGGCTCGGGTGGCTATCTAAAGAGGGAATCCGCTACCTGGCGCTCCGGCGGATCTGCCGATCGAGCATGACCGACCAGTACACGTTGCTCGAATCGAAGACGAAGCTCGAAGCAAAAGAGCCAGGATCGTAGGCGACGGGCGTGGGCTTGCTCGCGCCGTGCTCGAGCTTCATCAGGTAGATGTCGTTCGCAGGAACGAAGTAGACCGTCGATCCGTCGACGGCGAAGCTCATCACGTGATCGATCACCGTCGCCGCGCTGCCGCCGGCGATGGGGATGCTCTTCAAGGTCGAGCCATCGCGGAAGTACACGCTGGTGCCGTCGGTCGCGAGGTGGTCGAGGTCGCCCCCCGAGGCGAGCGTCACCGACGCGCCTCCGGTCTTGGCGATCCGGTGTACGGCCCGCTTGCTCGCGCCGTCGATGGTGATCCAGTAAACGTTGCTCCCGTCCACGAGCAGCGCGCGCGGATTGCTCTGCTCGGTCGCCAGCTCGACCGGCGCGCCGCCCGCCCTGTCGAGCTTCACGATCCGGCCCCCCGTTTGACCGAGCGCCAGGAATACGCTGCTCGCGTCGACGGCCAGGGCTTCGATGCTGCGATCGCCGTCGAGGAGATCGGTCACCGGCCCCCCCTTCTTCGATACGCGAGAGACGATGTCGTGCACCTTTCCCGCCACGCTGTTGCTGTGTGACCAGAAAATGTCCGTTGCATCAATGGCGATGTGGTCGGCGAGGAATTGACCCTGGACGAGCGCTCGGGCGGCGCCGCCTCCTTTAGCCATGGTCATCACCGCGCCATCGGCGACGGTCTTGCCACTGGAGGCGTCCCCGCGCTTGAGCCAGTAGAATGCCTCGCCATCGAGGACGATCTCCTGCGCTTGCGCGTCGGTCGACCCCACGACTTCGGGGCGCGGTGCACGATGGCACGCAGACGCGGCGACCAGGAGCGCCACGGTCGCAAGAGCAGTGACTCGCATTTTCATGCGCGCGATTCGAGCACGGCGCGCGCGCTCGGTGCAACCGCAATCCCCTGACGACGTCGCTGAGCGGGTTCGAGGGTGACACGATCTCGCAGACCCGGTCGGGCCGCACGAGCAGCGGAGTCTCCGCGGGCAGCGCCTCGAAGAATTCGGGGGCGCGCGAGGATCGCTGGGCAACCAGGCTGCCAGTGACGCCAGCTCCGAGCGGCCCCCGACCTCGCCCGCCGGATCCTCGTATTGACGAGCTGCTCGATGCGCCTGTACGGTCGCGCATGCGATCACGAGCCTTCGCGCTGGCCATCTCCGGGATCATCACGCTTTCGGCGGCCGAGAGCGCTGCCAAGCAAGTCCCGGTGTCGACTCCCACCGAGCTCTACGCGGCGATCACCGCGGCCACGGCCGGCGACGAGATCATCCTCGCTCCGGGGACTTATGCCTTCAGCTCGGGCGTCGCGCCGCTTTCATCGCAGCACATCACCTGCGCCCCCGCGGGCACGCCCGACGCGCCGATCGTGGTCCGCGCCGCGACGCCCTTCGCCGCCAAGCTCGAATTCGATCTGCTCGATGGATTCAACGTCACCGGGCCGAACTGGCACTTCGAGGGGCTCGACATCCGCGGCGTCTGCGCGGACGACTCGAGCTGCGAGCACGCCTTTCACGTGGTCGGGACGGCCAAGGGCTTCGTCGCGCGCGGTAACCGGCTCTCGGACTTCAACGCCGAGGTCAAGGTCAACGCCGCGCCGAGCAGCGACGGGACCACGCACGATCTTCCCGACGGTGGCCTCCTCGAAGGCAACGAGGTCTGGGATTCGCACCCGCGCAATACCGGTAACCCGGTGACGAAATTCAACATCGACAATGGATCGAGCTGGATCGTGCGCGCCAACTTCATCCACGACTTCACCAAGGCCGGCGGCGACGGGACGAGCTACGGTGTCTTCAACAAGGGCGGCGCGAAGAGCCCGCTCTTCGAGCGCAACCTGGTGATCTGCGCGCTCGACGATCAGAGCATGGGCACGCGGATCGGCCTCTCGTTCGGCGGAGGAGGCCAGTCGCCCGTCACGTGCGCTCCGGCGTTCGACGCCAGCGTCCCGTGCGATCCAGAGATCCAGGACGGCGTCATGCGCAACAACATCATCGTCAATTGCTCGGACGTGGGCATCTACATCAACAAGGGCAAGAACACGACGCTGCTCCACAACACGCTGATCAGCACGAGCGGCATCGACTTTCGCTTCGCCAGCACCACCGGCGAGGCCCACGGCAACGTGCTCGACGGGAAGATCCACCCGCGCGACGGCGGCACCTTCACCGGCGACGACAACCTCACCGTCACGCTCGGCGATTTTCAGGGATTTTACACCGATCCGCTCAAGGGCGACCTCACGAAGAAGGGGGATCTCGCGGCGCTGCTCCACAAGGGAAAGGCGTCTCCCCTGCTGCCCGACGATTACTGTGCTCGCCCGCGCGGCGCGACGCCGGACTGGGGAGCGCTGGAGTCGTCGCTCGGCGACTGTGATACCAACCCTCCCGTGCTGTCGGGCAGCGGCGCCGGCGGAACGGGAACGGGAACGGGAACGGCAACGGGAACGGCAACGGGAGCGGGTGGCGGGGCGGGCAGCGGCGGCGCGAACGGAGGCGGCGGGAGCGGCGCGGGTGGTCAGGGATCCGGAGAGATCGTGCCCGGCAAGGGCGGTTGCGGATGTCGGATCGGCGAGACCGAGGGTGACGGCGGCGGCGCGCTGGCGGTGATTGCGGCGGTCCTGAGCGGCTGTGTCGCGCGACGGCGTCGAGGTGGCAGCCAAGGACGTGTGTCCCACATGCCTTGACGACAACTTCCGTCGCGGCAGCGAGCGCCCGCCTCCGCGCCGATCGCCGCGCTTCCAGGGCGATTTGGTGCTTCCACCCGGTCGCTTTGACACCTAGATTGCGCGCTGGATAACGCTGCCCCATGACCACCACCACGCTCTCACCCGACGTCCTCGGCACCGCCGCCGGGATCGCCGATCCGTACCCGGCGTACCTCGCGCTCCGCGACAGCTCGCCGGTGCGCTACCTGCGCGTGGCGGCCGGCGCCGCGACGGGGCTCAGCGCGCCGCTCCACGGGTACGCGCTGCTGCGGCACGCCGACGTGCTCACGGCCTTGCGAGACCCGGCCACGTTCTCGTCGCAGAGCTACCGGATGTTCAAAGGCATCCCGCAGATGGCGCTCCTGCACGACGATCCGCCCCACCACACGAAGATGCGGCGCCTCGCCAACAAGGCCTTCACGGCGCCCCGGGTGGCGGCGCTCGCGCCCTGGGTGACCGATCTCGCGCGCGGCCTCGTCGAGGCCATGGGCCGCGGCGAGGCCGAGATCATGGATCGCTTCGCCGTGGCGTTGCCGGTGCGGGTCATTGGCACGATGCTCGGCGTTCCCCCCGAGGATCACGCGGCCTTGAAGGACTGGTCCGATGCGCTGGTGTCGTACAACGGAATGCCCGCCGTCGAGCGTGGCCCGAAGATCCAGCAGTTGATGGCCTATGTCGATCGCCTGGTCGCCGCCCGCCGGGCCGACGCGACGAACGACATGATCGCCGCGTTCCTCGACGCCGAGGTCGACGGCGAGCGCCTCGACGACGAGCAGATCCGCCGGCTCGTCGTGGTGCTGCTCGTGGCCGGCAACGAGACGACGACCAACCTGATTGGCAACATGCTCGCGCTCCTCGCCGATCGGCCCGAGCTCTGGGCGCGCGCGCGGGAAGACCGCTCGCTGGTCGAGCCGATCGTCAACGAGGCGCTCCGCTTCGAGAGCCCGGTGCAGCGGTTTCCGCGGCTGACGACGCGCGAGGTGGAGATCGGCGGCGTCACCATCGAGGCCGGCGTGATCGTCGACGTGTTCTATGGCGCGGCGCTCCGCGATCCCGCGGTGTTCGCCGATCCCGACACGTTTCGCCTCGATCCGAAGCAGGGCGAGAGCGTGGCCTTCGGCGTGGGGATCCATCATTGCCTGGGCGCCCCGCTGGCGCGCCTGGAGGCGACGATTGCCCTCAACGCGATGCTCGACGGCGTCCCCACGCTGCGTCGAGGCGCGGCGCCCGCCGAGCGCCAGGGGATAGCCCAGGTGAGCCTCGGTTACCGGACACTGCCCCTCGTGCTCGGCGACTGACGAGGCCCGGTCAGGGGAAGTTGGCGGCCTTGAGGGCGGCGAGGCGCGGATCGGCGTCGAGCGCGTCGGCGATGGCCGCGAGCTTCGGCGCGCTGGCGATGAACCACGGGCGCCCCGGGCGCCAGCGCACCATGGCCCAGACGTAGAGGTCAATCGCCGACAGGCGCTCTCCGAGGAACCACGGGCCCACCGCGGCGGCCTCGACCTGGCGCCACATGGCCTCGCGCTGCGCGAAGATCGAGGCGCGGAGCTCGGCCTGGGCCGCCTCGGTCGAGACGTAGCGCGACGGGACGTCGGCATAGGTGAACGTGGGGTAAATCGAGGCGACGAGGTAGGTGAGCCAGCGCAGGAAGGCGGGCCGGGTCGCGTCGCCGGCGGCCGGGACGAGGCCGGCGCCGGGCGCGACATCGGCCGCGTGAAGCACCATCGCCGCGCTCTCGGTCATCACGGTGCCGTCGGCGAACAGCAGAGTCGGCACCTGGAGGAGCGGATTCACGGCGCGGAGGCGCTCCTTGCTCGGGCCCTCGGTCCAGGGATCCACCAGCTCGAGCTGATAGGGTATCCCGGCCAGCGTGAACATGGCCTCGACGATGACCGAGCCGCAGCCGGGGTTGTAGAGGAGAGTGAGGGTGGAAGCATCGGTGTCGTGCGCCATGACCGCAGGGTTACCGCCGCGGGCCGTCGGCGGCAACCATGCGACGGCGAACGATCGCGCTTCAGGTCCCGCGCCATCCGCCGTTCTCCCCGCGGACGAACGACGCCGCAGACAGCGCCGCCGTTCGCTCGCTACCCTGCGGCGATGCACCTCCCCTCGCACCTCCCACGTCGCCGGATCGTCGGCGCGGATCGGCGCCCGTAGCCATGCCTCGCGCACTGGATCAGGATCGCACCGCGCTCGTCCTCGCCGGCGGGGCGGCCCGCGGCGCATACGAGGTCGGCGTCGTGCAGCACGTGCTCACCGAGGTCGCGAAGGATCTCGGGCACGACGTCGATCTCGACATCCTCTCGGGGACGTCGGTCGGCGCGCTCAACGCTTGTGGCCTGGCGGCGTTCGCCGATCTCGGGCGCACGCGCGCGAGCCGCCTCGTCGACGTGTGGACGAGCCTCGACGTGACCGAGCTGGTGCGGCCCGACGTGCGCGGCGTGCTGCAGATGGGCGCGCGCCTCCTCGGTCGCGGCGGCTCCGACGGCGAGGTCCCCGCGCGCGAAGGGGGCCTGATCGCGCCCGAGGGCCTCGAGCGGTTGATCGCCCGCAAGGTGCCCTTCAGCCGCATCGATGCCAACATGAAGGCCGGCCACCTCGACGCCCTCACCGTCTCGACGACCCACATCACGAGCGGCCGCACCGTGGTCTACGTGCAGCAGACGACGCCGGGCGTGCCGCAATGGAGCAGCGATCCCACCACGGTCGCGCGCGCCGCGAAGATCAACGCCCGCCACGCGCTGGCCTCGGCGGCGATCCCGATCCTGTTCCGCGCGGTGAAGCTCGACGGCGACTATCACTGCGACGGCGGCCTCCGCCAGAACGTGCCGCTCTCGCCCGCGCGTCGCCTCGGCGCGTCGCGCGTGCTGGTGATCAACCCGCGCCACATCAGCACCCAGCCGCTCGACGACCAGGGCGCCGAGGATCTCTTCCCGGGCCCGCTCTTCGTCCTCGGCAAGACGCTCAACGCCCTCTTGCTCGATCGGATCGACACCGATCTCGCGCGGCTCGAGACCATCAACAAGATCCTCCTCGCCGGCGCGCGCCTGCACGGCGACGGCTTCGTGGAGGCCTTGAACCGCGAGATGGGCTACGCCGAGGGCCACGGGCTGCGCCCGATGCGCGCGCTGCTCGTCCGCGCCTCGGAGGACATCGGACGCATGGCGGCCGAGTACGTGCGATCCCCGGCGTTCGCGCGGATCGGGGGGATCAGCGGCCGCTTGATGCGCCGCCTCGGCGAGCCCGAGTCCCGCAACGAGTCCGACCTGCTCTCGTACCTGCTCTTCGACGGCACGTTCGCCGGCCAGCTCATCGAGGTCGGCCGCGCCGACGCGCGCGCCCGCCACGAAGAGCTCTGCGCCTTCTTCGCCGACGCCCGGAGGCCGCGGTGACGGCCACCTTTCCGAGGAGGATCAGCGCAGCGCGGGCAGGCAAGCGAGGATGCTGCCGATCACGTGCGATCCGAAGCCCGCTGCCCGCTCCGGCGACCAGCCCGCCTCGGGATCGGGGTTGTCGGCGTCGTCCTTGAAGGGCATCTCCAGCGTGAGCGCGAGGCAGTCGAAGCGCTGTCCAGCGTAGTTGGCGGCGATGCTGAGATCGGCCTGACCAGGCTCGTCGAGATCGTAGCCATAGCGACGCTGGAAGTCCTCGTCGAGCTCCATCAGGGTGCGCATGAAGAGGTCTTCGAGGGCGTCGATACGCGGGGTGTAGCCGGGGTTCCCCTCGCAGCCGGCCGCGAAGATGTAGGGAGTGTCCTCGTCGCCGTGGACGTCGAGGAAGAGATCGACCCCGGACTTCATCATCGCCGCGCGCACGGCGAGGACCTCGGGGCTCTTCTCGGCGCTCGGCGACAGCCACTCTCGATTGAGGTTCACCCCCGCCGCGTTGGTGCGCTGGTTCCCGTGCGCGGCGCCGTCCGGGTTCATCAGCGGGACGAGGTGCACCACCGCCCCTTCGAGGAGCGCGCGCGCCGTGGGGTCGTCCTCGTCGAGGAGGCGCGACAGGACCCCTTCCATGAACCACTGGCCCATCGTCTCGCCCGGGTGCTGCCGGGCGATGATCCACACCTGGCGCTTGCCCCTGGCCGGCTCGCCGAGGCGGATGCGGTGGATGGGGCGCTTCTCGACGCTCTGGCCCAGGACCTCGACGTGGACGCCCGGGCGCGCCTTGGCGCCGTCGACGAGCTCGAGGTGCCGGTCCCACGAGTAGGCCGCGAAGTAGGCGTAATGGCACGTCGGATGCTCGGGCGCGTGGCGGATGCGGAGCGTGCCCTCGTCGAGCTCGGTGTCGACGCGGAACCAGCGCGCGCCGTCGTACGAGGCGGCGGCGCGGTAGTCGTCCCAGCCGCCCGGGTACGTGGCGTCACCCGCGTTGACGATGTTGAACGTGAGGTCCGACCCGTCCGCGCCGGTGACCCGGAAGTGGAACCACTGCATGAACTCCGACGCGTTGTCGGCCCGGAGCTCGAGGGTGATGTCGGTGGGATCGGAGGCGTCGAGGACGCGGATCGCGCCCCCGAAGAGGTCGGCGTCAATTTTCATCGAGGGTCACTGCGGCGGGGGCGCCTCGGCGCAAACGTGGTTGATGCAGCTCGGGCCGCTCGACTTATCACAGCAGTCCGCGACCGTGTCGCAATGATCGCCGGCGTGCGAGCACCCGCCGCCGCTCGACGATTTGCACATCGGCTGGCCGCCGTCGCCGCTGTCGTCGCAGAAGCCGCCGCAGCACTCGACGCCCGAGGCGCAGCCCTGCCCGTCGCCCTTGCAGGGATCGAGGGCCCAGTACCCGCGCATGTTGAGGGTGTCGAGCGCCTGCCCGGGGAGGTGAAACGCCGGGTGACTCGGGTCCTTGCCCGGCACGGGGTTCTGATCGATGGCCGCGACCCAGAGCTGCTTCGTGCCCGAGCCTTCACCGCCGTAGGCCTGGCCGGTGAGCGCGTTACCGAAGGTGCGGCGCGAGTGGAAGACGACCCAGAAGAAGCCGCCCGCCGCGACCGGCGCGAACGTGGGCTCGTAGTCGAGGTGGAGATCGCGCTTGCCCGCCGCGAACGGGTACGTGGTGCCGTTGAGGTTGTCGAGCGGCACCTCGACCCCCGGCTGCGCGACGCTGGCCATGTAGAGATCCGACGCGTTGCCGAGCGATCCGAGGGCGCCGCTGCGCTGGTAGACCAGCCACTGATGATCGGGAGACGCCGTGGGAAAGCTGATGACGTTGGTCGTCGAGTCGGCGCCGGCGGCGGTGATCAGGCGGTCGTTGGAGGCGTTCTTCGCCGTCGCGTCCCAGTCGTAGGCGCGGAGATCCTTGCTGGTCGAGTCGATGTACGAGAGCAGCTTGTCATCGGGCGAGAAGGCCGGCATCCAGAGCTGCTTGCCCTCGATACCGCTGTTCGCGAGCTCGATGCCGGTGATCGAGTCGAAGGCGCCCGGGGCCACGCCGATCGGGCCGCGGAGCGGGGCGAAGTTCTGCACGATGACCTTGCCGTCGGCCGAGACGCCGGCGAGCGACCAGCGCGAAGCGCCGGTGTTGACCGGGAACCCCGAGAAATCGTTGACGTTCGTCCCGAGGTTGTAGCCAATCGACGAGGTGTTGGGCCAGTTGCCCTCGCTCATCACCAGGTTGGAGCCGTTGGCCGAGACCGTGTGGCACGAAGGACAGGTGACCGTCGGCCCGAGGAAGTCGTCCGGGGCCGTGGCGCCCGGCTTGATCCGCATGACGCGGCCGGTGTTGATCGCCCAGTAATAGATGGTGCCGCGCATCGACGAGGGAGCGATGGTGTCGTGGTGATCGACGAGGAGCGTCGCGACCCCGGCGGCGAGGCGAGAGACCTTGATCTCGGCGCCCCCCGTGGTGGAGCTGGCGAAGGCGTCCCACACCGCAGGATCGAAGTCGAAGCGCGAGGTGTCGGCCGGAGCATAGGCCTCGAGCTCGTAGGTGGGGCTCGTGACGTGGAAGTAGTAGAGATCGCCGACGCCGCCGCCCATCCACATCAGCGGCGGAGCGCCGAGGCCGCGCGGGAACACGGTGCCGTCGTAGGGATAGGCCCAGGTGACGGCCGCGTCCGGCGCCGTGGCCTGCTGCAAGAGGCCCTGCGTGGCGGGATCGAGGGCGCTCGGGTTGGAGACGACATGGAGCTTGACGGTGAGCGACGCGGTGGCGTCCTTCCCCCCGGCGCTGGCCGTGACCGTCACGACGCCGCCCTGGAGGCCCGGCGCCGAGAAGAGGCCAGTCCCATCGATGCTCCCCGCGGCGATGTTGGTGGCCGACCAGGTGGGCTCGATCGGCGCCGTGCTCTTGTCGGCGTAGTGGGCGATCGCCTTGAAGGGCTGCTGTCCTTTGGCCCCGTTGTCGAGCACCAGAGTCGCCGTGGCGGGGGTGATCTCGATCGAGTCGATCGCCCCGTGATCGATCTGGCCGCCCAGACCGATGTCGCCGCCGAAGCCCATCGCGCCGCCGGTGCCGCCGCTCGTCGTCGTCGTCCCCGTGGCGTGGCCGCCCGCGCCCGTGGGGCTCCCGGACGAGCCGCAGCCCGAAGCCGCGAGGGCCGCCGAGGTCGGGAGAGCGAGGACGAGGGCGAAAAACCGGGCTCGCGGGAAAGATCGCATACCGCGACATTAGCAGAGTTCGGGGGAGCTCAGCTCACTCGGGATCGTCTTCGCCGGCGCCGTCCAGGATGCCTCGGAGGTGCTCGCGGCCAGCGTCGCGCGCGATCGTCGTGGTGCCGTCGAGGCCGCGCACGTCCGAGTCGGTGATGGGCACGCGCAGCGCGAACACGAGCCGATGAAACTCGTCGACGAGGCGCGTCGCCGTCGTCGCGGGGCGTTCGCCCTCGGCCTCCTGGACCTCCCCGCAGCCGAGCGAGGTGCCGAGCGGCGCGAAGAGGCAAATGCGCTGGGTCGCGCCGTCGGATTGCACGCGGACCTCGAAGGCGCCGGCCGCGCGGAGGAGGCGCGGTGAGCGGCCGAGCAGCGTGGTCGCGCGATCGGCGATCGGCCCGCCCGCGTCGTTGATCACCACGGCGGGGAGCGCGAGGCCGAGGCGGCGGATCGCGCCCGGATCGAGCGCCATCGCCTGCTGGAAGAAGGCACTCGCCGTCGGGAGATCGCCGGCGCGGCGCGCCCCCTCGGCGCCGATCGCCGCGACGCGCGCGCGGAGCAGCGCCTCGGCCGGAGGGAGCTTGTCGAGGGCCGAGCGCGCCATCTCGCGCGCGAGCCCGGGGTGCCCCTGCGCGAGCGCGACCTCGGCGCCGATTCCATCGAAATACGGGGCGGTACCCTCGAATTTTTCCTCGTCGCGCGCGCGGGCGAGGGCCACCGAGACGACGCCCGGCCCGAGGATGTCGACGAGATCGCCGACGAGCCAGCTCGGGAGATCGTCGAGGCCCCCGTCGACGTACGGGCGCAGCGTCGAGGTGAGGCGCTCGTCGTCCGAGAGGACGTTGACGACGCGCTCGTCGTCGGGGAGCGCCTCGGCGCGCACGCCGTGAGCCGCGAGCTGGCGCACGGCGCGGCCCTTCCAGCCCACGAGGTCTTCGGTGCTGGCCTGCTCGGCGCGGACCTCGGCGTCGAGCCGGTAGAGCGCGCGCCGGATCACGGCGTGGCCGCCGAGGGCCTGCTCGGGCTCTGCGGAGCTGATCCCGTGGCGATCCGGGCGCTCCATCGCGCGCGAGATGAAGCGGAGGCCGGCCTTGCCGTCGCCGGTCACGAGCAGGAGCGTCGCGGTGATCGCGTCGGTCTCGGCGGCCTTCTGATCGCGCGAGCCCGGCGGCTGGTGAGCGCACCACGCGAGCATCTTGCGGATCGCCGCGACCGCGTCGCCCGAGCGCCCCTCGTCGAGGTAAAGGCCGACGAGGAAGCGCCAGGGGTTCGAGGCGGTGCGCTCCATGCGCAGCGTGCCCTCGAGGGCCAGGCGCTCGGCCTCGTCGTGGCGGAGGTTGGCGAGGGCGCCGAGGCCGGCGTTGTAGGCGTGCGTGGCGAGGTTGGGGATGAACGCGGCGCCCCGCGCGGTGGCGGCGGCGGCGCGCTTCTGCGCGTGGCGGAGCGCGGCGAGGCACTGCTCGTACGAGGCCTTGCGCTCGTGGGCCTCGGCCTCGATCGCGCAGAGGGCGTTGTACCCGACGCTCTTCTGCCAGGCGAAGTCGGTGGCGAGCGCGCGCTCGGCGGCGGCGCGCGCCTCGTCGTAGCGGTGGAGCTTCATCAGCGGCCAGGCGTGCTGGCCGGTGAGATCGGGATCGAACCTTCGATCGTGGGCGTCGAGGAGCGCGAGCTGCTCGTCGTAGAGCTCCATGAGGCCGGCCGTCTCTTGCAGGCTGAGCAGGATGTCGCGGTAGAGGTGCGTCGCCGCGTCGTCGCCGCCGCTGTCACCGTAGCGCGCGAGGTAGAGGCGGCGCGCCTCGCGCAGGTGGCTCATCGCGCGCGGGAGCGAGCCCTCGGCCTCGCGCAGGACGGAGCCGAGGACGTAGTGCCCGACGATCGAGTCGGGGTTCTCGCGGAGCGCGTCGTCGGCCCGGGTGCGCGCCGTGAGGTATTTTTCCTGGTTGAAGAGCGAGTAGGCCTCGCTCTCGGCCGCGCCGCCGGGCGGAGGGTAGATGTCGCCGCGCGCCGGGGCGTCGCCGAGGGCGAAGAGGCCGAGCAGGAGGCCGGCGATCGCGGGGACGAACGCGCGCCTCATCGGGCCATCGTGGCGCGGGCGAGGCGCTCCATCGGCTTGACCATCGCGGCGCGGATCAAGGCGTCCACGTCGTCAACACCGGGAGCCAGCTCGAGACGATGGGCGAAGATGAACGGGGCCAGCGCCTCGACGTCGTCGGCGGAAACAAAACTGCGCATGCGCGAGAGGGCGCGAGCCTGGAGCGCGGGGATCATCAGCACCAGCGAGCGGGTGGAGGCGCCCTGGAGGATCTGCGGGTTCTTGCGGGTCTCGCCGGCGATGTCGACGAGGCACTCCTGCACCTCGGGCGCGACGTGGACGGCGCGGATCACCGCGCGGGCGTCGAGGATCTCGGTGCGGGTGACGCGGGGGAGATCGTCGCCGGGGAGCCGCTTGTCGCCGTGGGTCTTGTAGCCGGCGAGGACCTCGAGCTCGCTCTGCCGATCGATGTGCGTCATCCGGATCTTGAAAAGGAAGCGATCGAGCTGCGCGGCGGGGAGCGGGAACGTGCCCACGAGGTCGAGCGGGTTCTGCGTGGCGATGACGAAGAAGAGATCGTCGAGCGCGCGGGTCTTGTTGTCGACGGTGACCTGCTTCTCGCCCATCGCTTCGAGCAGCGCCGACTGGACCTTCGGCGAGGTGCGGTTGATCTCGTCGGCGAGGAGGATGTGCGCGAAGACCGGGCCGATGCGGAAGAAGAAGGTGTTGGTGTTGGGATCGAAGATCGTCGTACCGGTGACGTCGGACGGGAGGAGATCCGGCGTGAACTGGATGCGGCGAAAGGTGACGATCGGATCGTCGGGCACGTCGTCGATGATCGAGCCGCCGAGAGCCTTGGCGAGCGTGGTCTTGCCCGAGCCCGGGTAGTCTTCGAGGAGCACGTGCCCGTCGGCGAGCAGGGCGACGACGATGAGCTCGACGGCTTGATCGCGGCCGCGGACGGCGGCCTGGAGGCGCATGCGCAGGCGGTTCATCACCCCGAACGCGGCGGCGGGATCGCTGATCCGCGGGGCGAGGGTGCGGGTGACGTGAACGCTCTGCTCGATCTCGATCTCGGTTTCCATCGGGGTTGTCTCAGCGGGCTCGGAGGAACGAGGCGGGATCGAGGGCGCCGACGAGCCGGCGCCAGAAGCGGGAGCCGGCGCGGATCTCGCGCATGACAAGGGCATTTCCTTCGCGCCAGCGCGGGCGCGAGAGCTCGTCACGCGCGGCGGCGTCGCGGGCGGGATCGCCGAGGGCGCCGGCGAGGTGCAGATCGGTCAGCGCGGCGAACGAGGGCGCCACCGCGGCGGCGCGGCGGGCGAAGGCTTCGCGCGTCTCGCCGAGGCGGCGCGACAGGCCGATCTCGGCGAGGTGATCGAGCGCGAGCCGGTAGCCCGCGACGGGGAGGCGGCGCGGGCGGACCACGAACGGCGCGAGGCGGCGCCAGATCTTGACGGTGTAGAGCAGCGCGATCGTCATCGCCGCCCCGAGCAGCAGGACGCGCAGCGCCTCCTTGCCGAAGGCCAGCGTCGAGGTCTCGGTCAGCGCGGTGTGCACCGGATCGTGCGGCATTTGCCGCGCCATTTCGCCGAGGAGGCGCTGGAGATCCGAGTCGACCGGGGGCGGCGGCTCGTCGATGTTCTTCTTCGCGGCGATGTCGAGGACGACCCAGCCGATGCCCTCGAGGTAGAGCTCGGGCCACGCGTGGGCGTCCGAGGCGCGGATCAGGATCGTCGAGCTGCCATGGCGATCGTCCTCTTCGGTGCGGTAGCCGGTGCCGATGCGCGCGGGGATGCCGAGCGCGCGCCAGAGCAGCACCGCCGCGTGCGCGAAGTGGACGCAGTAGCCGGTGCGATCGCCGAAGAGAAAATCTGCCGTCGAATCCGGGACGCCCGCGTGGCGCGCCTTCGTCGAGTAGGTGAGCTGATCGTCGAGCCAGAGCTTGACGGTGAGCGCCGTGGCGAAGGGATCGCCGGTGTAGCTCGCGGGGACCTTGCTCGCGATCTGCTTCGCCAGCGCGGCGTAGCGCGGATCGGTGGGCCCCTCGAGGTAGTAGCTCTTCACCGGCTCGGGCCAGCGCGCATCGCCGGACTTGCGACCGACGAGCTCCTTGAACGGCGTCGTCTGCGCGAGCGACTCGAACTTGTAGGCGCGGAGAAAGCGCGTCGGGTTGGGGTTCTGCGCGGGAACGAACCGCACCGGCGACTCGAGCGCGAACGGGTGGGTGTGCTCGACGAGGAGCGCGACGGTGGCGCGAACGCGCGCGCGGCCCGGATCGAGCGGCGGATCGGGGACGTCGGTGGAGCGCACCGGAAAGTCGAAGATTTGATCGCCGTCGACGTCGCCGCGCGTGGCGCGGACGAGGCGGGCGCCGTTGTACGTGCTCCACGCTTCCTGCCGGAAATAGAAGCCGCCCGAGGGCGGCGCGTAGTCGTCGTCGAGGATCACCACGGCCATCGGCGCCTCGCCGCCCTTGCCGCTGCCCTGGTCTTCGAGGTGCTCGCTCTGCGCGACCTTGGGGCCGCCGTCGGGGGGCGGGGCGCCGCCGCCGCCGTCGAGCTGATCGCTCTCCTGCCCGAGCGATCCGCCGTCGAGGGGATCGCCGCCGTCGCCTTGTTCGGGGCGCGATCCGCGCGCGCCGCTGCCGCCGTCGGTCGGCTTCGCGCCCGCGTCGAGCGGATCTTTTCCGCCGGCGTCGGCGCTGTCGGTGAGGCCGAGATCGTTGGGCGGCTTCGGCGTCGGGAGGCCGAGGAGCGGGAGCACGCCGAGCGCGAGGGCGATCAGCGCCGCGAGCGCCATCAGCGACGACGGGGCGCGGCCGGAGCGCGTCTCGAGCAGCAGCAGCACGGCGAGCACGGCGATGGCCACGCCGCCGAGGCCGAGGAAAATGTGGGTGGGATCGATGCCGCGCTGCCAGGCGAAATCGCTGATCCAGAGCGGCCGCGCGATGATCCCGTCGCGGTGCGAGGCGAAGACCGAGGGGATCGCCGCGGCGAGCGCGACGACCTCGATCGCCGCGGCCGCGGGCTTGCGCGCGCCGATCGATCGCAGCGCGGCGCTCGCGGTCAGCGCGGCGATCCCGAAGCGGAGCGCCGCCGCCGTGCGCAGCGCCGTACCGGTGCCGACGAGGGTCGGGAAGAAGACGGCGCCCACGGCGAACGCCGCGAGCCCGAAGCCGGTGGCCGCGAAGAGCGCGAGGCCGAGGAGGACCACCGGGAGGCGCACGCGCGATCGGCCGAGCGCCTGGCCGATGGGGACGCCGAGCGCCGCGCCCAGCAGCGCCGCCGCGAGGCCGCTCGGCAGCGCAGTCCCCCACGTGAGCGACAGCGCCGCGAGCGCCATCGCGCCCGCGCGCAGGAGCTGCCGGAAGAAGCCAGGCCGATCGGGGAGCGAGGCGACGCTCATCGATCCAGCCTTTCATTTGAGCTCTCCGGTGACGGAGGCGGCGAAGGCGCGGCGGTGCCGAGCGCGGCGATCCCGCCCCACGAGCTGCGCGCGTCGACGACGGCGCGCGGAGCTTCGGCCGTCGCGGCCCTCGGGTCGGACACGGCGCGGCGCGGCGATTCGGCGTGGGTGCGGCCGGTGACGCGATCGAGGATCAGCACACGCGCGTGCGCCGGCGCGAGGCCGGCGAGCACCGCGGTGAGCTCGGCGGCGGTGGCGCGCGCGGAGCCCGGCGGGGGCTTGGCGGTCGCGAGCGCGAAGCGGGCGACGAGCGAACGCGACGCGTCCCAGTCGACGCCGTCGCTGCACACCACGACGTCGACGGGCGCGCGATGCGCGGCCCCCGCGGCGCTTACCTGCGGGCGCGCGCGCACCGCGGCGACGATCCGCGCCATCCACGGGCCGGGCCGCGCAGGCACGAAGATCACCGCGCGGCCCGCCGCGCCGCGCACGTTGCGCTTGAGGAACGCGCCGAGCCCCGCGCCGTGCTCGTCCGCCGTTGCCGAAGCCGATCGCGCCAGGAGCTCGAGCGCCTGCGGGACCGTGGTCGCGTCGCGCGCGTCGCCGTCGGCGCCGAGGACCCACGTGGGACCGAGCGCGCCCGCCTCGACCGCGACCCGCGCCGCGCCCGCCGCGGCCTCGTCGCCGTCGCCCGCGACGAGGTAGGCCAGGGTCTCGCGGGCCACGCTGAAGGCCCGCTCCGGCGTGCGCACCACGAGCTGACGCGAGCGCGCGTAAACCTTCCACAGCACGAAGCGCATCGGATCGCCGGGGGCGTAGCCGCGCGTGTCGATCCGCTCGCCCTCGGGGCTGCCCGCGGGATCGTAGGTGTCCTCGCCCGAGGCGATGCTGCGCACGACGTGCACGCTCCGGAGCGCGCCGGTGCCGGGGACGACGCGCACCTCGCGCGTCGTCGTGCTCCGGAACGCCACGCGGCAGAGGCCGAACGCGTCGCTCACCACCACGCGCCGGACGACGCGCTCGCCGAGGCCGCGCCGGATCGGCACGATCTCCTCGTGAAAGAGGCCGCCGACGATCTTCGCGCGCACCGTGGCGAGCGGCTCGATCCACGACCACTCGACCTTCACCAGCGGCACGCCGCGCAGGCGCCCGAGCGTGAACCCGGTGCGCGCCGGCACGCCGCTCTCGAGCTGGAGCGGATCGCTCCCCTGCCCTTTTCGCAAGCGGATCCGCACGATCAGCGTCGCGAGGAGCACCATGACGAGCGCGACCGCGCCGAGGCCGAGGCCGACGACGCCGACCACGAGCAGCAGCAGATCGATGCGCCCGAGGCCGTAATGGTCGAGCGAAACCCCCGCGCCCGCGAGCACGACGAGCCCCGCGGGCGTGATTGGGAAGGCGTCGACCGCGCGCCGGAGGATCGGCCCGAGGCGCGTGAGGAGCGCTTTGGCGCGGGCGATCGTTCGTGCTCCAGGCATCCGGTCTGGACAAGGAGACCCGAAACCCGCGGGCGCGCAAGCCTGGAAGCGTCGTTTCACCCGGGCGAGCCCGCCGCGGCCGCGAGGGCGAGAGCGCGCGCCGGGGCGAGCCTCGCCCTCCCTCGCTGCGAGCGGAGGTGATAGCGTCGATCCATGGCCTCTCGGCACGTGATCAAGATCGGTGACAGCACCGACAGCGTCGCGTTCGCGCACGGTCACTTTCCGGAGGCCGTCTGGCAGCACGCCGAGAACGACGCCCTCCGGGCCAGGCGACCGAGTCGCAACGTCCTCGCTCCCGGCGACGAGCTCTACATTCCCGATCTGCGCCCGGGGAGCGCCCAGGCCGCGACCGGCAAGCGCCATGTCTTCCGTCGACGCGGGGTCCCTGCCAGGCTCCGTCTCCAGCTCTTCGAGCAGGAGCGGCCGCTCGCAGGGGTCGAGTACACCCTGCGCCTCCCGGGAGGACAGGAATGCTCCGGAGCCGCCGACGGCGACGGCGTGCTGGAGGTGTGGGTCCCGCCGGACCTCACCCGCGCCACGCTCGTGTACGGGAAAGAAGGGCGCACGGCGACGCTCGAGCTCGGGCACCTCGATCCCCTCACCGAGCTTCGCGGCCAGCAGCAGCGGCTGAACAACCTGGGGTTCCCGTGCGGCCGCGCCGACGGCGTCCTCGACGAGGCCACCAGCGACGCCGTGCGCAGCTTCCAGCTCGCCGCGGGCCGCGCGCCGACCGGCGACCTCGACGACGGCACGCTCGCGGCCCTCGCCGACATCCACGACGGCGCCGGCAAATTCCCGCCGCGCCCCGCGCCTCCGATCGCCTGAGCGATGATGAACCAGGGGGACGACACCGCGCGCCGAGCCGCCGATGGCCCCGAGCTGGGCGCGGACGTCGACAAGTACGCTCTCCTCGATCTGCCGCGGATCGACTGCGCGACGCTGCTCCCGCTCTGCCGCGCGCGCTGCTGCTCGCTCGTCTTCGCCCTCGCGCCGCAAGACCTCGTCGAAGGGGTGGTGCGCTTCGATCCGGCCCGCCCCTACCGCATCGCCCGGCGCGCGAGCGGCGACTGTGTCCACCACGACGGCGAGCGCTGCGGCGTGTACGCGCACCGCCCCGCGCCTTGCCGCCGCTACGACTGCCGCAACGATCCGCGGATCTGGCACGATTTCGAGGCCAGGATCCCCGCGGCCGAGCCCGGGCAAATGGAAGAGGATTCATGAAGTGCAACCGTCAGGGGTGCGGAAACCAGGCGACTCACGGCTTCGTTTGCGGGGGCTGCGGCGCGACCTGGTTCAAGTGCAACAGCGCGTCGTGCAACATCAACGGCTGCAACTGCAAGGTGGCGCCGACCGTGACCGTGCTCGTGCCGACGAAGCCGCCGTCGACGCCGCTGATCTCCTTCATGGCCAGCACGGCGCCCTTCGCGTTCAAGGCGCCGCCGCCGGTCCCGACCCCGATCGCGTCGTCCTCGCCGGCGGTCGCGGTGGCCACGGCGCCGGCCCCGTTCGCGCCTGCGCCGCCCACCACCGGGCGCGCGCCGCTCACCGTCGCGCAGATCCTCGCCGCGCGCACCGACCGCATCCAGACGTGGCAGGCGCACGTCGCCAAGCCTCCGTCGCTCAGCGCCTCGCTCACCGATGGTCAAGGACAGACCACCTCGCTCAACGTCGCTCCCGCGCCGGCCGTCTTCACCGTGATCTCGTGGAACGTGCAGGTGCTGAACCCCGGGAAGAGCGAGGCCAACCCCTTCGTCAACAAGGTCATCAACCGGGTGCTCGAGGCAGTCAGCGCCGACGTGGCCATCCTCCTCGAGACGCGGGAAGACGCGTACATCAACCTCAACGCCATCGAGCACAAGATCGCCCGCGACGAGACGTGGACCGATCCCGACGCCAGCGTATTCAGCTTCCTCGACGAGCCCGCCATCACCGACCTCCCGCACACGCTGGGAGAGCTGGAGTCGCTCGCGGGCGAGGACCTCACGTACCTGCAAGCCGCGAGCGAGATGACGGGCAAGCACTACAAGCCCCCGGCCACCATCTACCTTCATCACGCGGGCTTCGCCCTCCAGCAGCAGATCATCGCCGACGTGAAGATGGAGAAGAAGCTCGCCCTGGAGCTCGAGGCGATCGGGCAGCACAACGCCGCGGTCGCGCAGAAGAACCTGCTCATCCCGCAGAAGTCGAAGCACCTGAAGCCAAAGAAGGTGACCACGACGCAGGCCGAGACGCTCGCCAAGATCGTCAAGAAGAACAAGAAGGCCGCGGACAAGCACCCGCTCCTCGTCGCGGCGGCCCTCAAAGCCACCCCGGCGCTGCAGGCCGCCGCGACCGAGTACCTCTATTTCCCCAAGCTCCTCGTGGCGCACTGCGCGAACCCGGACGGCTCGCGCAACGGGGTCTGGAAGAAGGTCGTCGTGGCCGACCAGGCCAAGCCGCTCCGCGACTATTACGAGATCGGGTATCACGACCTCAAGGGCGACTTCACGCTCTTCGCCTCGCCGAAGGAGCTTCTGGACTTCGACGTGGCGCACGACGCCCGGGTGGCCTTCAAGCTCAAGCGCTGCGCGGCGTGCAAGAAGTCCTACGGCTACGGCGAGGGATCGTGCGCGACCTGCAACCAGTTCAGCCACTACTCGCTCGGCCTCAAGTACATCGAAGAGTTGCTGAGTCAGATCGCCTTCAGCCCCTTCTTCCGCCCTCCGCAGATGGAGAGCTACGCCGTGCTCTACAAGCCGAGCCTGGCGGTCTTCGGCCCCTCGTCGAACGGCGTGTTCTGCGCCGACAAGCAGGCCGTCGTGCACCCGATGAGCGCGGCGCTGGTGATGCGCGCGCCCCCGGAGGTGACCTCCACCAAACCCGGCGTCGCGCCCGTGATCGCCTTCCGGTACGGCGAGCTGCTCGGTTACCAGACTAAGGCCAAGAAGAACGAGATCGGCTTCTACGGCCGCTGCCCGTACGTCTTGCCGGTGGAGATCGTCCCGCCGGGCGCCACCACGAGCATCTCGCTCCCCATCGTCGCGTTCCACGGGCCCTATGGCAAGGATACGCTCGACGGGATCAAGGCCCGTGCCGAGGCGATGCGCGAGATGCTGAAGGCCGACGTCGGCGCGGTGGCGCGGGACGCGAGCGGCGCCCCGGTGACGACCAGCAGCGGTGGCCTGCAGACGGTCCCCCTGAAAGACAGCCCGTTCGCGATGGTCATGGGCGACTTCAACCTCGACTACGATCCAGGCTTGAACTTCGGGCACTCGGCCAACGTCATCGCCAATACCCTCTACAGCGAGCTCGCCACGGGCGGCTTCAAGCCGATGATCGGCGAAGGAGTGGCCACCTCGCTCCGCGTCATCGAGACCCGCAAAGACGTATGGCGCGAAGACTGGCCGAAGTTCGGCGCCGCGACCGCGGAGTACACCTCCAGCGCCTACGACAACTTCTTCCTCCGCGGGGACAAGCTCTTGCCCTTCGTCGCCAACGCCGGGGCCATCGACGTGCTGACGATCATCGCAGACGCCATCGGCGACTACGATCTCCCCGCCGACGATCCGCGTCACGACGATTTTCAGGCGCTCACCCCGAAGCAGAAGGCCTTCGTCATCTACCGTCGCTACGTCAGCGATCACCTGCCGATCCTCTGCGACATCCTCGTCGAGCCCATGAACGCAGGCCTCGTCGCACGGCTCAAGGCCCAGGCCAAGGCCCGGATCATGAAGTCCATCACGCGCCCGGCGCTGAGCGTGATCCTCGACCACCAGGGCGTGCTGAGCTTCGACGCCTTCAGCGGGAACGCCTCGACCGACGTCTACGAGCCCCGCTACGATGCGAAAGAGGTGCGCACGGCGCGCCTCACGGGGACCATCGTCGCCCAGCAGGACTCCCACCTCATCGTCAAGTCGACGATCTCCACGAATCAGATCATCTTGTGGTCGTTTCAGCCGCCCGGCGGCGTCGTGAGGGTGAAGAAGCTCCTCGCGCTCGGCGATTTCCAGCCGGGAAAGCGCATCGAAGCCGAGCTGCTCGATCCGAAGCCGAGCTGAGGCGCGGGGCGACGCCGCCCCGACCGAGAGAGTGGCCAGTGCGCGGGCGGGTTTTCAGCGCTCCGGCAGTCGCCAGTCGATAGGCTTGCTCCCCGACGCCTCCAGAGCGCGGTTGATCGTCGAGAAAGGCTTGCTCCCGAAGAACCCGTTGCGGGCCGAGAGCGGCGACGGGTGCACGCCCTTGATCACCGTGTGGCGCTTGTCGTCGATGAGCCTGGCCTTCTTCTGGGCGTAGGCGCCCCAGAGGAGGAACACCACCGGCTGCTTCTTCTCGTTCACCTTCTTGATCACCGCGTCGGTGAACGTCTCCCAGCCCCGGTCCTTGTGGGAGTTCGCGGTGTGGGCGCGGACCGTGAGCACCGCATTGAGCAGCAGCACGCCCTGCTTGGCCCAGGGGATGAGGCTACCGTTCTTCGGGGGCTTCACGCCGACGTCGGACTCGAGCTCTTTGTAGATGTTGACGAGCGACGGAGGGGGCTTCACGCCGGGGCGAACCGAGAAGCAGAGCCCGTGGGCCTGGTCGTCATCGTGATAGGGATCCTGGCCGAGGACGAGCACGCGGACGTCCTCGTACGGGGTGAGCTCCAGCGCGGAGAACACCTCGTCGTCGGGCGGGAAGACCTGGCCCGCCTCGCGCTCGGAGGCGACGAAGCGAGCGAGCTCCTGGAAATACGGCTTCTCGATCTCGTCGGCGAGCACCTGACGCCAGGAAGCGGGCAGCGTGTACATGGATGATCCTCCAGGCTCGAGCGAGCGGGGTCGAGCCTTCGTGGGTGACGATACTTTCGTGACAGGAGCGTTTGCCTCGATCGCCGGAGCCGCCCTCGACTTCGCGGCGGCCCCGGGCGGGGCGGGCGCCACGCCGTCGAGGCGCTTCGGACACTGGTCCTCGATCAGGCACCCCGAGCACGCGGGCGCGCGCGCGGTGCAGGTCTGGCGCCCGTGCAGCACCATCGCCGGCCCGAAGAACGTCCAGCGATCCTCCGGGACGAGGCGCATGAGATCGGCCTCGATCTGCTCGGGCTTCTCCGCGGCGCTCAGGCCCATCCGCCGCGAGACGCGGGCGACGTGCGTATCGACAATGACCCCGCTCGGCAGGTTGAAGGCCGTGTTGAGCACGACGTTGGCCGTCTTGCGCGCGACGCCGGGGAGCGTGACCATCTCGTCCATCGTCTCGGGGACGCGGCCGCCGAAGCGGGCGACCAGCGCCCTGCAGGCTTCCTGCACCGCTTTGGCCTTCTGGCGGTAGAAGCCAGTCGGCTTCACGGCCTCCTCGAGCGTCGCCAGATCGGCAGAGGCGTAGTCGCCCGCGGTGCGGTAGGTGCGGAAGAGGTCCTTCGTGACGCGGTTGACGCGCTCGTCGGTGCACTGCGCGGCGAGCATCGTCGCGACGAGGAGATCGAGCGGCGTCGCCCAGTCGAGCTCGTAGCGCGCGTCCGGGTACTTCGTCTTCAATCGATCGAGGAGCACCGGACCGGACGGCGTGGTCATGGGCTCTCCATACCGTGAGTCGGGGCTCGCCGACAGACGCCGCCGTCATGGCTTCTGATCGAGCGCGCGCACCAGGCCTTCGAGCAGCAGCGCCACGCGGGGGGAGCCCCGGCGGAGGGCCTCGCCGAGCGCCTCGAGGTGCTGCTCGAGCGAGAGCACGTCGAGGAGCAGGTCGATTTCGCGGGGCTCGGTGGGCAGGTACGCCGCGCCCGACGAGCCTTCGAGCCAGCCGCGGACGAACGCCGCCGAGACCCACGCGCTCCAGAGCTCGGCCCACGGCGCCGCGGTCTCGCGGTCCTCCTTGCGGACGCGGGTCTCGTCGAAGAGCACCGTCGCCGCCGTGTCGCGGAGCGAGCGGAGCAGCGTCGCCACGTCGCGCAGCGGCGTCGTCTTGCGGCGCCGCGACGACACCGGGACGGCGCGCTCGCCGCTGAAATCGAGGACGACGAAGTCGGCGCCGGTGAAGAGGATCGCCGGGAGGCGGTAGTCGCCGTGGCAGCGCGTGCGCAGCCCGGTGAGGCGCCGATCGAGGATGGCGCCGAAGCGCAGGAGCAGCTCGGGCTCGCGCGCCAGCACGACGTCGGCGCGCGCGGCGACCTCGCTCGAGAGGCGGCGCCGCGCGAAGCGGAGCGCGCGCAGGGTGCGGCCCGCCTCGCCGCGCATCGTCTGGTAGAGCCCGCGCTGATCGAAGGGTGAGTACGGCTCGGGGGTGAACGCGGGATCGCCGCCGTCGTCGGCGAGCGCGCGGTGGAGCTCGGCGGTGCGAACGCCGAGCAGCTCGGCCCGATCGAGATACATCCCGAGCACCGCGGCGGCGTCGGTGGGCGGCTGTTCGCGCGCGAGCTGCGTGACCGAGGCCCGGGGCAGCGGCACCGCGGGCGAGCGGGGCGCCCGCGTCAGCGCGCGCTCGAAGTAGAGGCCGAGCGACTCGACCCCGCGCGCGAGCGCGTCGCCTTCGTTCGGCACGAACGCGTCGAGCACCGCCAGCGTCATCGCGGCGCCGCGGGGGGGATGAAGCTCGATCGCGCCGAGCAGCGGGGCCACGGGCGCGCGGCGGCGCAGGAGGAAGCGGCCCAGCTCGAGGTCCGGGCTCGGCCCCTCTTCGATGCGCCGGAACAGCTTCAAAACCAGCCGATCTCCGAACGCGACCACCGCGCGCTGGGCGTCGAGGCGGAGGACGCGGTGCTCGCTCGCGACGACGTCGATCGGCGACGGCGCGACGGACCACGCGGCGATGACGCCGACGGCGCCGCGGCCGCGCTGCCGCTGGAGCAAGGCCGTCACCAGCGCGGCGCAGGCGGTCGGCTCGAGGGTCGCGTCGACGACGAGGCCCGGATGCGGGCCGCGGATCTCCAGCACCACGGAGCTCGGCGCGAGGATGCGCACCTCGGCCGCGCGCTCGGCGGCGACGAACGCGACCGGCAGCGCCACGCGCTCGGGGTCGCCGCGATCGGGCTCGACGTCGACGACGATCACGTGGATCCCCGCGTCCCCCTCGCTGAAGCGAACGAGCTCCACGAGCTGCGCCGCGCGCGTTCGCGGAGCTCGCGCGTCGGCGCGGCGGTGCGCGTCGAGGTACGCCGCCACGGCGTCGGCGAGGGCGCCGGAGTCAGGTCCGCCGAGCGCGCTGTCCCACGCGCCCGCGACCTCCACCACCGGCGGCACGAAGCTCGAGGCGGGGCGCGCCTTCTCGATCGAGGGCCGCACCGTCGAGGGCGCGACGTCTTCGATCCGCGACGGCTCCTCGAGCGAGAACCAGTAGAACGCGTGCCCGCCGAGCGTGAGCAGGTACGGAAGATCCCCGATCGGCGGGAACGCGTTGCCGCCGAAGAGCTCGATCGGCACGCGCCCGCGGAAGCGCGCGAGATCGAGCTCGACGTACTCGACCGAGCGCGCGAGGTTGGCCACGACGAGGATGGTCTGCGCCTCGTGCGCCCGCAGGAAGGCCAGCACCTTGGGGTTGTCGGGGCCGAGGATCTCGATCGTGCCGCGCCCGAACGCGTGGAAGCGCTTCCGCAGCGCGACGAGGCGCTTGGTCCACCAGAGGAGCGAGCTGCCGTTGCCCTGCTGCGCCTCCACGTTGATGGACTCGAAGTGGTACTCGGGATCGATGATCACCGGCGAGACGAGGCGCTGCGGGTTGGCGCGCGAGAAGCCGGCGTTGCGATCGCTGCTCCACTGCATCGGCGTGCGCACGCCGTGGCGATCGCCGAGGAAGACGTTGTCGCCCATGCCGATCTCGTCGCCGTAGTAGAGGACCGGCGTCCCCGGGAGCGAGAAGAGCAGGCCGTTCATCAGCTCGATCTTGCGGCGATCGTTGCCGAGCAGCGGCGCGAGCCGGCGGCGGATCCCGAGGTTGTGGCGCATCGATCGATCGCGGGCGTAGGCGCGGAACATCGAGTCGCGCTCCTCGTCGGTGACCATCTCGAGGGTGAGCTCGTCGTGGTTGCGGAGGAAGAGCGCCCACTGGCACCCCTCGGGGATCGTCGGCGTCTGCGCGAGCACGTCGACGATCGGGAAGCGATCCTCCGCGTGGATGGCCATGAAGAGCCGCGGCATGATCGGGAAGTGAAAGGCCATGTGGCACTCGTCATCGTGGCCGAAGTACGCGGCGGCCTCCTCGGGCCACTGGTTGGCCTCGGCGAGGAGCATCCGCCCCGGGAAGCGCGCGTCGACGTGCCGGCGCAGCTCCTTCAGGAACGCGTGGGTCTCGGGGAGGTTCTCGCAGCTCGTGCCTTCGCGCTCGAAGAGGTACGGCACCGCGTCGAGGCGGAGCCCGTCGACGCCCATCGCCAGCCAGTGATCGCAGACCTCGAACAGCGCCTCGCGCACCGCGCGGCTCTCGAAGTTGAGGTCGGGCTGGTGCGCGTAGAAGCGGTGCCAGTAGTAGGCGCGCGCGATCGGATCCCACGTCCAGTTCGAGGGCTCGTAGTCCTGGAAGATGATCCGCGCGTCGCGGTAACGCTCGGCCGTGTCGCTGAAGACGTAGAAGTCGCGCTCGGGGCTGCCCACCGGCGCGCGCCGCGCTCGCTGAAACCACGGGTGCTGATCCGAGGTGTGGTTGAGGACAAGCTCGGTGATCACCGCGAGGCCGCGCTCGTGCGCCGCCTCCAGGAAGCGCTCGAAATCCGGGAGCGCGCCGACGTCCGGGTGCACGCCGACGTAGTCCGAGATGTCGTAGCCATCGTCGCGGAGCGGCGACGGGTAGAACGGCAGGAGCCACACCGCCGTCACGCCGAGATCGGCGATGTAGTCGAGCTTGTCGGTGAGGCCGCGCAGATCGCCGATGCCGTCGCCGTCCGCGTCGGCGAACGAGCGAACGCGGACCTCGTACACCACCGCGTCCTTGTACCAATCGGAGGCGCGCGCCTGAGCCGCGCGCCTTCGCCCCCCGCGCTTCATCCCCCGCCCTCCTCGTCCTCGGGCTCGTGCGGGGCGCGACCATGGAGCTGCGTGAGCGCCCCGAGCCGCTCCGCCGTCGCCTCGTCGAGCTCGCCCGGTCGCAGGCGAAATCCCCAGTTTCCCGCCGTCGTGCCCGGTCGATTCATCCGCGCCTCGGAGCCGAGGCCGAGCAGATCCTGCGCCGGCACGATGGTCAGATCGGCCACCGAGGCCTCCGCCGCCGCGATCATGCTCCAGTGGATCTCGCCCTCGTCGCCGCCCAGGTACGTCAGCGCCGCGAGCTGCTCGCGCGTGATCTGCTCCAGCGATCGCTCGCTGGCGTGGCCGCCGTGATCGTGGAACCAGCCCGCCGTGGTGTCGTTGTCGTGGGTCCCCGTGTAGACGACGGTGTCGCGCGGGTAGGCCTCGGGCAAGAACGTCGCGGCCTGCGGATCGTTGCCGAACGCGAACTGGAGCACGCGCAGCCCGGGGAAGCCGAAGCGCTCGCGCAGGGCCGTCACCGCCGGCGTCACCACGCCGAGATCCTCGGCCACGAGCGGCAGGGGGCCGAGGGCGGCGCGCGCCGCGTCGAACAGCTCGGCGCCCGGCCCCGGCTGCCACGATCCGATCTTCGCCGTGGGGCTCGACGCCGGGATCGCGTACGCGCGCACGAAGCCGATGAAGTGATCGAGCCGCACCGCATCGAAGCGCGCGAGCGTCGATCGCAGCCGCGCGATCCACCAGGCGTAGCCCTCGTCGCGCAGGCGATCCCAGCGGTAGAGCGGGTTGCCCCAGCGCTGCCCGGTCGCGCTGAAGTAGTCGGGCGGCACGCCGGCGATAACCGCCGGCTGGCCCGCCGCGTCGAGCTGGAAGAGATCGCGGCGTTGCCACACGTCGGCGCTGTCGTGAGCCACGAAGATCGGCAGATCGCCCATCAACGCCACGCCGCGCGCGGCGCAAGCGACGCGGAGCGAGCGCCACTGCTGGGCGAAAATGTGCTGCTCGAAGCGGGCGAGATCGACGGCGCCGGCGTAGCGCTCGGAGGCCGCGACGAGCGCGTTCGGGTCCCGGTACTTGAGCGGCGCGGGCCACTCGGTCCACGCGACGTCGCCGTGCGCGCGCTTGACCGCGCGGAAGAGCGCCCAGTCTTCGAGCCAGCTCTGGTTGTCGGCGACGAAGGCCTCGAAGGCCTGGATTTCCACGGGATCGCGGCGTCGCTTGAAGGCCGCGAAGGCCCGCGCGAGCCGATCTTCGCGGAGCGCTCGCGAGCGCGCGAAGTCGACGTGGTCCTCGGGGAACGGCTCGGCGACCTCGAGCTCGTGCGGCCGGAGGAGCCCGTCGCGACCGAGCGCCTCGAGATCGATCAGCAGCGGGCTGCCGGCGAAGGCCGACTCGGCGCTGTACGGCGAGTCGCCGTAGCCCGGCGGCCCGATCGGCAGCATCTGCCACCAGCGCTGCCCGGCCGACGCGAGAAAATCGGCGAAGCGCGTGGCCTCGGGCCCGACGTCTCCGCTGCCGAAGCGCCCCGGAAGGCTCGTCAGGTGGAGGAGCACGCCGCTCGACCGCACGCCGAGCGAAAACGACGGCAGATCTGATCCTCGCGATTCCAACGGATCCTTTCCGGGCTCTTTCATAGGATGGCGTCGATGACCGGCAAGCGTCTCCACCTCGTCGACGGTACCTACGAGCTCTTCCGCGCGCACTTCTCGAAGCGCCCGGATCATACGGCCCCGAGCGGGCTCGACGCGAAGGGCGTCGTCGGCCTCGTCTCGTCGCTGCTGGCGCTCCTCCACGACGAGGCCGAGGCGGTGACCCACCTCGGCATCGCGTTCGACCGGCCGATCCGCTCGTTTCGCAACGATCTCTTCGACGGCTACAAGAGCGACGAGGGGCTCCCCGAAGAGATCCGCGCGCAGATGATCCCCGCCGAAGAGGCCGCTCGCGCGCTCGGCGTCGTGGTGTGGTCGATGAACGAGTGGGAGGCCGACGACGCGCTCGCGACCGCCGCGGCGCGCTTCCGCGGTGACTTCGATCAGGTCCGCATCCTCACGCCCGACAAGGATCTCGGGCAATGCCTCGATGGCCAGCGCGTCGTCCAGGTCGACCGCCTGCGCGAGCGGGTGATCGACGACGCCGTCCTGCGCGCCCAGCGCGGGATCGCCCCGCGCAGCATCCCCGATCTGCTCGCGCTCGTGGGCGACACGGCGGACGGGATCCCGGGGCTGCCCGGCATCGGCAACAAGACCGCGGGCGCGCTGCTCGGCCGTTACGGGCACCTCGAGTCCATCCCCGCGCAGGCGCCTTCCTGGGACGTGAAGATCCGCGGCGCCGAGACCATCGCAGCGACGCTGCGCGATCACCGCGACGAGGCGCTGCTGTACCGACGCCTCGCGACGCTGATCGAGGACGTGCCGCTCCCGCAGAAGAGCCCGGACGATCTCGCCTTCCGCGGTGTCCCGCGACAGGCCTACGCGACCTGGTGCGACGAGCTCGGGGTGACCACGCTGAAGCGCCGCCCCACGCGCTGGGACGAGGGGTAGCCGAGGCCGCCGAGGCGTGAGATAACCCGCGCATGTCCGAAGCCGCCGAGTCGACGAGTGGGATCCGCCTGGTCCTCAAGGCCATGGCGTTCGCCGCCGAAAAGCACCGGCATCAGCGCCGAAAAGACCGCGAAGAGTCGCCGTACATCAACCACCCGATCGATCTCGCCAACATCCTCGCCAACGAGGCCGAGATCGACGACGCGGTGGTGATCGCCGCGGCGATCCTCCACGACACCGTCGAGGACACCGAGACGACGCCGGAAGAAATCGAGCGCGAGTTCGGCGAGCCGATCGCCATCATCGTCGCCGAGGTCACCGACGATCGCCGCCTCGGCAAGGACGAGCGCAAGCGCCTCCAGGTGCAGCACGCCCCGCACGCCAGCTTCCAGGCCCAGCAGCTCAAGCTCGCCGACAAGATCGCCAACCTCCGCGACATCGCGCGGAGCCCCCCGGCGACGTGGTCGCTCGAGCGTCGCCAGGCCTATTTTTCGTGGGCCAAGCAGGTCGTCGACGGCCTCCGCGGCCGCCACGCGAAGCTGGAAGCGCTCTTCGACGACATCTACCTGAAGATGCCGTGAGCGGCCCGGGACCGCGGAGGCCAGGCACGCGCGCGTTCTGTCCGCGCATCGACGAGAGCGTCGACGCGGACGTCGCGCCGGAGGCCCCGATCCAGGCGCTGCTGCCGTTCGCCGAGTCGATCGAGCCGCCCGAGCCGCAAGGCGATCCGGGTCCGCGCGCGATGCGCCGCTACCCGCGGATGAAGCTCGACGACTTGATCCCCGACGTGCGCGACGGCCTGACGCGACCGGAGCGGATCGTCCTCTGGATGCTCAACGAAGCGCAGAAAGAGTTCCCGGGGCGCAACGTGCCCACGGCGCTGCTCTACGGGCGCGTGGTCGAGCACATCAACCTCAGCGTCCCCGAGTTCCAGAACATCCTCTCGCGCATGGTCGGCGGGAGATGATCGCGCCCCCGCCGGACACGATCGAGCGCTGGGCCTGGGACTACGTCGTCGCGACGGATCTCGCGCACAAGCTGGCCCCGCCGCCTTGCCCATCCCGCGTCGCCGAAGACGACGCGCCCGTGCGTCGAATCGAGCGCCCCGGTCGCCCGCCCGAGCTCGTCGCCAACGATCGCCGCTTCAAGACGCCGCGGCCCGGCGCGCTCAAGGTCCCGGAGCGCCGCGCCGAGCTGCTCCACACGTTCCTCCATCACGAGCTCCAGGCCGCCGAGCTGATGTGCTGGGCGATCCTCGCCTTCCCGGAAGCGCCGCGCGCGTTCAAGGTCGGCCTCGCGGCGATCGCCCGCGACGAGGTGCGCCACATGGCCCTCTACCGCGAGGCGATCGAGTCGTACGGCCAGCGCGTCGGCGCGTTCCCGGTCAACGATTGGTTCTGGGAGCGCGTGCCTCGCGCCACGTCAGCCGCGAGCTTCGTCGCCACGCTCGGCATCGGCTTCGAAGGGGCGAACCTCGATCACGCGCTCCGCTTCGCCGAGCATTTTCGCAACGTCGGCGACGAGCGCGGCGCCGCGATCCAGGAGCAGGTCCACGCCGAGGAGATCCCGCACGTCCGCTTCGCGATGCACTGGTTCGTGGTGTTCACGGGGCGCGACGATTTCGCCGGCTGGGCCGCGTCCCTCCCCGCGCCGCTGTCCCCGCTGCTGATGCGCGGATCGCCGATCCGTCGCGAGCCGCGCCTCCGCGCCGGTCTCTCGGCGACATTCCTCGACGAGCTCGAGCGATGGCAAGAGCACGCGCCTGGCTCCTGAACTTCGACGCCGAGGACGAGCTCGCGAGCGGCAGCAGGCACACGTCATCGCGCGCGGTCCTCGCCCGCTTCGCCGCGCTCGCGACGCGCGTCGGCCCGCTGCTCGCGCCGGGTGACGTCGTCGTCGATGCCGCGTCGCCCGCGCGGCTCCGCGCCGACGCGTTGATCGGCCGCGCGTGGTGCCCCACGCCGGGCGCGTTACGCCTGCTCGCGCTGGCCGGCGCCGCGCTGCCCGAGGCGCCCGCGCTCGGCATGCTCCGCCGCGTCAACCACCGCCGCTTCTGCGCCGATCTCGGCCAGACGCTCCCGGGCGCGCGCTACGCGGACACGCTGGACGACGTCGTTGCCATCGTCAACACGCCGTCACATTCTGGACCGTGGCTGCTGAAGCGGCCCTTCGGCTTCGCGGGGCGTGGTCGTCGGCGCGTGCGAGCGGGCGCGATCGAGCCGGCCGATCGCGCCTGGATCGAGGCCTCGATCGTCGCGGGTGACGGCCTGCAGATCGAGCCCTGGGTCGAGCTCGCGGGCGACTTCGGCCTGCACGGCTTCCTCGCGGCGTCGGGCGCCCTCACGCTCGGCGCGCCCACCGCGCAGCGCACCGACGCGACCGGCGCGTGGCTCTCGACCTCGCTCGCCGCACCAGGTGATCTCGCGGCCGCGGAAGAGCGCGCCCTCGTCGACGCCGCCGAGGTCACCGCGTCCGCGCTGCACGCGGCGGGCTACTTCGGCCCGTTCGGCGTCGACGCCTTCCGGTGGATCGACGCTGTGGGGGCGCGACGCTGGAACCCGCGGGGCGAGATCAACGCGCGCTACTCGATGGGCTGGGCGGTGGGGATGGGCGCCGAGCGCCCCGATCTGGAGGGGTGAGCCGAAGAGCTACGGCGTCGCGGTCGGAGGCGGCGCGGGGGGCGTGGGAGGCGCGGGCGGGGCGTCAGGCGTCGCGCTCGTGACCTCGGTCGCCATGCCGATCGTCTCGGCGCCGGCCTGCTTGGCGCGGTCGAGGACGCTGACGAGCGCGCCGTAGTTGGCGCTGTCGTCGGCCGCGATGAAGACCAGCTTGTCGTTGGCGGCCTTCTTCTTGAGGATCGCCGCGAGCCTGTCGACGAGCTCGGCCTGGGGGACCTTCTCGTTGTTGATCGTCAGATCGCCGTTCTGCTCGATGCGGACCACGAGCTGATCCGGCGGGACCTCGGTCTTTTCCTCGACCTGCTCCGTCTTCGGGACGCGGACCGAGATGTCTTTCTCGAGGAGGGGCGTGACGACCATGAAGATGATCAGGAGCACCAGCACGACGTCGACCAGCGGCGTGATGTTGATGCTGGAGTTCGGCTCGCCCGCGGCGGGGATGAAGCGCTTGTTCTTGCGGCTCATGCGCTACTTCCCCTTCAGCTCTTGCACGCCCATGTTGATGCTCGTCGCGCCGGCCTTGCGCGCGATCTCCATCACCCGGCGGACGTCGCCGAAGGTGAGCCTGTCGTCGCCCTTGAGCAGGATGCGCCGCCCCGGGAGCGCCGTGAGCTTGCCGCGGATCTCGTCCTCGAGCGCCTTGTCGGTGAAGGCGTTGCTCTCGACGTAGATCTCTTTTTTCTCGGTGATGCTGAGGACGAGCGGATCGCTCTCCTTGCTCTCCTTGTCGGTCGCCTTCGCCGACGGGAGGTTCACGTCTTTGCCACGCTGGAGCATCGGCGTGATCACCATGAAGATGATCAGGAGCACCAGCACGACGTCGACCAGCGGCGTGACGTTGATCTCGTTTTTTATGCCCTTGGAAGGGCCTGCCATTGCCATGCGAACACCCGTGACGTGGCGGGGCGACTGGAGCGGCTCCAGTCGCGCTTTCTACGGAGCGAGGGCGGGCCCGAGGTCCGTCCTCGAAGAGGAGCTCAGGCCGCTTCGGCCTTGCCCTCTTTGCTCACGACGAGCTCGCGGGCGACGACGTCGAGGAACTCGTTCGACGACTCGGAGATGTCGACGGCGCGGGCGTCGACCCAGCTCTGGAGACCGTTGTAGATCATGACGGCCGGGATGGCGACGAGGAGGCCGAAGGCCGTCGTGATCAGGGCTTCCGAGATACCGCCCGACACCGTGGCGAGGCCGCCGGAGCCCGAGGCCGCCATCTGGGTGAAGGCGGTGATGATGCCCATGACGGTGCCGAGGAGGCCGACGAACGGCGCGGTGGAGCTGACGGTCGCGAGGACGGTGAGGCCGCGCTTCATCGAGGCCGCTTCACGCTGCGCCTGGCGCTCGAGAGCGCGAGAGACCGACTCGAAGGTGAGGTCCGGCGATTCGAGCTTTGCAGTCGTGTTGTAGGCTGCCAGTCCAGCGGTAATTACCCGGCCGAGATAGCCGATGTCTTTGCCCATCTTCGTGCTTGCGGCGGCGCCGAAATCACCCTTGGCGAGGAGCGCGCCCATCTTCTGAGCGAAGGCCCGCGACTCGTCGCGTCCCTTCATGAAGAGGGAGATGCGCTCGCCGGCGACGACCAGCGAGACGAGCGACATCATGGCCATGACGACGACGATGCCGCGGGCGAACAGGCCCATGTGGGACCAGAGACCGGAGAGGGATAAATCCATGGGGCTTTCCTGTGGCGCTTCAGCAATGGCCCTCTCGAAGAGAGCGCGTTCTTGTCGGGGTTCGTCGAAGCCCGTGCGCGGGATGGATGACCGCGCGCGGGGGAATGAGAGGGCGCGAGCCGGCGGCGCAGAGACGCCGAGCAGGCTTACTCCAGCTTCATCTTGAAGGGGATGGTGTACTCGCAGTCGACCGGTTGGCCCTGGAACATTACCGGCGTGTAGCGGGCCTTCGCCAGCGCAGCGAGCACGGGTTGGTCCATGAAAGGAAGGGATTTGATGATACGGCAATTATCCAGATTGCCTGCCTTCCGGATGACGCAGCGAACGATCATCGTGCCTTCGACCTTCGCCTCGCGCGCCTCGCGCGGATACTGCACGAGGCCCCCGAGGGGCGTGAGCGCGCTGGGGCGCTCCATCCCGGCGCCGAACGCGAGCACCGCATTCGACGGAGGAGGCGGCGGCGGAGCTACCGTGCCGGTGCCCGTTCCACCGAGGGTTCCGCCGAGCACGCCGCCGATGACGCCGCCAACGACGCCTCCGGGGACGCCGCCGGGGACACCGCCGGGCACGCCGCCAGGCTCGCCGGCAGCCGTGTTGTCCGGCGTCGGATCAGGCTCTTTGGGCTTGTCTTCCGGCTTGTCTTCCTTCTTGTCCTTCGTCTCGACGATGGTGTCGGGCTTCTTCACCGGCGTCGGCTTCTTCGGCTCGACCTTCTGTTGAGCCCCACCACCGGCAGGCGGAGGCGGAGGCGGCGGAGGCGGCGGCGCGGCCATGAATTTCACTTCGGTCTCGACGACCGGCGCGTGCGCCGCGCGGTACGTGCCCCACACGACCACGCCGGCGACCAGGGCGTGGGCCGCGATCGAAACGATGGCCCCGGTCCCGAGGCGACGCTGCGGCACATTGCCGCCGGTGAGAACCGAGTCGAACATTTGGGAGGGGATCCCTTCTTCTTCGTCGCCGTGAGGGGACGGGCGCGGTACGTTCCGCGATTTCGGTTCGAGCGCCGGCCGCGTACGAAGCGGAGCACCCGAGGCGTCGGTCACCGCGACACCCGGGCGACGTTTTAGCGCGAACGCGAAGCAAGCGGAAGCACGGACGCACGTCTCCGACACCCAAACGAAATCCGGTCGTCCCGTCCTTCCAACAAACTTCTCATTGACAGAACCCCGCTGCTTGCGGTGTATGGTGCGTCGCTCTCATCGAGGTCTTGCCCCTTCAGGGAGGAGCCTGTGAATCTCCTGGCTAAAAAACGCGGCTTTTGGGCCGCTGTCATGCTCCGCTGTCGCGCTGCCCACCTTCTACCGGCCGGCTCGATTGCGCTCGTTACTCTACTCACTGCCGGCTCGGCCTCTGCCCAGGGGACCGCGGTCCTCACCGGGACGATTGTCGACGCCGCAACCAAGAAGCCACTCGCCGATGTCGTCGTAACGGTGACGTCGCCCGCCCTCCAGGGCGAGCAGACCGTCGTCACCGATGGATCTGGATCCTACCGTGTCCCCAACCTTCCTCAGGGTGACTACACCCTCCGGCTCGACAAGGACTCCTTCCGCCCGTACGCGCGCGGAGGGATCACGATGCGCGGCAACAGCACCATCCGCGTCAACGCGGAGCTGCTGCCCGAGTCGGTCCAGCTCAAGGCCGAAGAGGTCGTCGTCGTCGGCAAAGCGCCGACCGTCGACGTGGGGTCGAGCAGCACCGGCGTCACCCTGAACTCGGACTTCACGAGCCGCATTTCGCTCAACGCCCCCGGCGGGAAGGGCGCGGCGTCGCACTCTTTCGAGAGCCTCGCGGCGGTCGCTCCCGGAGCGGCGGCGGACACGTACGGCGTTGGTATCAACGGGACGACGTCCCCCGAGAACGCCTTCCAGATCGACGGTGTCGGCGTCAACGACGGCGCCTACGGCATCCTCGCGACGCCTCTGTCCACCGAGTTCATCAAGGAGCTCAACGTGGTCAGCGGCGGGTACATGCCGGAGTACGGCCGCTCCATGGGCGGCATCTTCGACGTGACCACCAACACGGGCTCGAACGAGTTCCACGGCTCGGTCTGGTTCAACATCTCGCCCGGGAGCCTCGAGGGCCCGCGCACGCCGGTCAAGAGCGACGCGTCGGTCATCACGGCCAACTCGCGCATCGCGAACCTGCGCGACTACGGCCTCCAGGTCGGCGGTCCGATCATCAAGGACCGGCTCTGGTTCTACGGCGGTCTCCAGGCAGCGTTCACGCGCGAAGCCCTCGATCGCAGCCTGAACGCCTTCATCCTCGGCGCCGACGGCAAACCGACGGTCGACGCGAACGGGGGTAACGCCACCGTCCCGGTCCCCGGCGGCACGCACACGTACTACGCCGACGAGCAAGCGATTCAGTACATCGGCAAGCTCACCTACCTGCTGAACCAGGACCACCACCTCACCCTCTCCGTCATCGGCACGCCGACGACGTCGGGCGGCAACGGCACGTTCGGGTACGACAACCGTGGCATCCCCGAGGACGACGTGCTCCACGGGACCTACTCGGCGCTGGCCCACAAATACGTGGCGAGCGCCAGCGACATTTCGCTGAAGTACCAGGGCTCCTTCAACAACAAGAAGCAGCTCCTCGACATCACCTTCGGCTGGCACCACCAGCGGACGGCGACGCTGGCATCGGACGGCTCGAGCATTGGTGACAAGACCGGCCTCGCGTCGGTCCCCGAGGTCATCTACCGCAAGGCCAACACCGACATCACGTCGAACCCGAAGAACCACGAGCTCAGCGACTTCGAGGCCGCGGGTCACGCCAAGGTGTGTGACCGCGTCACGACGATGGTCCCGAACCCCGATTTCGATCCGACGCAGCCGCCGGACGCAGCAAAAAACCCCAAGACGATTCCGAACGTCTTCACGCCGTGCCCCGTGGCGAACTACGCGCGAGGCGGCTCCGGCTACCTCGACGACGCGTCCATCAACAGCTACCAGGGCAAGGCGGTCTTCACCAACCTGCTCCAGGCGGCCGGTCACCACGTCATCAAGGCGGGCGTCGACTTCAACCTCGGCAGCTACCAGCACCAGAAGGCGTATTCGGGGACGAACGTGTTCCGCGAGAACGGCTCGGGGTCGAACTACAACGACTTCCGCCAGTACGGCTTCCTCCAGGGCCCGGACGATCCGGCCGTCCTCACGTCGTACACCGCGAAGTCCACGTCGACGACGATCGGCGGCTTCATTCAGGACAGCTGGTCCATCATGGACAAGGTCACCCTGAACGTCGGCGTTCGCTACGACACGCAGCTCATCTACGGCTCGGACGGGGCTCTCGGCCTCTCGCTTCCGAACCAGTGGTCGCCCCGCGTCGGCATCATCTACGACTTCACCCAGCAGGGTCGGTCGAAGATCTTCGCCAACTACGCGCGCTACTTCGAGGGCGTGCCGCTCGACATCGCCGACCGCGGCTTCCCCGGCGAGCCGGAGATCAACTCGCGCCACAGGGCTTATAGCGACGCGCACCCCGAGCGGTGCGATCCCTTCGCAAACCCGACGAGCGCAGGCTGCACGCTCGACAAGGATCCCGTGACGGGGAACCCGTTGCGCTACTCCGGCAACCCGGCGTTCTTCAACACGACGAACAACCCGAACCAGATCTGGAACCGCACCGGCGGCGACAAGGTTCCGATTGATCCCGACGTGTCTCCGCAGTCGTCCGACGAGTTCGTTCTCGGCGGCGAGTACGAGATCTTCTCCGACGCTCGCCTGGGCCTCACGTACACCCACCGGTACTTGAACCACGCGATCGAGGACATGAGCCGCGACGAGGCCAACACGTACTTCATCGGTAACCCCGGGTACGGCATCGCTGCCGACTTCCCGAAGGCGGTCCGTGACTACGACGCGGTGACGGCGTTCTTCCAGAAGAACTTCTCGAACAACTGGCTCGCGAACGTGAGCTACACCGCGTCTTCTCTCCGCGGTAACTACGCCGGTCTGTTCCGTCCCGAGACGGGCCAGCTCGACCCGAACGCGAACTCGGACTTCGACCTCAAGTCGCTGCTCCCGAACCGCACCGGGCCGCTCCCGTCGGACCGCACGCACTCGATCAAGGTCTACGCTGCCAAGGATTTCATCATCCCCGGCGGCATGGATCTCCTCATCGGCGGCTCGTTCCGGACGCGCTCCGGCTCGCCGCTGAACTTCCTCGCTTCGCACCCCATCTACGGCGCGGACGAGATCTTCCTCCTCCCCCGCGGCTCGGGCGGGCGGAACGACTGGATCCACAACGTCGACCTCCGCGTCGGCTACTCGATCCGCCTCTCGAAGGAGTCGACGGCGTCCATCTCGGTGGACATCTTCAACATCTTCAACTTCCAGGGCGTCACCAGCCGTGACCAGACCTTCACCACCGTCGACGCGGCGCCGATCGTCAACAAGGACGGCACCCCCGCGACGGTCAACGACCTCAACAACCCGAAGAAGTTCACGGCCCCCGATGGCACACCCATCAAGGCCTCCGAGCGGAACCCGAACTTCGGCAACCCCACTTCGTTCCAGGACCCGAGGCAATTCCGGTTCGGCGCGAAGGTGAGCTTCTAGGAGCACAAGCCATGAAAATCCAGACTCTAGGATGGTTGATCGGCTTCACGGCGCTCGTCTCTTCGACGTCGATCCTCGCGTGCTCGCAGGCGGTGGTCGCGTGCCAGGCGGGACACGCGGGGTCGGGCTTCGCCTTCGCAGCGAAGTACTTCCCCGTCGGAGCACCGGGTGCAGCCTGCACTGCATCCGGTGACGAGATCGGGCTCGAGACGTACCACCCGCCGGGCGGTGGCGACGATGGCAAGCAGCCCGACTTCAGCGTGCCTGCGATCCTCGCGATCCAGACGGACGCGATGGGCGTCCTCATCGCGAACAAGGCGAGCCTGCCGAATGCCTCCATCGATCCCGACGGCACCAACGTCGAGAACAAGGACGGGACTCACACGCTCGCAAAGCACCCCCCGTACGCGCTCGGGCCGTTCACGGCCGTCGAGCCGGACGCGGACGGCTTCTGCATCGTGACGGCGCCCGCGCCGGCCGTGCAGGACTTCCCGGCGGAAGCCGCGATTGCTCCGGATCCGACGGCGATGCCGCCGGACCCGGGCGCGCCTGCGGTGGAAGCCGAGACGGTGAAGTACGAGTGGTCGAACGTGAAGGTCTACGCCACGGCCGCCGCTCAAGGTACTCAGTTCTCGGGGCACGTGAAGTTCACCGACAACGCGTGTACCGCCGAGTACAACGTCGCCGCCGTCTGGCCCTCGGTCGACTGCACCGCTCGTGACGCGAACGGCAGTCCGGTGCTCGGAACGGACATGAAGGCGCAGCCGGTTCAGGCGGCCTGTTGCCCCACCGCGGATCCGCTCGGCGGCCGCGTCACGGGCTCGGGCATCAACCCGGACTTCCCGGTGAGCTGCCAGCAGATCGCCCAGGATGGGACGTACCGCTGCGCTCTCAACATCAGCGATCCGACGAAGCTGCCCGCTCTCGATCCCGGCTGGGACGCGAAGGTGGACGCTTGCAAGTTGACCGCGGCCGCGCCGTAGTCACGACGACAGAACGTCGCCTCTGGCGACGAGACAAGGCCGCTCCGGAACACCGGGGCGGCTTTGCCGTTTCTGGGGCTGCGCTCGAGTAGCTCGGACCTGACTCCCCTCGGTACGAGGCGACGACCGAGTCAGCACGAGCCGGGGACGCCGCCACATCCTTCAGGCCCGCGCAACGGTGCCGCGAGTCAAGACCTTTGTTGTCGCGGATCGGATACGTTCGCCGACGATGGTTATCGGCGCGAGAGCGGGGCTCGGAGGCGGAGGGAGTGTCGCTGGGGCGAGCCCGAAGAGCCGGATATGTGCCGTCGCACGAGCCCATGATCCGACCCGTCGCGGATCACTCCGTGTCACGCGCGTGCGCGTCGCGGATCACTGACCGTACGGACCGCCGTCAATCGGGCAGGTCACGAACGCACAGTCCATGTCCCCCGGGCCGTTGCGCTCCACACAATGGGCGCTCGCAAGCCCGCCCAAGCAGGGAAACTTGGATTTGCTCTGGTCAGTGGACGTCATTCACATGCTCCAATGTGCGCGTCGGTAGCCCACGAAGACAGCGTCCTCCAGCAGCACAGTTCACTCCTGCATGGCCTTCGTCGCTCATCGAGACCCGTCGCGCACGCTGGCATGAAGCGAGAACGAGGACAGGCGACGTCGCCTAGAGCGACGCGACGAAGCCGCTCCGGAACGCCGGGGCGGCTTCGCCGTTTTTGTCAGCCGCTCAGCGACGCCGCGGGAGGTCTTCCAGCACCAGCGCCGCGGGGCCTTCGAGGTGCGCGATCCCGTGGCGAAGCGCGGGTGACCCGCGCCCGGCGAAGCGACGCTCCTCGGTCGAGAGCACCACGCGGTGGCGTCGTCCCACGGCGTGCGCGAGGCGGCCGCGCACGTTGACGAGGACCGTCACGCAGCGCCCGCCGCCGCAGCGATCGAGCAGCAGCGCGTCGTCGCTGATCGCGCGCGCCGCGAACGATCCGCGCGCGCGATCGAGCAGCGCCGGGTGCGTGGCGCGGATCCGCAAGAGCTCGCGGTAGAGCGAGAGGACGCCGGCGTGCTCCGGGAGCTCGCGCTCGGCCCAGTCGAGCCGGGATCGCGCGAACGTCGATTCGGCTTGCGGATCCGGGGTTTCCATCGCCCCCGCGAGGCCCGACGCGCCGAGCTCGCGGCGGCGTCCCTCGGTCACGAGGCGCCCGAGCTCGCCGTGATGATCGGTGAAGTAGTGGAACGGCGTCGTCGCGTTCCATTCTTGCCCCATGAAGATCAGCGGCGTGTACGGCGCGAGCAGCAGCAGCGCGCTCATCGCGCGGAACGCCGCCGCGCTCACGCGTCTCGCGAGCCGATCACCGCGCGGGCGGTTGCCGATCTGATCGTGGTTCTGGATGAACGTCACGATCTGGGGCGCGTCGACGGCCTCGGCCCTGGTGCCGCGGGCGCGGCCGAGGCGCGGCGAGACCTGCCCCTCGTAGTGCCAGCCGCGCTCCAGGGTCGAGGCGATCTCCTGCGTCGTCGCCGTGAAGTCGTCGGCGAAGGTACCGAGATCCCCCGCGAAGGCCAGGCCGAGCTGGTAGTGGAGATCGTCGGCCCACACCGCGTCGAGGCCGAGCCCACCGGCCTCTGCCGGCTGCACCAGGGCGGCCTCGTTGCGCTCGTCCTCGGCGATGACCAGCGTGGCGCGAGCGCCGCCCGCCGCGCGCACGCGGTCGCCCAGCTCGCGGAGCAGGTGGACGGGGCGGGTGTCCTCGATGGCGTGCGTCGCGTCGAGGCGGAGCCCGTCGATGTGGTAGCGCTCGATCCACATCGCCGCGCTGCCGAGGAGCAGCTCGCGCACCGGCTCGGCGCCGTGGCCGTCGACGTCGATCGCCTCGCCCCAGGGCGTGTGCCGGCGCGACGTGAAGTAGCGCGACGAGAACGAGCGCAGGTAGTTCCCGTCCGGCCCGAGGTGGTTGTAGACCACGTCGAGGAGCACCGCGAGGCCGCGCGCGTGGGCCGCGTCGACGAGGCGCATCAGCCCGCGAGGCCCGCCGTACACCGCCGCCGGCGCCCGGAGCGAGACGCCGTCGTAGCCCCAGTTCCAGCGCCCCGGGAAGGCGCAGACCGGCATCAGCTCGATCGCCGAGACGCCGAGGTCGACGAGGTGACCGAGCCGCGAGATCAGCGCCTCGAACGTGCCCTCCGGCGTCGCCGTGCCCACGTGGATCTCGTAGATCACGAGGCCCTCGAGCGTGATGCCGGCGAGGCGCGCGTCGGTCCACGGGAAGGTGAAATCGAGGAGCTCGGAGGGCCCGTGGACACCGAAGGGCTGCGAGCCGGACGCGGGATCCGGGAACGGGCCGCGGCCGTCGAGGCGGAACGCATAGAGCAGGCTCGGCTGCTCGGTCAGCGCGGGCGTCGTCGCGAAGAAGTACCCCCCGGGCTCGCGCCGCATCGGCACCACCGCGTGGATCGATCGATCGGCGTCGTACAGGACGAGCTCGGCGTGAGCGTGATCCGGCGCCCACACGCGGAAGCGCGCGACGTCGCCGTCGAGCGAGGCTCCGAGCGCGGGGACCGAAGGCAGCGGCATCATTCGTTGGACCTCCAACGGTTTCGTCAGCGTCTCTCAGGGTGCAGGCCCCGGCGGCTCACCGATCAGGAGCGCGAAAGGGAGCTCGGCGAGAGCGCGATCGAGCGGGATCGTGGCCGATCCGTCGCCGTCGTCGACCTCGAGCACCACGCCCGTGAACCCGTCGCGGTAGCGGGCGGGCGAGAGCTGCGGCGGCAGGACGAGGTGCGTGTCGGCCCAGACCGCTCCGGTCGGCGGCGCGACATGGCCGCCGAGGCGCCGCGCGACGAGGCGAGCGACCACGAACAGGATCACCGTCTCGCCCGACGTGCGCGCGAACGCGACGACGTGATCGCGCGCCTCGCCCTCGGCGTGGATCGGCACGTAGCCGCTGCGCTCCGCGAAGGCCTCCGGGAAGCGTCGACGCACCTGGAGTCCGACCCAGGTCACGAAGAGCTTGATCCGCCCGTCCGCGGCCTCGCGGCCGAGCTCGCGCGCCAGCGTGACGCCCTCGTCGCGCCGCGCGACGAGCTCGTCGAGCGCCCGCCGACGCGACGCGAAGTCCACGAGGCGCCGGTTGTCGGGATCGACGAGGCTGTCGTCCCAGAGCTCGTTCCCCTGGTAGAAATCCGGGACGCCCGGCGAGCCGAGCTTGAGCACCAGCTGCGCGAGCGAGCTCCACCGGCCGAAGAACGCCACCTTGCGCGCCAGCGGGAGCAGCGCCTCGCGGAAGGCCTCGGCGCGCTCGCCGTCGCCGAGGATCCCGCGGACGAAGCGCTCGACGGCCGCGTCGTAAGCCGGATCCGCGTCGACCCACGCGGTGTTGATCTTGGCCTCCTTGGTCGCCTTGCGGAGGTACGCGGCGATGCGCTCGACGTAGGCCGCGGGCGCGCGCACCAGGCCGTCCGGCCAGGTCCCCAGCAGCGTCTGGTAGAGCAGGATCTCCTCGTTGGCGTCGGGCGCCGCCGGGCCGTCGCGCGCGGTCTTGAACGGCCGCGCCGCGCGCGCCATCGAAAGGAGCGCACCCTCCCACGCCCCGGGGATCTCCGAGAGCACGCTGATCCGCGCGCGCACGTCCTCGCTCCGCTTGGTGTCGTGCGTCGACGTCGTCAGCAGCGATCGCGGCCACCGCGCGAGACGATCGAGGTTCTCCCGGTGCAGCTCGGAGGGATCGACGCCGAAGCGATCGGGCTCGCCGCCGACCTCGTTGAGCGACACGAGGCGGTTGTACGCGTAGAACGCCGTGTCCTCGACGCCCTTGGCCATCACCGCCGACGTGAGCTGCTGGAGCTTCATCACGAAGGGGAAGAACAGCCGGCGATCGGCCTCGGCGATGGCGTCGGGCAGCTCGCGCAGGAGGACCGATCGCACGAAATCGTAGACCGACGCGTCGGTCGTGGGATCGCGCCGCCGCGCGAGGCGGATCGCCACGCCGATCGCCGCGCGGTCCCCGGGCGCGAGCTCGGTCGTCTCTTCACCCACGTAGGTTCGGTACACGGGGAAGCACGAGCAGACCTCGCGCAGCGCCGTCGTGAGCGTGCCCAGCGTGAAGTCGCGCGTGTGCCGGTTGCGCTCCGACAGACGGTTCAGCGCGTGCGCAAGAACGTTGAGCTCGCCCGCGAGCGCCGTCGCGAGGATCAGCCGCTTGCCGTCGTGGATCAGCGCCGAGAGCTCGGGGCGCGACGCGACGAAGTGCTCGTAGATCCGCGTCATCTCGCGCTCGGTCGACCGGTCGACGAAGACGCCGCCGAGCAGCGCCGCGACGTCGTAGCCGCTCGTCCCGTCGATCGCCCAGTCCGCCGGCAGCTCCTCGCCGCGCGCGAGGATCTTCTCCGCCACGATGTAGAGCGGCCGGAGCGGCCTCTCGGCGGCCTGGCGATCGTAGCGCTCGGCCAGCCGCTCGAGCAGCGCGGGATCGGCGTCGGCGAGCCGGGCGCGATCGAGGAACACCCCGCGCTGGACCCGAGAAAAATAGCGTGAAGGCTCCCAGAGCCCGTCGGGGTGATCGACGCGGAGGCCGGTCACCGTCCCCGCCGCGAGGAGCTCGAACAGGAGGCGGTGCGTCTCGGCGAAGACCGCCGGGTTCTCCACGCGGATCGCCACCAGCTCGTTGACGTCGAAGAAGCGGCGGTAGTTGATCTCCTCGGCCGCGACGCGGAAGTAGCCGAGGCGGTACGCCTGCTTGTCGAGCAGCGCCTCGAGCTCGTCGAAGCTGCGCGGATCGCCTTGTTTTCCGGCCAGCGCGACCATCCGCGCGCTCACCGCGGCCTCCACGGCGGGCGAGCCCGCGGCCAGCGCGGCGAGGCGGCGCTTCAAGATCTCCTTCTCGCGCCGGCGCTCGGCGCTCTTGTCGCGGCGCGTGTCGTCGACCGCGGGCAGGTGCGCGAGGCCCGTGATGACGCTCCGGAGCTCGAGCACCGCGTCGCTCTCCTCGCCGAGCTCGGCGATGAGGCCCGGCAAGAGCGGGCCGAGGATCAGCAGAAACGACCGAGGATCCAGGGGCAATTTCGCGCCGTGCAGCTCGACGACGAACGCGCCGTCCTCGAACGCGGGGCGGAGATCGCCGCGCTCGAGCGCCTTGCCGAAGGGCGCGTCGAGCACCGGGAGCAGCACCTTGCGCGCGAGCTCGCTCTTCAGCGGCGCCCAGTCGATGTCGAACATCGGCGCGTGGATCGAGCTCGGCCCGTTCTCGAGCACGTCGGTCCAGTAGGCGTTCGCGCCCTGGGCGACGCCCATATGGTTGGGCACGAAGTCGAGCAAGAGCCCCATCCCGCGCGCGTGGAGCCGGCGCGTGAGATCGTCGAACGCCTCGGGCGATCCGAGCTCCGGGTTGAGGCGGTTGGGATCGACGAGATCGTAGCCGTGGAGGCTGCCCGACACGGCCTTGAAGAACGGCGACGTGTAGAGATCGCTGATGCCGAGCGTGTCGAGGTAGTCGACGAGCTCGGCCGCCGCCTCGAAGCCGAACGCCGGCTGGAGCTGCACGCGGTAGGTGGCGCGCGGCACGCGCGCGGACTCGAGCGCAGCCGCGAAGATCGCGTCGAGGTCGCGCTCGCTCGGCGCCCGCGGAGGCTCGGCGGTTCCCACCCGGGTAAGCTGCGCCGCAGACGGCGCACCGGTAGTCGGGCACGCACCTTCGTCGCTCGCCGCCCGCGCGCTTGAGCGAGATCGAGAGGACGTGATAATTCCTGAACAAACCGAAGCGGAGAGACGCGCCCGACCATGTCTGAAGCCTCCAGCCAGAACCGCCGCAGAATCGCCGGCGTCACCGTCCCGCTCTTCTCGCTGCGCAGCGCGCGATCCTGGGGGATCGGCGAGATCGGCGATCTCGCGGACTTCGCCGGGTTCGCGCGGGCGGCTGCGCTGCGGCTCGTGCAGATCCTCCCGCTCGGCGAGATCTCCGGCGGCGAGACGTCGCCGTACTCGGCGCTGAGCGCCTTCGGCATCGATCCGATGTACCTCTCGATGACGCTCGTCCCCGATCTCGAGGGCGACGCCGCGGGGCTCGGCGACGCGGGCGCGTTGCTCCTCTCCCGCGCTCGCGCCAGCGCCACCATCGACTACGAGGCCGTCCGCGCGCTCAAGCGCGAGGCGATCGCGCGCGCGTTCCGCCGTTTCCGCGAGCACGAGATCGCCTTTGGCACGCCGCGCGCGCAGGAGCTCGCCGCGTTTCGCGTGGCCCACCGCGACTGGCTCGACGACTACGCGCTCTTCCGCGCGCTCAAGGACGCGCACGGCGGCAGCGCCTGGTGGGAGTGGTCGGCGCCGCTCCAGCATCGCGATCCCGCCGCGCTCGCCGAGGCCGCGTCGCGCCTCGAAGAGGGCGTCACCGCGCACGCGTACCAGCAGTGGCTCGCTCACGCGCAGTGGGCCGACGCGCGCGCGCGCCTCGCGGCGATGGGCGTGGAGATCATGGGCGATCTCCCGTTCATGGTCGGCCGCGACAGCTCCGACGTGTGGGCCCACCAGGACGAGTTCCGGGGTGATTGCTCGGTCGGCTGCCCGCCCGACGCCTTCAGCGAAGACGGTCAAGAGTGGGGCCTCCCGCCGTACGACTGGGAGCGCATGCGCGCCAACGGGTACGCGTGGCTCGACCGCCGCGCGCGGTACACGGCGTCGCTCTACGATCGCTTCCGCATCGATCACCTGGTCGGCTTCTACCGCACGTACATGCGGCCCGTGGCCGGCCTGCGCGACGCCAAGGGGCGGCTCGCGAAGGGCTTCTTCGATCCCGGCGAAGAGCCGGCGCAGCTCGCGCACGGCGAGCGGGTGATCGGCGCGATGCTCGCGGGCGCGAAGAGCACCGGCGCGCAGCTCATCGCCGAGGATCTCGGCGTCATCCCCGACTTCGTTCGCCTGTCGCTCGCGCGGCTCGGCGTGCCCGGATACAAGGTCCTCATCTGGGAGAAGGACGGCGCGGTGTTCCGCGATCCCGCGAAATTCTCGCCGGTTTCGCTGGCGTGCTTCGGGACGCACGACACCGATCCCGTGGCCGTCTGGTGGGAGGCGCTCGGCGTCGCCGAGCGCGAGGCCGTGAAGAAGCTGCCGCTCCTCGCGCCCGTCGCGCGCGAGCTCGGCGCGGCGTTCACGCCCGCGGTGCACCGCGCTCTCGTCGATCAGATCTGCGCGGCCGGGAGCGATCTCGTGCTCTTCCTGCTGCAAGACGTGCTCGCGACGCGCGATCGGATCAACACGCCGGGCACGACGGGCACCGCCAACTGGACCTACCGCCTGCCCGCGTCGGTGGAGAATCTCGTGCGCGATCCCGCCGTCGCCGCCGCGATGACGATGGTGCGCGAGCGCGTCGAGCGCAGCGGGCGGAGCTGACCTCGGTGCGGCGCCGGGGCGCGCTCGTCGGCGCGATCGTGACAGCGCTCGCCGCGGCCTCGCTCCCGGCGTGCAGCAGCGACGACTGGACGACATCGGCCGAAAAAGCCGTGATCTGGGCCCGGAACGCCGAGGCCGACGCTTCGCTGTTCGTGCTGCTCTACGGCGTGGCCACCGTCCCCGGCCCCGGCTCGGGGGGCTTCAACCTCACCTCGAGCGACGACTACGCCGTCGCCGCGACGACGGACGTGAAGGCGCGCCTCGGCCCCTGCGCGACGACGACGACGAGCGACGCCACCGACACGTACACGTTCAAGCAGTGCCAGGCCGCGCGCGGCATCGCAGCCTTCGACGGGACGGTCACGGCGACGTACGCGCTCGACGATCTCAGCGGCGACACGATCGGGGTGACGTTCACGGCGCGGGGCCTCCGTCTCGGCGATCAAATGCGGGATCTCGCGCTCGCCGGGGGCAACGCGTTCCCGGCGACGGCGTGGTCGATGCCGCCCGCGAACCGCGTCACATTCCACCTCGCCGAGACGTCGCCGGCCGCGAGCAACGCCGAGGACCGCGACGCGCTGCTCGCGCTCGTCGGCGACTTCACCGATCACGGCTGCGGCGCTCCGGCGGGGCACGAGCAGGATCCCGCGGGGATCACCGCGGCGCACGGCCTCGTCAGCGTCGACGACGCCGAGGCCTGGACGATCGACGTGAGCGGCTACCACCGCTGCGCTGCCGCGTGTCCGGCGGCGGGCGCGACGATCCAGGTCGCGCTCGGCGAGCGGGTGACCCTCGCGTTCGACGGCGGCGCCGCTGCCCACGCGACCAACGAGACCACCGGCGAGAAGGCCGACGTGCCCCTCGGCTGCACGCCGTAGCCGGCCGCGCGGCGATGCTTTATGGAAGCGCCATGTCCTCCCACCCCACGTCGTTTCAGGGCTCCATCACCGACGCCATCCGCGCCGCGATCGAAGAGAAGATCGAGGGCTGCACCGTCGAGGTCGTCGGCGGCGGCGGTCACTACGAGATCACCGCGACGTCGGCGGTCTTCGCCGGCAAGGGCACGCTCGATCGCCAGCGCCTGATCTACAGCGCGATAACGCACCTCATGGCCGGCGATCTCGCGCCGGTGCACGCCGTCGACAAGATCACCACGAAGACGCCGTAGCGCGATCCGGGCGCGATCAGGCGAGCTCGACGACGTTCTTCCCGCGGGCCTTCGCGCGCAGCAGCGCGGCGTCGGCGGCCGCGATGAGGCTCACCTCGTCGTCGGCGTCCTCGGGCATCGACGCGGCGCCGATCGAGCAGGTGATCTTCTCGGTGTGGCCGGGGGCGAGCGCGAAGGGGCGGCCGGCGACGGCGCGGAGCAGGCGGCCGGCGATCAGCGCCGAGGCCGAGCGCGTCGCCCCGGGCAAGAGGACCGCGAACTCGTCGCCGCCGTAGCGGTACACGCCCTCGCCGCCGCGGATCACCTCGCGCATGCGCAGCGCGATCTCGACCAGGAGCGCGTCGCCCGCGGGGTGTCCGCAGTGATCGTTGATCCGCTTGAAGCCGTCGAGATCGATCATCAGGAGGCCGAGCGGGCGGCGCGCGGCGATGGCCGAGACGACCTCGCGCGCGATGTCGGCGACGAGCGCGCCGTGGTGGCCGAGCCCGGTGAGCGCGTCGGTCCTGGCCTCGCTCGCGAGCCGCTCGTAGCGCTGCGCGCTCTCGATCGCGCGGCCGGCGTCCTCGCCGACGAGCGTGAACACCAGCGTCGACGCCGCGTCGAGAGCACGCCCCGTGAAGCGGTTGTCGGCGTAGAGCACGCCCGAGACCGCGTGGCGATCGCGCAGCGGCACGGCGATGCTGGTCGGCAGATGAAAGAGGCCGTCGGCGTCGTCGGTGCCGCCGCCGATCACTGGCTCGCCCCGCCGCAGCGCCAGCGCCACGGGCGTGTCGCCGCTGACCTCGATCGTCGTCGCGCGCACGCGGGCGTCGAGCGCCGAGCGCACCGTCGCGCCGGCCTCGGTCGAGGCGCCGCGGCCGGCCTGGTAGAGCTCGGTCAGATCGCGCTTCTCGGACTCGATCGAGCGCCAGATCCGGTCGGCCTCGACCTCGTCGTCGGGGCCGATCGCGCCGGCGCCGGTGAGCACGTGACGACCGCCGCCGTCGACGAGGAACAGCATCGCGCGGTTGAGCCCGAGGCCCACGCCGGCCGTCACGCCCGTGAGGATCGCGTAGCAAGTCGCGTCGACCTCGAGCGTGGTCCCGACCAGGTTCGCGATGCGATGGAGCAGATCGATCGCCGCGCGCAGCGACGCGACCTCGCGCCGGAGCGCCACGACCTCGAGCGCGCTCTTTCTGTTTCTGGGCTGTTTCCGGCGCGTCACAATCGTTTCCCGTACCGCGCGCAGACGCTCTGGATCAAGGGCAATTGCAGGATCGAGCGCGGGCGCGCGACCGGGCTCAGCCCGCGATTCGCCTTTTTTGCCGCCTCTACAGTAGGATCGCAGGTCATGGATCTCACCCCTGGAGCGGTGATCGCTGGGCGGTATCGCGTCGAGCGCAAGGTTGGAGCCGGCGGGATGGGCGAGGTGTGGGCGGGCGAGCATCGACTTGTCGGCTCGCGCGTCGCCATCAAGACGCTGCTCGCCGCTGCGGCGCTCAACCACGAGGTCGTCGCGCGCTTCAAGCGCGAAGCCTACATCCTCGGCAAGATCCGCAGCGACCACGTCGCGCGCGTGGTCGACTTCGTCGCCGACGACGTCTACGGCCTCGTGCTGGTGATGGAGCTCGTCGAGGGCGAGCCGCTGAACCGCGTCTTGCAGGAGAAGATGCTCACCGTCGAGGAGACGATCGAGCTCGGCTGCGACATCGCCAGCGCCCTCTGCGATCTCCACCACGCGCACATCGTTCACCGCGATCTCAAGCCCGGGAACATCATCCTTCAGCCGCATCAGGGCGATCGCACCCGCGCCGTCGTCGTCGACTTCGGCGTGAGCCGGCTGATGTCGGGGAGCGAGCCCGACGGCGACGACGAGGTCACCGGGATCACCCGCGCCGACATGGCCGTGGGCACGATCGAGTACATGGCGCCCGAGCAGATCCTCAACTCGCGCGCCGTCACCAGCGTCTCCGACATCTACGCGACGGGGGCGATCCTCTTCCGCGCCGTCGCCGGCAGGCACACGTTCGGCAACATCGCGTCGGACGCCGAGCTCGCGCAGAAGAAGCTGATGACCGAGGCGCCGAAGCTGACGCTCGAGCGCAACGACAAGCTCGCCGAGGGGCTGATCCAGGTCGTGACGAAGGCCCTGCGCCGCAAGCCGGTCGACCGGTACCAGTCGGCGGAGGAGCTGCTCAACGCGCTCGTGCCGCTCCGCGATCTGGCGCGCGTCGTCAACGTGCAGCTCGACATCGACGCGACGATCGACATGAGCTCGTCGATCCCGCGCGGGAGCTTGCCCACGCACGTCGAGGGCGCGCCGATCTCGGTGCAAGCTCCCGTCTCGGGCCCCGCCGAGGCGCGCACCTCGATTCCGTTCCCCACGCCGCTGCAGACGCCGGCCGAGGCCGCGCGACCGGCGGCGGCACCGCGCGGCGGCGTCCCCGTCCTGGTGATGGTGGCCGCGATGGCCGTGGCGCTCGCGGGCGGCACCGTGCTCGGCTCGGGCGTGCTCAAGCCGCGCGCGGCCACCGGCGCGACCGCCGACGCGGCGCCGGCGATCACCGTCGTCACCGCGAGCGCGACGGTCGCGCCGACGACTGCACCGAACGCCGGCGTCGCGCCGGTGATCGCGGGCTCGGCGGCCGCGTCGGCAGGCTTGGCCAGCGATCTCGACATGAAGGACGGGCCCGGCCCGGATCCCGCGAGCCCGCCGAAGAAGCTGTGGGGCGCGATCCCCCGGGGCTCGACGGTTCCCGACGTCGGCGCCGCGCCGGTCGCGAAGCCCGTCGCGACGACGGCTCCGGTCGTGAAGCCCGCGCCGACCACCGCGCCCGTCGTCAAGCCGGCCGCGTCGTCGACCAGCGCGCCCAAGGCGCCGGCCTTGCCGCCCGGCCCCGGCGGACCACCGAGCTTCTAGCGTCGACAGCGCGATTGTTCGGGCCTGAACGATCGCGCCGCCCGCGCCTCTTCAGCCGCGGCGACGGCGCGTCGCCATCAGCAGCGCGGCCGCGCCGAGCGCCAGCGCGCCCGCGGAGATCGGCGCGCTGCCGGGGCGCAGCGCGCAGCCCGCGTCGTCGCCGCTCCCGCCCGAGCCGGTCGACGTCGCGCTGCCCGTCCCGCCGGCGCCGCTCGTCGCCGCCACCGCCGACGACGACGACGCCGACGCGCTCGTCGAGCCCGGATGACCCGCGCTGCTCGGGCTCGACGCGCAGTCCGCGCACTGACAGCCCTCCATGAACGAGTCGCACTTCCCGTCGTTCTTGCAATGCGACGGATCGTTGCAGAACTCGTCGGTCGCGCAGTCGAGGCAGGTGCACGCGTCCGCGAGCGTGCACTGATGATCGTCGACGCACTGATCCGGCATGCACAGCGCGAGCTTGGCGCAGTCGGCGCACGCGCACGTCTCGCTCAGCGACTCGCACAGGCCATCATCGACGCACACCACGCCGCTGCCGGTGCTCGTCGCGCTCGAGCTCGCGCTGCCGCTCGCCGTCGTGCCGGTACCGCCGCCGCCCGATCCACCGGAGCCGCCCGAGCCGGCCCGCGCGTGCGAGGGGGCGGCCGCGAGCGCGGCGAAGCCGACGGCGGCGAGGAGCAGCGAACAGGCGACGGCGCGACGAGGACGGGGCATGCGGGCATGGTCGCCAGGGGCTTCGTCCCCCGTCAAGCGCACCGCGAAACCGTGGCGCGGACCTGCCGCGATTCATGACACAATGCCGCCCCTATGCAGAGCATCCTCGCCGAGCGGATCGCCGAGATTTTCGCCCGAGGGGAAGGCGAAGGAGAGCCGCGCTTCCTCCCGCTGGTCACCCTCGACTCGGACGCGCGCTATGGCATCGACGCCGAGCTGCGCTGGATCCTCGCCGCGCCCGACGCCGCGCCGCTGGTGATCGTCAAGAGCAACATCCACCTCCTCCACGAGGCGCTCGAGTGGAAGCGCGACCGCTTCGACGACGCCGTGACGGCGACGGCTCGCGCGCACGGGCTGCCCGAGGACGATCTCATCGACTCGTTCCCGATCTTCGATCTGGTCCGCGCCATCCTCGACAAGCACACGAGCTACCTGACGCGCCTGGCGCTCGCGTGGCTGCGGCCGTCGGAGCTGCGCGAGCTCCGCGCCGAGATCGTCCTCGTCACGAAGGACAAATTCATGCCTGCTCCCGTCCGCGGCCTGGCCGAGCGCCTCGTCGTCCCCGAATAATCGCCTCGACTGCCCCCTACCCCGCCATGGCCTCTCCCGATCACTGCCCCTGTGGCTCCGGCCTCATTTACAAGGCCTGCTGCGCCCCGCTCCACAAAGGGGAGCGCGAGGCCCCCGACGCCGAGAGCATGATGCGCTCCCGCTACGCCGCCTACGCGAAGAAGGAGATTGGCTATCTGATCAAGACGCTCGATCCGGCCCACGACGATCGCAAGATGCCCGAGGGCGAGCTCCACAAGCTGCTGGCAGCGGCCGCTCGCAACCAGCGCTACATGGGGCTCACCATCCTCGACCGCGCCGCGCCGAACGCCGAGGGCGTCGCCGAGGTGCTGTTCATCGCCAGGGTCTTCGAGCGGGGCCGCGACTTCACGTTCGTCGAGCGCTCCGGGTTCGCGCACGACGGCACCGGGTGGCGCTACCGCCGCGGAGTCCCGGTGGCCATCGACGCGATCCCCGGCGATCCGAAGGCTCTCACGCTGGCCACGTTCCCGAAGCCCTGACGCCGGATGCAAAGGATCGTGCGATGAGCCGACTCGCCATGTTCGTCCCCCGGACTCTGCTGCTCGCCGCGATCGTGGCGGTCGCGGCGTGCGGCGCGCGCAGCTCGTTGCCCGTCCCGCCGCCGCCCGACGCCGGCCTCGGCGGCGCAGGTGGCGGGGGCGGCGCGGTGATGAGCAGCAGCGCCGCCAGCACCGGCGGCGGCTGCCAGCAGTTCCCCGCGTTACCGATGCTCCTCGGGACCGTGCGCGATTTCCCGACCTCGCACCCCGACTTCGAGAAGTTCAACGGCGACGATCGCGGCATGCTCGAGACCACCCTCGGCGCCGACGGCGAGCCGGTCTATGCGCACCCCGACGGGACCACGCCGACGACGACCGGAAAGGCCGACTTCGACCAGTGGTATCACGACAGCCCGGGCGTCAACCTGAGCGCGCCGCTGTCGTTCCCGCTCATCCCGACCCAGGGCGGCCTCGGCCTCGACAGCGATCTCTTCTTCCCGATCGACGATCAGCTCCTCGGAAACGAGGGAGATCCGCACAACTTCCACTTCACCTACGAAGCTCACATCCACTTCCGGTACGCCGGTGGTGAGGTGTTCCGCTTCTCCGGTGACGACGATCTCTGGGCCTTCATCGATCGTCGCCTGGCCATCGATCTGGGCGGTGTCCACAGCTCCGAAGGGACGGAGATCGCCGTCGACGATCTCGGCCTCACGCCCGGCGAGACGTACCCGCTCGACGTGTTCTTCGCCGAGCGGCACAAGGACCAGTCGCATTTTCACGTCGATCTGCTCGGCTTCGATCTCTGCGAGTGATCGGCGCCGCGCGCCGGCGGATCGTCAGGCGGCCTTCGCGGCGATCTCCGGCGCGAAGGCGGCGACGCTCTCGACAGAGGATGCTCTGGCGCCGCGCGCGGCGGCCGCCATGGCCGGGAGCGCAAACGCCGCTCTCCCCTTCCCCAGCCGGCGCAACCACAGGTCCACGCACACCAGCGCAGCCGCTCCGAGGAGCATCCAGGGCCACACCGGGATCGGCGCTTTGCCGATCTGGCCGCCGGAGCGCAGCGTTTGCTCGGCGTCTGGCGAGTAAAGGCCGCTCCCGGCCCGAGCGAGATCTTCCAGAGCGCGCGTGTCCGGCCCGACGGTCGCGAGCTCCTCGGCGCCGTCGAGGCGGCCAATCGCCTCACCGACGAAACCACCGTTCGCGTCCCGCGCCCGGACGACCACGAAGGGCTCTCCGGCCGTCGGCGCGTGAGCCCGGAATCGCCCCGGCGCGACGCGCTCCAGCGTCGCTCCGAAGGGCAGCGGGTGCGCCGTGCCGTCCTCGCTCACCGCGAAGGCTTCGATCGTCGACGGCGCCGCGGCCGGCTCGCCGGTCGGCTCGGCGAGATCCAGAGTCGCTTCGGCCCCGTGGTCCCCGACGGTCACGCGCATGTCGGCGCTACCGCTCGAGTGTTTGCGCATCGCGAAGCGCGTCATCTGCCGCAACACCTGGCCTGCGCCGGCGAAATGCGACCAGCTCCCGTTCCAGTCGCCGCGGAGATCGGTGGTTATCGCCACGACCTGACCGAGGCCGTAACGCCAGGACGCCAGGATGGGTTTGTCGTCCTCGCGCGTCGCCAGCGCGACGGCGGCGGTGGCGCGGCGCCTGGTCTCCACGAAGCCACCGAGCGGAGGCATCTTGTCGAGATCGACGCCGGCGAGGATCGGGTGATCCTCGGACACGCGCACGTCGACGGGCCCGTCGCGCAGGTTGGAGCGCGCCGCGACGCGGGTCTCGGAGACGAAGATCCGCCGCAGATCCGCGCCGTCGTCGGTGCGGTAGAAGCGGCCTCCGCCGGACGCCGCGAGCTTGTGCAGGAACGGCGTGTCGCTGTCTTCCTCGCGGCCGATGCCGACGACGCTGGTGGTGATCCCGGTGCGATGCGCGGCCTCGGCGAGCTCGATCGCGGTGCGCGGCGCCTCGGTGCAGCCGCGCTGGCAGCTCTCGATCTGCTCCTCGCTGTCGGCGGTGTCGGCGAAGATGATCACGTGACGCACCGGCGCCGGCGCGTGGCGGAGCACGCCGTACGCGTCGACGAGCGCGGTGAAGATCAGGATGCCGCCGCCGCCGACGTCAATCGAGCGGATGGTCTCGCGACGCGCGGCGAGGCCTGAAACAGGGCCGAACGGGTGATCCCAGTGCGTCTCTTCGTCGACGCTGCCGAGCGCGAGGAGATCGTCGCCGCGCAGGGTGGCGGCCGCCGCGAGCGCGGCCTCGACGGCGAGCTGGAGCTTGGTGTGGGTGCCGACACGCGCCCCCATCGAGCCCGAGCGATCGAGCATGATCGCCATGGCGATCTTCGGATCTTCGATCTGGCCCTTGTCCTCGATCTCGACCGGCAACATGCGCGCGAGCGGCGTGCCGGCGTACTCCGGCGCCATCCCGAACGCGCCGCCGGTGACGACGACGCCGCCGCCCTTCTGCGCGTAGTCGATGAGCGCCGCCTGCGCGGCGGGCGTGAGGCCTTCGCCGCTCGCCGCGGTCCCCACGGCCTCGAGCGGCACGTCGGCGAGGACCACGAGATCGGCGCCGGAGAGGGCCACCGCGTCGGGCATCCCTTCCGGCAGCGTCACCACCTGCTTGTCGACGTCGGCCCTGTCGAGCGCGTCGCAGAGGATCGCGGGGCAGGCGCCGTCGATGGTGATCACCACGACGCGCGGTTTGCCGCCTACGGTGACCGCCGTCGTCAGGCTCGGGCCGTCGGCCGCGAACGTCGGGCCGCCCTTCGAGGCCTCGACGACCTGGGCGCGGTACACGTGGATCCCCGGCGCGGGGCGCGGATCGGCGATCGCCGCCTCGGCCGCGCCGGCGTCGTCGAGCTTCACCCGGATCGTGGAGATCTCCTGGCCGTCGCGGCTCCAGCGGACCGTGACGTTCGCGCTCGGCGCGCCGCGGAGCGTGGCCGCGAGCTGCGCGGGCTCGCCCTGCGCGATCCGCGGCTCGCGCGGCGCGACGCGCGTCAACGCCAGCTGATCGATCGTGGTCGATCCGATCGGGATCGTGTCGACGGTGATCCCGGCTTGCTCGGCGCGGATCACGTCGCTCATCGCGTCGCCCCGCGTGGCGCGGCCGTCGGACAGGAGCACGATCCGTCGCTGACCGGAGGGCGGGAGCGCGGCGCGCGCGAGGCGCAACGCGGCCGAGAGATCGCTGCCGCCCCGGTGATTCAAGGGGATCGAGGGCAGCGGGCCGACGCCGCCGACGGGCAAGAGCAGCTCGGGCTTCTGCGCGAAGGCGACGACGCCGATCTCCACGTCGCCGCGCGCGGCCCACGCTCGCTGCAGGATTTCCTCGGCCTCCGCGACGCCGGATCGACCGACGCTGGCCGAATCGTCAACGACGTAGACGACGGACCGCGCGCTCGAGGCGCGGTGCATCGGGGGGACGAACGGCGCCGCTGCCGCCGTCGCCACGGCGAGGATCCGCACCCAGATCGAAGCTCCACCACGCATCACGAAGCCCAGCCTTTCCGGAACGTCCACGCCTCGACGCCGAGCAGCACGGCGGCGATCGCCGCCAGCACGGCCGCCGCGCTCACGCCTGGGCGCCACGGCGCGGCCGGCTCGATCTCCACGGCGCCGGGCTCGATCTTCGCCTGGCGCAGCGCGACCTCGCTCCGCGCCACGGTGTCGGCGACCGCCACGTTCGACGCGCCGCCAAGCGCGTGCAGCGCGTTGGCGATCAGCACCGGGAACGCGACGCGCAGGACCATGTCGCTCGCCGCGGGCTCGATGCCGGCCCAGATCCAGGCGTTCTCGCCGGCGCCGCCCGCGAGGAGCACCGCGCCGCCGTCGAGCTCGACGAGCGAGCGGGCTCCGCTCGGCGCGCTGGCCTTCTTCGCGTGACCGATGGTGAGCCCGTCGAGCGCGACGCCGCGGAGGAGCGCGTCGCCAGCCGCCATCGATCGCAGCCGCGTGCGCTCGCCGTAGAGATCCCCGAGGCCGCGCACCGGGAGCTGACCCGACGCCGTGCCGAGGTAGAGCGCGGGGACGGGGACGGCGCGCGCGGGGCCGACGCCCAGCGCGACCACGATGTCGCCGGGCTCGGCCGTGAGCGGCGCCGCGTGCTCGTCGTGATCACGCCGCGTGAAGTGTTGATCCAGATCCACGATCTCGCGAACGCCCGCGGCCTGGATCGCCTTCTCGACGAAGAAGCCGGCGGCGTCACCTTCCGGCGTGCCGCGGCCGATCAGGAGCACGCGCGGCAGCGGACGCGTCGCCTCCGTGAGCGCGGCCTCGTCGTCCGCCGCGAGCGCGTCGGCGATCCCGTCCTCGGCCTCGACGCGCGCGGTGAGCCGCGTCGCCGAGGCGCGCACCCGCACGCGGGCTTCGGCCTCGCCGGTGGCCGGAATTTGCAGGGATCGGCGGAGGATCTCGTGGCCCTCGACGCTGACGACAATCCTCGCCGAGCGGGTGTGATCCGACGACGTGGCGACCGAGATCAGCGCCTCGCACTCCTCGTCGCTGGCGGCGTCGAGCGGGGCGCGCATGGCGAACGCCGTGACGCCGAGGTTGTCGCGCGCAGTCGGCGTGAAGACGCGCTCGCGCACCGGGATGCCGCGGTGCTGCGATCCGCCGTCGCCGAGGCTCTCGCCGCCATCGTGGAGCACCACGATCCGCGGCCGCGTCGACCCGGCGACGAGATCCGCCGCGAGATCGATCGCCGCTTCCCGATCGGCGCCGCCGCGCTCGACGGTGAGCGCCGCGAGGGCCTCGTCGATCTCGGGTCCGGGCGCCACAGGGCCGGCCAGACGCACCGGGACGACGCCGGCGCCGACGATCAGAAAACGATCGCCGGGGCCCGCGCCGCCGACGAGGCGCGCCGTGAAGCGACGGGCCTCGACCAGCGGCGAGCGCGCCCCGCCGGCGCCCATCGACGCCGACAGATCGATCACGATCGCCGTCGTTTCGCCTCGATTTCGCGCGGACGGGCCCGCCGCCGCGATCACCAGCGCGGCCACCGCGAGCAGGCACGCGACGAGCGAGGCCACGCGCCGGAGCCAGCGCACGCGCCGGTTCGGCGCCGTCGTCTTCGCCGCGAGGCGGAAGAGCAGCGTCGAGGGGACCCGGACTGTGCTCCGGCGTCTTCGAACCAGGAAGGCCACGAGCACCGGCACGAGCAGGCCGAGCGCGACGAGGATCCGGGGCGCAGCGAAGATCATTGCAGGCCTCCACCGCGCAGCAGACCTGCCGCGAGCGCGTCGCCGATCACGACGTCGAAGGGCTCGGCCGTCGACACGCGCAGCACCGGGGCGCCGAGCTCGGCCGCGCCTTCGTCGACGCGAGCGCGGTGCTCGGCGAGCGCCTCCAGGTACGCGGCGCGAGCGCCGTGCGCGGGCATCACGACGATCTCGCCGGTCTCGTCGTCCTCGAGATCGAGGTCGTCGAGCTCCGGCGGATCGATCTCGAAGGGATCGAGCACCTCGACGATCGTCACCTCGTGGCCGCGCTCCCGCGCGGCGCGCGCGCCGGCGAGCGCGCCCTTCGGATCGAGCAGATCGCCGAGGATCACGCAGAGCGCGCGGCCTCCCGCGGCGTGGGTCGCGGCCGTCGCCGCCGCCGATAGATCGGTCTCGCCGGCGGCGCCGAGACCGTCGAGCATCCCGAAAAGCTTCGCCATCCCGGCGCGACCGCCGCCCGCGCGCATCGACTCGATCTCGCGCGACGAGCTCGCCACCGCGGCGACGCGATCCTCGCCGGAGAGCGCCACCGCGGCGAGCCCCGCCGCGATCCGCGTCGCCTGGCGCAGCTTGGTCGGCGCGCCGAAGCGCATCGAGGCGCTGGTGTCGAGCACCAGCGCGAGCCGGAGCGGCGCCTCGTCGGCCGCGAGCCGCACCACCAGGCGCTCGAGCCGCGCGTACGCCGACCAGGCGATCCGCCGCGGATCGTCGCCGACCACATACGGCCTCGTATCCAGGAGCTCGACGCCCGCGCCGGGCCGGCGGTTCTTGCGGCGACCGCGGCGTCGCGCGTCGGCCATGCGCCGCGAGAGGATCGAGAGCTGCGCGAGGCGCGAGGCGATCTCCGGCGAGAGCAGCGACGCGTCGGGCGAGATCTCCGCGCGCGACGGCGACGCCGCGGGCTCGTTCACAGCGGGCGCGAGGGCGAGGTCCACGGTCAGTCCACCTTGGTGTGGGCGAGGGCCTGGGCGATGATTTTGTCCGCGTCGATCCCCTGCGCTTCAGCCTCGAAACGAAGCCCCAGACGGTGGCGGAGCACGTCGCCGGCGACGGCCTTCACGTCGTCGGCGGCCACCGCGGCGCGCCCGTCGAGCACGGCGCGGGCGCGCGCGCAGCTCATCAGCGCCTGCGCGGCGCGAGGCCCCGCGCCGTAGCGGACGCCCTTCTCGGTGTGGGTCGCGAGCACCAGCTTCGCCGCGTAGCGCTCGACGTGGCGCGCCGACGGGAGCTGCCGCACCGCGGCCTGCACCTCCAGCAATTCGTCGGGGAACGTCACCGCGCTCGGCGGCTTCGGCTCCTCGGCGCGCGCCCCGATCCGCGTGAGCGTCTCCAGATCCGGCATCTTCACGATCAGCTTCATCAGGAAGCGATCGAGCTGCGCCTCGGGCAGCGGGAACACGCCCTCCATCTCGATCGGGTTCTCGGTCGCGAGCACGAAGAACGGCGACGGCAGATCGCGCGGCTGCCCCTCGACCGACACGGTGCGCTCCGCCATCGCTTCGAGCAGCGCGCTCTGCGTCTTCGGTGTCGCGCGGTTGATCTCGTCGGCGAGGATCAGGTTGGCGAAGATCGGCCCGGGCCGGTACGCGAGATCCTTGCCGCCGTTCGCCGTGGTCACGACCAGGCTCGTCCCGACGATGTCGCTCGGCATCAGATCGGGCGTGAACTGGATCCGCGAGAACGAGCCGCCGACGAGCTTCGACAGCGTCCGCACGATCTGCGTTTTCCCGAGCCCGGGCGCGCCCTCGAGCAGCACGTGACCGCCGGCGAGCAGCGCCACCACGACTCCGGTGATGACCTCGTCTTGCCCGAAGATCACCGCGCTCAGCTCTCCGCGCAGCCGATCGCCCACCTTCTTCGCGTGCGCGAGCGCGACCTCCGCCGCCTCGATCGCCGCCACGTTTTCCTTCACGTCGGATCCGCCCACCACGCGCAGCACGGGGGTGCTCGCCCAGGGTTCGTTCGTCATCACGCCCTCGTCGTCGGCGGCGCGAGCCCGCGCCGGTTCGGTTGGTTCTGTTCGGAAAAATCAGCCCGCGGCGATCAGGGATCGACGGGCCGGATCGACTGGAAATACTTGCGAACGGCCGCCCGTCGCGCCGCGGGGATGCGCTCGTCGGCGAGGCCCTCCTCGACGGCGGCGTCGTACGAAGGGAAGACTTCGCGGTAGGCCTTCGGCGCCTCGGAGCCCTTGCCGAGCCCTTGAATCGCCTGGATCGCGCGCTCGCCCTCGCCCACCTCGGACGGCGCGCGCAGCGACGATTTCACCTCGATCGCTTCGCGCTTGGTGCGGTGGCGATCGGGGATCGATCCGCCGCCGTCGACGCCGCTGCCGGGCTCGCCGCCGAAGCCGATCGCTGCGAGGCGCGACGCGAGCGCGCGCCGCAGATCCAGGCCCTTCTTGCCCGCGCCCTTGCCGCTCCCCGTGCCCGGCTGATCGCCTTCGCCGGCGCCCTTGCCCTCGCCCGTGCCGGCGCCTTCGCCCGGCTTGCCCTGGCCTTCGCGACCGAGCATCGCCATCTCGATGGCCTCCTCGAGGATGCCGCTCTTCTCGAGCATCTCGGCGATCGCCTCGGCCTCGGCCGTGGCCTCGGCGCGCTCGCGCTCCATGCCGTCGGCGCGCTCCGCGGCCTCGTCGAGCATCTTCGCAGCGGCCTCGCGATCGCCTCTGGAAAGCGCCTCGGCCGCGCGCGAGAGCGATTCGGCGGCGCTCTTCCCGTCGCCCTTCTCGCCCTTGTCGCCGCCGGCCTTGCGGGCCTCTTCGCCCGCGCGCGACAGGCGCTCGAGCGTGCGCTCTTGCGACTCCTTCGTCTCGCTCGCGGTCTCCTCGGGCGACCGCATCTTCTTCGCGAGGAGGCGCATCGAATCGGCAGCCTTCGCCGAGGGATCGAGGGCGCGGGCCGCGCCGGATCGCGCGCCGCTCTTCGGCGGATCGAGCGCGTCGGCGATCTGCCGGAGCGCGGCCTTGAGATCCGCGGCGCGCGCCGCCTGCTTGCGCCCGTCGGTGCGGAGCGAGTCGAGCTTGCCGAGCGCGCCTTGCCGATCGCCGCGCCGCGCCGCCTTCGCGGCCTCGCGCGCCTTCTCGACCAGCTTCGGCCCGGCGCTCGGGCCCTTCTTCTCGTCCTCTTTCGCCGAGCCGCTCTTCGCCGCCTCGGGGTGCCTCGGATCGGACGACGGCGCGATCGCCGCGGCGAGCGCTTGCGCGGCGGCGTCGAGATCGGCGGCCGCTGCGCGCTCGTCGTCGGTCGGCGGCGCCATCATCGCGGCGGCGAGCACGGGATCGTAGGCGCCGATCGCCAGCGCCGCCGCGAGGCCGATCGAGGCCTGCGCGAGCCGTCGACGCGCGGGCCGCAGCGACGGCAGCGGGAACGCCGCCTCGACGTCGAGCCCCTTCACGGCGGCCGCGCCGCGACGCCGCGCGACGATCACGCCAGCCTCGTCGCGACCATCGCGCTCGAACGCGAACCCGCTGCCGACGACCTCGCGGAGATCGAGCGCGTCATCGAGCGCGCGCGCCGCGCCGAGCATCGACGGGCGGCGTCGACGACCGAGGATCAGGAGCGCCGAGGCCACGATCGCGAACCCGACGATCGCCAGGATCGCCGCGCGAACGAGGCCGAAATGGAGCGGAGTGTCCTCGCCGAGCGGCCACAGCAGCGGCCGCAGCGCGGCGAGGAGTGCCCCGAAGCCGAGCGCCCACGCGGCGCGCCGACGCAGGAGCGCGCGGCCGGCGATCCGGCCGAGCCGCATCCGAACGCGGGTGACCGCCGGACCAATCACCTGCTGCTCGCTCACGGGCACCTCGCTCATCGCGTCGTCCTCTCCACGCCGCCTCGGCGTCGGCGTGGCACCGGCAACGCCCGCACCGGCGCGGGCGCTTCCCTTCGAGCCGCGAATAAATGAGCCGTCCCGGGGGCCCGCGCGGACTATCCCCGACGTGAGCAGCAGCGCAGCGCGACCAGCGGGACCACGCGTCCTTCGCAGCCCGACGGGGCCGGGGAACGTCGCGTTCACGTCGGACGCCGCGCTGGTCGAGGGGCTCCGCGCCGAGCAGCCCGCGGCGATCGCCGTCTTCTACGATCGCTACGCCGCGCACGTGAGGCGCCCGCTCGGCCGGATCCTCGGCGTCGACGGCGAGCTCGCCGACGTCCACCACGACGTCTTCGTCCGCGCGCTCGGCTCGCTCCGGACGCTGCGCGATCCCGCGGCGCTCGGCGCGTGGATCACCTCGGTCACGCTCTTCACGGCGCGCACCGCGATCCAGCGCCGCGCCCGCCGTCGCTGGCTCTCGTTCTTCGCACCCGAGGCGCTGCCCGACGTCGAGGCGCCGCCCGTGAGCGGTGAGCACGGCGAGGCGCTCCGCGCGACTTACGCCGTGCTCGACCGGCTCCCGCCCGACGAGCGGATCGCCTTCGTTCTCCGCTTCCTCGAAGGGATGGAGCTCACCGAGATTGCCGCCGCCACCGAGGCATCGCTCGCGACGATCAAGCGGCGCCTCGCGCGCGCCGAGGAGCGATTCACCCGCGCGGCGCGGCAGCACCCGGTCTTGCGCGATTGGCTTGAAGGAGGCACCCGACGGGGCACGAAGAGCGACCTTTGATCGCGCTGGGCAAGGCCCTCGCGGAGGCCCAGGACGAGCAGCTTTTGCCGATGGATCGCGATCGCGATCCGGGGCGCGCGCTCCTCCTCGCTGCGGCCCTGCGGCGCCGCGATCGAGCGCCGGCGCGGGCCCGGATCGGCCTCGCCCTGGCCTTCGCGGCCGCGGCGGCGCTGCTCGTGGTCCTCGTCGCCACCCGCTCGCATCCCCTTCATTTCCAGGCCAGCGGCGGCGCGGAGGGCCACGTCGGCGAGTGGATCGCGGCGCCCGCCGGCGAGGCCCTCCCGCTGCGCTTCTCGGACGGCACCGTGCTGGCACTCGATCACGAGGCGCGCGCCCGCGTCGTCACCGTCGAGGCCCGTGGCGCCCGCGTGGTCCTCGAGCGCGGCCGGATCGCGGCGTCCGTGGTGCACCGCGACGGCACCCGCTGGACCCTCGGCGTCGGCCCGTTCGAGATCCTCGTCACCGGCACCCGCTTTCACGTCGCATGGACCCCCGAAACCGAGGCCTTCCAGCTCGAGCTCGAGGAAGGATCGGTGCGCGTCACGGGCCCTCTCGTCGGCGACCAGCGCGCCGTCTCCGCGGGACAGACGCTGACGATCGACTGCAAGGATCGAAAGCTCGCGCTCACCAGCGCTGATCCGACACCGATCGAGACTGCCCTCGTCGCCGACGCCACCCCACCGGATCTGCCGGCGCCCGAGCCTCCGATCGCCGCAATCCCGAGCGCGCTCATCGTACCTTCGCCGCGCCCCATGGAGTCCGCCCCGAGGCCGAGCCTTCGTGATCTCAGTGCGCAGGGCAAATACGAAGAGGCCCTCCGTGGTGCCGAGTCGGACGGCTTCGCGAGCACCTGTGATCGCCTCGGCCCGGCCGATCTGATGGCCCTGGCCGACGCCGCGCGCTTCGCTGGCAAGCCGGCCCGCGCGACAGAGGCTCTCCGCGCGCTTCGACGCCGTTTTCCCGGAGATCCGCGCGCCGCCACGGCCGCCTTCCTGCTCGGCCGCGCCGCCTTCGATCAGCGCGGCGCCTACGGCGAGGCCGCCACCTGGTTCACCGCTTATCTGGCCGAGCAACCCGGCGGATCGTTGGCCCGCGAGGCGCTGGGCCGCTTGTTCGAATGCCAGCAGCGCACCGGCGCTCTCGAAGCCGCCCGCGCCACGGCGCAACGCTACCTCGACACGTACCCGACTGGACCCCACGCCGAGCAAGCGAAGAGCCTGCTCGCCAACTGAAAGAGACGATCATGGAGGCATCCCACCTGAGCCTGGTCGCGATTCTGCTGCTCTCCGGCGCGGCCACGGCCTACAGCCTCGGCTGCGAGACGCACGTCAGCGTGATCGACGATGTGCAAAATCTGAACGCCGGCGCCTGGGGCGCGTGCGAGATCGAGCCCGTCACTCAGGACGAACCCGAAGCTCACACGCTGTATGGCAACATCGGCGATGGGACCATCCGCTGCCAATCGATGGTCGTGCTCGGCAAACATCCAACTTGCTCTGGATGGCTCGTCCCCAACTACACCGTCCAACCGCAAGCTCAAACGGATCCCCACGAATGCGTCGCCTTCGCGAGCTGCGTGCATCCTTGCACGTCGAAGGAAGACTGTCCCCCGCCGGCGACGGGGACCGCCACCCCTTCGTGCTCTCAAGACGGAGCATGCGAGCTGCATTGCGAGGACGCGTCGACGTGCCCGACCGGTTTCTCCTGCGTCGATGTCCCGAACTCGCCCTCTCCGTCGCGGATCTGCATGTCGGTCCTCAAGTCACCGGGGATATGGATGTCCGCCAGTGACGGCGGCGGCGGCGGCGAGCCCGCGTGCCCGGTGATTTCACCGAATTGACCTAGCTTCGTAGGAGCTCATCATCCTCGTCGGCGCGCGACGTCTGCTTCGGCTCACCCATGTACCTCCCCTCTTGTTCCTGCTAGAGCAAGTGATGAACCCTTGAAGCGCGGATCCGCAACAGCAGTCCGGGCGGCGCTCGCGCTCGCGGTCGCCTTTTCAGGCTCACGAACCGCGCTGTCCGCCGACTTGCCACGGATCGTCGTCCTCACCGACGACGACCGAGCGCACGACTCCATCTTCAGCCGCCTGCGCGCGGAGCTTCGGACCATGGGGTTCGACGTCACGGTGCTCCCCTCGCCGCCCGCGGATAGCCCGCGTCGAACGCTGGAAGAAGCCGCGCTTCAGGACGGCGCCATCGCCGCCATCCGGCTCACCCCCTCTCCCGATCGCGTCGAGGTGTGGATCGTCGATCGGATCACCGGCAAGACGGTGCTGCGCGACGTCACCATCTCCTCCAGGGATCCCGATCGCGACGCCACAACCGCGATGCGCACCGTCGAGCTCCTCAGCGCCAGCCTGATGGAAGTCGACGCTCCTCACGCGCCTCGCGGCGACACCCCTGCTCCGCCGACGATCCGCGCGATTGCCCAGCTCGCCCCGACCGCGCCGGGAGCCGAGGCACCCGTCGTCGCAGTGCCAAGCGCCCCTCGCATTTCAATCGACGTCGGCCCCGCGATCCTCGGGAGCCCCGGCGGCCTCATACCCTTCGTCGGCCTCACCATCGGCGCGCGGGCCTTCTTTCCGCCTCGCGTCAGCGCTGGCGTGAGCGTCGTGGTCCCGTTCACCGCAGCTCACCTCGACGGCCCCGAAGGCACCTCGACCAGTCGAGTCTTCGTGGTGGCCGCCGACGCGACAGCGCACCTCGCGCGCCCCGGCGCGGTCTGGGATCCCCGGCTCGGCGCCGGCGCGTCGCTGCTCGTGCTCCACACCGAGGGCACGGCGGCGTCGAATGTCTGGCGCGGGTTCACTCATGATACGGTATCTGCCGGCCTCTTCCTGAAGTCGAGCCTCGGTATCGCCCTCGGCGATCGCACCTGCCTCCGCGCCGATCTCGTCACCGGACTCGCCCTCTCGCAGTTCGCCCTCGACTACGGCGGGCGCACCGCGGCCACGTGGGGGTCTCCTTACTTCGTTGGCTCCCTGGCCCTTGAAGTGGACTTGCATTGACTGGATGACGCCTGAACGAAATCAGCACGAACGCCCGGCGCGTACGCACAAAACGAGCGTCGACGCCCCTCCACGGCTCGCTCGATCCATGTACCATCGCGGCTGCGAGGCCCCGAGGAACGCCCTCGATCGCGGGCCTCCGGAGGAGACTTTCATGTCGCTCTCTCGCGTAGCTTCCCCTTCGCCCCGCGTCCTCTTCGGCCGCATTCTCTCGATCTCGGCGGCGATCGCCCTCGGCGCGGGCCTCGTCGCCTCGTGCGGCGGCGGAGGCGGCGCGCCCTCGGGCGCCACGAGCGGCGGCGGCGGCAAAGGCGGCGGCACCAGCAGCGCGTGCGCCACGGACTGCTCGGCCAACAAGGACGCACCGGTCTGCGATCCTGCCTCGGGCGAGTGCGTGCAGTGCCTCCCCGAGAACGACACCTGCGCCGACGGGCACTACTGCGACGCCAGCACGAAGACGTGCGCAGTCGGCTGCACCGCCGACAAGGACTGCATCGCTCCTCTCGTGTGCAACACGATGACCCACCAGTGCGCGGGCTGCGCGACCGACAGCCAGTGTGCGCCGGGATCGATCTGCGGCCCCACGGGCGAGTGCGCGATCGGCTGCTCCGCGTCGCAACCCTGCCAGGCGGGCTCGGACTGCTGCGCCGGCGCCTGCGCCGATCTCAAGACCGATCCGCTCCACTGCGGCGGCTGCGACAAGCCCTGTGACAAGCTGCCCAACGCCGTCGTCACCTGCACCGCGAGCATGTGCACCCTCGACTCGTGCGCCGCCGGGTTCGCCGACTGCAACCTCGATCACTCGGACGGCTGCGAGTGGGATCTCACCGCCAACGGCCCTTGCTCCTGCAAGCCGGGCGATACGCAGGCGTGCTACTCCGGCCCCGCGGGCACCCAGGGAGTCGGCGCCTGCGTGGCGGGAACGTCGAAGTGCGATCCCACGGGCACCTCGTGGGGGCCTTGCTCCGGCGAGACGGTCCCGGCCTTCGACAGCTGCAACGACGGTATCGACAACGACTGTGACGGCAAGGCCGACAACCCGCCCGATCAGGACGGCGACGGCTGGACGGCCTGCCAGGGTGACTGTTGCGACTCCCCCGCTGACGGCTGCGGCTCACCCAACCTGGTGAACCCGGGCGCGTTCGAAGTGGCCGGCAACATGGTCGACGACGACTGCGACGGGATGGTCGACAACGTGCTCACCGGCTGCGACGCGGGCCTCGCCAGCAACTCGGGTACGGCCCTCGACTACGCCAAGGCCATCGATCTCTGCGCCACCACCGTGGAGACCCCGGCGACCCCGCAGCTGAAGAAATGGGGCGTGATCAGCGCGAATTTCTTCAAAGCCGACGGGACGGGCTCGCCCCCCGCGAACGCCAAGTCCATTCGAACGGGCTTTGGCTCGGGGGTGACTCCGCTCAACGGATCGAGCCTCGCGGTGCTCTCCACCGGCGTCGCTGCGGCGCAGGCGGCGCCGAACAACAAGAACCCGAGCTGGGTGGCGTTCCAGGGCGGCCAGAACAGCATGGTCACGAGCGGCGTCCCCGCCGACTGGCTCGCTGCCAACGGGGGAAACTTCCCCAACGCCCCTGGCTGCCCGGATCCGCAGGGCGGGAACACGGCCAACGATCCGGTGATGCTCAAGCTCCGGGTGCGGGCGCCCACCAACGCCAACTCGTTCTCGGTCTCGACGTTCTTCTACTCGTCCGAGTACCCCGAGTGGGTCTGCAGCGCCTTCAACGACTTCTTCCTGACGCTGCTCGACTCGAGCTTCACGCCCGGCCCGGGCCAGGTGGCCAATCCCACCGACAAGAACCTCGCGTTCTACGATCCGCCGCCGGCCGGAGGAGCCGTGTACCCGGTGGGCGTCAACCTGGCGTTCGGCAATACCGGCCTCTTCAGCCAGTGCGTCAACGGCCCCACGGGCTGCGGGAGCGGCGCTGTCGCCGGGACGACCAACACCTGCGCCGGGATCACCCAGATCGCCGGGACCGGCTTCGACATCATCAATCCTCCTGCGCAGTTCGCCGGCGATCCCGCGGTGTGCGGGGCGAGCAACCGGGCCGGCGGCGGCACCGGGTGGCTCACGACGGGCGGTAACGTCAAGCCCGGTGAGACGATCGAGCTGCGCTTCGTCACCTGGGACACGGGCGACGGCTGGTACGACTCGGTGGTGCTGCTCGACAACTTCACCTGGTCGGTGAGCGCCTCGACCCCCGGGACCCACCAGTAGCGACGAGCGACGCCTCGATCAAGCCTGCTTGGCCGACCGGGCCTCCTTGACGCGCTTCGTGTCTTCGAGGTCCTTCGTCGGCTTGGCGGCCTTGGCCGGCTTCGCATCCTTGGCGTCCTTGGTCGGCTTGGCGTCCTTCGAGGTGGCTTTGCCCTTGGCGCCCTTGCCGTCCTTCGCCGAGGCCACGTCGCCGGTGCTCTCCCACTTCTTGCCCTTGCGCTCGGCCGCCATGCGCTCGCGCACGCCCACGCGCACCTGGAGCGCGAGGGCCTTGACCTTGCCGGCCTCGGCCTCGGTGACGACCCCGTCGGCGGTGGCCGTCACCACCTCGGCGCGGGCTTCTTTCGCCGCGTCGTCGAACATCTTGTGGATGATCTTGCGGCGCTCGGGGCTGACGGTGCCGCGGTCGAGCTTCTTGTCGATGACGGCGAGGATCCGCGCGAGGCGGGCCTCGGAGAGCTTGCGGTACTCGTCCGGCTTCATCGGAAACACGACGCTCGGCCCCCTGGCGTGATGCGCGGCGGCGAGGGCGTTCCTCGACGAGGCGAGGGCGAGAGCGGCGGCGAGGAGGGGGACCCACTTCTTCATGGCTGGGCGGCATATAGCATGGGACCGCCGCGGGAAACGAGGCCGGCGTGCGGGCCTCAGCCTCGTAGCACCGTCACGGCATAGCCCTTCGCGGCGGTCCGCACCTCCTCGAAGACAGTCCGCTCCTCCACCCCGGCGGCGTCGGGTCGCCGGTCGAAGATCGCCAGCACGCCGTGGTCGACGCCCATCTGGTCCATGTAGCCTTCGAGCTGCTCCAGGCCTTTTGCCAGCGGATCGCCCTTGCCCTTGGCCCACACCTTGATCTCGATGGCCTCTTTCTGCCAGAGCCGCTCGCCGCCCGCGCCCTTGTGAGGCCAGCGGATACAGAGATCGATCCGACCGCGGCCGACTCCATATTCCCTGTCGATGACGCCGCCGCCATTCACCACGCGCTGCAAATAGGCCATGAGCACGAGCTGCGGAGCGACCTCGTGGTAGGTCATCCCGCCGGCCAGCAGCTCGCCGTGCTCCTTCCAGAACGCCGCAAACTCCGTGAGAACACGCTTCAGGTTGAATCGACCGTCGGGATCCACGAAGCTCTTCGGATCCGCCACGACGTTGCCTTCCACCGACGAGGCCATCACCCGGACGATGACCTCACGGTAGATGGGGTTGGCGATCCGGATCGGGTTGCCCGGCGCGATCAGGCCGAGATCGCGGACATAGGCCACGTCGTCATCGTAGGTGTCGGAGAGGATCACGCCCCCGGCGACGACCGGCTCCAGGACGCGACGGACGCGTGGCTCGGCGAGACGGGCGACGAGCGAATCGAGGTGTGTGGCGCGGGCCAGGATCAAGCGCTCGCGCGCGGTTTGAACGTGCTCTGCGGTGATCGGCGTGGGCGGCGCGATGGCCATTCCGTCGATGATCTCGCGCGCCAGCGCGTTGGTGAGCCACGGTTGCCCGCGGCTCAGGTCGAAGAGCAGAGAACAAGCCTCTTCCGTGAACGGCTGTGCCGTCTCGCTCGTGTGCTGTCCGTAAAGAGAGCGGACGTTCTCCTCGGAGAAATCGGCGAGCAGCGGCGAGTCGACCTTGATGTTGAACGGGCTCGACGTCCCGAGTCGCTCGGCGTTGCCACCGCTCGCTGCCTTGTAGTCGCGCACGTCCCGCAGGCCGCAAAGCACGATCGACCACGGGAAGCCACCGGGGCGGTCCGGGAAGCCTGCGCGGATCTGCCGGAGGACCGATCGGAGGCTTTCGCCGCGGAGCGCGTCGATTTCATCGAAGAACAGGGCCAGCGGGCGCGGGCACGCGCGCGCCCAGGCGGCGAACGCTTCCGCGACGAGGCCCCCGGGGGGGGACTCGGGCCAGGGATCCTGCGGCTGAAGCTCGGTGGGAAGGTCATTCCGCGCGCGCCGACGCAGGTCCGACAGCACGGAGCGCTGCGCCTCGGCGTAGTCGTCGCCCATCGGCTCGCCCGTCTCGCCGCTGAACTGAAGCGCCGCGAGCTTGCCTTCGGCGGTCAACGCGCGTGCGAGCGCGCGCAGCAGGGTTGTCTTGCCCGACTGCCTGGGCGCATGGAGGACGAAATAATCGCCCTGCTCCACGAGCCGACGCGCGGAGGGGAGGCGCTCGAGCGGCGGCACCATGTAGTGGCGGGCGGGATCGCAGGGGCCGGCGGTGTTGAAGACGCGCACGGCGTCACCATACCCGAGGAAATGAGGCTTGGTCGAACCTTCGCGGCGGCGTGTGCTTCCGGGGCCGGCGGTGACGAGCCGGCGAGCGACTATCCAGTCTTCGTCACCCGCCGAGGCTGCGCTTGAAGATCGATGCGATACACGGCCAGCTGCCGTGGGCGGTCCTGGAGCTGCGTCGGCCGGTGGAGCAGGCGGAGCTGGAAGCCGAAATTCAACCCCGGTCCCCGCCGGCTCGCCGGCTCGCTCTTCACAAGGCCCTTGCCGCGCAACGAGCGGAGCAAGCCGTTTCCGAGGCTCTCGAAGAACCCTTGCGCGAGCTGGGTGATGATCGCCGTGACGTCGTCCATGGTCTGCCCCCTTTTGCCGGAGCGCCGACATTGCCGGGACGACCATGAACGAACAAGTCAGGAGGATCCTCATTGGTGTTGCTTCACCGCGTCATTCCTCGCTCGTTCCGGCGGAGAAGCGCCAATCCTTTGACTGCACTCGATCCCTCGCCGAGGAACGGCCACTCTCTCACTCCGGCGCTTTTCGAAGCACCAGATACCCCAGGTGCGGCACCGTGCTCTCGGCCTCGACGCGGAATGCCGTATCCATCCCGGGGATCCGCGCGATCCGGAGCTCGACGTTCCTGGCGAAGTACGACGTGGTCCACGGATCTCTCCGCGCTTCACCCTCCTTGATCTGGAGCACCAGCGTATCCACCCCACGCGCGTCGAGGAGCGAGGCGGGAATGGCCTTGGAGGTGTGGCCGCCCGGGAGCACGGCAATCGCAGGATCGGTGAGGCCGGCGAGATCGACGATCGTGGCGTCGGTGGCCGCGCCCAGCCAGCCGATGTCGAGCGCGGCGACGACCCTCGATTTCGCGAGCGGCCCGCGCATCTCGTCAATCAACGCCAGGCGATCTCGCGCGACGCGCGCCGCGGCCGGGCCGACCTTGACGAGCTGAAAGACCTCACCCGCGAGCGCGAAGGCCACTCTCGCAGCGGTCAAACGCAGATCGGCGACGGCCGCGATCTCGGCGGCGAGGAGGATCACCGCCGGGAGCACCGGAGCGACGAGCCGCGAGAGAGGCATCCAGTCGCCGCCGGCCACGGCGATCGCCGCGAAATGCACGGCGATCGAGAGCAGGAGGACGCGGGCAAAGCCATCGAGCCTCCGCCAGGCGAGCGGGGCAATCAGGGCGAGCGGGCCAGTCAGGAGGAAGCACGCGAGGGCGTAGCGCGCGCCCAGCATCTCGTCTGCGGGCTTGGCGAGGAGCGACAGCGGCGCCGGGCGGCCGAAGATCGCCAGGCGGATCAGGGCGACGGCGACGGGCGGCCCCACGGCGAGCGCGCCGCGGAGGGCGCGATCCCAGGGCGGACGCGCCGCCGCGACCGAGCCCCGCGGCGGCGGCGCGACCGAGATGACCGCGGCCCAGGGGATCATCTCCGGGCGCATCGCGGCGGAAATGCCGGCAAATGCAGCCGAAGCGCGCGCATGACCGAGGCGCCCGAGCCCGGCGGCGAGCGCGGCGAACGCGATGACGAGGCCGGTCTCCATGCCGGCGACGCTCCACGCCGCGAGCGGCGCCGAGGCCACGAGCAGCCCGAGCGCCGCGTACCGCGCGCGCTTTCCCTCGAGGCGATCGATCGCCACCGCGAGCACGGCCGCGGCGATCATCCAGGCGCCGACGCCGAGGATCCGCGCCGCGAGCAGCGCCGCGAGCGGGCCGCGCGACGCGAACGGCGCGAGAAGGAGCGGCCACCCGAGCGGCGTGACGCCGTCGGTGCTCGCCCCCTGGGCGTTGAAGCGATAGCCCGCGCCGTGCGCGAGGTTCGCCGCGTAGCGCGCCGAGATCAGCGCGTCGTCGACGGTGAAGCCGCGGAGCGCCAGCGCGGGCCCGAGCGCCGCGAGCGCGCCCAGCGCCGCGACAGCCGCGGTGCGCCGCGCGGCCACCCTCAGCCCGACCAGGTGAAATCCGCGACCATCGGGCGATGATCGCCGCCGAGGTGCGGGCCGATGAAGGCGCCGTCGCACCGCCACCCGGGGCCGGAGAGGATGTGATCGATGCGGACGCCGAACCAGCCGGTGCGCTTCGAGGTGCCGAAGCCGCGGCCGGCGACGTCGAACGCGTTGTCGAACGCGCCCCAGTCGCGGCGGTAGATCGCGCTGTCGGTGGGGAGGTTGAAGTCGCCCGCGACGAGGAAGGGCTGCGGGGTGGCGTCGACGAAGGCCCGCGCCATCGCTGACATCGCCGAGCGCGTCGCGATGTTCTCGTTCAGCTTGGCGACCCCGCCGAGCTTGTGCGCCATCACGGCCTCGAGGCCTTCGCGCACCGTCGCGAGGTGCACGTTGACGAAGCTCACGTCGCCCGCGGGGAGGTGCACCGTGTAGCGGATCATCGTGCCCGTCCCGCCGATCGCGCGGATGGCCTCGGGATCCGCGACCTCGGTGCGTTCGATCTTCGATCGGCTGAGCAGGCAGGCGTCGCCGTGCGCCATGACGTTGTACCTCTCGCCCGCCTGCCGCGTCGCGCTGCGCCCGATCGCGGCGCACTCCTGGATCGCGAGAATGTCGGGCGAGACCTGGGCGAGGATCCGGTAGAGATCGGCGCCGTCACTGGTGTCTTCGCCGACGTTGTACGTCATCACGCGCACGTGACGCGGGGGCGGCGCGCCGGGGGCTACGGCCGGGCTAGCGGCGCCACGCGGCAGCGCGACGCGGTAGCCGAGGATCGGGAACAGGAGCACCAGCGCCGCGACGCCGAGCGGCGCGAGGAGCCGGCGATCGCGCCACAGCGCGAGCGGCACGAGCCCGACGAGGGGCACCGCGCAGACCCAGCGGGGCCCGTAGAGGAGCAGCGTCGCCGGCCACCAAACGTCGGCGTAGAAGCGGAGCAGCGCCCACACCAGCACGACCGCCGCGAGGTAGCCCGCGGTCACGGCGACGAGGATCCCGGGGCCGCGAGCCCGGTGCGGGGCGGCGTTCGCGGGGTCGGCGTGGGGTTCCGTCATGGATGGCGATCGTCTTCGCCGCGCGGCGATCGTCCGTCAAGTCGAGGCGGCGAGGGCGCCTAGTGAGGGTTCTCGCGCTTGTCCACTCCGCGGCGATCGGCGCACAAAACTTAGGCCGACGCGGTGGTCTGCCTAGCATCAACACCACGGATGACTGGCCTCACCCTCGTCTCCTTTCGACAGACCGCGGTTCCCTCGGAGCCCGATCTCTCCCCCGTTCACGCGCTGCTGGACTTCCTTTCGGAAGGGTCGCGCCTAGCCCCACGCCTCGCCGAGGTCGAGGCCCGCGAGCTCGTCTGTGAGCTCGGGACCGCAACTGCCGAGCTTGCATCGCAACAACGCGCGCGCGCCGTCGTGCGCCTGTGTACTCGACCGGAGCCCTGGGAGATCGGGATCGAGCGCAGCGGGCGCGATCTCCTGCTCTCGGTGTTCCAGGGCGGGCAAGATCCCGACGTCGCGGTCTTCGAACGACGCGTCGACGGGAACACGCTCGCCCGCAAGGTGATCGAGACCGCGGGGCGCCTGCCGCAGGACGGCCGGCTCACCGCGATCATCGAGCGCCTCCAGGCCTCGCTGCCCTTCGGCGACGCCGCGATCGTCGAGGCCGAGACGGTCGCGATCGATCCGGCGAGCGAGACCTCGATCGTGATCTCCGCCGAGATCTCGCTGCGCACGCAGCCCCCGGCGGCGGCGTCCACGGCCCTGCGCGCGGATCTCTTCGCGCTGCTGTTCCGCGGTCGGATCCGGATCACGGTCGGCGATCACCAGCGCGAGCTGCCCGACGACGTCTTCGTGTTCCTCGTGGCCGAGCAGCTCAGCGTGATGACGCTCGAGGCGCTCGAGGCGTGGACGCGCGGCCGGCCGTACTACCGGCGACTCACCGCCGGCGGCGCGATCTGCGGCGTCAAGCTCGGCTCCGAGGGAGCGGCGTCGTTGACGCTCGGCATCCCGCGGGCCCCGGGCGAGGCGCGCACCAGCGCCTGGACGTTCCCCGCCGTCGACGTCGGCGCGCTCGCCCACGGGATCGTCGCCTTCGGGCGCGCGCTCTCGCGGACGCTGCTCCGCCGCGATCGCGCGCAGGCCTCGAACCTGCGCGTCCACTCCTTCCGTGGTCGGATCCGCGAGCTGTCGGATCGGCTGCGCGACGCGACGCGGAACGACTCGAAGATCAACGCGGCGCCCGAGATCTACCGCGCCTTCGCCGAGGCCACGCGCAGCGGCGCCTCGAAGTCGGACGCCTTCGGCCGCACCCGGCTCCGCTTCACGAGCCGCTGGACGGCGGCGGTCCCCTCGATCGATCTCCGCGCGACGTTCCTCTGCGGGGATCGCCTCGTCGTCGGCTCCACGCGCGAGGTCTCGTGCCTCGACGCCGCGACCGGCTCGCCGCTCTGGCGACGGGTCTGCCCGCGCGCCGTGTCGGTGATGACGCCCCTCGGACTCGCGCGGCTCGAGCCCGACGGCGCGCTCACGCTCCACGATCTCGACGGCGGCGATCCGATCTGGTCGGCGCAGCTCGCGCCGCGCGTCGGCACCAGCGCTTCGGGCGCCGTGGTCAGCGCTCCGGGCCTGCCCCGGATGCTCATCGTCAGCGACGGGGCCCGGCACCTCGCGGCGATCGATCTCCACTCGGGCGAGGTGCGCTGGCGCTTCGCAGCGCGTCGCGGGGGCGGCTTCCGCATCCGTCGCGCCGGCAAGCTGGTGATCGTCGCCAGCGGCGATCCGGCGCTCACCGCCCTCGACGTCACGACGGGCGAGGTGGTCTGGCGCTTCTGCGATCGCCTTCGCTTCGCCTCGCATGTCGCCGTCGATCAGGACGCGCTCTTCGCCCTCGCCGGCGACGGCGCCTTCGTCGGCCGCGGCGGCACCCGGCTCCACCACATGGATCCCTGGTCCGGTCAGGTGCGCTGGAGCGTGGATCTGCCCGCGCACGTCGCCCCCGTCGGCGCCCCGCTGCTCGGGCCCGAGACGGCCGTCATCGTCGCTCACGGTCGCCGCGGCACGAGCCTCACCGGCTTCGATCGCAAGACCGGCGCGCTGCGCTTCGACACCGCGGTGTGCAGCACCACGGCGTCGTGCCTGATGGTCGACGGCACGGTGATCGTCAACAGCGAGGGCGGCGAGCTCGTCGGCGTCCAGGCCGGCGACGGATCGACGCGCTACCGCCACGTGTTCGCCGGCGCTGTCGAAGGCGATCGCCCCCGCCGCCTCGAGCCGGTGCTGCGCTCCGGCGCGCTCTTCGTGCCTCAGACCGAAGTCCATGTGGTGCGCCCGCAGGACGGGACGCTGCTCGGCCAGCTCCCCGGCGACATCATCCCGGATCTGCTCCGCGTCGATGAGCGCTGCGACGTCTACGTCGCGGAAGAGAGCGGCCACATGGCCGCGTACTCGGCGGCGGCGCGGCTCAGCCTGGTGCGCGCGTGAGTGCCCGTCCGGCCAAGCCGGAGGCCTTCGACGAGCGCTATTACCTTCGCTTCTACGCCTCGCGCACCACGCGCGTGCAGGGTCCGCGCGAGGTCGCCGAGCTCTGCGCGCGCGCGCTCACGCAGATCAAGTGGGCCGGAGGCGAGGTGCGATCGGCCATCGACGTCGGCGCCGGCCCCGGCCTCTGGCGCGACTGGTTCGCGCGCCGTCGCCCCGACGTCACCTACCGCTCCACCGACGTCAGCGCCTACGCGTGCGCTCGCTACGGCCACGAGCAGCGCGACATCACGACCTGGCGCGCGCGATCGAAATTCGATCTGGTGATCTGCCAGGGCGTGCTCCCGTACCTGCCCCGCGCGGGCGTCGTCGCGTCGATCGAGAACCTCGCGGCGATGACCCGCGGCTTCCTCTACCTCGAGGCCGTGACCGCGCGCGATCTCGACGAGCTCTGCGACACCGACAAGACCGACGGAGCGATGAAGCGCCACCCGGGCGCGCTCTACCGCAAGCAATTACAGAAGCACTTCATGTCGCTCGGCTTCGGCCTCTGGATCCAGCGCGCCGCCGCGGAGCGTCTCTACGAGCTCGAGCGCGGCCCGTAGCGCCGACGGATCACGCGCGCGAGAGCGCGGCCTTGGCGCGGACGAAGCGCGCGAGCTCGACGAACGGCACGCCCGTCGGACACTCGCGCTCCTTGGCGGCGAGCACCTCGTCCGGCACGTGATCGAGCGCGAGCGCTGCTGCGTCGTGGTCGGGCATGCTCCGCGACGAGGCGAGCACGACGCTCATCAGCCCGGGGTACGCGCCGTTCGACCGCGCGATGCGAGAGGCCTCGCCGAGATCGCAGCGGCCGCAGGCGATGCAGCGCGAGAAGCGCGGCATGAGCGCGCGCTCGTCGGGGTCGACGGCCGGGAGCCGGTCGGCATCGTAGTTCTCGTGGAAGAGGGCGAGCCCGGATTTTCGCGAGAATGCCCGCGCAAACAGGACCTTCAGGAACGACCACGCCAGGATGACGGCTGCCAGGACGCGTCCAGAGAAGAGCACCCGATCGCTATAGCAGGGCGAAGCGACGGCGGGAGCCCGCGATGGCGGGCGGAGAAACGCGAGCCTCACCGCGGAGGGACGTGGTAAGACGCGAGGCAGGAGGCTCGTTTTGCGCCGAATTCTTGTCGCCCCCCACTTCTCCACCGGCGGATTGCTCCTCGCCGCGCTCTTCCTCGGCGCCTGCACGGCGGGCGGCGGCGACGAGCCGTCGAAGCCCACCGCCGACGAGCTCGGCAGCTGCGGTCGCCTCGCGAAGACCATCGGACCGGCCACCTGGCTCGATCCGAACGACGCGCTCAGCGCCAAGTGCTCGATGATCCCCGCCGACCGGACGGTGTGCCTGAGCGGCCTGACCATCGTCGCGATCGACACGTTCGACGAGACGGGCGACGGGAAATCGAGCGGCAACTACTACGTCGAAGACACGTCGAGCGATCCCCTCCCCTACTCGGGCATGACGATCTTTCGCCCCTCGTTCAGCCCGCCCGATCTCCGCCTCGCCCAGGGCGACGTCGTCGATTTCCTGGGCTCGGCCACCGAGTTCAACGGGCCCTCGACGTTCAAGTTCGCGTACTGCCGCACGCTCCCCGAGCTGAGCGGCGCGCTGACGTTCCGCTTCGACAACAACCTCCCGCTCACGCCGAAGGTCGTCTCGATCGACGATCTGAAGACCTACGAAACGGGGCGTCCACACCTGGGTACGCTGATCAAGCTCGTCAACGTTCAGCTCGACGCGACCGGCGCCAAGAGCAGCGGCGGGCGCTACACCTCGGGGCTCGAGGTCGGGTCGATCAAGAACGTGGCCGACGTGCCGCAGGTGACGAACGAGCTCTTCGACATGCAGAACCTGGGGCCGCCGATGCCGGCGAGCGCGGCGTTCAAGTCGATCACCGGCGTCGTCACGTACTTCGGCGGCTTCCACGTCGCGCCTCGATCCGCAGCCGATTTCGAGCTCTGATCGATGAGGCTACCCGCGAACCGCGCCGCCCTGGCCGTGCTCACGGCGGCGCTCGGTGCCTGCGGCGGGATGGCCTCGCCCATCGGCACGGGCGCGCCGATCGCGGGGCAGCCCGTCGCGGCGCGCGAGGGCGCCGTCGGCCGCATCGAGGTGCGGCAGCTCGACGCCCGCCCGCGGCTGACGCTGGTCTCGCGCGACGGTGATCCCACGCCGGCCATCGTCGCCGCGGTGGCCACCGATCTCGGCCCGGTGCTGACGACGGCGCTGGCCGCGACCGTCGAGGCGCGCCTCGTGGCCGCGGGCTTCGCGGTCGACACCCGCGTCGACGCCAGCGCGTTTCGCGTCCGCTTGCTCCTCGCTGATCCCGCGCGCGCCGCGGCGTTCTTCACGGCGGTGGCGCAGGCGTTCGCCCGGCCAATCGCGCCGGGCAGCCCCGAGCTCACGCTCGCGTCGTCACGCCTCCTCGCGCTCGAGCGCAACCCGTTCGACGCCGCGGAGATCGTCGCCGTGGCCGCCTGCACCGGGGCGCTCGGGGTGGCCCCGGGCGCTCGCCGCGTCGATCCGGCCCGCTCCGCCGACGACGCGCGCGCCCTCGAGATCGCCCGCGCCGAGGCGCTGCACTCCGGCCGCACGGCCATCGCCGCCGTCGGCCCCGCGAGCTTCACCGCCGCCGTCGCCGCGGGCCTCGCCGCGAGCCAGGGCTGGCCCGTCGGCGACGCCGCGCGCGACGCCTGGCCGATCGCCGACACCAGCGGCGCGTTCACCGCTCCGTCCTTCGATCACCGGGGCGCGCGCGTCACGCTCGCGGTCCGCACCGCCGATCCCCAGGCCGCCGCGGCCGCTGCCGAGCACCTCGGCGCCGCCGACTCGCCGCTCGTGGCGCGGCTCCACGCGCTCGCGCAGCCCTGGCGCGTGCTCGACGTCAGCGGCGTCGCCCGCCCGCGCGGCGGCTGCGTCAGCGTGACGATCGAGGGCCCCGCGCGCCCGAACGGCGCCGCGATCGAGCCCGTCGCGGCGCAGGCCTCTGCCCTCGTTCGCGCCGAGATCACCTCGGAATTGAGCCTCGCCGCGGGCTCGTCGGTCTCGGGTCGGCAGATCCTCACGGCCGCCGATCCGCGCGAGGCCGCGGCGCGCGCCGCGTGGTGGTCACTCTCCACGCCAGCGCCGGGCTCGCCCAGCGCGTGGGCGATCGTCCTCGGAGTCCCCGCCGCATCCACCGTCCCGCCGCGCGTCGGGGCGCCGCCGTCGGCGGCCGAGGTCTCTGCTTCACGCTTTCAACAGGCGCTCGCGCAGAGCGTCGCCGCTCCCGCGCCGACGGCCGAGCGGCGCGTCGCGGTCGAGCGCGGCCAGGGCGAGCTCTGGGTGCTGCTCGCGTCGCCCTGCGGCGTCGCCGAAGAGCGCCTCGACGACGCCGGCCTCGGCGCGACGGCGATGATCGCCGCGGTCGAAGCGCGCCGCCACGACGGCGCCGCCGAGCTCGAGCCGTGGATCACCGAAGGCGGCCTCGGCGTGCTCGCTCACGCTTCATTTCGCGATGATCGCGAGACGCCGATCGAGCTCGCTCGCCGCGTCGCGGGCGCCGCGGCCCACGCCCTCGCGGCGCCCGTCCTCACGACCGAGATCGCCGCCGCCGCGCGCGCCACCTCGCTCGATCTGCTGGCCCGCGCCGAGGGGCCCGAGGGCGGCGCGAGCACCGCGTTCGCGCCCGTGTTCGCGCCGGATCACCCCTCGTGGCTCGAGCCCCTCGGCCTGTGGAGCAAGGTCGCGAGCAGCGCGCTCGAAGACATTCGCCTCCACCAGCAGATGCTGCTGAGCGGTCCGCTCCGCGTCGCCGTCCTCGCCAACGCCGACGCCGCGCAGGCGCAGGCCGCCGCCGACGCGGTCGATCGCTGGCTCACCCCCGGTCCGGCGCGACGCGCGTGCGCCGCCTCTGCGCCGCTGCCCGCGCGCCCCGGCCGCTACGAAGGCCATCTCCCGACCGAAGCGCCGCTCGCGCGCGCGATGATCGGCGCGGTGATCCCCGCCCCGGGCGCCCCCGGCCGCGATCTCGCCGAGCTCGCTCGCCTCGCCCTCGACGGCGATCACGGGCTGCTCGCGGGCGCATTCCAGCAAGCGGCCGGCCGCGCGTCGGCGCGGATCCTCGGCGGCTCGCGCGCGCCGGCGCTGGTGATCGACGTGCGCGCTCCGGCCGACGGCCTCACCGCCGCGGTGACCGAGGTGAAGCTCATGCTCGCGCACCTCGCGCAGGCCGCGACCGACGCCGATCTCGATCGCGCCTTCGCCGAGCAGGCCCGCCTCGATCGCGACGGCCGCTCCGATCCGCGGAGCCGCCTCGTCGATCTCTGGGCTGGGCGCGCCCCGGTCGCCCGGGTCAAGCCGCCGCTGGCTGCCTTCCGCGCGTTCCTCGGCCAGGCGCTCGCCGACGCCGCCCTGATCGTCGTCGAGGCCCGCCCCGAGTAGCGCGCAGCGCGCCCTCATGAAGGGTTACGCGGCGCGCCGGACTCGCTATCCTCACGCTCCGTGCACCTCGCGCTCCTCTGCCCGTTCACCGCCGGCACCTCGATCTGGCAAGGCCCGGACGGCGCGTGGACGCTCACGGCGTGCGTCCGCGGGACGTTCTCTCTCGTCCACGGCCGCGAGGCGGTGCTCGCCGACGCGCAGGAGCCCGTCCTCGGCGATCGCTTCCACGAGAGCGGCGGCGCGCGCGGTCCGAGCCTCTACGCCGCGAGCGAGCTCGTCCCGTACAAGCCGCGCGCGGACGTGGTCCTCGTCGGCAGCGCCTTCGCCCCCGAGCAGACGCCGGTCGACGCGCTGATCGCCCGCGTCACGATCGAGGAGCTCGATAAATCGATCGGCGTCATCGGCGATCGCCGCTGGTCACTCGGTCCCGACGGGCTCGAGCCGGGTGCGCCCGTCCCGTTTCGATCGATGCCGCTCCGTTACGAGCGCGCCGCGCGCGCGCCCGACAACCCGGTCGGCTTCGATCTCGCCGGCGCGCCCGCGCTCGGCGATCTCGCGCTCCCCAACCTCGAGGCCGTCGACGACGCGCCCGACACCGGCCAGACGCTCGGCTTCGGCCCGGTCCACCCCGCCGCCGCGACCCGACGCGCGCTGCTCCAGCCCGACGCGTACGCATGGGCGACCGAAGGTGAAAAGGGCCCGATGCCGAAGGGCTTCGACTTCGCGTTCTACAACGCGGCGCCGCGCGAGCAGCAGATCGATCTCCTCCGCCACAGCGCCTCGATCGTCCTCGAGAACCTCCACCGCGAGCACCCACGCTTTGTCGCCAAGCTGCCCCACGTGCGCCCGCGGGCGTTCCTCGTCTCCGCCGACGCCGAGCGCGCGCTGGAGATCGCGCTCCGCTGCGACACGCTCTGGATCGACACCGATCGCGCCGTGATGACGCTCTCGTGGCGCGGCCTCGTCGGCCTCGGCACGCCCGAGGTCCTGAACCTCGAGACGCTCGTCGTCGCCGCCGAGTCGAAGGGCAAAGAGCTTCGTTACAAGCACATCCAGCGCATGCTGCGCGACGGCGCCTCGGTGTCGCTCGACGAGGATCTCGGCGGCGAGACCCACCCGCTCAGCCTGCGCCACGATCACGTCCGCGCCTCGGCGAGCCCGTCGGACATGCCCGGCGCGTCGAGCTCGCGCCGCCCCGATCCACCGAGCGCGGCCCCTCCAGCGCCGCCCGAGCCGGCGCCTTCGCGCGACGACACCACGGGCGAGAGCGAGGCCAAGACGCTCGAGCGCCGCCTGCCGCCGGGCCTCGCGGCCGAGCTCGCCGCGAAGTACACGGCCGAGCCGCCGACCGCCGGCGCATCGTTGATCTGGGACGAGCTATCTTCTTCGGATCTGCTCGACGCCGAGCAGACATCGACGAACGGACCGCGCGAGGCCGCCGCTCCCTCGGGGGACGCCTCGGGCGACGGCGCGCTCAGCGAGCGAACGCGGCCCATCCGCCGGAAGCGCTGATCACTCCGCTTCGCTGACCGACGCGGCGGCGTCCGCGGCGAGCGCGTCGTCGTTGGCCGCGAGCCTCGGCGCGTTGTCGGAGTCCGAGTCGTCGAAGATCTCTTCGTCCTCGTCGTCCTCGTCGTCGACGTCGACCGGCGCGACGATCACCGGGAGGCGGCGCTTGCCGACGGGGCCCTCGTCGATGAAGTCGCGCAGCGACGACATGTCCTTCAGCGCCTCGAGCTTGGCGAGCGCCTTGACCTCGACCTGGCGAATGCGCTCGCGGGTCAGGTTCATGATCGCGCCCACGTCCTCGAGCGTCGTGCCGCCGCGATCGGCGATGTCGAGCGCGCACGACTCGTTCATCTCCCAGACCTCGAGATCGGGGAAGTTGAGCTTGATCGCGCCGGTCCGCGACGAGACGTCGAGGAAGAGGTGGTGCTGGCACGAGACGTACGGGCACGGGCGCGCGCCCTCGGCGCACTCGGCGCGAGTGGCGGGCTTGTAGTAATCGGTCTCCGGGTAGAGCATCCGGCCGATCTCCAGCTCGCGCTTGGTCATGCGCTTGACGCTGATCGTCCGCGCGCGGACCTCGCGCTTGCGGCGCGAACGGCGCTGCTCGCGGGTCACCGCGTTGGCCGAGGTGTTGGGCGCGGCCTTGAGGGCCAGCGCGCCGTCGAGCACGAGCCCGTCGCCGTCGCTCATGGGCTCTCCCGCGGGCAGAACCTCGTCCATCTCGTCGCCGCCGAACACGTCCAGATCGCCGTCAATCATGTGCCTTGCCTCCGTTACGCTCGCGGACCCGCGTTCCCCGTCTCCGCGCACGCACGTGTCCTGCGATGATCGGTTTGGGCGATCATCCGTTCACGATACGCAACCCTCGGTTTGCGAGGGCGCCCCGAGGGACGCGACCTCACGACGGGTGCCCTGCCAGACACCCGCATCCATCGAATCTGCCGATCAAACGCCCGTCGACCCCGCGACGGCGGCGAATGACCTCTTGAGAAAATCTGGTTTCGAGGTCCGCTTTCGCGGTCCCTCTGGAGACCCCGGAGCCTGCTTTTCACGGGCCCGCGGAGGATGTGCCTTTTGACGTTTCAGCCCGTAGCTTGCTTTGCCAGCTGGGCCTGCGACATCAATCGTTTCTCGATTATCGTCAGCTTGGAGAGCAGATCCTTCGCGAGCGCTTCAGCCCCGGATATCTCGCTTCCGATGATCCGACCTGCAGTGTCGCTCCGGCCGTCCTTCGCTGCTTTGCGGAGAGCCTCGAAGACCTTTGCGAGCGAGCGCTCCAGATCCTCGATGTCTCCCCTCACGAACAGAAACTCTCGTTGAATCTCCTCGATCGTGTAATCGTCCGCCATCATCTCGCGGATTTTCTGGATCTGCCGGACCACCCCGGAGGGGTACATCCCCTGTGAGCCTTGATGTTTTCCCTTGCGCCCGACTCGGACGCTGCGGGGCAACAGGCCCAGCTGCACGTACTTCCGGAGAGTGGCTTCGCTTATCTTGTTTCCGTGCTCGGCGAGGGTGTCGAGGATCTCCACCGACGTCAGCCCCTGGGGGTGCTCTCTCTCGAGGGCGTCGAAGACGTCGTCGGGGATCCGCTGCAATTTCCTTCTCCGTGCTCGGGGGCCAAGCTGCCCCGAACGACGAAAGTGAATGTATTCCACTGAGTAGATCGAGGTCAATTCATGGGTACACGATTATTGTCCCAGCGACCCGAAATGCGGCAGGAGCAAGTCTTTCGAGCGGCGCATCGGACATTGTTTGGCGCCACCGTGCGCCGTCGCACCGCGCCGACCGGTCGCTTTTAGCCTGTTTTGCGGTGGTTTCACCACGTTATCCTACATGCCCCAGAATCCCGGGAATGGCTGCTAGGATGCGCGCATGGCCAACAACGCGGAGACCGGCCCGTTCGAGCGCGAGATCCGGGACGTCACGGCGCGCGGAGTTCGCACCCGCGTGCTCGAGGCGGGCCGCGAGGACGCGCCCGCCCTGGTGCTGATCCACGGCTTCCTGGAAAGCCGGCGCACCTGGGACGAGCTCATCGATGATCTCGCCGAGCGATTTCACGTGATCGCCCCGGATTTGCCTGGATTCGGCGAGAGCGAGAAGCCGAACCCGGCGCGCTACAGCTACGGGATCGAGTCGCACGCCGAGGCCATCGCCGATCTGATCGCGGCCTTCGGCGTCGGTCGAGCCTCGGTCGTGGGCCACGCCATGGGCGGCGCGATCGCCATGACGCTCGCGGCGACGCACCCCGAGCTCGTCCAGCGCCTCGTGCTCGAAGATCCGCTCGCGTACCCGGTGCCACCGAGCTTTCGCGCCCGCGTCGCGCTCGCGCCGATCGTGGGCGGCCTCATCTTCAAGCAGCTGCTCGGGCGCTCGCTCTTTCGAAGTTATTTTCGCGAGGAGCTGCTGCGCCCCGGCGCCGACGTTCCGCTCGAGCGCATCGACTGGCACTTCGATTGTTTCAACAGCCCGTCGTCCCGCGAAAGCGCCTACGCGGTGATGCGCGCCGTCCTCGACACGCGACCGGTCGTCGCGCGCATCAGCCGGATCACCGCCGAAACGCTGGTGATCTGGGGCCGCGACGACGTGCTCTACCCGGCCGCCAGCGCCAATCGCCTCGCCCGCGAGCTGCCGCACGCCAAGCTGGAGATCATGGACACGGGCCACTCGCCCCACCAGGAAAAGCCCCGCGAGCTCCTCGCGCTGCTCGTCGAGTTCCTGGAAGGCAAGCGCTGATGGAGGTGGGCGTCGCGCGCCGCATGCTCCGTGATCCGCGGGCGCGCGTGGGGATCGGCATCGTCGCCGCGCTCGCGATCTTCGCCGCGGTGGGGCCGACGCTCTCGGGGTGGGATCCTGATCTCAGCGATTTCAGCGTCGCGCGTGATCGCTTCGGCGCGCCGCCCGGTCCCTCGGCGACCCACTGGCTCGGGACGGATCCGCTCTTTCGCGATCTGGTCTCGCGCCTCGCGCAGGGCGCCCGCGTGTCGCTCGCGATCGCGGTCCTGGCCACGGCGGTGACGTCGGCGGTGGGCGCGCTCGTCGGCGTGGCCGCGGGGATGACGGCGGGCACGCGCCTCCGGGCGATCGACGGCCTCCTGATGCGCTTCGTCGACGTGCTGCTGGCGCTGCCCTTCCTGCTCTTCATCACGGCGATCGGCGTCGCGGTCGGGCGGGCCGACGTCGGGACGATCTTGCTGATCCTCGGCCTCACCGGCTGGACCGGGACGGCGCGCCTGGTGCGCGGGCAGACGTTGCAGATCCGCGCGCTCGACTTCGTGACGGCGGCGCGCGCGCTCGGGGCGCCGACGCCGCGGATCGTCCTCCGCCACGTGCTGCCGAACCTGAGCGGGACGCTGGTGGCGATCGCCGGCACGCAGGTCGCGCAGATGATCCTGGCCGAGGCGGTGCTGAGCTACCTCACCGTCGGGATCCAGCCGCCGCGCGCGACGTGGGGGCGGATGCTGCACGAGGGCGAGGGCTACCTGGGGACGCGCCTCGCGCTCGTCGCCATCCCCGGGTTCGCGATCCTCCTCGCCGTGCTCGGGTGGAACCGCGTCGGCGAAGGGCTGCGCAACGCGCTCGATCCGCGCGCCCACGGGGTCCCGCCCGCGTCGCGGCTGCCGGTCGATCTGCTCCTCGCGGGCGCGGCGATGCTGCTGCTCTCGGCGGCGATCCCCAACGGCGTCCGTCCGCCGCTGCTCGCGGGGATGACCGGTGAAGACGGGGCGCCGCAGCGCGGGGGGGTGCTCCACGTGGCGACGCTGGTCAACGTGCGCAGCCTCGATCCGGCGCTCGCCTACGAGGAGGCGTGGCGCTCGATGAGCGAGCTGATGTTCGCTCGCCTGGTCACGTGGGACACGATGGGCAACATCGTCCCCGATCTCGCGCGCGAGGTGATCCCCGCGGCGGACGGCGCGTCGTACACCTTCGAGCTCCGCCCCGGCCTGCGCTTCCACGACGGGACCGAGCTCCAGGCGCGCGACGTGAAGCGATCGATCGAGCGGCTGCTCCACCCGAAGACGCCGAGCCCCGGCGCGAGCCTCTACACGGGGATCCGCGGGGCGCAGGCCTTTCACGACGGCAAGGCCGAGTCGATCGAGGGGCTGCGCGTGCTCGGCGAGCTGCGCCTCGCCATCGATCTCGACGCCCCCGACGCGACGTTCCTCGCCAAGCTGACGATGGCCTTCGCGGCGCCGGTGTGCGCGTCGGCCGGCCCTTCGGCGGACTCGCGGAGCAGCGCCCTGCCCTGCGGCGCGGGGCCATTTCGCGTCGCCGCGTGGGATCCGGATCACGCCCTCTCGCTCGTGCGCCACGCGGCGTATCACCAGGCGGGGCGCCCGTACCTCGACGGCGTCGAGTGGCAGGTGAGCGTCCCCTCCACCAGCCAGCGTTACAAATTCGAACGGGGCGAGCTCGACTACGCGCACGATCTCACGGCGTCGGACGGCGCCATCTACCGCGCGACGCCGTCGTGGGCCGGGCGGCATCGGTGGACGACGACGCAGGGGACGAACGGCGTGTTCCTCAACACGGAGGTGCCGCCCTTCGACAACCGCGCGCTGCGCCGGGCCGTCGCGTTCGCGCTCGATCCCTCGGTGCTCGAGAAGATCCGCCCCGACGTCGTCGCCGCCGATCGCATCGTTCCCCCTTCGATCCGTGTGCCGGGGGCCACCGACGACGCCGCGCGCGCGCCGATGCGCCGCCACGATCGCGCGGCCGCGCTCGCGGCGATGACGCTGGCCGGCTACGCGTTCGACGAGGCCACGGGCCAGGGCGGCTACCCGACACCGATCGACTTCATCGCCGTGCCCGACACCTGGGATCAGCAGACCGGCGAGATCTGGCAGCAGCAGCTCGCGCGGATCGGGATCCGGCTGCGGCTCCACCTCGTGACGTACGCGACGTTCCAGGCCGAGACGACGCGGCGACACGGCGCGGTGATGGGAAAGGCCGGCTGGAACGCCGATTTCCCCGATCCGTCGAACTTCTTCGAGCCGATCCTCGCGACGTCGGCCATCCAGGACGAGGGGTCGGAGAACGTGGCGTTCTTCTCGAACGGCGAGCTCGACGCCGTGCTCGCGAAGGCTCACGGCGAGGCGGATCCCGAGCGTCGCAAGGCGGGCTACGAGCGCGCCGAGGCCATCGTCCGCGACGAGGCGCCGTGGATCCCCACCTTCGGCAATCGGCGCTTCGAGATCTGGCAGCCGTGCCTGCACGGGTACGTGCAGCACGCGGTGGTCCAGGCGCGCTTCAACGACGTGTGGCTCGATCGCCGGCCGGCGCCGATCGCCGCGCGCGAGGCCCTCGCGCACCCGATGGCGCACCGATGAAGCCGACGCTCCGCTTCCTCGCGCGGCGCTTCGCCTGGGCCATCGTGCTCGTGCTCGGCGTGACGTCGCTCTCGTTCCTGGTCGTCGAGGTGCTGCCGGGCGATCCGGCGCGCATTCTGCTCGGCCCCCAGGCCTCCGCGGCCGACGTGACGCGCGCGCGGGCGATCTACGGGCTCGATCGATCGGTGTCGGTGCGGTTCGTGAAGTACTGGGCGCACCTGGTCCACCGCGGACCACCCCCGTCCGCGAAGGACCGGGATCACCGGAGCTGCGCGGCGCTCGGGGCCGGGCTGCACCTCGATCTCGGCTACAGCTTTTACTACCGCAAGGCGGTGGTCGATCTGCTCGTCGCCCGGATCCCGCGATCGATCGAGCTGGCGTTCGCGGCGCTGATCCTCCAGCTCGCGCTCGGGGTGTCGCTCGGCGTCAGCGCCGCCGCGAAGCGCGGGACGGCCTGGGACGACGCCGCGATGAGCGCGTCGCTGCTCGGCGCGAGCGCCCCGACGTTCCTGATCGGCCTGCTTTTGCAGTACATTTTCGCCTACAAGCTCGGCCTGTTGCCCTTCGACGGGTACGGCGCGACGGGCGTGGATCACCTGCGCTCGCTGGCGCTGCCCGCGCTGACGCTCGGCCTCTTCGGGAGCGCGCTCTACGCTCGCCTGACGCGCGAGGAGGTGGCCTCGGCGCTCGGTCAGGACTTCGCGCGCGCGGCGCGGGCACGGGGCGCGTCGGCCGCGCGCGTGCTCGTCGTCCACGCTCTCCGCAACGCGCTCGGGCCGCTGACGACGCTGGCCGCGCTCGACCTCGGGACGATGGTGAGCGGCGCCGTCGTGACGGAGCGGATTTTCCGCTGGCCAGGCGTGGGTCAGCTCGCGATCGACGCGGTGCTGAACCGTGACGGCCCGGTCATCTTCGGCACGGTGCTGTTCTCGGCGGGGGCCGTGGTCGTGGCGACGTTGACGCTCGACATCGTCGACCTCGTGCTCGATCCGCGCCTCCGCCAGCGCTGATCCGACGCGTGCGGGGGCTCACGCCTCACCGAGGCGCCGACCGGCGAACGTGACGTGATCCCGCGCCGAGCGAGGGATCAGCCCCGGTCATTGTTCGACCGACCAATCGTTTGGAGGGGGCGCGCTCGACGAGCGCCGGACCATGGGCCGGCAGCGCTCGCCGAGCTGCGAGGTGGAGCGGGGATCAGGAAGCGCGAAGGGCTTCGAGGAGATCGACGTCCGGGATGGCGATCGGGAGCCGAGCGCGGATCACGGCGACGTCGTTGTCCTCGCAGAGGCGCGCGACGGCGAGGCCGTCGTGGAGCGCGATCGGCGGGGTGCCCGGCATCGCCGCTTCTTCACGAGCGCCGGAGAGCATCTGCCCGGCGGTGAAGATCCAGCCGATCGTGGCCGGACCGTAGTGGTGGAGCGAGCCTCGGAGCTCGGTCACGCGCTCGCGGCCGACCTCGCGGCCATCGCGGCGGATGACGATGGCCACGCGGACCTCGTCCCCCGCAGCGCGGAGGATGCCCGAGAGGTGCGTCTCGCCGCCGGCAGCGCCGGGGCGGCGAACCGCGCGGAGCTGACCGATGCCGATCTTCTCGAGCGCGAGCACGCAGATCTCGACGAACGCGTGGCCGGGCAGCTCGCCGAGCTTGCGGGCGAAGGCGCGGCGGGCCGCGTCGCGGTAGCGCTCGACGGCGGCGAGGGCCTCCTGCTCGAGGCGGGCGAGGTCGCCCGAGAGCAGCCAGTCGGTGAGCGCGACGCGGCCACCGGCGAGGCGGAAGCGGGGGCGCGAGCCCGAGGCGATGCGGCGCGCGTTGTCGGCGCGGACGGCCGCGGCGATCTGCGACTGCACGAGCTGCGCGTCGCCCGAGAGGCGGCCGCGACGCTGCGCCGTCTCGGCGATCTGCCGGAGCGAGACCGCGCCGGCGTTGCGATCGAACGTCGAGAGGATGACGGCGATCGCGTCGGACAGCTCGCGCCCGGCGAGATCGTCGAGAGCGTGTCCGTCGCCGCCCGTGAGCTCGATGACCTGCGGGCCGCGGTGCGGGCTCTCGCCGCCGTCGCGGCGCGCATCGTCGCCACGGTCGGCCGTGCGCTCCGGGGCGCGCTCGCCGTTGCGCTCGCGGTCGGCGCCGCGATCGTTGTTGCGCTCGCGGCGCGGCTCGAACGAGACCGGCGTCGCGGTGTACGACGGGAGACCGCCGCTGCCACCGCCGGTGACCGCTCCGGCGCTCGCGCCCGGACCTGCGGGGACGGCCTCGCCGTTGCTGCGACCACGGCGGCGGCGGCGGCGGCGGCGGCGGCCGTCGGCTCCGACCTCACCGGCGCCCGCCGCAGCGGCGCGATCGTCGCCGCCAAGGATCGGCTGATCGTCGTCTTCTTCTTCGTCGAACATCTCGGCCGCGCCGGCGGCGGCCTCGTTGCGCATCGCCTCGTCGGGGCCGGGCGGGCCGTCGTCCTGCGCGATGCGAGGAGCCGCCGCGCGCGACGGCGGGGCCGCGGGCGCCGCCGCGACCGGCGCGACCACGTCGTCGTCGTGGCTCGGCGCCTCGAAGCCGTCGTCCATCGCCTCGTCGTCGGCGCGAGCGGCGTCGTCCTCCGGCTCTTCGCCGGCGATCAGCACCTCGTCGTCGTCGTCCTTCGCGGCGTGCTCCTTCGGGGGCGGCGCCTCGCTGCGCGACGGGCCCTTCTTGCCGGCCTTCTTCGGCTCGAGGCCCGACTTGATCGTCTTCTCGTCCCACTCGCGGAGCGCGAAGACACCGGGCTTCACGCGCACCAGCGGGTTCTCCGAAGAGTCCTTCTTGAGGGTGGCGGCGAGCCGCGCGCCCATCGTCACCTCGGGGCTCTTGCCCACGTGACTCAGGAGGTTCTTCTCGATCGCGATGTCGGTGATCTCTTTGTAGTGAAGCGGTTTTCCGACGAGGCGAAGCACCTCGGCCGCTGCATCCGTGAACGTCATCTTGTCTTCGTCCTTCGGCGCGCTCGGCTCATTCGCCCGGCGCGCCCTCGTAGTCGCCGTCGGCCCGCGCCGGCCCAGAAAAAGGCCGGCTCGTGGGGAGAACCCCGCCGCAATCGGGAAGCGCACATTCGCTCCCACTCGACCGCGGATGCTGGGACTATCCGGCGTCTAGCACTGCAAAATCCGGCCGTCAACCAGCGGCGGAACGGAGGGTCCATGCCCCGCCCGCCGCGAAAAACGGCCACTCTGTCAGTTCATGCCGGCGAGGGCGCGGCACTCGGCGCCGATGGGCGAGTCGACGGCCGCGAGCTCGGCGCACTTGCGGAACGATCCCTTGCCGCTGCCGCCCGAGGCCTGCTCGGCGGCGCCGCGAAGGTGCCACGACGTCGCGCTGCCCGGCGATTGCTGCGTGAGCTGCACCGCGAGGTTCACGGCCCTCGTCGTCTGGTGGGCCTCGAGCGCCCTCATGATCCGCGTCTGGAGCGGGCCCGAGTCGTCGGCCGGCGACGACGCCGAGCTCACCGGGTGCGCGGTGTGATCGGGATCCGCCAGGTGAAGCGTCCCCGAGAGCGCGGGCGGCGCGACGACGGCGCTCGCCGGCGGCGTGACCGAGGTCGACGGCGGCATCACCACATCGACGGGCGGCGCCGGGGGAGCCGCCGGAGCCGGCGGTCGCGCCGAGGTCGTTGTCGCCTCCGTGGTGGTCGACGGCCTCACGGGTGTGGGCGCGGGAGCGCCGGGCCTGGTCAGCCAGTAGCCGACGCCGGCAACGACGACGACGGCCGCCGCGATCACCAGCCAGGGAAGCTTCTTCGCGGGAGTGACCGGCTCGGCGTCGGCCTCGTCGTCGAGATCGCGCGCGCGGGTCGATCGCGGGCGCTCCGGCGGCGGCGCCTCGGCTTCGACCGCGTCCTCGTCGCCGGGCTCGCTCTCGGCTTCGTCGGTGGGCTCGTCGGGATCGAGCTCGTCCGCTGCAGCGGGCGCGCGCGTCTCGGCCGCGCGCATCGTGGCCGGCGCGGCACCCGCCAGCTCGGCGCGCTCCGGCGTCGGCTCGGGGTGCGGCACCGAAGGTCGCGGCGGCAGCACGTCGGTTGGATCGATGATCACCCCCACGTCGGCGGGGAGCACCTCGTGCTCGCGCATCGGCGACGGGAGCGGCGTGAGCTCGACGATCGCGGGCTCGTTCAGCGGCGAAGGGGGGCCGACGCTCGGCCGCGCCGGGACGATGACCTCGTCCGACGCCACGCCCTGCGGAGGCACGCTCGCGCCGACGCGGAGCGAGTCGGGCGAAGGATCCGATCGCTCCGGGACGACCGACTCTTCGTGGAGATCGTCGGCGTGCACGAGCGCGCCGGCGCCGGTCGGCGCGGACACCGGCTCGGCCCGATGCTCGCCGTCGATGCTCGGGACGACGTCGTCGGCGCCCTCGCCCGCGCTCGGCACGAGCAGCCCCTCGAAGTAGAGCTTGGAGATCGTGGAGAGCGTCGACAGGTCCTCGAACGGGGACGCGTCGACCACCGACATCAGGTTCCGCTTCCCGTCGAAGAGCCGCAAGATCGCGTTGAGCTCGTCGGGGATCTCGTTGAGGCGCTCGAGCAGCTCGGCGCTGTCGACTTCGAACACCGTCGTCAACGGCGGCAACGCTTCGAGCAGTCGTCCCCACTCGTCAACGCGGCGCATGCCTTCCATCAGGAGGCCCTGCGTCGACGACTCGATCGCGTCGGGGTTCTCGACCTTGGTGAACTCGACCTCGAACTCGCCGTCGTTCCAGATCAGCGCGCGGTACACGGCCTCTTCGCCGCAGAGGCGGCCGAGCGCCGCGTCGACGACCTTGCCGTCGCGGAAGAAAATGTCGGCCGCGCTCTCGCCGTTGGTCAGGTGGACGATGCCGCTCTTGCGGCTGACCTCGAACGTCTGGAGCAAGTCCACCACGTTCATGTCGGCGATCGATCCGCTGAAGCGGGTGCGTCCCGTAGTCGGGTGCGCGCGCGTGGCGATGCCTTCCCGCGTGCGTCGCGCGAGCAGGAGGTTCACCCGCGCGATCAGCTCGCGGACGAAGATTGGCTTGGTGAGGTAGTCCTCGACCCCGAGCTCGAGGCCGCGGATCTTGTCCTCGATCGACTTCTGGCTCGTGAGAAACACCACCGGGATCAGGCCCCAGTCCGGGTGCTCCTTCAGCCGACGCACGAGCGCGTAGCCGTCCATCTTCGGGAGGCGGGTGTCGCTCAGGATCAGATCGGGCATCGACAGCTCGATCTTCTGGAGCGCGTCGAGGCCGTCTTTCGCCGTGGTGACGCTGTAGCCGGCCTTCTTCAGGCTGACTTCGAGCACACGGACGCTGCGCGAGTCGGCGTCTACAAGGAGGAGTTGTTGTTTGGCCACCTTGGGTCTACCCGCGCCGCTGCGAGGCGCGCAGAATGGCGATCGTCGGCCGGAGGGTCAAGCAGGTTGCAGCTTCGCGGGCTCGACCGGCGAAATCAGCGGCCCCACGGGTCGACGACCTCGCCCCCACCGGGCGACTTGGAGTGACGCGGCGGCGTGACGACGGGGCGGCTCGTCGGATCGGCCTTCTTCGCGGCGCCGCTCGGGGCGGGCACGGCGGCCCCGGCCGTCGCCGGCCCCGACGCCGCGATGGGCCGCGTCGGCGTCGCGGAGGCGAGCTCGGCCGGGGGGACGATCGCCACGCGCGGTGCCGCGGTCTCGGCGTCGATCGGGACCGTCGAGGCCACCACGGCCGTCGGCCTCCCCTCGACGACGGCCCCCGACGCCGGCCCGCCCAGCTCGATCCAGCCGACGACGCCGGCCACGGCGACCATCAGCGCCCCGATGCCAATCCCGCGCGCCCCGATCACCGGCTTCACCGGCGTCACGGCCGGATCCATTTCGCCGAACGACTCCACCTCGCGCGGCCTGCTCGACGCGCTGACCGTCGCCGCCGCGATCGACGCCACGCGCCCCGCGCCCTTTGCCCCGGCCTCGCCCATCGCTTGCTCGATCGCCGCGGCGACCTCGACCATGCTGGCGTAGCGATCGGCGGGGCTCTTCGCGAGGCAGCGCATGGCGATCGGCTCGAGCGCGCCGAGCATCGACGCGTCGGGCGCGACCTGGCTGAGCGGCTCCGGGGTCGCGAACATGTGCTTCGTGAGCACCCCCATGTACGTGTCGGCCTCGAAGGGCACGTGCCCCGCGAAGCACTCGTACAGGATCACCCCGAGCGCGTAGACGTCGGCGCGATGATCGACGCTCTGCCCGGCCGCCTGCTCGGGGCTCATGTAGTGCGGCGTTCCGAACACCATCCCGGCGCGCGTGAGCCGCCCCTGCCCCACCATCTTCGCCACGCCGAAGTCGAGGAGCTTCACGAACTCCTTCTCGGCCGTCGGCGTCAGGAACACGTTGTCGGGCTTCAGATCCCGATGAATCACGCCGGCCGCGTGCGCCGCGGCGAGGCCCGACGCGCACTGCAGGAGGATGCCCGCGGCCCGCTGCGGCGACAGCGTCTTCTCGGCGCGGAGCAGCGCCGCGAGCGAGATCCCCGTCAGGAATTCCATGACGAAGTAGGGCACCGCGGCGCTGTCGGGGCCGCCAAGGCGGACCTCGCCGAAGTCGCTCACGGCCACGATGTTGGGGTGCCCGATCGCCGCGGCGGCCTTCGCTTCCTGGAGAAAACGCGCGGTGTGCTCGGCGTCGGCGATGTCCCGGCGCAGCACCTTGAGCGCGAAGCGCCGCCCCAGCGTCACGTGCCGCACCTCGTACACGGTGCCCATGCCGCCCTCGCCGATGACGTCGACGACCTCGTAGCGGCCGTCGATCGTCTGCCCGATCAACGGATCAGCCGATGGGTTGTAGTCGGCCGTCTCGATCAGCGTGTCGCCGTCGAAGGGGCAAAAACGCGCCTCCCCGGAGAACATCTGCTCGCACGCGGGGCAACGCTTGGCGCGCGGCGCCTTCACGGCCCCGCGGGCGCGCTGGCTCGGCGACGCGGCAGGCACGCGGCGCGCGGCGGGGGGCGCGCCGCGGGTGACGGTGTCGTCGCCCGGCTTCGCTTCGTCGGCGCTCGGCGGCGTCGCTTCGATCCCCGGATCCATTCGCATGGTCGACGGCACAGGGCGAGTCTACCCGAACTCATCCCGGCCAGCGAACCCACGGATTCAAGTCCACAACGTGGACCGGCGTGGACACCCTTTCTCGGCCGAACATACCGAGACGCCGTGAGCCCGCGACGGCGCGGCGCGCGTTCGTGCCCTCGGCCACGTTTGATCGAAAATCCCATAAAAAAGGCCGGGTAACGCGGCTCCGTGCGAGGGAGCCACGTACCCGACCTGTTCGACGAGCCCCGCGGTCAGGGCTCGGCCGAGCCGTCACGCACCGGGAGCCGGGGTGCCGCAGTTCGCGCAGAACTTCGCGGTGCCCGTCTCGCTGCCGCAGCCGCTGCAGAACTTCTTCGCCGCGACGGCGGCGAGCGGAGTGCCGCACTCGGCGCAGAATTTCCCCATCGGGACGGCGGCGCTGCACTTCGGGCAGCTCACCTTCCCGCCGGCGGCGGTGGGCGCGCTCGGGTATCCGCCACCTCCGGCGGGGGCCGGCGGGTAGCCACCGGGCGCCTGCTGATGCTGCGGCACGAACTGGGGCGGCGCGCCCTGCGGCTGCTGCGCGCCCGCCATCATGTTGCCCATGCCCATCCCGACGGCCATCTGCGCACCGAGGCCGGCCACACCCGTGTTCGCGCCGCCCTTCGCCATGCCCTCGCCCGCGCCCATCACGGCCGAGCCAGCCGCGTAGTTGTTCCAGTTGCCGGCGAGCTGCTGCACGTAGCGCGCGTCCTGCTGAAATTTCTGATCGAGCTTGAACTGCTCGGCCCGCGCCGTGTCCGAGGCGATGCTCACCCCGCGACGAGCCGCCCCGCGCTCCTTGTTGGCCTCGCGGAGGAGCGTCGTGTCGTCGGCGTTGAAGCTGATGTTGCCGAGGTTGACGTCGGTGATCTTGACGCCGATCTCTTCCAGGCTGGGCGCGCGGGCGATGATCGCCGTCGCGATGTCGCCCGTCATGCCGCCGAGGTTGAGCAGGCTCTTCTGCTGCTGCACGCAGACCTGCCCGATCACCGTCTTCACGCTCATGAAGAACTTGTCTTTGATCCACTTGAGCGTCTGGTCGTTATCCATGCTCCCGGCGGCCTGGCCGAAGTAGCCGATGACGAAGCGGACCGGATCCGTCACCACCATGGCGAACTCGCCGAAGATGCGCGGGGTGACGAACTCGAAGAGGATCGGGTCTTCCATCGACTCGAGCGGGCCGCCGAAGGTGATGCCCCGGATCGGCTGCATCTTCACGAAGAAGATCTCGGCGATGAAGACGTTCCCGCCGGTGAACGACGTGATGAGGTTGTTCAGGAACGGGATGTTCTGCGACTGCAGCGTGTGGCGGCCGGCGGGCAGATAGCCCTTGTACTGGCCGTCCTTGAAGAACAGCGCGCACTCGTCGCTGTCGACGGTGAGCTGCGAGTACATCGGGATGTTCTGATCCGGGTGCTTGTAGACAACGAGGTGCTTTACGTTGTCGGGCCGCGCGATCATCATCTCGCGGACGCCACCCTTGACGAAATCCATGATGCCCATATCGCGTTCCTTCTCGGCTCCCCGCGCTGGCGGTCGGCGCTCCGATCGTCGTACCCACGTCGCCCCCGCGAGCTCTGCGAGAGCCCACGGCGGCGGGAAGATAATCCCGAGCGTTCGTCGCAGCAATGACCAACGCGGCGGAAAGGCAGACCGATGATCGAGCCGATCGAGCTCCCTTCGCTTTCCGGCCCTGCGCAGAAAATGGCCGCGGCCGCCGCTCCGCTCAAGCTGCAGGAGATGGCGGCGAAGGGCGTCGCGCCCGGGATCAAGCCCGGCGAGATGGTCGCGCTGCTCGTCGTGCTCGCCGCGAGCGAGCGTCCCACCGTCAAGGAGGCCGCCGAGAAGACCCTCGCCGCGCTGCCCGAGGCGCTCCTCGCCGGCGCCCTCGGGAGCGATCTCCCCGCCGCCGCGATCGACGTCCTCGCCCGGACCTACGCCACGCGGATCGACGTCCTCGATCGGCTCCTCAGCATGGCGCGCACCGCGCCCGAGACCGTCGAGACGCTCGCGCGAAACGGCTCGGAAGAGGTGACGGAGCTCGTCGCCGTCAACGAGGATCGGCTGCTCAAGCACCCGCACATCATCGAGCTGCTCTACCTCAACAAGCGCACCCGCATGTCGACGGCCGACCGCCTGATCGATCTCGCGGTCCGCAACGGCATCACGCTGAGCGGCATCGCCGCCTTCAAGGAGGCCGCGCTCGCGATCCAGGACGAGCTCATCCCCATGGCGACGCCCGAGCTCTCGCCGGACGATCTGCTGTTCCAGGAGACGAGCGAGCTCGCCGATCAGCTCCAGAAAGAGAGCGCCGAGGAAGAGGACACCCACGTCGAGACCGACGAGGGCGTCGAGGTCGTGAAGGACAAGTTCCTCCCGCTCTACCAGCGCATCGCCAACATGACGGTGTCACAGAAGATCCGCCGCGCGATGCTCGGATCGAAGGAGGAGCGCATGCTGCTCGTGCGCGACACCAACCGCCTCGTCGCCGCCGCCGTCGTCCGCAGCCCGATGATGCAGGAGAACGAGGCCGCGCTGATCAGCAGGAACCGCAACGTCTCGGAGGACGTGCTCCGCATCATCGGCACCCTGCCGGCGTGGTCGAAGAGCTACACCGTGAAGAAGAACCTGGTGGAGAACGGCAAGACGCCGATCATGATCTCGCAGCGCATCGTCCCCATGCTGCGCGAGTACGATCTCAAGCAGATCGCCAAGAGCAAGAACATCACCGGCGCGGTGAAGGAGGCGGCGCGACGCCACCTCGAGCGACGGAAGACCTGAGCCCGAGCGCGCGGCGGCTTGGCCATTCCCCGCGCCTTTCTGCTAGCCTCGCGCCCTGATGAGCGATCTCGTCCGCTTCGGCGTCGCCATGGATCGGGCCCTCCTGGCCGAGTTCGACCGGCGCATCGCCGCGCGCGGCTACGAGAACCGATCCGAGGCTCTTCGCGATCTGATCCGCGCCGATCTCACCCGCGAGGCGGGCGAAGCCGGCGTCGTCGTCCTCGCGACGGTGACGCTCGTGTACAGCACGCGCGCGCGCGAGCTGGTGACGCGCCTCGCCGACGCCGAGGGCGAGCACGCCGCGCTCGTCGTCTCCAGCCTGCGCACGCCGATCGACGCCGATCGCACGCTCGAAGCGCTGGTCGTCCGCGGCACGGCAGAGGTGATCGCCGCGTTCGCCGGCCGCCTCGCGGGGACCAAGGGCGTGCTCTCGTGCGACGTCACGCTGGCGGCGGCGCTCGATCCGCGCGCGGAACGAAGGCCGGCGCGGCCTGGAGCCGCGCCTGTCGCCGGCGCCCCGCGGCGCGAAGAACCGCGATGACCGGCGCCGCCCGCGTTCCGACGAAGCTCGCCGACCTCGCCGAAATCCAGGGGATCGGTCACTGACACGCTCTCCCGGAGCGGGGCTCACTCGACGCGTGCGGTCGCGATGCGGGCTTTGCCGAAAGGCCCTTGCGCCCAGGCCACGACGGCGCGATCGCCTGGCCCGAGGGCGACCGCAGGATCGCTGACGGCCTCGCCGGGCGGCGACAGCCGCTCTTCGTCGCCCCAGGGCAGGTCGCCTCCGGCGCGGCGCGCCGCGATCCAGGCCTGGCCTTTGGCCTCCTCGGTGAACACGGCGATCACGCCTCCTCCCGGGCCGACGGCGAGCGCGGGGGCGTAGGCGATCGCGTCGATGGCCGAGAGGCGCGTCGGGTGCTTGCCGTCCTCGAGCCAGCGGCCCGCGGCGTCGCGACGGGCGGCGAACACCGCGTCTCCTTCGCCGAGATCCTGATACCAGATCACGGTCAGCTCGCCCGCGGGGCCGAAGGCGAGCTGGGCGCAGCGCGCGGTGCCCACGGCGGGAGAGAAGCTGTCGTCGAGGCTGGCCGGGCGCGTCCAGATGCCTTGACGATCGCGCGTGGCCAGGAAGACGGCGATGGCGCCTTTACCGTCCTCCTGCGTCCAGGTGACGGCGGCCTCGCCCGTCTCCGAGAGCGCGGGGCGCGGGTTGGCGATCGGGTGGCTGTCCACCGGCGCCCCGGCGGCAGAGAGGGTATCTTCCTTCGCGGGCCTGGAAAACGAGCCTTCGGCCGTGGCGCGCTCGCTCGCATAGACCATCAGCGGGCCGCCGGTGGACTGGAACCACACGATGAGGCCCGCGCCCCGCGAGTCCAGCGCGACCCGGGGAGCGTTGGAGTAGAAGATTGGCACCGAGAGCACGTCGTCGCCCTGGTTCGGCCGCGTCCAGGCGACGACACCGGGCCCGCGCTGCGCGACCGCGACGCCGAAGTGGACGTCGTACCACTGATTCCAGGCCAGGATCCACTCGCCGCGCGGGCTCTGGAGCACGAACGGTTGATATCCCTTCGGCTGGAACGAGAGCGCGTCGGTGTTCGAGTGGGGATCGGTCCAGTGGCCAGCAGCGTCGCGCTCGCTCGCGAAGATGAAGCTGGTGTCGCCCTCGCCGCCCTCGGACCACGTCACCACCGCTTCGCCCGTGGCTCCCGCGGCGACCTGGGTCTGTCCGGCGCTGGCGGTGATCGGATCGGTCGCCACGTCGATCGTCGGCGAACGCAGCGCGAGCACGCCGGGGGACGTCTCCTCGGCGACGGCAATCCCCGAGAGCCCTGGGGCGTCGACTTGCCAGCCGAGCAGCGCTCGACCGCGGCCGTCGAGTGCCACGCTCACCGCCCTTGCGCCCGACGGCCCAGTGCCCTCTGCGGCCCCGGCCAGCAACCAGGGGCGCGGCTGGCAAACCCCGCTCGCGTCCGCGGCGGTCCAGGGAGCACACGTCTTCGAAGGGCTCGGCGCGGGGCGAGAGAGCGGCTGCAGATCGTCGCAGGCGAGGAGCACGAGAGACGACAGCACGACAGAGGCCGCGAGCGGACCTCGTCGAGGCCTGCTGGGGCTCACTGCGTCACCATCCGCGGCGACCTCGTCAACGTCGTCAACATCAGGCGGACCGCGCCTCGATCGATGTCGGGGAGCGCGGCATAGGCGTCGCGGGCCTTCTGCGCCTCGCCGCCGTGCAGCAAGATGGCGTCTTCGAGCTGCGCGGCGCGCGCGTCGTGCAGGTACGGGCGACTCCGCGCCACACCCCAGAGGGGCCTGGTCAGGAACTGCGAGGCGGGAGCGCCGCGATCTGGCCTGGTTTCGGCGAGAGCCTTGCCCACGTCGTGGCGCTTGAGATCGCTGAAGAGGAAGACCCGGAAGGCGCCGCTCACCTCGTCTGGAAGGATCCGCGGCTCGGCGCCCTCGCGCGCCAGATCGACCGTCACCCGAGCTCCACCGCCGCGGCTCGCGAGGGTGAACGTGGTAGTCGAGAGCGGGAGTGAGCTCACATGGCACGACGCGCAGCCCAGCGTCTTCATCAAGGCTCGCCCCTTGGCGGTGAGGAGCGTCTGCTCCGAGGTGTCGGACGTCAGCTCGGCCGGGGCCTCCTGCATGGCCACGAAGAGCGTCAGCGCCGTCACCTGCCCTTCGGTGATCTCGGAGGTGACGTGATCGCCGTCGGGATCGACGCCGCCAAACGACCCCACGCGCGCGGGATCGCCCTCGGCGACGAGGAAATCGGACTCCATCCCATGATGGAGGAGCAGCTCGTCTTCCACCATGGCGCGGACGGTGGCCACGTTGCCCTTCCAGCCAAAGGGCTTCACCACGAGGTCAGGATCGATACCCACGATCTCGCTCGCGTCGACGCTGCCGTCGGGCCTCACCGTGAGCTTGCCGAAGGAGATCCCTTTGGCCACGAGATCGCCCCGCGCGGCCTTGCCGCTTGATCGGGCCTGCGCGGCGAGCAGCGATCGCGCCGCGGCGAGCTCGACGCTCATCTCGGCGGCCACGATCTCCACGAGGCCGGCGCCGGCCAGGGAGATCGGGTTGCGCGCGAGGGCGCTCGACTGCGAGTTTCCGTCGCCCTGGAGATAGGCATTGTCGGCGGCGTCGCCGGCGCCCGCGGGGCCGCCGCGCCAGTGGCAGGTCGCGCAGCGGGGCGCGTCCGGGCCGCCGCGACGGCCGGTCTGGAAGCGGCCATAGGCCGGGAGATCCTTGGCGCCGAAGCCCACCTCCGGGGTGAAGGTGAAATTGAAGAGCTGGCCGCCGAGTTGATAGAGCTCGTCGTGGGTCCACGCTCCGGCCTCGATCGCGGCCTCGTCCACCCGCGTCGACTGGAACAGATGCCCTGGGCTCACGGCGTCGAGGAAGCGACTCTCGCGGCGGAACGCGTCGCGTTCGAGGGCGGCGGTCGCGTCCTCGCGCTGATCGAGCGGCAGGCGCGTCGAGATGGTGTGGAGCAGCTGGCCTCCGCCCCGATCAACGCCTGTCGCGCCCCCGACCGGCGATAGCGACTCGTCGCTGCAGGCCCCGAACGCCAGCGCGAGCGCGACCACGGCGAGCAAGGGAGTCCGCGCCTTCATCGCCCTACCCTCACCTTCGGCTCGCGGGTCAGCGAGAGCAGGAACACGTGCAGATCGGCCTGATCGTCGGCCGGGAGCGCGGCAAAGGCATCTCGCTCCGGCTGCGCCTCTCCGCCGTGGGCCAGGATCGCCAGGGGGATCGTCGCGGCCCGGCCGTCGTGGAGGTACGGTGGCGTCTCGGCCAGGCCCCACAGCGGCCGGGTGATGAACACGCTCCGTGGCAGGTGGTGCTCTTCGTCGTGGGGATCGGCGAGGCCCGGGCCGAGGTCGTGCCGCTTCAGATCGCTGAAGAGCTCGATCAGGTTCGAGCCGCGGGGCTGGTCGCCGTCGGCGAAGAGGTTCAACACCACCTCGCCCTTGGTGGTGTCCGAGGTCTCGTGCCAGGTGGTGTAGAGGAGCGGTATCTGGCGAACGTGGCAGTTCGAGCAGCCGACGCTGTCGAAGAGCGCGCTGCCGTTGGCCCAGCGATCGCGGAGGCCGGGATCCGCGGGCGGGAGCACCACCGGGACCTCGAGCATCGCCAGGTAGGACGCGACCGTCGTCAGGATACCTTCCTCGAGCTCGCGCTGCTTCCCGTCGTTGTCGGGATCGAACCAGCTCGGGCCGGGGCCGAGGTGGGGGACGTCGGGCTTGTCCTTGTAACCGAGCGCGAGGATGTGGGACTGCTCGCCGAAGTGGAGGCGCGCGGCGTCCTCGACGAAGCGGCGGAGGCGCGAGATGGTGCCTTTGCGGCCAAAGGGCTTGATCACGAGATCGAAGTCGACCCCTTCGAGCGACGAGTAGTCGATCGACGCGTCCGGCTTCACGACGAGGGCGCCGAACGAGATGCCTTTGGTCGCGAGCGCGACCGAGACGGGCTGCCCGGTGGACTTGGCCTGATCGAGGGCCGTTTGCCGCTGGAACTGGAGCTCGCGGCTCATCTCGGCGCCGAGCGCCTGGACCATGCCGACGCCGAGCATCGCGGGCGCGTTGCGCACGAGGGCCGAGTCGGCGTGATCGCCGTCCCCCTGGATCATGGCGTTCTGCGTGGGCGATCCGGCGCCGTCGGGGCCACCGAGGGAGTGGCACCCGGCGCACGAGAAGGTATCGAGACCTCCGCGAACACCGGTGTGCACGCGCTTCAGCGTCGTGTAGCTGCTGTCGCCGTAACCGTTTTCGTGGGTGAACTCGTGCGAGAAGAACTCGTCGCCGAACTGGAAGAGTAGCTTCTTGTCATAGACGTCGGCGTCGACGTCTTCCTGCGTGATCGGGAGGTGATCGCTGTCCTCGTTGATCTCGCTGGCCGCGAGGAACTCTTCGAAGCGCTCGCGCTCTTCGATGGTCCTGGCGTCGTCGAGCTGACGATCGAGCTCAGCCGCGGAGGGCGCGGCGCCGTGCGGCCAGGGGATCGGGAGGGGAGAAGGTGCTTCGCCGCCGGGGGCGAGGGCGCCCGCGAGGAGGACGACGGCGGCGAGGCGGGTGGGGAAACGAGGCACGGGGCGAACCCTGGACGCCGGCGGGCCCGGCGTCAGCGGGTCAGTTGCACTTGGTGTAGCAGCACATGACATTGCGCATCACGCCACCGCACGGAAGCCCGGGCTGCGTATGCGGAGATACTGCGGGCGGCGGCAAGTTCTCGAACTGGGTGTCGTTGTCGAGGAAGTACGTGGGTACGCCGACCTGATCGAAACTTGCATATTCACCGTCGGCAATATGGTTGGTCCCGTACTTCCAGTCGTTGCAGCGCCCGCCGGGGCCAGGTGCCGACATCACACCATTGACCAGCGCAGGCGTGGTGCGTTGCACCCACGCGGTCGTACCGACGGCAACGGCGGAGAGCTCGCCGGCTGCCTGTGCCTTGAGGACCTCTTCGTAATCACACACGTGGTCCGCGCCGAGGTTCGCGTTCTGGCACATGTTGTCCCCTGCCAAGAAGGACGTCAGACCGCCCGAAACCCAGACGGAAGGCACGTCGATCAGCTTCTTCTGTGCGTCTTGCACCATTCCCGCGTAGTACGCGTGGCCCGCGCAGCTCCCGCCCGCGCCGCCGGTACCGCTGCTGGTGGCCGTCATCGAGTCGCAGTCCGCCGCGCAGTAGATGTGGCCTTCGCTGGTCGGCTCGCACTCACCGGCTTCCTGGACGCCGTCACCGCACGTCGGTCCCATGGTCCCCGCTGACGCCGTGCCTCCAGCGCCGCCCACCCCGCCGCTGCTGGTGCTGCTGCCGCACTCGCAGGCGTTCAGGCCCTTGCCGTCGGCCGCGCAGGTTTGCACGCCCTTCGTCCCGCCCGGGCACGCGCATTCCTCCTGCTTGCCGGGGGTGCAGACCTGGCCGCCAGAGGTCGTCGCGTCCGAGCTACCCGAGGAGCCGCAGGCGGCGAGGCCCGCAACGACGGAACCGAGAAGAGCTGCCCTGACCCAACCAAACATCGACGTGCTCAT